>NZ_CP116346.1:2110000-2710000 GCF_030254645.1 Paucibacter sediminis
ACCACAGCGTCAAGCTCGAACTCCTGCAATTGCTGGCCCGGCAGGGGCGGCGCATGCCCTACCCGGTGGGCCTCAGCGCGGTGGTGATCGCGGCCATGGCCGCGCCGCGCCTGCCGCTGTGGGTGACGGTGGGCTGGGTGGCCCTGGTGTTTGCGGTGCTGGCACTGCGCTGGGCGCTGCTGGGGCGCCTGCCCGCCATGCAGCAGGTGGCGGTGGACAAGCGCCTGCAATGGGCGGTGGGGCTGAGCCTGCTGAACGGCCTGGTGTTCACGCTCTCGCTCGCCTTCGCGCCCTATATGAGCGATTACCAGCGCATGGTGCAGACCCTGCTGCTGCTGGGCCTGTGCGCCGGCGCGGTGGCCTCCACCGCGGGCAATGCGCCGGTGTTCCGTGCCTTCCTGGTGCCGCTCACCCTGGCCAACAGCCTGGCCTGGCTGGTGGGCGGCGCGCATGGCCTGGGCTGGGAGGACTGGGCGCTGAGCCTGCTGATCCTGGGCTTCGGCCTGATCCTGGCGGGGCTGGCGCGCGACACCTACCGCGTCTTCGTCGAATCGGTGCTGATACGCCAGCAGCAGGTCAAGAGCAACCAGCAGCTGCGCCTGGCGCTCTCGCAGGCGGAGCAGGCCATGCTGGCGAAGACGCGCTTCCTGGCCTCGGCCAGCCACGATCTGCGCCAGCCCATGCACACGCTCTCGCTGTTCGGCGCGGCGCTGGAGATGCGCCAGCTCGACAAGCCCACCGCCGAGATCGCCGTCAACATGAATCTGGCGCTGCGCTCGCTTTCCAGCCAGATGGATGCGCTGCTGGACATCTCCAAGCTCGACGCCCAGGTGGTGCCGGTGCACAACCAGGCGATTGCGCTCAGCCCCTGGCTGACCCGGCTCTACCAGGAGTTCCTGCCGATGGCGCAGCGCAAGCATCTGCGCCTGACCCTGCTGTGCCAGCCCGCTGCCTGGGTGGAGAGCGACCCGGTGCTGCTCGAGCGCGTGGTGCGCAACCTGCTCGACAACGCCATCAAGTACACCCAGGCCGGCGAGGTCGTGATCGAGGTCACCGAGGGCGACGAGGTCTGGATCATCGAGGTGCGCGACACCGGCGCCGGCATTGCCGAGCATGAGCAGGCGCGCGTGTTCGAGGAGTTCTACCAGATCGGCAACCCCGAGCGCGACCGCAACAAGGGCCTGGGCCTGGGCCTGTCCATCGTCAGCCGCCTGGTCGATCTGCTGGACCTGCACCTGGAACTGCGCTCGGTGCAGGGCCTGGGCAGCTCCTTCAAGCTCAGCATCGCCGCCACCGAGGCCGGCAGCGCCGTCAGCGCGCCCAGCAGCGGCATGCCCGAGCTGAGCCTGCCGCCGCTGCGCGTGCTGGTGATTGACGATGAGGAGCCGGTGCGCCTGGCCATGCAGGCGCTGCTGAGCGCGCATGGCTGCGAGGTGGTGGGTGCCAGCGGCACGCGCGAGGGCCTGCTCAAGAGCATGGCGGCGCGCCCCGACATCGCCCTGGTGGACTACCGCCTGCGCGCCGGCGAGGATGGCATCGCCGCGGTGCGCTCGCTGCGCAGCGCCGTGCCCGAGCTGCCGGCGGTGCTGATCAGCGGCGACACCGCGCCCGAGCGCCTGCGCGAGGCCCATGCGGCCGGCCTGATCCTGCTGCACAAGCCGGTCTCGCAGGAGCAGCTGGTTGCGGCCATGCATGCGGCGCTGACGGCCGCCTACCCGCATGACGGCCCCGGCATCTGAGGCCCACCAAGCGCAACGCTGGCTCTCGCAGGGCCTGGAGCGCCTGTGGTGGGAGCTCGTGCAGGCCGAGCGCGCGGGGGTGCGGCCGGCGTTCGACTTCGACCTGCTGATCGTCGGCAGCGGCTATGGCGCGGCGGTCGCCGCGGCCGAGCTGGCCGGCAGCGTGGACGCCGAGGGCCGGCCGCAGCGCATCGCCCTGCTGGAGCGCGGGCGCGAATACCTGCCCGGCGCCTTCCCGGCGCGCCTGGCCGATCTGCCCGGCGCGGTGCGCTTCGCCAGCGCCGAGGCCCAGGCACCCAAGGGCCGGCGCGAGGGGCTGTTCGACATCCGCCTCGGCCCCGACATGACGGTGGTGCTGGCCAACGGCCTGGGCGGCGGCTCGCTCATCAATGCCGGCGTGATGGAGCCGGCCGCGCCGGCGGTGTTCGCGCAAGCGCCCTGGCCCGCCGCGCTGCGCGAGGAGCCGGCGCCGCTGCAGGTCTGGTACGAGCGCGCGCATGCACGCCTGGGCAGCCAGGCCAACACCATTGCGCGCTTGCAGGGCCACCAGCCGCGCCGCCTGCAGTGGTTGCAGGGCCTGGCGTGCGCGGATGTGCCGAACGCCCAGGCGCGCGCGGCGCGCATCACCGTGGCCCTGGCCGAGCACCCCAAGAGCGCCGCCGGCCTGGCGCTGGAACGCTGCATCGCCTGCGGCGACTGCGCCACCGGTTGCAACACCGGCGCCAAGGAATCGCTCGACACCAATCTGCTGGTTCAGGCCGCGCAAGCGGGCCTGCAGATCTATACCGGCGCCACCGTGGAACTGCTGCTGCCCGCGGCGGGTGGCGGCTGGGAGCTGCAGCTGCAGCACACCGACGAGCTGCTGCGCGCGCGCGAGCCGGCGCCGCTGCGCCTGCGCGCGCACCGCGTCATCCTCGCCGCCGGCAGCCTCGGTTCCACCGAGATCCTCATGCGCTCGCGCGCCGCCGGCCTGGCGCTGTCGGCCTGCCTGGGTCAGCGCTTCTCGGGCAATGGCGATGTGCTGGCGGCGGCGGTGGATGCGGCGCAGGAGCTGCATGGCATCGCCGACGAAGACCTGGCGCCAGCCGAACGCGGCGTCGGCCCCACCATCACCGGCCTGCTCGACAGCGGCGAGGGCTTCGTGGTCGAGGACCTGGCCATCCCCGGCGCCCTGCGCTGGGTCTGGGAGGAAAGCTTTGCGCTCGCGCGCACGCTCGACGACCTGGCGCGCGGCGACGAGGGCCGGCATGCCGGCGGGCGCGAGCCCTTCGACGACCCCTTCGCCATCCGCCCCGCGCGCAGCCTGCGCAGCGTGGCGCTGGCCATCATGGGCCTGGACGCGGCCGCCGGCGAGCTGCGCCTGCCGCCATCCAAGGTCGGCGCGGCCCAGGAGAGTGGCGTGCTGAGCGTGCACTGGCCGACGCTCAAGGACGACGGCCAGGTGGATGCGCGCCACCGCTGGCTGGCCGAGCGCCTGGCCACGCAGGGCGCGCGCCTGCTCGCCAACCCGGCCTGGCGGCTGCTGCCGGCGGAGCTGGAGTTCATGCTCGGCAGCACGCGCGGGCCCATGCTCACGGTGCATCCGCTGGGCGGCTGCGGCATGGCCGACGCGGCGGATGGCGGCGTGGTCAACCAATGGGGTCAGGTCTTTACCGGCAAGAACGGTCACGCCAGCAGCGAGGTCTACGCCGACCTGGCGGTGCTGGACGGCGCCATCATGCCCACCGCCCTGGGCATCAACCCGGCGCTCACCATCACCGCGCTGGCGCTGCGCGCCGTGGCCGCGCCGACCGGGCTCAGGCATCAATGGGGGCTGCAGGCGCCGGCCGTGCCCTTACAGGTGCAGGGACCACGGCCGCGTTACCGTGCGCCCGCGCACCAGCCCGGCCTGCCCACGCTGGCCGAGTTCCGCGAGCGCATGGCCGGCTTTGTGCGCCTGCCCGGCGCGCCCGGCGGCGAGGTCAAGTACCTGGAGCTGAGCTTTGTGTACGGCGAGCTGCCGCTGCGCCAGTTGCTGCAGCCGGGCCCCGAGCGCGCCTTGCGCATCGACGCCGAGCAGGGCCGCGGCATGCTGCGCCTGTTCGATACCGAGCCCGACCCCGATGCGCCCGGCCGCTACATGGTGGTGGCGCGCGAGCGTCGCCCCGGCGAGGGCAAGCTCTGGATGCATGCCGAGCGCCGCGACGAGGACGCGCGCTGGTGCGCGCCGCTCGCCAGCGCCGAGCTGGCGGTGTTCCATCGCGCACCCAGCGGGCCGCTGCGGCGGCGCCTGCGCGGCCTGGCCGCGTGGTTCATGAACCGTGGCTGGCGCGACATGGTGTTCGCGCTGCAGGACCAACTCGCCGGCCGCGTTCCAGCCCAGCCGGGCCAGGGCCGAAGCCATGGATTTTTGGCTAGGCTGCTGGCGCAGGCCCGCAACGCCTGGCACCTGGCCAGCCACGCGGGCGAGCGCCGCCTGATGGACTACCGCCTCACCGTGGGCCACCCCGCGCCCGAGGCCGGCCGCCTGCCGATCTGGGCCATCGGCCTGGTGGGGCTGGAGCTGCGCGGCAGCAAGCGCATCGGCTACAGCCGGCGCGGCAACCCCTGGATGCAGCTGAGCCGGCTCTATCTGGAACCGGGGTCGCCCTTCGAGCCGCTGGCCGGGCAGCGCGAGGCCATGCTGGAGCTGGACCTCTACTACCTGGCGCGCCAGCGCGTGCCGCTGTTGCGCCTGACCCAGGCGCAGGACCTGCCCAGCGCGATCCGCGACGTGGGTGCGCTGATGGCCTATGCCGCGCGCATGCTGATCGGCCTGCATGTCTGGAGCATGCGCAAGCCCGACCCCGCGCCCGAGCGCGAGATCCGCCGCCTGCCGCACGCGGTGCCGGACCTGCCCGCGCCCGAGATCGTCGAGCTGCCCACCGGGCGCTGGGGCGAGGCCGGGGCGCAGCGCCGCCCGGTGGGCCGCGCGCCCAGTGCCGACGATCAGCGCACCGTCTATTGCCGGCTGACGCGCTACCGCGCCAAGCGAGCGGGCGCCACGCCGCTCCTGATGATCCATGGCTACAGCGCCAGCGGCACCACCTTCGCCCATCACTCGGTGCAGCCCGGCCCGGCCAAGCTGCTGTGGGACGAGGGCTACGACATCTGGATCGTCGACATGCGCACCAGCGCTGGCATGCCCACCGCGCGCCTGCCCTGGACCTTCGAGGAGGCCGCCTTCAACGACATCCCGGTGGCGATCGACCACATCCTGCAGGCCACCGGCCAGGCACAGCTGCAGGTGCTGGCGCATTGCATGGGTTCGGTGATGCTGCACATGGCGCTGCTGGAGCCGCGCGAGCAGCCGGACATCGAGCATTTCTATCCGCTGCGGCGCGCGCTGATGGCGCAGCGGCAGATCAGCAAGCTGGTGATCTCGCAGGTCACGCCGATGCTGATCTTTTCGCCCACCAACACCTTGCGCGCGCACCTGATGCAATACCTGCGGCCCTATCTGCCGCTGCAGGACTATGCCTTCCGGCCGGCGGGCGACAAGCTGCTGGACCAGCTGATCGACCGCCTGCTCGCCACCTTGCCCTACCCGGACAACGAGTACGACATCGAGAACCCGCCGCCGCCCAGCATTGCGCGCACGCCCTGGGTGCGCACGCGCCACCGCATGGACATGCTGTACGGCCGCGACTTCGCGATCGGCAATGTCGACCAGCCGGTGTTCGACCACATCGACGACCATTTCGGTCCGCTGAGCCTGGACACGGTGGCGCAGGCGATCAACTTCGCGCGTGCCAACGAGATCACCGACTGGCAGGGCGCCAGCGTCTACCTCGACGATCTCTCCAAGAGCCTGGCGCTGCTGCAGGCCTTTCCGGTGCTCTCGGTGCACGGGCAGGACAACGGCCTGTGCCAGGCCGAAAGCGCCGAGCTCACCGCCGACCACTATGCCCATGTGGCCCCGGGCCGCTATCGCTACCACGTGGTGAGCGAGCATGGCCACCAGGACTGCCTGATCGGCCGGCATGCCGCCACCAAGGTCTTCCCCGTCATCATCGATTTCCTGCGGGAGGGCGCGGCGGATGCGTGAAAGCAAATCGGTGCTGTGCGCCCATGCACCCTGGCACCGGGTGGAGCGCGCGCCCGACCCCGATGGCATCCACATGCAGCTGCTCACCGCGCTCAAGCCCGAGCAGGGCTGGCCGCGCCTGTGGGCCTGGGTGCCGGTGCGCTGGCGTGGCGGCGAGCGCTTCGAGCGCCTGACGAGCGCGCCGCCGCATACCGAGAGCTTCCATGCCGAGCCCGGCAGCAGCCCCGGCGAGCCGCTGCGCCATGCGCTCGCGCTGCGCCACTTTCCGGCTGGGCCCGATACCGGCCTGCTGTGCCTGTTCATCTACCTGGACCCGCGCGCCGATGCCGAGGAGGGCGGCAACGGCGCCGCGCTGGCCGATCTGCGGGTGGAGGACCTGAACCTCGCGATCGACGAACTGCTGCTGCGCCAGCCGGCCCTGCCCGACTGGGCCCATGCCTTTGTGCCCAGCCCGTCGTCCGAGACCGAGGGCGGCGCGCTGAGCTTGCTGCTCGCCGCCTGCCAGTACCCGCCCGGCATGCTGGACGTGAGCCGCGGCGCCGAGCGCGACCCCGCGCTGGCCAGCCCCGCCGACGCGGCGATGGCGCGGCTGGTGGCCTTCTGCCGCCAGCATCCGGACGGCCGCAAGGTCTCGCTGTTATTGATCGCCGGCGACGAGATCTATGCCGATGCCAGCGGCGGCCTGGCCGACCCCAGCACCAGCGCCGAGCGCTATGCGCGGCCCTACCAGCATTTCAAGGCCGGCCTGGCCCGCTACCTGCCGCCCACGCTGGCGCGCATCGTGCACGCGCCCGACGACCACGAGGTGCAGGACAACTGCGAGCCCTGCCTGCTGCCCGATGGCAGCCACGACCCCGGCGAGTACACCGCCAGCGCGCGCGCCGCGGCCTGGCAATACCGCTGGGAGCCCGATGGCCAGCGCGAGCGACAGGGCTCGGCGGAGCGCTTCTGGCACAGCTTCGACTGGCGCGGTGCCGCTTTTTTCATCGCCGACAGCCGACTCGAGCGCGAGCCCCGCACGGTGGCGCGCGTGGCCGAGGCGCAGATGATCGGCCTGGCCCAGCGCCAGGCCTTCAGCGCCTGGCTGACAGCCAGCGCCGGCCGCCCGCGCTTCGTGCTCAGCGGTGCCCTGCTGCTGCCGCGCCGGCGCAGCAGCGCTGCCCATGTCTCTGGCTCGTTGCGCTCCGATGCCTGGTGCGGCTTTCCGGCCAGCCAGCAATGGCTGCTGGCCGAACTCTGGCGCCAGCGCGCCAGCGGCGTCGTCTTCCTCTCCGGCGACGAGCACCGCTCCGGCCATGTCAGCGCCGAGATCCGGCGCGCCGATGGCCAGGGCCCCAGCTTGCGCCTGCATTCCATCCACAGCTCGGCGCTCTATGCGCCCTGGCCCTTTGCCATCACCGACCCCGAGGAATTCGCCGCGCCGGAGGTGTTCGGCATCGACGCCGCGACCGGCGCCGTGCCTCAGCAGCTGCCGTCCGCCGAGCTGCTGTGCTGCGAGGTGGGCGAGTGGCAGGACCATCCCGGCGATGGCTTCGCCTGGCTGCGCGTGAGCGAAGGCGGCACGCGGCTGGAGCTGCGCTATGACAAGGCGGGGGCGGGGGCGCTGCATGCCGTGACGCCGATGCGGGGGGCGGATGCAGTGCTGGAGTTGGGGTGAGATGGTGGGCAGCTAGACTGTTGGCATAACGTTTCGATGGAATGCGTGATGAGGTAACGAAATGAAGGGTATGGGTGGTCATGTGCAGCGATGCCAGTCTGCGAGAACAAGTTGGCATGACTGGCAGCATGCGCAAAGCGCGCGAGCTGGCCATTTCAAGATTGACTGCACAGTCATGATCCTGCGTGCACTTGTCTTGATGCTGGGTGCTTGGCTTTCTCTCGCGGTTGGCGCTGCAACGGCGCCAGACGAGTGCCCCAACACGCCATATTCCATTCAAGACAACCTGACTCCAAGTCCGTGGGCTACGCCGAGCAGGATCCTTGAGTTGCGCAACGAGAATCAAGACGTACCGCCAGAAGTTGCGCGCATTAGATCTGGCGCAGTAGTGGCATTCATGGGCATGTCAGTGAATGCGGGCATCTACACCTGGGCGGGCTACGACGCGGATCGCGCAGTGTTTGTCTCTATTACCGGCAGTTCCGGCGCGCGAGCCCCCGCTATTCCGGTCGCTCGCGGCAAGTTACTGCCGAACCAATTCATCCGAGCAATCTCTATTGGCCAAATTAGGCGCACCGAAGTTGTTACGGTTGCTGCGGCGTCATCTTGGCAGGCACAAGAATTCGCCTGCTTGGCCAATCTGCTCATGGCGGCACCCATTGAGAACATACCGCGCGTGGTTGATCTTGACGGCCTTGAGCAATTTGAGCTCCGCCTGAGCGGTTCCAGAGTAGATGTTGGCGCTGGCATAGCGCGATTTAGGCTAGAGCGTGCGATTGGCAGCCTTATCAGAGATGCTGTCCGTGAAAGTGAAGCAGATGGTCGCTAGACGGCACGAACACCCGCTATGCCTACTCCTATGCCGGATGCCGACGCCCAAGCCGCCCCAAGCTTCGATGCGACAGGCTTTGTCGTGAGGGCGCTTGTGCTCTATGCCTTGGCGGAACATCAGGCTGGCCATGCAAATGAGATTCGCGTCATCGCCCAGGGGTATGACTTCTCAGTGTCCGATGACGGTCGTGGGCACTCAATCAACAAGGAAGTCGACGGTTCGCCTTACCTGAACTTCATCTACGGACAGCTTGACTATCCATTTGCGACCAATCGAGGAGGTGCAATTCAGTTGCAAGGCATTGGTATGTCGCTTCTCAATTCGCTCTGCAGCGATCTCGCGGTCGAGGTTCGCAAGTCGGAGCAGGTGCTCCGCCTCCTATTCAGAACTGGTCAACTCGCAGAGAAGCAAGTGCAGACGGTGCACTCGGCGCAAACTGGCAACACGGTTTCTGGCATCGTTGCGCCTCAACTGGCGCGGTTACCAATCAATGAAGCGTTGCTTGAAAGCTGGTTGTGCCGTGTTGCCGCCACTAGCCCGTCGCTGCGGCTTTCGTTCAACGGAAGAGCTTTGCACAGTGGTTCATAGGGCGCCGTCTTGGCGGTGCTCTAGCCGTCACCTTTCGGCGCGGCTCAATTCATACGCCAATCGTCACTCCACGACATGCGCATCACCCACCTCTTGTGTGCCCTCTCTCTCTTCGCCTCGGCCGGCTCCGTGATGGCTGACGGAATCCCGCGGGTCATTCGCGTCGAAGTCTCCGCCGTAGGTGCCAGCGCTGAACGGGTTGAGCGCGACCTCACCATGCCCATGGAGCGGGCGCTGCAGGCTGTGCCGGGTCTGGCGTCGCTGGCGGCCGTTTCGCAAGAAGGGCTTAGCGTCGTCGAGCTCAAGTTCAACAGCGGGCCCGGTCCACAGGATGAACTCGCGGTTACGCAGGTGTTGTCCAAAGCCCTCGTGCCGATGCGGGGCTGGGCGTCGCTGCAGCGCATTTCAAGCGCCGAGCCGACGCTGCGCTGATGCCGGCTGACCGTTCATCGAGGCCAAACCGCTGATGGAGTTCATTGTCGAACTGCTGCTCGAGTTCCTGATCCAGGTCGTCGGCGAAGCGCTGTTTGAGTTGGGCCTGCACTCGATGGCCGAGCCGTTTCGGCGGCCGCCCAATCCCTGGCTGGCCGCGCTCGGCTACGCGATCTTTGGGCTTGTCGGCGGCGGCCTCTCGCTATGGCCGTTTCCTCACCACATGGTTGCAAGTCCAGTGTGGCGCTGGGTCAATCTACTCGCCACACCACTGGCTGTTGGCCTGTGCATGTCGTGGCTGGGGGCCTGGCGTACTCGGCGGGGGCAAACGGTTTTCCGTATCGACCGCTTCTCGTACGGCTACCTTTTCGCTCTATGCTTTGCTGCCGTCCGCTTCGCGTGGGCTGCGTGATGGCGACCCTAACTCTTGACCGTGCAGGCTTGGCGGCGCAGCCGTCGGCGCGAGTATCTAAACCCAACTGCCCGCCCGCATGACATCCATGCTTCGAGTCACATCCCGCTTTTTCGCGTACTTCACCGCGGCGGCAAGCCTGTTGCTCGCCGCTTCTGGCGCCAGCGCCATGCCAGCGAACAAGTGCGTGGTGGATGGCACGGTCACCTATCAGCAGGGCCCCTGTCCGTCCTCCAATCAGGTTCGCAAAGTTCCGACCCTGGAGGAACTGAATGCCGTGGAGAGAAAGCGCCGTGCGGCAGCTGCGCCAAGCGCTCCCACCAAGGTCGCCCCTGCTGCCCCTGCCGATCCTGCCCCAGCCAATGCTTTCAGCTGCGACGGCCGCAGGTACTGCTCGCAAATGAGGTCCTGCGCCGAAGCAAAATACTTCCTGGCCAACTGCCCCGGCGTGAAGATGGATGGCGACAGGGACGGGATCCCCTGCGAGGAGCAGTGGTGTCCCGGTTGAAGTACGCGTACGCAGATCGCCGACGATGGGCGGCCCAGCCCGCGCCCGTCCTGCGACGCGAGCGCGGCCCTGCGCCCTGTTCAGAGATGAGGCGGTGCCACTGATGCGATGGCTGCTAGCTCTCCTGCTCGGTCTGGTGCTGGCCGCCGCCCACGCATCCGAGCCCGTCACCAACTTCAACGTCGTGCTGCTGCAGCCGAGCGCGGTTCTGGAAGCCCGTGTGCCAAGCGTCGACGCGCTCGCGGAGTACATCAAGGCGGTGCAGGCGGCCTTGCGCGAGGCGGTGGCGGGCAGCGAGGCTCAGGAAAAGACGAGGCAGTCGGTGGGCGGCTTCATCGTGCTGGCGGTTCGGCCCGGCCTGCAATCCAGGGTCTGGATCGATTTCGATCAGTTGCTGGACCTGGAAGTCAGGAAGCAGATCGCCCTCAAGGTCGGCGCCGTGAAACCCTTCGAGGCCCGTGAGGGGCCTGTCGTGTTCGCGCTCAAGGTGGCCTTGTGGGATGGCAAGGAATCGAAACGAATCGCGCCCTTGCCGGCCGAGTGGAAGCGCAGTGCGGCGGCTGCGTCAGCGTCAGCGGCAGCGCCGGGCGTGGCGCCACCGGAGGTCGGGGCCCTGGTCGAAAGCATCTGGAACGATTGAGGCCGCAAGCAGCCACACCATGTCATCCTCAGCCCAGCAAATGCACAGCTACTACGCCGCCCGCGCCGCCGAGTACGACGCCGTCTATCGCAAGCCGGAGCGCCAGGCCGATCTGCGCGCCATCGAGGCCTGGCTGCCCGCGCGCTTCGATGAGGGCAGGGCCGTGCTGGAGGTGGCTTGCGGCACCGGCTACTGGACCCAGTTCATCGCCGCCAGGGCGTCGCGAATGCTCGCGCTCGATGCGGCGCCCGAGACCCTGGCGATCGCAAAGACCCGGGTACCCGACGACGGGCGCGTCGAGTTCGTGGTCGGCGACGCCTATGCCCTGCCCAAGGGGCACGGCATCGCTTGCCATGCGGCCTTCGCGGGCTTCTGGTTCTCGCATGTGCCGCTGAGCCGCCGCAGGGAGTTTCTGGCCGGGCTGGCCGAGGCCCTCGAACCCGGCGCGCGCATCGTCCTGATCGACAACCGATTCGTCGCGGGCAGCAGCACGCCCCTGAGCGAACGCGACGCCGAGGGCAATACCTATCAGCTCAGGACGCTCAATGACGGGTCCAGGCATCGGGTGCTGAAGAACTTTCCCAGCCAGGCGGAACTTGAGGCCGCCATCGAGGGCTTGGGGACAAGCCCTGTTTTCACTGAGTGGCAGTACTTCTGGGCCTTTGAATATGTGGCGGCGCCTGGGCGCTAGCGTCAGCGGGCGAACTTGCGCGTCAGCGCGGGCGCGCAGCTCACTGTTCGTTCAAGCATTGAATAAAGACGACACATGACATCGAGATCTCGCAAGCTGGCGGCCAAGGTTAAGCGCGCGCTCGGTGAGCACCGCGCGAGCACGGGTGAAGCGGCAGGCTTTGCCTACGCGGCCAACCTGTGGTTCTATCTGGTCGCGATCGTCGCCGGCTTGCTCTATGGGCTGTACTTCTCGTAGGCGGAGCATCCCCCATGCTTCTCAAGACTTTCAAGACCAGACCCTGCCCGAATTGCAGCGCGCCGCATGGTCACTCGGCCTGGTCGGAGTCAAACTCTTCGGTGGTCCGGCCGCTGCGCTGCAAGCAGTGCGCACAGTTCTTTCACCAAACCGGTCTGCGCAAGTGGCTTTGGTTCAGCGCGCTCGCTTATCTGCCCGTCATGCTCGTCTGGGCCTTCCATTGGGCGCTGGGCCTGCTTGCGCTGGTGCTTGGCGTGTTGTTGATGATTGCCACGCTCAATCGCGGCAACCCGCTGGCGGCCGGACCGAAGCATGGCTAAGCTGTCGAGTCAGCGCACCGTGCAACACTGCGCCGAGCTGGAGGTCATTTCTTGATGTCGACTCTTCAAAAAGCAGCGCCCACGAAAAATTACTGGTTCCCCGCCAAGCGCTATGGCTGGGGCTGGGGCGCGCCCTGCGCCTGGCAGGGCTGGCTTGTGATTGCGGTCTTTCTGGCGCTGCTGGCCGCGGGCACGCTGCTGCCGAGAGCGGAGCAAGCGCCGCTGCTCTTCATGGCCTATACGGCGGCCCTGGGCGTCGCGCTGCTGGCCATCTGCTGGCTCAAGGGTGAGCCACCGCGCTGGCGCTGGGGGGCGACGAACCGATGAAGATGATCCTGACCCCGGCCACCACGCCCGAGGAATACGTCGCGTACCTCTCCGGCTGGCAGCGCCGCTATGTCGAGGCCTTGCGCGATACCGTTCGCGCCAGCGCGCCCGAGCTGGAGGAGCGGCTGAAGTGGGGGCATCTGGTGTTCTTCTCCGCCGTCGGTCAAGGCCCGGTGCTGATCATCCGTGCCGAGCCCACGCGCGTGCTGTTCGCCTTCTTTCGCGGCCAGCGCCTGCGCCATATCGAGCCGCGCCTCAAGCCGGGCGGCAAGTACGAGCTGGCCACGCTGGAGCTGCGCCAGGACACGCCCCTGAGCCGGGAGACGGTGGTGCAGCTCTGCGTCGAGGCCGCGCGCCTGAGCGGCGGCGTCAGCGGGGCCAGCGCTGGCTGAGCGGGCGAGCCATCGTTCCGATATGCAGCTGCTGCCCCTCCGCCTCACGCCCGGCGCCGACCTCAGGCCCGCCTTGGCAGATGCCCTGCGTGCGCAGGGCTGGGACTCGGCCTTTGTCGTCGCCGGCATCGGCAGCCTGTCCGAGGCCAGGCTGCGTTACGCGGGCGAGCCGGCGGAGGCGGTGCTGGCCGGCCCGCTGGAGATCCTGAGCCTGGCGGGCAGCCTCGGCGCCGACGGCGCGCATCTGCACATGGCCGTTGCCGATGCCAGCGGCCGCGTCGTCGGTGGCCATGTGGGCCTGCTTGGCAACCTGATCCGGACCACGGCCGAGATCCTGCTGGCCCCGCTGCCGGACTGGCAACTCACGCGTGCCTACGATGGCCGCACCGGCTTCAAGGAGCTGGTGGTCCGCCCGCGGTAGCCATCTACTTCACCCAATCTCAAGCTCACGGGAGTCCGCGATGCCCAATGCCAAAACCTCCAAGCCCGGCGCGAAGCCGGCCGCAGCGCCCGCTGCCGCCGAGTCTCCGGCCGCATTGATTGACGCCAAGATCCAGGCGCTGGGTGATTGGCGGGGCGCCTTGCTGACGCGGCTGCGCGCGCTGATGCGCGAGGCCGACCCCGAGGTGGTGGAGGAGTGGAAGTGGAGCACACCGGTGTGGTCGCGTGGCGGCATCATCTGCACCGGCGAGAGCTACAAGGCGGTGGTGAAGATGACCTTCCCGAAGGGCGCATCGCTGCCCGACCCCGCGCGCCTCTTCAACTCAAGCCTGGAGGGCAATGTGCGCCGCGCCATCGACATCCGCGAGGGCGAGGCGCTGAACGAGGCGGCGCTGAAGGCGCTGATCCGCGCCGCGGTGGCGCTCAATCTGCGGGCGTGAATCAAAGAGGAAGGCAGCCATGAATCTCGGTACCGTGGAGCTCAAGGCCTTCGTGCCGGCGCGCGACTTCGAGCTCAGCAAGCGCTTCTACCAGGCCGTCGGTTTCACCATGCCCTGG
Organism: Paucibacter sediminis; assembly: GCF_030254645.1. Lineage (NCBI taxonomy): Bacteria > Pseudomonadati > Pseudomonadota > Betaproteobacteria > Burkholderiales > Sphaerotilaceae > Roseateles > Paucibacter sediminis. The sequence continues at coordinate 2,123,841 of NZ_CP116346.1, forward strand.
TGCGACGAGGGCCTGGCCTATCTGCATGCGGGCGCCTGCAGCTTTCTGCTGCAGAACTTCTACGTGGCCGAGCTGGCCAGCAACTTCATGCTGCACCTCTCGGTGGAAAAGGTGGACGACTGGCATCGCAAGCTGCTGGAGGAGGACATCCCCGCCCGCTTCGGCGTGCGCCTCGGCGCGCTGGAGAACCAGCCCTGGGCCATGCGCGACTTTGTGCTGCACGACCCCAGCGGCGTACTCTGGCGCATCTCCGAGAACCTGCCCAAGCCCGTCTGAGAAGCGAGGCCGAGGTGCGCGAGTTCGCGCTGCCGCTCATTCAATGCAGATGCTGAACACAGGGCAGCGAGTATTCCCTGCCTATCATGGTCCGCGCGAAGAAGTAGGCCGTGCGCAGGCCTTGTGTGAGCGAGTCGATGTCAACCAGGCCGGCTTCATCGCAGGGCACGGCAATGCCCCGTCCGGGGTTGTAAAGCGAGGTGAAGCGCAACAGGTATGAATCCGTTGCCGGCAATTCGGGCAGCGCAGTGGCACGAGCGTCCATGATGATTTCCTTCCCCCGCATCTGTCTGATGAATCAGCATGCCGGGCATGCACTTGGATGCGTAGGTCCGGTGCTTGGGAGCAAGGCGCTTGGCGCACCCGCGGCAAGCCAGTCAGCGGCCGCTGCGAGAGTGTGCGTGCCGTCAATCGGTATGGCCAGTAAGCGCCTAATCGTCATGCTTGACGGTACGCTTGCGTACATAGCGCGCGGGGCTGCCGGCGCGAAAGCAAGCGCGTGGTGCTGCGTTACGCCTGACCCCAGCGCCGCAGCAGCGCCTCGCGCTTGGCCGGTTGCAGATTGGCGCGCCGCGGGTCGCCGCCGTAATGCCTCAGCACGCGTGCATCCATCACGCGGAACCACAGCGGCGGCAGATAGGCCAGCATCAGCATGGCGGCATAGCCTGAGGGCAGTTGCGGGCTCTGCTCGAAATGGCGCAGCGCCTGGTAGCGCCGGCCCGGGTGGGCATGGTGGTCGCTGTGGCGCTGCAGCTGGTAGAGGAAGAGATTCGAGACGCGGTGGCTGGAGTTCCAGGAATGCTCGGGGGCGCAGCGCACCGGGCGGCCGGTGTTGGCGTCCAGCGGGCGCAGCAGGCCGTAATGCTCGATGTAGTTCACCACCTCCAGCAGGCTGGCGCCGTAGAAGGCCTGCACCAGCAGGAAGGGCAAGGTGGCGCCCAGGCCCAGCCAGATGCACAGAGCGCCATACAGGAGCACGGTCATGGCCCAGGCCTGCAGGCATTCGTTGCGCCAGTGCCAGGGGCCCAGGCCCAGCCTGGCCAGACGCGTGCGCTCGATCTCCCAGGCCGAAACCAGGCTGCCCCACATGGTGCGCGGCAGAAAGGCCCAGAAGCTCTCGCCCAGGCGGGCGCTGGCCGGGTCGGCCGGCGTGGCCACGCGCAGGTGGTGGCCGCGGTTGTGCTCCACATAAAAATGCCCGTAGGCCACCGGTGCCAGCGTGATGCGCGCGAGCCAGCGCTCCCAGCGCGGCAGCTTGTGGCCCAGCTCGTGGGCGGTGTTGATGGCCACGCCGTTGATGCCGCCGACGCTGAGGATCAGGCCGGCCCAGCCAAACAGGCTCAGCTCCTGCGTGGCGGCGATCCAGGCGCCGTGCAGGGTGAGGCCGAACTGGAAGGGCACGAAGGCCACCACGATGGCGCGGTACCAGCGGTCCTGCTCCAGCGCCGGCACGGCGGCATCGGGCGGGTTGCGCGGGTCGGCGCCCAGCAGCCAGTCCAGCAGCGGGATCAGCCCATACATCACCGCACTGCTGACCCACAGCCACGCTTCGTGTCCGCTGAGCTGGTACTGCACCAGGTTCAGCCACACCAGGCCCGGGAAGGCGGGCGAGAGCAGCCACCACCAGCGGTAGCGGTCGCGCCAGGCGCCGCCGGCCGGGGCGGTGGGGAGGGTGTTGCTGCTGCTACTGCTCATGCGCCGCATGCTGCGCGCGGCGGCGGCGCGGGTCAAGCTGCGGCCGTTACGGAGCCAGGCGGTACTTCAGCTCGTAATGGTGCACGCCGGCCTCGATGCGCAGCAGCAGCGCGCCGCTGATGCCGGCCAGCTCGCCCTGGCCCGAGCCCGGCACGATGGCGATGCGCAGATCCTGCTGGCCCTCGCTCATCAGGCCCAGATGCGCCAGCGCGAAGCTGCCGCTGCGGCCCTGCAGCTGGCCCACAAAGGACTCCAGCGCGGTGTAGGCGGCCGCGCCGGCCTGCGGCTGGCCCGCCGCCAGCATCTCGCCCAGGGCCTGGCCCTGCAGCTCGCCCTCGTAGCGCTTGTCGAGGCTGCGCCTGAACATGGGCGTGCCACCGGCGGGGGCGGGCATGGCCTCGGGCGCGCCGATCTTGACGCTGAACTGGCCGCGGGCGGTGTGCGGGCCGGTGGGAGTGGTGGCGCTGCTCATATGGATGCCACCATAGCAGAAGCCTAACTCACCACTTCATCTCGCCCTTGTTGACCTTGGCGCCAATCTCCAGCGCGATGCCCAGCCCGGCCTGCGGGTAGGCGGCCTTCATGGTGGCGATCAGCGCGGCGGCGTCGGCGGCCTTGGGCAGCTCGGCCTCGAAGCGTTGCAGATAGGCACGCGTGTGGTTCACGGCCGTGAGGTCCTGCGGCGTGCCGGGCAGCATATGGCCGGGCACCACCACGGCGGGCTGCAGGGCGGCGATGCCGTCCAGCTTGCTCAGCCAGGCGGCGCGCTCGGCCGGGGTCTGGGTGTCGGCGGTCCAGGCATGCAGATTGCCGAACACATTCACGCCACCCACCACCGCCTTGATGGACGGGATCCACACATAGCTGCGATGCGCCAGGCTGTCGTCCAGGCCGCGGATCTCCAGGGTCTGGCCCTCCAGGCTCAGGCTATTGCCCGCCAGCGCCTCGGGCAGCACCGGTTGGCGCGGCGCATTGGCGCCCAGGCGCGGGCCCCAGACCTGGAGCTTGGTGGGCAGGGCGGCGGCCAGCTTCTTCAGCGTGGGCGCGGCGGCCACGATGCGGGCCTCGGGGAATTCGGCGTGCAGCACTTCCAGACCGAAGTAGTAGTCGGGGTCGGCGGCGCTCACATAGATGGTGCTGAGCTTCTTGCCGCTGTCCAGCACGGCGGCGGCCACGCGCAGGGCGTCGGCGCGGGTGAAGCCGGCGTCCAGCAGGATGGCCTCCCTGGCGCCGCTCACCAGCACCGAGTTCACATGGAAGCTGGCCGGGCCGTGGTTGATGATCTGCAGGCTCAGCGGTGCGGGCGTGCCGCTGCCCTGGGCCTCGGCGGCCAGGCCGCTGCTCACCAGGGCGGCGGCGAGCAGGGGGCGGATGAAACGGGGCAGGTGCGTGTTCATGGTGGGTTGCTTCCTTCGGTTGCGGGGTGAAGTGAACTTTATTTGCCCATGATCCGTAGATAAACATCTAAGGCGTAGACTGTTTGTTGCATCAATCGAGCAAATGGACGGGCGATGGACAGACTCAAGGCGGCCCAGGTCTTCGTGGCTGTGGTGGAGCGCGGCAGCCTCACCGCGGCGGCCGAGGCCCTGGGCCTTTCGCGCGCCATGGCCAGCCGCCATCTGGAGGCGGTGGAGCAATGGCTGGGCGCGCGCCTGCTGCAGCGCAGCACCCGGCGCCTGAGCCTCACCGACGCGGGCGCCGAGGCCCTGCCGCGCTGCCGCCAGCTGGTGGAGCTGGCCGAGGAGGCCGAGCAGGCCGCCAGCGCGCGCCAGCTGAGCGTGCATGGGCGGCTGCGCGTGGCGGCCTCGATGTCGTTTGCCCAGCAACACCTGGCCCCGGCGGCGGCGGCCTTCCTGGCCCTGCATCCGCGCACGCAGATCGAGGTGCTGGTGTCGGAGCAGGCGGTGAACCTGGTGGAGGACCGCATCGACCTGGCGCTGCGCATCAGCAACCAGCTCGACCCGGCCCTGATCGCCCGCCGGCTGACACTGTGTCGCTCGGTGCTGTGCGCCGCGCCCGCCTATCTGCGCGAGCATCCCGCACCGGCGCAGCCCGGCGAGCTGCTGGCCCATGCCTGCGTGGCGCATGCGCGCTTTGGCAGCGAGGCCTGGTCGCTGCAGAACGCCCAGGGTGAGCGGCTGCTGCAGCCGCTGCCGCCACCGCGCCTGCTGGCCAACGAGGCCTTGCTGCTGCAGCAGGCGGTGCTGGCAGGTGCCGGCATCGGCCTGCTGCCCACCTATCTGGTGGGCCCGGCGCTGGCGGCCGGCACGCTGCTGCGCGTGCTGCCCGGCTGGGAGCCCGAGCAGCTGGGCGTGCACGCGGTCTACACCAGCCGCCGCCACCAGCCGCTGCTGCTGCGCAGCTTCGTGGACTTTCTGGCCGAGCGCTTCGACCCGAGCCTGCCCTACTGGGACCGACTCTAGTTGCCCGCGCAGGCGGCGCGCGGCAGCCCCGACTGTTCGAGCAGGCGCTCCATCGTGCCGTCCTTCTGCAGCGCACGCAGCGCCTGCTGCAGCTCCTCCACCCTGGCCCTGGGCATGCCCGGCGACGCGGCCAGCCAGAGCAGATCGGATTCGACCGGCGCTGACAGGGCCAGCGCCGCGCGCTCGATGCCGCGCGCCTGCAGGGCCAGCAGGGCGGTCTCCTGGTTCGCGTAGATCGCGTCCACCATGTCCAGGCTCAGCATCTTGGCCATGTCCTCGAAGGAGGTGGCCTCGGTGATGCTGGCGGCCTTCAGGTTCGCACCATAGGGCGTGGCGCGCAGCACCACCAGCCGTGCGCTGGCCAGGGTCTGCTCGTCGAAGCGGTGCAGGCGCTCGCGCAGCGCCACAAAGCCCATGCTGCGGCAATAGAGCTTGCCGATCCACTGGTACTTCGCCTCGCGTTCGCTCGAGCGCACCAGCGGGATGATGAGGGCGTTGGCTTCGCGTGCGGTGATGGCCTGGGCGCGCGGCCAGGGCACGAACTCGACCTGGCCGGCATGGCCGCTGCGGGCGATCAGTTCCAGCGTCAGGTTGACGAGCGGCCCGGGGGCGTCGTGGCCGCTCTCGATCGTATAGGGCGGGAAATTGGCGGTCAGCAGGCGCAGCGGCGTGGCGGGCGGTTCGGCGGCGGCCGCGGCGCAGAGCGCCAGCAGCGCAAGCGCGGCGGCGGCGGCGCGCCGGGCCAGCCCTTCGACCTTGCCACTGATGGATGCCATTGCCATACCGCCCCGAGCGTTGTGGAGCGCATCTTACGGCGCCATAAGGCAAGCGGGGCGACTTGGCATCGGTGTATGCGCCTAGGCACGGGCCGGCCCGGGGCTCTCCATAATCGGCCCACCACAGCTGGATGATGAGCCCCGACCATGCCGAATCAGCGCCTGATGCTCGACTACGTCTACGAACATGAGGCCGCCCAGCCCGACAAGGTCTATCTCACCCAGCCGGTTGCCGACGCAGGCGGCAGCCGCACCATCGACTACAGCTGGGCCCGCACCCTGGACGAGGCGCGCCGCATGGCCGCCCATCTGCGCAGCCTGCAGCTGCCCGCCGGCGCGCGCATCGCCATCCTCTCCAAGAACTGCGCCCACTTCATCATGGCCGAGCTGGCGATCTGGATGGCCGGCGGCACCACGGTGTCCATCTTCCCGACCGAGACCGCCGAGACGGTGCGCTTTGTGCTGCAGCACAGCGAGGCCAGCCTGCTGTTCGTCGGCAAGCTCGATACCTGGGCCCAGCAGGCGGCGGGCGTGCCCGCGGGCCTGCCCTGCATCGCCTTGCCGCTGGCGCCGGCCGGCACCGGTTTCGACACCTGGGACGACATCATCGCCCGCACCGCGCCGCTCACCGGCCGTCCGCAGCGCGCCGGCAGCGAGCTGGCGATGCTGATCTACACCTCGGGCTCCACCGGCGAGCCCAAGGGGGCGATGCACAGCTTTGAGCGCATCACCCGCGCCACCGAGCTGAGCGTGGACTTCGTCAAGACCCTGGTGCCCGACCTGCCCGAGCAGCGCGTGCTGTCCTACCTGCCGCTGGCCCATGTCTACGAGCGCGCGGTGGTGGAATGCTCATCGCTGGTCTATGGCCACACCCATGTGTTCTTCGCCGAATCGCTGGACACCTTTGTGCAGGACCTGCAGCGCGCCCGCCCCACCGTGTTCTGCTCGGTGCCGCGGCTGTGGCTGAAGTTCCAGCAGGGCGTGTTCAGCAAGATGCCGGCCAGGAAGCTGGATCGGCTGCTGAGCATCCCGATCCTGGGCAACGTCGTGCGGCGCAAGGTGCTCAAGGGCCTGGGCCTGGACCAGGTGCGGGTGGCGATGAGCGCCTCGGCACCGATCCCGGCCGAGCTGATCCGCTGGTACCGCCGCCTCGGCCTCAATTTGCTGGAGGGCTATGGCATGACCGAGGACTTCGCCTACTCGCATGCCTCCACGCTGGCACTGAATGCCCCGGGTTATGTGGGCGTGCCCATGCCGGGCGTGGACGTGAAGCTCAGCGAGGAGGGCGAGATCCTGGTGAAGTCGCCCGGCCAGCTGCTGGGCTATTACAAGCGCCCCGATCTGGACGCGCAATGCTTCACCGCCGACGGCTACTTCCGCACCGGCGACAAGGGCGAGCGCCGGCCCGACGGCCTGCTCAAGCTCACCGGCCGGGTGAAGGAGCTGTTCAAGACCGCCAAGGGCAAGTATGTGGCGCCGGCGCCGATCGAGAACCGCATCAACGCCCACCCGATGGTGGAGATCACCCTGGTCTCGGGCGTGGGCCAGTCGGCCGCTTTCGCCCTGGTGGTGCTGGCCGAAGACCTGCGCCCCAGGCTGACGGAGGCCGCCCTGCGCGCCGAGGTCGAGCAGCAGATGGCGGCGCTGCTGCAAAGCGTCAACGCGCAATCGGCCGACTACGAGCAGCTGCAGATGCTGGTGCTCAGCACCAGGCCCTGGACGATCGAGAACGGCTGCCTCACCCCCACCATGAAGATCAAGCGCAGCCGCATCGAGGCCGAGGTGGCCGCGCGCGTGGAGGGCTGGTACGCGGCGGGCGCGCGGGTGGTGTGGGCGTAGGCGAGCGCTTGGGGCAACTCGCCGACGTTGGAAAGCGGCTTGGGCCCAACGACCTTTCCTCTCCCGTTCAGCGCATCACGATCAGTTGAACACGCCTGTTCGTGCTGCGGCCTTCGCGGGTGCTGTTGTCGGCCAGGGGCGCAGATTCGCCATAGCTGATTGTTGCCATGCGCGCCAGGGGCAGGCCGGCGCGGGCTAGGTGCAGGCGCACCGCTTCGGCCCGCTTGAGGCCCAGTTGCTGGTTAATTGCTTCGCTGCCAGTAGCGTCGGTGTGGCCCTGGATTTCGACGAACACAGGCTGGTTGTCGGCCTTGAGCTTGGCGACGAGTTGATCGAGTTCCTGACCGGCCTGCTCGGTGAGCTGGGCGCGGCCCGAGCTGAACTTGATCTTGTCATCGGTCAGCAGGGCGCTCATCAGCAGGCCGGGCGGCGCGGGCAGATTGTTAGCGGCCTGGGCTCGCGCCGCAGCTTCCTGCTGCAAGGCCAGGAGGCGCGTCTCGCTGCCTTGCAGTCGGTCATCCAGAGCCTTGAGGCCGTCGTCATGCGCCTGAACGCGGGTGCCGAGACCTTCCACGCTGGTCTGCACCGGAGCGACGGTCTCTCTGACGAAATCCTTGGTGGCGCAAGCGCTCAGCAACATGACGCTGCTGGCGACGATTAGGGGTGAAAGTCTCGACATCGGTGGATTCTTGAGGAAGAAAGAAGTGTGCGACTCTAGGCATTCCTCCAGGGGAGGTGGTAAGCGGCTGTACGCAATCCTTGCGCCATTAACCGGGCCGAACAAAGTTTTACCGTTCTGCACTACCGGGCCACGGCGATCCGGCGCGATGGGCCAGTTCGGCTAGGCTGTTCAGAAGCTGCCGCTCACCAGTGCCCGCTCCTGGCCATTCGCCGACGGAGGAACAAGTGGTCACTGCAACTGTCAGTGAACGTTCGTCAGAACGTCATGCGACTATGTATGCAGTTATGTCGTCGGACTGCCCGCAGGATCTTCGCTGGGGCGAAGGAGGCTGCTGCCACCGTCGCCAGGGCACTGGCAACTTCCCGGTTTACAGCGCCTCAGTTCGAATGGCGCCGGCGCGCCACCATGCACATCAGGCTGAACAGGCCAAGGATGCTTAGTGTCAGCGTGCCCGGTTCGGGCACCGGGGGAGGCGACACAGTCGCAAAATCCATCGAGAAATCAATCGATTCCGCCTGTCCCGGACTGCCGGACATGGGATTGAAATTGAAGATCGCCTGCATCGCAGTGATGCTCGAGAAATCGGCACCTGTACCTGACTTGGTTCCGAGCAAATTGATAAGGGCGAAGTTGAAATAGAAGTCGGTGGGGCCGGCGACTGCTCCTGCCTGCGACATGCAACTGCTGTCCGCCGCGCTGCACACGGGTATTGCGCTGAAGGTGAAACTTGTCCAGTCGGTCGCGCCCGAGAAGAACTGCAGCGTGAACGGGAAAGAGGCATCTGAGCGCAGCATTGTGAGCTTCAGGCTGTCTGCAACGGCTGAAAAGTTGACGGGTGCGAACCCGGTCCGATTGATGCCAAGGTCAGCATTCGTCAGGTCGAAGCCGGTGACGCTGCCGCCATCCCAGCGTAAAGCGCCAAAACCAACGACGCCGGCGTCGTTAGCGAAAGAAAACCTTGAACCCGAGACGCCGGCGCGCGTACCGTTGAATTCGTCAGCCCCACTGAACGCGTTGACGTAGACCTCGCGTTCCCCGCCGATGATGGTGCTGGGATCGAGCGGAGACCTTGTCGCAGACGAACTAGCGATGCCGTTCGAATTGTCTTGCGCAACGGTTTGCGAGCGATCGAAGTTGTCGATCAAAGGGAGTGCCGACGCGCCACGGGCGAACGCCAGGAACATAGCAGCAAAAAATGCGACCTTGACCATGACGGGACTCCCTTCGGACTATGGAGAGTGGTTGAGTCTGACGATAATGCCGCGCACACTCAACCGGGGGATGTCCCACGAATTGTGTTCTCGGATATCGAGCTGAGCAATCGCGAAGCTGTAGGTCGTCGACGACCGCTCGTGGCCGCTTGCGTGAGCTGATCGCGCCAAGGTGAATGCTGTAATCGGCACTGAGCCCCCAGTCGGCCTGATCACCGCCGGACCATGAGGCAGGAATGCGCCGGCTCCAATCCGTCACGCCGCGCCATCAGCGCTGGACCCAAAGAAAAGGCCGGGCGCTTTTGCGAGCGCCCGGCCGTGCTGGTGATGCGTCGCCGGTGTCTTACTTGAAGTCGCCCACGAACACGAGCTGGAAGTCTTCCAGCTTGAAGTACTTGCGCAGCGCGCCGTTCACCTGCTCCAGCGTCAGCTTGGCAATGGCGTCGTCGACCTGCTGCGATTTGGCCATGGTGCGGCCGAGGAACTGGTTGCCGGCGAGTGCGCGCACCAGGCCGGCGTCCTGCGCGCGGCCGAGGCGGCGTGCGTTCAGCATGGCCTGCTTGCCGGCATCGAGCTCGGCCTGGCTGTAGCCGTCCTTGAGGGCGCGGGCCACTTCCTCGCGCAGCGCCTGCTCGACCTTGGCGCGGTTCTGCGGCGCGAAGATGGCGCCGACGTTCCAGGGCGAGTTGAGGTCCTTCTGGCCCCACATCAGGTAGGACCAGACGCCGTAGCTCAGGCCGTCCTTCTCGCGGATGCGCTTCCACAGGCGCGAATCGCCGCCGCTGCCCAGCAGGTAGTTGGCCAGGGCCACGGCCGGGTAGTCGGCCTGTTCGTCGTTGAGCGCCAGCGGCATGCGGCCGGCCAGCACCGCGTTCTGCTTGTCGGGCGCCGGCACCAGGCTCAGCTTGCCGGGCTTGGCCACGCTCGGGAAGGGCACACGCTGGTAGTCGGCCTGCGAGCGCCAGTCGCCCAGCGCCTCGCTCACCGCCTGCTTGAGGGCTGCGGCATCGAAGTCGCCCACGGCCGCGAACTCGGCGTGGTTGGCGCCGTAGAAGCGCTGGTGGAAGGCGCGCAGCTGCTCGATGCTGACGCCCTGGGCGTCGGCCGTCATCTGCTCGAAAGTGCGGGCCAGGCGCACGTCGCCGGGCGGGTAGTCGCCGTTGAGGGCCAGCGCCACGCTGGTCTCGGCCATCGCCTCGGGTTCGTCGCGCTGTGCCTTGATGCTGGAGAGCATCTGGGCGCGCACCTCTTCGAGGGTCTCGGGCGCGAGGCGCGGCTGGCGCAGGATCTGCGCGATCAGCCTGGCGGCCTCGGCGGCATGCTGGCGCTTGGTGACCCAGGCCACCGTCACCTGGTCGGGGCCGGGCTGGATCTGCAGCTCGACCTTGAGGCTGTCGAGCTTGTCGCGCAGCTGCTGGCGGTCCAGTGTGGCGGTGCCCTTGTCCAGCACATAGGCCAGCGCCTCGGCGGCGGCACGCTGGCCGCGCAGGCTGTCGGCATCGCCGTAGCGCAGGGTCAGGAAGCCCTGCACCGCTTCGCCGCGCGTGGGCTTGGGCAGCAGCGCCAGCTTGAGACCATTGGCGAGGGTGCTGGTCTGGGTGAGCTTGTCGATATTGGCCGGCGTGGCCTCGAAGGCCGCCACCGCAGCCTGCGCCGCCGCGGGCACGAAGCTCTTCATCTGCTCGTCCACCTTCACCAGCGCGGGCGCGGGCGCTCGCAGCGCCTTGTCGGTGGGGATGTACTGGGCCAGCGTGCGGTTGGCCTGGATCAGGCGTTCGTTGGCGACGCGCTGCACGTCCTCCAGCTTGAGCGCCTTGATGCGGTCGCGCAGCAGGAAGAACATGCGCCAGTCGCCCTGGCTGACGGTCTCGGAGAGCGCGGTGCCGACCTGCTCGGGATCGGAGAACTGCTGCTCCCAGCGGTTCAGCCAGCGCTGCTGGGCGCGCTTGAGTTCCTCGGCCGTGATGGGGTTCTGCGCCAGGCCCTCGATGACCTTGAGCATCTCGCGGTTCATCTCGTCCAGCGAGGCATCGGGGGCGATGTCGGCGCCCACCATCATGAAGCCGGGCTCGGCCAGCGCCATGCTGAAGGCGCTCACCGAGGAGGCCAGCTTGGTGTTCTCCACCAGCTGCTTGTGCAGGCGGCCGGCGGGCGGCTCGGTGAGGATCAGGTTGAGCACCTCCACCGCCGCATAGTCCGGGTGCGGGCCGGCCGGCACATGGTAGGCCGCGGTGGCGCTGGCCACGCCGCCCAGGCGGCGCACGGTGACGCTGCGCTCGCCGTCCTGCACCGGGTCCACGGTGTAGAAATGCGGCAGCTTGCGCTTCGGTGCGGGCAGGGCGCCAAAGCTCTGCTGCACCCAGCCGAGCACCTTGGCGGTATCGAACTTGCCGGAGACGATCAGGGTGGCGTTGTCGGGCTGGTAATAGCTGCGGTAGAAGCCCTGCAGGCGTGGGATGTCGACGTTCTCGACGTCGGCGCGCGCGCCGATGGTGCTCTTGCCGTAGTTGTGCCACTGGTACATGGTGGCCAAGAGGCGCTCGAACACGATGTTGCCGGGGTTGTTCTCGCCCATCTCCATCTCGTTGCGTACCACCGTCATTTCGGTGTCGAGATCCTTGCGGGCGATATTGCTGTGCACCATCGCGTCGGCCTGCCATTCGAGATACCACTTCAGGTTCTCTTCGTTGGCGGCAAAGCTGGCGAAGTAGTTGGTGCGGTCCAGCCAGGTGGAGCCGTTGGCGCGCAGGCCGCGCTTGCTGAACTCGGCCCAGGGATTCTTGTACTTGGGCGAGCCCTTGAAGATCAGGTGCTCCAGCAAGTGGGCCATGCCCGTCTCGCCATAGTTCTCATGCTTGGAGCCGACCCGGTAGGTCACGTTCACCGTGGTGCTGGGCTTGGAGGCATCGGGCGCCAGCAGCACCTGCAGGCCGTTGGGCAGGCGGTACTCGGTGATGCCTTCGACGGCGGTGACGGGCTTGAGCCCCTGGGCGCTGAGCGCGCCGCCGACCAGGCCAAGGCTCAGGGCCAGGGTGATGCGTAGCAGTTTCATGGGAACAGGCTCCAGATAAGCGATGCGAGCGGGAGGGTAACAGCGGGCGCTTGGCCGGCCAGAAGTGAGGGTCGTGAGGGTCGTGCGGGTCAGTGCGGCAGGGCGTTCGTCAGCATCTCGTGCACGTCGTGCGTCATCACCGCCAGGAAGCCGGCCAGCGCCAGGTAGTAGCTGCCGTATTCCCATTTCACCGCGGCAGGCACGGCGTAATAGCTTTGCGCCTCGGGGCTGTCGCTGCGGTACTTCCAGGCCTTCCAGAGCTGCGGCCAGGCCATGATGGCGATCAGGATCAGCATCGGGCTGGGCCGCCAGAGGAACAGCGCCACCAGCATCGGCACGCCGAGGAACCAGATGCGCGGCGAGAGCACCGCGGTGATGCGGCCGCCGTCGAAGGGCGAGAGCGGGATCAGGTTGAAGAGGTTCAGGAAGAAGCCGCTGTAGGCCACCGCCAGCAGCCAGTCGACATGCCAGTTACGCGCCGCGAAATAGACCAGCACCGCGCCCACCGTGCCCAGCAGCGGCCCGCCCAGGCCCACATAGGCCTCGGTCTGGGCATCGTGGGGCAGGTCCTTCAACTCGATCCAGGCGCCCACAAAGGGGATGAAGGTGGGGGCGCCGACATTCAGGCCTTTGTGCCGCGCAGCGAGGTAATGCCCCATCTCGTGCACGAACAGCAGGGTCACGAAACCCACCGCATAGCGCCAGCCATAGATCCAGGCATAGACGGCCACCGAGATCAGCATGCTGCCGCCGGAGGCGAGCAGCTTGCCGAACTTCAGGCCCGAGAACAGCAGCAGCAGGAGCTTGATCATGGGGCGATTGGATTAGGGCCTGTTACCGCTACGTTTGCCCGTTCCCTTCGGGTTGCCACCAGAAAAGCCGTGCACGTCGTTGCAAAGCCTCGCCGGGGGAGTCACCCCGGCTTCGGTTTGCGCCTAGTTCACGGCTTTTCTGGTGGCAACGCATCGGGCAAACGTAGTGGCAACAGGCCCTAGGCCTTGGACTTCCTGCCGAAGAACCTGGCGATCGCGCCGCCGAAGGCCAGCACCGCGATGAAGATGATCTTGGCGAACTTGGCCACGAAGGCGAAGACCACCGCCAGCAGGCCCAGCTTCTTGGCGCCCACGCCCAGCACCAGGGCGGCGAGGCCGTATTCCGCCACCTTGTCGGTGGAGGCGTTGAAGTCCGTGTAGCGCTTGCCGTCGAGGAACTCCAGCGCGCCCAGCAGATCCTGCGCATCGCCCTTGTGCTGCGGCAACTCCTTCAGCCCGGTCACCAGATTGAGGCTCAGATAGCCCTCGCGGCCCAGCGCATAGGTGTTGTAGTTGACGCCCTGGGCCTCGCCCTCCGCCGCGCCCTTGTGGCGTGAGCTCATCGCCCAGACCAGGCGGTGGGTGTCGGCCGCATAGGCGGGCTTCTCGGCCCAGCCGACGATTTCCAGCGCCGCCATGCCCAGCTTCTGGCGTTCCTCGTTGGAGGCCTCGGTGCCCTCGCGGTAGCTCTTCAGCAGCTCGTCGGCATTCCAGTCCCTGGCCTCGTCGTCCTTGATATAGCCGGCCGGCTCGAAGCGCAGCGTGGCAAACCAGGGCGCATCCCCGCTCGGGAACACCAGGCCCAGCAACTCGCTGTAATCGCCCGGGTTGCCCATCGCGCGCATCAGCCTGGCCGCCTGCGGCTGGCCGATGAAGACCCGGCCGGCGGGCAGCTTCAGCACCGCCTGGCCGCCCAGGGCAATGTCCTTGGGGCCGGGCTGGCCGGCCTGCATCGATTCGGCGAAGACCTGCTTGGGATCTTCGGCCGCGGGCGCCTGCGCGCGGGCCAGCAGGCCGACGCAGCCGAGCATGATGGCGGCCAGCAGCGCAGGCCAGCGCTTGTTGTTGCTGTTCATGGACGGATCCTCCCTGGGCGGGCAGTCTAGATGCGCGGGCCCGGTGCTCGGGGTCCCCACAAACCCGTGGCACCCAAGAGAGGGTGGGGCGCGCCCTGGCGGCGCCCACAACGAAAAAACCCGCCGGCCTTGCGGCACAGCGGGTCCCGATCAGGTCAGTGATGCTCGGCTTACGCCGCGCGCCACTGCCCCATCAGCGTTTGCCACTTGGCCTTGGCGGCATGCAGATGGCGCTCCTTCACATGGCCATAGCCGCGGATCTCCTCGGGGATGCGGGCGATCTCGGTGGCCAGGGCGAGGCGCTCGGCCGTCAGGCCCTTGGCCAGGATGGCCTCGATGCTCTCGCGGTACTCGCCGATGAGCGCGCGCTCCATCTTGCGCTCCTCGGTGCGGCCGAAGATGTCCAGCGCCGTGCCGCGCAGACCCTTGAGCTTGGCGAGGATGCCAAATGCGGGGCGCACCCAGGCACCCATCTGCTGCTTGACCAGCTCGCCCTTCTCGTTCTTCTTGGCCAGCAGCGGCGGGGCCAGGTGGTGCACCAGCTTGTAGTCGCCTTCGAACTGGGCCGCGATCTTGTTGAGGAACTTGGCGTCGGTGTGCAGGCGTGCCACCTCGTACTCGTCCTTGTAGGCCATCAGCTTGAAGAGGTAGCGGGCCACCGCCTCGGTCAGCTTGGTGCTGTTCAGCTTGCCCTCGACCGCGCGCACCTTCTCGACGAAGGCCTTGTACTGCTCGGCATAGGCGGCGTTCTGGTAGTCGGTGAGGAACTCGACGCGCTTGGCCACCAGCTCATCCACGCCGGGGCGCTTGATGATGTTGATGACCTGGGTGGCGGCGTACAGGCCCTGCACCGCGGCCAGATCGACGGCGCAACGGCGGCCCCATTCGAAAGCGGCCTTGTTGTTGTCGATCTGCACGTTGTTGAGCTCGATGGCGCGCATCAGCGCCTGGTAGCTCAGCGGCACGCGGCCCTTCTGCCAGGCGTAGCCCAGCATCAGCGGGTTGGTGTAGAGCGAGTCGCCCAGCAGCTTGACGGCCACTTCCTCGGCGTCGAACATGCCCAACCCTTGCTGGCCCACGGCCTTGCCGACGGCGGCCTCGCAGGCGGCGCCGGGGAAGCTCCAGTCGGCGTTGTTCACCAGCGTGGCGGTGGGCGAGCCATGCGTGTTCAGGGCCACAAAGGTGCGGCCCTCGCGCATCACGGCCAGCGAGGCCTTGTTGGCGGCGACGATGGAATCGCAGGCGATCACCAGATCCGCCTCGGCGGTGCCGACCTTGGTGCAGTGGATGTCGTCCGCATGGTTGGCGATCTGGATATGGCTCCAGGTGGCGCCACCCTTTTGCGCCAGACCGGCCGCGTCCTGGGTGATCACGCCCTTGCCTTCCAGGTGCGCGGCCATGCCCAGCAGCTGGCCGATGGTGATCACGCCGGTGCCGCCCACGCCCGCCACCACGATGCCCCACGCCTTGTCGGCGTTAGGCACATTGGGCAGGGGGATGGCCGGCAGCGCGGTATCGAAGGGGCTGCGACGGCTTTCCTTCTTGGGCTTCTTCAGCTCGCCGCCCTCGACGGTGACGAAGCTGGGGCAGAAGCCCTTCACGCAGGAGTAGTCCTTGTTGCAGGTGTTCTGGTTGATCTGGCGCTTGCGGCCGAAGTCGGTCTCCAGCGGCTCGACCGACAGGCAGTTGGATTGCACCGAGCAATCGCCGCAGCCCTCGCACACCAGCTCGTTGATGACGACACGCTTGGCCGGATCCACCAGCTTGCCGCGCTTGCGGCGGCGGCGCTTCTCGGTGGCGCAGGTCTGGTCGTAGATGATGGCCGTGGTGCCGGGGATCTCGCGGAACTGGCGCTGGATCGCGTCCAGCTCGTCGCGGTGGTGCACGGTCACGCCGGCGAGCAGCGAGACGCCGTTGTACTTGCTCGGCTCGTCGGTCACGATCACCAGCTTGGCCACGCCCTCGGAGGTGAGGCTCTGCATGATCTGAAGCACCGTGTGGCCCTCGGCGCGCTCACCCACCTGCTGGCCGCCGGTCATCGCCACGGCGTCGTTGTAGAGCACCTTGTAGGTGATGTTCACACCGGCGGCAATGCTCTGGCGGATCGCCAGCAGGCCGCTGTGGAAGTAGGTGCCATCGCCGAGGTTGGCGAAGATGTGCTTCTCGTTGGTGAAGGCCGACTGGCCCACCCAGGGCACGCCCTCGCCACCCATCTGGGTGAAGGTGGCGGTGTTGCGCCCGGGCATCCAGCTCACCATGTAGTGGCAGCCGATGCCGGCCACGGCGCGCGAGCCCTCGGGCACGCGGGTGCTGGTGTTGTGTGGGCAGCCGCTGCAGAACCAGGGCGTGCGATCCGCGCCGCCGGCGGTCTGGGCCTCGGCCTTGAGCGCGTTTTCCTTGGCATCGATGATGGCCACGCGTGCATCCAGGCGCGCCGCCACCTCGGCGTCCACGCCCAGCTTCTTCAGGCGCTTGGCAATGGCGCGCGCGATGATGGCCGGCGTCAGGTCGGCCTGCGGGCGCAGCAGCCAGTTCTTGCTCGGGTTGGGCAGGCCCCATTCGCCACCCATGCCGCCCTCGGCGTCGTCGTCGAACTTGCCCAGCACATGCGGGCGCACGTCGGGGCGCCAGTTGTAGAGCTGTTCCTTCACCTGGTACTCGATGACCTGGCGCTTCTCTTCCACCACCAGGATTTCCTGCAGGCCGTCGGCGAAGTCGCGCGTGATCGAGGCCTCCAGCGGCCACACCACATTGACCTTGTGCAGGCGGATGCCGAGGCGGCGGCAGGTGTCGTCGTCGAGGCCCAGGTCGTGCAGCGCCTGGCGCGTGTCGTTGTAGGCCTTGCCCGAGGCGATCAGGCCGAAGCGGTCCTGCTTGCTCTCGATGACGTTGTAGTTGAGCTTATTGGCGCGCACATAGGCCAGGGCGGCGTACCACTTGTGGTCCATCATGCGCGCTTCCTGGTCCAGCGGCGGGTCGGGCCAGCGGATGTGCAGGCCGCCCTCGGGCATGGGGAAGTCGGTGGGGATGATGATCTTGACGCGGTCCGGGTCCACGCTCACCGAGGCCGAGGATTCGACGATCTCCTGGATCGTCTTCATGCCCGACCACAGGCCCGAGAAGCGGCTCATCGCGATCGCGTGCAGGCCCATGTCCAGGATGTCCTGCACGCTGGAGGGGAAGAACACCGGGAAGCCGGCGGCCTTGAAGACGTGGTCGCTCTGGTGCGCGGCGGTGGAGCTCTTGGCGATGTGGTCGTCGCCCGCCACCGCGATCACGCCGCCATGCTTGGCGGTGCCGGCCATATTGGCGTGCTTGAAGACGTCGATGCTGCGGTCCACGCCCGGGCCCTTGCCGTACCAGATGCCGAACACGCCGTCGAACTTGTTCTTCTCGGGGAACAGGTCGAGCTGCTGCGTGCCCCAGACGGCCGTCGCGCCAAGCTCCTCGTTGACGCCCGGCTGGAACACGATGTTCTGCTTGGCCAGATGCTTCTTGGCCGCCTGCAGGGCCTGGTCGTAGCCACCCAGCGGCGAGCCGCGGTAGCCCGACACAAAGCCCGCGGTGTTGAGCCCCGCCATCGCATCGCGCGTGCGCTGCAGCATCGGCAGGCGCACCAGGGCCTGCACGCCGCTCATGAAGGCACGGCCGTGCTCGAGCGCGTACTTGTCGTCCAGCGTGACCTTTTCCAGCGCGCGCAGGATATGTTCGGGTAGCGGTGCATTCATCGGGGGAACTCCAGAGGGTGGGCGGGGCAGGCGGGGCGACTTGTGATCGCGCGCATGGCCGTGATGCCGGCAGTATGTGCCGGCAGGGGAGTGTAGGGAAAGCTTGGCGATCGGTGCTTTCTATCTGCTGCTGAAAAGCGTAGGCTTCAGCAATAATCTTTCTCAGACATCCGTTTGGAGTGGCGATTGGCTTCCAAGAACACCAAATCAGGGCAAACCATGAGGAAGGCGGCCGCGGCCCCCGAGGCCGAGGAGGCGGGCGCCCAGGGCGAGAGCCTGGACCGCTGGCACATCGCCATCCTGGCCGAGCTGCAGCGCGATGCGCGGCTCTCCAATGCCGAGCTGGCGGCGCGCATCGGGCTCTCGGCCGCGCCCACCTGGCGGCGCGTGCGCTGGCTGGAGGAGCAGGGCTTCATCACCGGCTACCGCGCCGAGATCGACCGCCGCAAGGTGGGCCTGGGCGTGCTGGCCTTCGTGCGCCTGGACGCCGACCGCAACAACGGCGCCTCCACCAAGCCGCTGGAGGATGCGATCCGCGAGCTGCCCGAGGTGATCTCCTGCCACTACATCTCGGGCGCCGGCACCTTCGAGCTGCAGGTGCTGGCCACCGACCTCGACGCCTTCTCGCGCTTTTCCATCGACACCCTGCTGAACCTGCCCAATGTGAAGGACATGCACACCAGCTTCTCGCTGGGCGAGGTCAAGGCCGGCGGCATGACGCCGCTGGCGCAGCTGAAGGGATGAATTCACCGGAGCGAACCGCCATGAGCGAACCCACCCAAACCGTGCGCCTGCAGCGCGTGCTGCGCAGCCCGCCGGAGCGCGTCTACCGCGCCTTTCTGGACGCCAGCGCGATGAGCAAATGGCTGCCGCCGCATGGCTTCACCGGCCAGGTGCATGAGATGGATGCGCGCGTGGGCGGCAGCTATCGCATGTCCTTCACCCACTTCGGCAGCGGCCACACGCATGCCTTCGGCGGCCGCTACCTGGAGCTGCGGCCGCATGAGCTGATCCGCTACACGGCGGTGTTCGACGACCCGAACCTGGCCGGCGAGATGCAGACCACGGTGACGCTGCGCCAGGTCTTCTGCGGCACGGTGATGGAGGTGGTGCAGGAGGGCATACCGGCGCAGATCCCGGCCGAGGCCTGCTATCTCGGCTGGCAGGAATCGCTCACCCTGCTGACGCAGCTGGTGGAGGCGGAGATCCCGGGATGAGCGCCGCCCTGGCCCCGGTGAAGGACGTCGGCGCCATGCCCCATGGCTGAGCCCGGCCTGCCGCTGTATCCCTCGGGCGCGGACCTTGCTGCGCTGGAGCGGCAGCTGGCGGCGGCGGAACCGGCGCAGCGCGCCGCGGCGGGCAGTGCCCTGGCCTGGGCGCTGCGGCAGCGCGACAGTGCGCGCGCCCAGCGCCTGGTAGAGGAGGCGCTGGCGCAACTGAGCGCCGCGGCCGGCACGGCCAGCATCGCGGATTGGCGCTTGCAGATCCGGCTGGCGCTCACGGGCAGCGAGATCGCGGCCCTGTTCGGGCGCCTGGAGTCGGCCGAGGAGCAGCTGGCGCACGCCCGCGCCTGGCTGGCCGAGCACCCCGATCCGCTGGCCAGCGGCGATGCGCTGCTGGCCGAGGCCGGCGTGGCCAAGGCGCGCGGCCAGCGCGAGCGCGAGCTCGACGCTTACCGGCGTGCCGCGGCCGTCTATGCCGAGGCGCGCCTGCTTGAGCGCCAGGCGCTGGCCGAGGCCTGGTCCGCCTACGAGGGCGCGTTCGGCGATCCCGGCGGCGCCCAGCCCGCCGGCGTGGGCATCGATGCGGCCGGCGATGCGCTGTGGAGCGCGGCACGCGCGCTGCGCCTGTCGCGGCGCGAGCCGGCCGAGGCGGCGGCGCTGTTCCTGCATGCCAGCGAGCAGGCCCAGCGGGTGGGCCTGCTGCGCCTGGCGCTGATCTGCGTCATCAACGCCGGCACGGCGCTGCAGGGCCTGGGCGAGACCGACGATGCGGTGGCCTGTTTCGACCTGGCCGAACGCGTCGCCCAACAGACCGGCTGGCCGACCCTGCTGGGCGCCATCCAGACGCGCTTGGCGGCGCTCTTCAACGAACTCGGCCGGCTGGAGGAGGCGCATGAACTGGCCAGCGCCTCGTTGCGCTCGCTGGCCGCCACGCCGGGCGGCATCAACCGCGCCAATGCCTGCGCCGAGCTGTCGCGCAACCTGCTGCTGCAGGGGCGCGGCGTCGAGGCGGTGGCGCCGATGGACGAGGCCATCCGCATGTACCGCGAGGCGCAGTCGACCGACAACCTCGCCCTGTGCCTGATCCATCAATCGCGCGCGCTGGCGGCGGCGGGCCGGCCCGACGCGGCGCTGGCGGCGATTGCCGAGGCCCGGGAGCTGATCGCCGCGCATGGCTTCACGGCCCTGACCCTGGGCGTGTACGAGGCGCTGGCGGAGATCCATCGCCGCCACCGCCTGCCGCCTCCGGCCGAGATGCGGGCAGCCACGCCGGCGCTGCACTATTCGCTGGCCGCGCTGCACGAGGGGCAGCAGATCCCCGGCTGGAAGCCGCTCGCCC
This sequence comes from Paucibacter sediminis, assembly GCF_030254645.1. Classification (NCBI taxonomy): domain Bacteria; kingdom Pseudomonadati; phylum Pseudomonadota; class Betaproteobacteria; order Burkholderiales; family Sphaerotilaceae; genus Roseateles; species Paucibacter sediminis. Next base: position 2,143,973 of record NZ_CP116346.1, read on the forward strand.
CGCTCTACATCGAGCTGGCCGACGATTGCGCGGCCGCGCAAGACTGGCCCGCCGCCTTCGGCCATGCGCGCAAGGCCATCGAGCTGCTGCAGCAGCAGCGCCAGCCGGCCAGCGGCCAGGCGCCGGGTGCGCGCCGCGTGGCCGAGGCGCCGCTGGCACTGCTGTCGGATGAGGGCGGCCTGTGGCGCCCGGCCTTTGCCACCCCGCTGGGCGACGCGGACGCCGCGGCCGCGGCGCTGCAGATGACGCCGCGCGAGCGCGCCATCCTGGCCTTGCTGGCGCGCAGCTATTCGAACAAGGAGATCGCCCAGGCCTTGGCGATCGGCGACGAAACGGTCAAGTGGCACCTGAAGAAGGTCTACGCCAAGCTGCAGGCCGGCACGCGCAAGCATGCGGTGAGCCGCGCCCGGGCGCTGGGCCTGATCGGCTCCTGAGACCTCGCCTCCCGGGCCGGCAGCGGCCTCATGGCTTTCCCGCCCCCATGCCTCAGGGCCCCCCGCGCCGGGGGGCCCGGGCCACCCCCCTGGCTCCCTATGCTGGGCCTTCCCGGTGCACGCATGTCTGCATGCGAACGTGCCGCCGCCCCAGCCAATAGGAGAGACCCCCATGATTGCTCGCCCCGAGGCGCCCGAGCCCCGAGCCCCTTCCGCCACCGGTGCCTGGCGCCAGACCGGCCTGGCGGCCTTGCTGCTGGCCGGCGCCCTGACGGCCATGCCGGCGGCGGCCACCCAGCTGCTGCCGCACAACCTCACCAAGCTGATCGCGACCTCCGACCTGATCGTCTCCGGCACGGTCAAGAACGTCAGCGACGGCATGGACAACGGTGTGCCCTACACCGAGGTGACCCTGTCGGTGGCCGCCTCGGCCAAGAAGAAGCTGGCACCGCGCTCGGAGTTCAAGTTCCGCCAGTTCGGCATGCTCAAGCCCCGCAAGATGGCCAATGGCAAGTTCTTCCTGGGCCAGGCGCCCGAGGGTTTTGCCAAGTGGCGCAAGGACGAACAGGTCATCGCCTTCATGTACCGGCCCGCGGCCAAGACCGGGCTGCGCACGACGGTCGGCCTGGAGCAGGGCAAGTTCACCACGGTGGGCGGGCGCACCGCGAATGCCGACTTCAACCGCAATCTGTTCAAGGACGTGACGGTCAGCGCCGGCCTGCTGAACGCCACCGAGACCGCGATGTTGAAGAAGCCTGCCGGCGATGTGGATGCCGTCGCGCTGATGTCGCTGGTGAACCGCGCGGTTGCCGGCCAGTGGATTGAAAAGGGAGTGATGCGCTGATGAACAAGACCTACCGAATCGTCGCCGCACTCGCGGTCAGCCTGCTGGGCAGCGCTGCCGTGCAGGCCGCCGGCCCGCTGATGCTCAACGACAAGCCGCGCGACCCCCAGCCGCTGCGCTGGAACACGGCCACGCCGATCCCGGTCTACACCGACCTGGGCGTCTTCACCTATGACTTCGACGGCACCACCCCCTTCATCACCAATGCGCGCGCCAACGAGATGGTCAAGTTCGCGATTGGGCAGTGGAGCGCCGTGCCGACCTCGACGCTGAAGGCCTACTGGGCCGGCGACTTCAGCAAGGTGCCGTCCATCAACGCCGACGTGACGGTGAACAACGCCAGACAGGTCTACGCGCAGGAGAACGGGCGCGGACTGCATGTCGTCTACGACACCACCGGCGAGATCCTGGCCGACTTCTTCGGCGTCTCGCCCGACTCGGTGCTGGGCATTGCCTTCCCCAAGATCGCCATCGACAGCGACGGCGACGGCTACGAGGACACCATCGTCGAGGCGATGGCCCTGATGAACGGCTATGCGGTGCAGGCCAACGACACCGACGGCCGCTTCTTCAACGGCATCATGACGCATGAGTTCGGCCATGCCTTCAACCTGTCGCATTCGCAGGTGAACGGCTCGATGGCCTACTTCAGCATGCCGGGCTGGTACGACCTCTACCCCGGCGTGCCCGGCTGCGTGCCGGCCCGCCACATCCCGGGCTGGGGCGGCAACGACATGCCGGTCCAGTATGTCGAGACCATGTTCCCCTACATCAATCCGCGCGCTCAGATCGGCGCGGAGATGAGCACGGTGGACATGCCCGACGACATCGCGGCGATTTCCAACCTCTATCCCACGCCGGGTTACCGGAGCAGCACCGGCTCGATCAGCGGCGTGCTGCGCCTGAAGGACGGCCGCACCCCCTACAGCGGCGTCAACATCATCGCCCGCAACGTCAACAACCCGCTTGGCGACGCCGTGTCGGCGATGACCGGCGACCAGACCCAGGGCAAGCTCGGCCCGGACGGCCGTTTCCGCATCACCAACCTGAAGCCGGGCCAAAGCTATTGGCTGTACATGGAGGAGATCGTCGCCGGCGGCTATCCGACGACGCCGCGCGCGCTGGTGTCCGAAGCCGAATACTGGAACGTGGCCGAGAGCGCCAACCCGGCCAACGACAAGGCCTGCGACATGACGGCCATCACCGCGGTGGCCGGCAGCACCCAGACCGCCAACCTGACCTTCAATGGCTATGACCAGGGCGTGCAGTTCTATCCGGTGGTCGACGCCGCGCTGGCGAAGCTCTCCAAGAACGGTGGCATGGCGTCCGGTCTGTTCTATGCGACCCAGTTCACCTGGGACATCAACAAGGGCATCCAGGTCATGCCGCCGAATGTGATCGGCACCAATGGCGCGATCAGCCGCAACGGGCAGAAGATCCTGGTCAACGCCGATCTCAATGGCAATGGCATCAACACGATGGCCTTGTGGGCCGGCCCGGGCAAGCTCAGCAGCATCGGCGACCTGAACGGCGATACCTGCGGCGGCGAGGGTCAGCAAGGCGTGTCCTCCAGCTACGGCTTTGCCTTGGACGACGACGGCCGCACGGCGGTGGGCCTGGCCTATCTGGACGTCAAGAAGAACGGCCAATGCCAGGACAGCTTCGGCGGCTCCATCGTGCCGGTGGCCTGGACCGAAGGCGGCGGCATGCGCAAGCTCGACGACAGCGGCTTCGACTACGCGACCGAAGGCTGGCTGCGTGCCCAGGCGGTGTCGGGCGACGGCAGCGTCGTGCTGGGCGAGACCAACTACTCGAAGGCAATGGCCTGGGTCAACCAGGGCAAGCGCATCGACCTGTTCAAGCTGCACGGCGCGGTGAATGCCTATGCGGTGAATCGCGACGGCACCCGGGTCATGCTGGACACCACCAAGGCGGTCATGCGCAGCTACGACGGGGTCAGCTACGAGGACCGCATCTCCAACGGCCCGCTGTTGTGGAACCCCAAGAAGGGCCCGGCCGCGGTCACCAAGATCGCCGGGTTGCGCTGGTGCACCGATGTGGCCCTGCCGGCCCAGATCGATTGGGCGACCTGGCAGTATGTCGATCGCTGCGCCACCGAGGGCCCGGCGGCCGTCGAGGCCGACCTCGGTCTGGTGCCGCTGCAGATCAACGACATGAGCGACGATGGCAAGGTCATCATCGGTCGTGCCGGCTCCTACTGGCTGGGCAACTTCGAGGGCGTGATGTGGGTCGAGGGCGTCGGCTGGATCAAGCTCGCGGACTTCTTCCGCAAGCAGGGCGTGGCCGAGGCCTACCGTTTCGGCATGCAGAACCCGGGCTCGATCAACGGCGCCGGCACCGAGATGGTGGGCGGCCTGCTGGGGGCGATGGGCACCTGGTATGTGGACATGAAGCAGGTCTATGTGTGCCAGAACGGCAGCTCGGTGCAGACCGGCTTCCCGCTGGGCTTCATCTCCAAGATCCAGTCGGGCGCCAAGATGGGTCGCTGCGAGCATCAGGGCTGAGCCCCCGAACTCCCTCGGTTAAGCTGCGGCTCTCACCGAGGGAGCTCCGATGCAGTTGGGCGATCGCCTGCCGTTCAGGCATTTCCTGTTGGCCCTGGCCGTGGTCGCCATCTGGGGCAGCAATTTCGTTGTTATCCGGCTGGGGCTGAATGCCTTCCCGCCGCTGCTGTTCGCGGCGCTGCGCTTTGCCATGGCGGTGCTGCCGGCGATCTTGTTCGTGCCGCGCCCCACCGCGCCCTGGCGCAATCTGGCCGCCTACGGCCTGCTGATCGGCGTGGGCCAGTTCGGCCTGCTGTTCCTGGCCATGCGCAGCCAGATCTCGCCGGGCCTGGCCTCGCTGGTGATACAGACCCAGGTGTTCTTCACCCTGATGCTGGCGATGCGTGTGAACAAGGAGCGCGTGCAGGGCTACCAATGGTTATCCCTGCTGCTGGCCGGCGCGGGCATAGTCGTGATCGCCAGCCACACGGATGGCAGCACCACCGTGCTGGGCCTGGCGATGATTCTGCTGGCGGCCTTCAGCTGGGCCTGCGGCAATATGGTGGGCAAGCGCGCCGGCCAGGTGAACATGCTGGCCTATATGGTGTGGAGCAGCGCCTTCGCGGTGCCGCCGCTGCTGGCACTGTCGCTGCTCGTCGAGGGGCCAGGTCTTGCCTGGCAGAGCGTGCAGGCGGCGGATGCCGGTGCTTGGGGCTCGGTGCTGTGGCAGGCGCTCGGCAATACCTTGTTCGGCTACGGCGTCTGGGGCTGGCTGCTGGCACGCCACGCGGCCGCCACCATCGTGCCGATGGCGCTGCTGGTGCCGGTGTTCGGCATGAGCACGGCGGCCTGGTATCTGGGCGAGTCGCTGCCGGCCTGGAAGCTGGCCGCCGCCGCCCTGGTGCTGAGCGGGCTGGCGCTGAACCTGCTGTGGCCGCTGCGGCCCTGGAAGCGGGTGGCAGGTATTTGAGCGGCTATGCTGGGCGCCATGCAGATTGAAACCCACATCGCCGCTGCGTCCGAAGCCCAGGCCAAGGCCGCGCTAGGCGCTCTGCTGACGGCCTACACGGCACCGTCCTTCGGCGTGCTGCCCAAGGCCGAACTGGACCTGGCGATGCTGCTGGCCCTGCAGGCGCTGGGCGCGATCGGCGCCGACCCGTCCATCTATGACCTGGTGGCGACGCTGCGCGTCACCCGCCCGAAGGCGCGCAACCTGCTCTATGCGCTGGAGCTGCGCCGCTCCACGCCGGCCCTGCTGGACGCCAAGCTCAAGACCCTGCTGCGCACGCCCATCCTGCACAAGCAGGGCGAGCTGTTCGCGCTGGAAGTGGAGAACCCGCTGCTGGCCGACCATCTGAAGGCACGCCTGCAGCAACTCGGCCATGCCAGCGACGGCTCCTTCTCGGCCAGCCTGATCACGCTCAAGCTCGAGGCCATGGTGGCCCTGGTGGCTTCCTGCCTGAGCGCCGAGGAGCAGGAGAAGCTGCGCCTGGCGCTGGTGAAGGCCGGTGCGCCCGACACCTCGCTGCGCGGCCTGCTGGCCGCCGCCTTCAAGAAGCTGGGCGCCAAGCTGGCGTCCAAGGCCGGCGAGGCCGCGGCCGAGCAGGTGTCCGACTACCTGGGCCCCCTGCTCGATGCCGCCACCAAGACGGCGGCGGCCAAGCTCGGCGCCCTGCTCAAGGCCTAGGGTCCTTAGCGGTTGCCGGCCGCCACCGGCGCCAGCCCCCTCAGATAGCCATACAGCGCGGTGGCGTCGGCATCGCTGAGCGCGGCCAGCGAGGCGAAGGGCATCACGGGGCTGACGCTGCTGCCATCCGGCCGCTTGCCGCTGCGCAGCATGGCGATGAACTGCGGCGCGCTGGCATAGCGTGCGAGGGCGCTGCCGCTGCCGCTGGTGAGGTTGGCGGCGGCCGGCCAGTCCGGCGGCGCGCCGGGGATCTTGCCGCCCGAGAGCTGGGCGCCATGGCAGCCGATGCAGCCGTTTGCCACATAAGCGCCATGCGCAGCCGAGCCGTCCTCTACCAGCGGCGGGGTGGGCGGCAGGCGGTGGTCGATCTTCTCGGCCGCATCCTTCACCACGCCGGCGGCGTAAAGCGTCTTCACCAGCGCCGGCACGCGCCATTGCGCGGCCTCGCCCGCCGCCGGCGGCAGCTGCTTCACATAGGCCACCAGGGCGCCCAGGTCGGCATCGGTGAGGCGGTTGTAGTCCTCGCTGGGCATGATGAAGAGCGGCCGGCCGTCGGGCTTGACGCCGTGGCGCACCGTGCGCACCCAGTCCTCGTTGCGGTAGCCCGCCACCACCGAGCCGGGGCCGGGGCTGATATTGGGCGCCTTGGCGTAGAGGCCGCCGTCGGCGCCGTCGATGAAGGCCTTGCCCACGCCGCTGGCGCCATGGCAGTCGGCACAGCCGCGGCTGGCGAACAGGTAGCGGCCGCGCTCCAGCGCCGCCGCGTCGCCGGGGATGGCCACCGCCGCCACCGGCAGCTCGATGCGGCGCGCGGCCTTGCGATCGCCCAGATAGGCGCCGAGCGCCAGGCCGGCGGCACCCAGGGCCGCCAGGCCCACCACGCTCAACAGGCTGCGTTTGATCCAGGGGTTCATGTCTTGCTGCTCCATGCTTGGGAAGGCGCTCATTGTGGGCAGCCACCGGCGGCCGCGCATCGCCCGATGGAGCCATGACTTTCGGGCCCGCCTCAGCTGGCGCAGGGCTGCGGCGCGCGCGTGTGCACCCACACCAGCTGCAGCGGCTGGGTGCCGTGGTTGACGATCTGGAAGGGCGCCTGCGGTGGGATCAGCAGGGTGCAGGGCCCCTGGAAGCGCTGCGGGCCGCCGGCGATCAGCAGCTTGCCGCTGCCGCTCTGGGCCAGCACCACCAGCTCGCCGGCGTGCTGCAGGATCTGGGTGTGGGCGCCGGGGGCCAGGCTGCGCAGCCAGACCTCGAAGCCTTGCAGGCCCAGGCGCTGGTCGGCCGCGGCCAGGCATTGCTCGCCCTCCAGGCGCAGGGTGGGCAGATGGGCGTGCTGGAAGATGTGCATGACGGCCCAGTGTGCGCAGCGGTGGCGCCGGCCACATCGCCCGAAAGAGCCATGTCGCCCGGGCGCCGCAGCGACCGTAGCCCGCTTGGGTGACGTCAACCCTGAGTGCGCCGCGGGCATGCTGTTGCAGAATCCGCGCATGTCGCCGGCACCGTCATTTCCGTCGTTCGCGCTTGCCAAGATCCAGGCACCGCGTCCGCGTGCCAGCCTGGTGGCGCGCCCCGGCTTGGAGCGGGCGCTGGACCGGGCACTGGGCTCGCATCGCCTGACCCTGCTGGTGGCCCCGGCCGGCTATGGCAAGACCGCCGCGCTGACGCGCCAGCTCCAGGCCCTGCCCGCGGCCTGCGCGCTGGCCTGGATCTCGGCCGACGAGGACGACCAGGTGCAGCGCTTCCTGGCCTGCCTGAGCACCGCGCTGGACCCCTACGACCTGCCCTGGCGGGTGGCGCCCGAGGCGCTGCCGACCCTGGCCGAGGCCGATGGCGGCCTGCGCAGCGTGGCCGACGAGATCGTCAACGCGCTCGCCTCGGCCGGCGTGGCCCAGGGCCTGATCGCGCTGGACGATGCGCACCGCATCACCGACCCGCGCGTGTTCGAGCTGTTGCAGATGATGCTGGACCGCCTGCCCGCGCAATGGAGCGTCGTGATGGCCAGCCGGGTCGAGCCGCCGCTTTCGCTGGCGCGCTGGCGCGGCCTCGGCGAGCTGGCCGAGTTCCGCCAGTACGAGCTGCGCTTCAACGAGAGCGAGGTGGCCGAGCTGCTGGCCAGCAGCGGCCAGGCGCTCGCCGACGGCCAGGCCCGCCAGCTGCTGGAGCGCACCGATGGCTGGGCCGCCGGTCTGCGCCTGAGCCTGTCGGCGCGGTCGCGCGAGGCCGGGCCGGGCCTGGGCTCGCCCACCCAGCGCCATCTGTTCGACTACCTCGCCAGCGAGGTGCTGGACGACATGCCCGAGGCGCTGCGCTGGTTCCTGCTGCGCTGCGCGGTGCTGCCCGAGCTGACGGCGGCGCGCTGCGCCCATGTGAGCCGGCTGCCGCAGACCGCGCGCCTGCTGGAGGAGGTGGAGCGGCGCGGCCTCTTCGTCACCGCCCTCGATGCGCCCGAGCTGACGCTGCGCCTGCACGACCTGTTCCGCGATTTTCTGGAAGACCGGCTGCAGCGCGACTATCCCGACGAGCTGCCCTATCTGCTGCGCCGCGCCGCCGACGACGAGCCCGACCTGAGCCGCGCGATCGGCTACCTGACCCGCGCCGGCGCCTGGGACGAGGCGGCGCGCGTGCTGGCCCAGCGCGGGCCGGCCCTGGTGCCGGTGGGCGCCGGCCCGGTGCTGGAGCAGCTGCTGGCGCTGTTCCCGCCGGCCGCCTTCCAGCGCCATGCCGATCTGCACTTCCTGCGCGGCCTCAGCACCTTTCCGCGTTTCGACTTCCAGGGCATGGTGGAGGCGATGCAGCAGGCCGCCACCGGCTATTACCGCGAGGGCCGTGCCGAAGCCTCGGCCCTGGCGCTGGCCCATGCCTATATCGGCATGCAGAACACCGCGCGCCTGGACGAGGCCGCCCGGGGTCTGGCCGAGCTGTGCCAGCAGCCGCTGCCCGACGAGGTGCTGACCTTCGTCTGCTTTGCGCGCGCCTGGGCCGCCTATGCCCAGGGGCGTTCCGAGGCGGTGGCGCCGCTGGTGGGCGAGATGCTGGAGGCGCTGGAGCGCGCCAACGATCCGCAGATCTGGGACCGCTGCTTCTTCCTCAGCATCCTCACCGGTCTGCCGGGCATGAAGCCGATGCTGGAGCGCTTTGCCAACGGCGCCAGCCGCCTGGCCTCGGAGCAGCCGACCCAGCTGCGCGCCGGCGTCGCCCATATCCGCGCCTGGCTGGCGTTCTCCGACGGGCAGCTGGCCGAGGCCGCGCAATGGCTGGCCCAGGCCGATGCCGATGTGCGCTGGCTGGGGCGGCCGCGCAGCCTGATGACCGAGAGCTGGATGGCGCACACCCTGATCGACGCGGTGCGCGGCGATGCCGCCGCCAGCCGCCAGGCCGGCGAGGAGAACAAGCGCGATCTGGAGCAGCATTCGCTGCTGTGCAACCGCCTCGCGCATGAGTACGAGGAACTCTTCACCTATGTGCGCGGCTGCTGGCTGCTGGGCGATGGCCAGCGCCTGCGCGAGCTGGATGCCGCGCTGGCGCGCACCGGCAACGCCTATGAATGGGCCGCCGGCGCCGACGACCGGCGCTTCAGCCAGGCCCTGGTGGCGCTGCTGGATGAACGCCTGAGCGAGGCCCGCGAGCTGCTGCGGCCGCTGGCCTTCGATCAGGAACGCTCCTGCTTCTTCCCGGCCGCGCAGGCGCGCGTGCTGCTGGCCGATACCGAGCTGCGCCTGGGCCTGCGCGACGCCGCCGCGGCCACCCTGCAGCCCTGGCTGGCCGGCGTGCTGCAGGGCGGCGATCGCGGTGGCGCCCTGCTGGCCGGCCTGCCCAGCCTGCAGCGCCTGGCGGGTGCCGACTGGGGCGCACGCCTGCCGCCCGCGCAGGCCGCGCTGTTGCGCGAGCTGCTCGCCCAGATGCCTGCGGCGGCCCAGCCCGGCGTGGCGATGCAAGTGGCTGCGCCGCGGGCGGCCCCAGCAGCCGGCGGCGCCCGCGCCGAGGCCTTGCAAAGCCTGCTGACCGAGCGCGAGCTGGAGGTGCTGGAGCGCCTGGCCGCGGGCGACAGCAACAAGCTGATCGCGCGCGTGCTGGACCTCAGCCCGCACACCGTCAAGCGTCATGTCGCCAACATCCTCGGCAAGCTGGGTGCCGACACGCGCGGCCAGGCGGCGGCGCATTGGCACCGGGACGGCGTATCCTAGGGCGATGCGCCGCAGCCGTTTCCTGAGCATCGTCCTGTTGAGCCTGGGCACCCTGCCGGCCTGGGCCGCCGAGGGGCCGCGCCAGAACCTCTGGGTCGAGCTGCGCTGGGTCGAGTCCAGCGTCAGCGGTGCCGCGGTGGCCGGCGTGCGCGAGGGCGCGGTGGTGGTGGGCACGGCCGGCTCGGTCTCGCCGCGCGGCTCGGTCGAGCTCAGCACCCGGCGGCGCGACGAAGGCGCCGAGCAGCTGCAACGGCTGCTGGTGCTGAACGGCCACAGCGCCTCGGTGCAGCTGAGCGAGCTGGCGCCGGTGGAATGGCTGGACTACGGCGTGCAGGCCGACCTGAATGCCAATGGCAATGCCGGGCCGGCCCAGCCGGGCAAGGTCTACGCCCTGCCGCGCAAGAGCATGGTGGAGCAGACGCGTGGATTCAGCGTCAGCCCGCATTGGCCCGGCGGCAGCCAGCCGGTGCGGGTGGAACTGAAGGCGCAAGACCTGACCCCCGGTGCCATGAACGGTGCGGGCGGCACGCCGGTGCGCAGCCAGGTGCTCAGCACCGTGCAGGTGCCGCTGGGCGACTGGGTCACGGTGGCGCACAGCGGCCAGGGCCTGCAGCGCCAGGAGCGCGGCGTGATCAGCAGCCGCGATGCCGAAGCACGCAGCCTGCGCGAGCTGCAGCTGCGCGTGCAGCTGGCGCCCTGAGCATCGTCAGCCTCAACCCTTGGCCGCGGCCGCGATCAGCGCCTGGGTCTCGCGCTGCAGCAGTTCCACCAGGGCCTGCGCGGCGGCGCTGAGCCGCCGGCCGCGCGGCGTCACCAGGCCCAGCGGGCGCGGCATCACCGGTTCCACCAGGCGCCGTCGCAGCACGCTGGGGCCCTGCGCCACCAGGGCCGCCAGTTCGGGCAGGGCGGCCACGCCCAGGCCGGCGGCCACCATGGCATTGATGGTAGCGAGGTGCTCCACCTCGTAACGCGGCGCGAAGCGCAGGCCGTTCTGCAGGAAGGCCTCCTCGGCGTACTGGCGCACGCTGGTGGGCCGCGGCATCGAGATATGCGGCAGCTCCAGGGTCTCGGCCCAGCGCAGCGGCTTCTTGCGCCGCGCCAGCGCATGCTCGGCCGGCAGTAGCAGCACGAAGCGGTCCTCGCCCAGCGGCGTGTATTCGAGGTCGGCATAGGCCGGGTTGGCGGCGGTGAGGGCGAAGTCGGCCTGGCCGGCGCGCACCAGATCGAAGGCCGGGCCCGAGAGGCTGTCCAGCATCTCCAGGCGCACGCCCGGGTATTGCGCGGCGAAGCGCGCAAACGCGGTGGGCACGGCGGTGGCGGCCAGCGAGGGCAGGGCGGCCACGCGCACGCGGCCGCTGCGCAGCTCGCTGACATCGCGCACCGCCAGCACCGCGGCATCGGCCTGCTGCTGCACCAGGCGCATGCGCTCGACGAACACCGCCCCCGCCTCGGTGAGCCGCACCGCGCGCGTGCTGCGCTCGAACAGCGCCGTGCCCAGCGCCGCCTCCAGGCGCGCGATCACGCCCGAGACCGCCGGCTGCGAGAGATGCAGGCGCTCGGCGGCGCGGCGGTAGTTGAGTGTCTCGGCCAGGGTCAGGAAGACCTCCAGCTCGCGCAGTGAGCAATTGATCAGCATGGCTGATCAATTTATCCGAAATGACGAATGGACGTATTAATTCCTTGTTCCTAGACTGGCCCGCAGACAGAGCAGGAGTGACGCGTGGCGACGACCAAGGAATTGCGAACGGCGGTGGTGGTGGGTGGCGGCACCATGGGCGCCGATGTGGCGGTGGTGCTGCTGCGCGGCGGCTTCGCGGTCAGCGTGGTGGAGCAGCAGGCGGCACGCCGCGCGCTGCTGCCCGCCTATGTGGCCGAGCGGCTGGCACCGCTGGGCCTGCAAGCGCGTGTGAGCGAGCTGCAGCTGGCGGCCGGGCTGGACGAGCTGGACTGGGGCGGCATCGAGCTTGTGATCGAATGCATCCCCGAGCAGCTGCCCCTCAAGCAGGCCTTGTTCGCCGCGCTGCAGCGGCGCGCGCGACCCGATTGCCTGCTCACCAGCAACAGCTCGAGCTTCCCCATCAGCGCGATCGCCGCGGGCCTGCCCACGCAGCAGCGCATGCTGGGCCTGCACTACTTCATGCCGGCGCATCTGGTGCCCCTGGTGGAGGTGGTGCTGGGCCCGCTGAGCGATTCCGCACTGGCCGAGCAGCTGGCCGAGGCCATGCGTGGCTGCGGCCTGGTGCCGGTGCTGGTGCGCAAGGACAAGCCCGGCTTCCTGGCCAACCGCCTGCAGCATGCGCTGGCGCGCGAGGCCTTTGCCCTCATCGACGAGGGCGTCGCCAGCGCCGAGGACGTGGATGCCGCGGTGCGCTTCGGTTTCGGCTTCCGCTTTCTCGCCGCCGGCCCGGTGCTGCAGCGCGACCATGCGGGCCTGGACGTGCATTGCGCCGCCGCCGCCACCATGTACCCGACGCTCAGCAATGCCAGCGAACCTTCCGCCGCGCTGCGCGAGCGCGTGGCCCAGGGCCGCCTGGGCATGAAGACGGGCGGCGGCTTCTACGACTGGCCGCCCGAGCGCCGTGCCGCCGAACGGGCGCGTTATGACGCGCTGCTGACGCAAGGCCTGGCCCTGCTGGCCGCCGAGCTGCCGCCGCTGCGCGGCGCACCCGGGGAGGCCGCGTGAACGAGCCGCTCATCATCACGGTGGCGCCCAACGGCGCCTACAAGCAGCCCGGCGACCATGCCCAGCTGCCGATCACGCCGGCGACGCTGGCCGCCACCGCCAAGCGCTGCTGCGATGCCGGCGCGGCCATGCTGCACCTGCATATCCGCGATGCCGCCGGGCGCCACAGCCTGGATGTGGAGGGCTATCGCGAGGCCTTGCGCGTGGTGCGCGCGGCGGTGGGCGATGCGATGGTGCTGCAGGTCACCAGCGAGGCGGCCAAGGTCTACCGCGCGCCGCAGCAGATCGCGATGGTGCGCGAGCTGCGGCCCGAGGCGGTGTCGGTGGGCCTGCGCGAGCTGGACCAGCCCGAGATCGGCGAGGCCGGCCTGGCGGCCTTCTTCGGCTGGCTGGCGGCCGAGCGCATCATGACCCAGGTGATCGTCTACGACGTCGCCGACCTGCAGCGCTGGCAGGTGCTGCGCGCCACCGGCCTGATCCCCGACGCGCCCTGGTTGCTGCTCTTCGTGCTGGGCCGTTACAGCGCCGGCCAGGTCTCGTCGCCGCAGGATCTGCTGCCCTTTGTGCAGGCGCACCAGGGGCCTGAGCCCTGGGCGGTGTGCGCCTTCGGCGCCGCCGAGCATGCCTGCATGACGGCCGCCGCGGCGCTGGGCGGCCATGTGCGCGTGGGTTTCGAGAACAACCTCTATCTCAAGGACGGCAGCCTGGCGCCCGACAACGCCGCCCTGGTGCAGCAGGTGGCGCAGAGCGCCGCCGTGCTGGGCCGGCCGCTGGCCAGCGCGGCCTGGCTGCGCGCGCGCTTGCTGCCCTGAATCCCTACAAAACCACCGGAGACAAGCCCATGCACCGTCGACACCTGCTCAGCGCCGCGGCGCTCGCCCTGCTCGCCGCCAGCGGCGCGGCCCAGGCCCAGGAGGCCTATCCCTCCAAGCCGATCCGCTTCATCGTGCCCTACCCGCCGGGCGGACCTACCGATTTGATGGCGCGGCTGCTGCAACCCGAGCTGCAGCAGCGCCTGGGCGTCACCATCGTGATCGAGAACCGGGGCGGCGCGGGCGGCAATGTGGGCACGGCCGAAGTGGCGCGCCAGGCCCCCGCCGACGGCTACACCCTGCTGCTGGCGGCCAGCGGCCCGATGGCGGTGAACCAGAGCCTGTTCAAGAGCCTGAGCTACAGCCCGCTCACCGATCTGGTGCCGGTGATCCAGCTCTCCTCCTTCCCGCTGGTGCTGGAGGTGCACCCCTCGCTGGGCATCAAGACGGTGAAGGAGTTCCTGGCGCTGACCGGCAAACCCGGCGAGGGCCTGAGCTTCGCCTCGGCCGGCAGCGGCACGCCCCAGCACCTGGCCGGCGAGATCTACAACAAGGCGGTGGGCGCGAAGCTCAGTCACATCCCCTACCGCGGCGCCGGCCCGGCGCTGAACGATCTGCTGGGCGGCCAGGTGAAGGTGATGTTCGACGTGCTGGGCAGCTCGTTGCCGCACATCAACAGCGGCAAGCTGGTGCCGCTGGCGGTGACCTCGGCGCAGCGCAGCCCAGCGCTGCCGAACGTGCCGACGCTGGCGGAGTCGGGCCTGGCGAACTTCGAGGTCACCGCCTGGCATGGCATCGCGATGCGTGCCGGCACGCCGGCGGCCCATGTGCAAAAGCTCAACAGCACCCTGCTGGCGATCTTCAAGGAGCCCGCCTTCCGCAAGAAATGGGAGCAGCTGGGCACGCCGGTGGTGGCCGGCAGCGCCGAGAGCTTCGGCCAGCTGATACGCACCGAGTCGGTCCGACTGGGTCGGGTGGTGCGCGAATCTGGCGCCACGGCGGACTGATATTGGTATTTGATTGGCATTCAATTTCGGGTAGGCTTGCGGCCTCTGCCCGGAATCCATGCCATGCGCCGACTGTTTCTTGTTGCACTCGCCGCCAGCCTCAGCCTGCTGGCACCCCGCACCCAGGCTCAGCCTGCGGCCGAGGCGCTGTTTGCCGCCAAGGCGCTCGACTTCGAGCGCACCAGCGCCAAGGTGGTGGGCGCCTATGTGGCGAACTGGCAGCCGCTGGCCCAGGTGGAGGCGATTCCCACGGGCAGCCTGAGCCACATCCTCTACGCCTTCCTGCGCCTGTGTGGCCCGGGCCAATTGCCGGCCGATGCGGTGCGCTGCGAGGGACGGCAGGATTTCCAGCTCGCCAGCAGCGAGGTCGATCGTCGCTTTGACGCGGCCTTTGCCCGTCTGAAGACGCGCGCACCGCAGCTCAAGGTGCTGGCCTCGGTGGGCGGCTGGGGCGGCTCGGACCCCTTCTTTCATCTGGCCAACGACGCCGCGCGGCGCGCCGTGTTCGCGGCCTCGGTGCAGCAGTTTCTGCGCGAGCACCCGGCCTTCGACGGTGTCGATATCGATTGGGAACACCCGGGCGGCAATGGCGCGGCGAACGGCGTGCCGCTCGGCAGCCCGGCCGATGGCCAGGGCTATGCGGACCTGATGCTGGACCTGCGCCGCGCGCTCGACCGGCTGACGGCCGAGACCGGCCGCCTCTACCTGCTCAGCACGGCCGTCAACAGCACGCAGGCGATCGTGCGGCGCGTCAACTTCCGCCAGGCGGCGCCGGCGCTGGACCTGGTGTTCATGATGACCTACGACTTCTACGGCGGCTGGAGCAGCGGCGCAGGCCATCACAGTGGCCTGCGCAGCTCGGCGCCCGGTGCCGACGACAGCCTCGAGCGCTCGGTGCAGAACCTGGTGGAGGCCGGCGTGCCCAAGAGCAAGCTGGTGGCCGGTGTGGCGATGTACGGGCGCGGCTTCAGCGGCGTGGCCAGGCCCGTCAGCGGCGCGGCCAAGGCTGCGGTCTATCCCGGGGCCGACGGCTCGGCCGGTTACCGCGAGATCGCGCAGCGCTATCTGGGCCCGCGGGGTCAGGGCTTGCGCGGCTACCGCGCCTTGTTCGACGCGCAGACCCAGGCCTGGAGCCTCTACCACCCGGGGCTGAAGCTCTGGATGAGCTATGACGATCCGCGCGCGGTGCTGGCCAAGGGCCGCTTCGTCACCGAGCAGGGCCTGGCCGGCCTGTTCGCCTGGGAATTGAGCCAGGACAACGGCGCCATCCTGAATGCGATGAACCGCGGCCTCGGGCACCTCGCCCTGCCCTGAGCCTGCGCCGCTGCGGCCGGGCTCAGCGCAGGCCGTAGCGGCCGCGGATCTCCTTGAGCACGCCGCGCTCTTCCAGCTGCTGCAAGGCATTGCCGATGGCGCGCGCATCGGCCTCGCTGACCGACTTCTTGCTGAGCATCAGGTGCACCGGCTCGCGGGCCGGCACAAAGGGCAGCTCCACCAGCTCCAGGCCGCGCTGGGCGGCCTCGTACAGGGTGGCGCCGCGGTCGGCCATGAGAATCTCGCCGCGCGCGGCCAGCAGCATGCTGAGGCCCTGGCGCGTGTTCTCGTACTGGGAAATCAGCTTGGCCTGCTGCAACTGCGGCAGCAGGGTGGCGTACTCGACGCCGAACCAGCCCAGGTTCTGCGTCACCAGCGGCACGCGGCGCTGCAGCACGGCGCCGAAGCCGTCCAGTTCGCGCAAGGCCGCGGCCCTGGCCGGCAGCGCGAACCAGGCGGTGGTCTCCATGCGGTAGGGCGGCGTGAACCAGGCCACCTCGCGGCGCTCCACGGTTTCGCTGGCGGCCAGCAGGATGTCCAGCTCGCCGGCCAGGAACATCGCATAGCGGCGCTTGCGCGGCAGGTCGGGCACGATTTCCAGCTGGCAGCCGGCCTGCTGCAGGATGGCGCGCAGCAGCTCGGGCTCGGCGCCGCTGGCCGCGCCGCGCGCATCGCGCAGGATGTAGGGCGGGAACTGACCCATCGCCACACGCAGCGGGCGATCACAGGCCGAGGCGGCCGGGGCGCAGAGCGCCATGAGCAAGGCCAGCAGTTCCAGCCATCGCCGGCCTGCTTGCCAGCACCGCGCTTGCATCTCTAGATCCGGAAAATGACAACAGCTGCAGTGTATCGAGCCATCGGCTGCCCGATACTGGCCGGATATCACGAACCCGCCCGCCGCCATGACCGTCTGGGACGCCCACGCCTGCCTGCCACTGCATCCCGATGCCAGCCTGGCGCCGCTGCAGGCCTATGCCGCCGAGGGGGTGGACTACGTGTCCATCAACGTCGGCATGGACATGAATCCGCTGGAGCAGGTGATGGCGGTGATCGCCGCATTCCGGACCCGCATCGCCGCCGAACCCGCTCGCTATGCCCTGGTGCACCGGCTGGCCGAGCTGGACGCCGCCCGCGCCGCCGGCCGGCTGGCGCTGGGCTTCGACCTCGAGGGCAGCCTGCCGCTGCTGGGCCGGCCCGAGATGGTGGCCCTGTACAGCAGCCTGGGGGTGAACCAGATCCACTTCGCCTACAACCGCAACAACGCGGTGGCGGGCGGCTGCCACGACGAGGAGCAGGGCCTGACCCCGCTGGGCCGGCGCATGGTGGAGGCCGTCAATGCCGCGGGCATGCTGATGGACTGCTCGCACACCGGCCGGCGCTGCAGCCTGGACATCATGGCGGCCTCGGCGGCGCCGGTGATCTTCAGCCATGCCAACCCGCTGGCGCTGGTGGCGCATGGCCGCAATGTCAGCGATGCGCAGATCCGCGCCTGTGCGGCCACCGGTGGGGTGGTGTGCATCTCGGGCGTATCGGCCTTTCTGGGCAGCGCGGCGCCGAATGCGGCCGATGTGGCCCGCCACGCCGCCTATGTGGCCGGGTTGGTGGGTGTGGCCCATGTGGGCCTGGGGCTGGACATCGGTTTCTCCGAGCCGGGCCTGGACGATCGTCCACCCGGCCGCTTCGATCCCGGCTACTGGTGGCCCGCCGCGGCCGGCTATGGCGCGGCGCTGGGCGGCATTCGCTACACGCCGGTGCAGGCCTGGGGTCAGATCTTGCCGGCGCTGCAGGCCGAGGGCTTCAGCGCGGCCGACGCGGCGCTGGTGATGGGCGGCAATATGCGGCGCGTGGCCGCGCAGGTATGGGGCTGAGCCGCAGCCATGAGGCCGGCTGAGGCCGTGCGGCAGCGTACAGACGCGACCGGCGCAGGGCTGCAGCATCGGGCCTTTGATGGCAGGAGTTCGATATGTCCAAGGGTCAACGCGGCAACAAGGAAATGAAGAAACCCAAGAAGGTGGTGCCGCTGGTGCTGCCGGCGGCGGTGGTCGCCGCGGTGGCGGCCTTGCCGGCAGCCACGCACGAGCGCATCAAGAAGAAGTCCTGAGCCAGCGCCGGCAGGTTCACCTCAGCCAGCGCAGCCACTGGCTGCGCAGCACCCGGCGCCAGTCGAGCTTGGCAAAGGCATAGACCAGGGCCAGCAGCAGCAGCTGGGTGAGCAGGAAATAGGCGCCCGTCCAGCCGCTCAATTCATGCGGTAGCTGACTCGCCGCGTAGGCGCCGCCGGCCAGCGCCAGGCTGTAGCTGACGAAGCGGCCGCAGAAGAACGGCAGGGCCAGCCAGGCCAGCGGCGCGCGCGTCATGCCATAGGCCAGGAACAGCAGGTTGGAGGGCAGCGGGCTGAGCGCGAACATCAGGAAGGCCAGCGCGCTGGCGGCGCGGCGCCGCTCCAGCGCCTCGGCCACCGCATCCAGGTTGTCGCGCATCGCGGCATTGACCCAGCGGCTGTGCGTGACGCGCTGGGCGAAGCGCGCCAGCAGCCAGCGGCCCGCGGTGGCCGCCAGCGCCGCCACCAGGCCGATCTGCCAGGCCTGCCAGAGCTGTGCCGGCGGGAAGTTGAAGCCGTAGAAGGCCAGCACCATCCAGGTGGGCGGCGCAAAGGCCGGCAGGACGTTGATGACGAGAACGGCGAGGAACAACAGGGCCAGGGCGAGCATGGCCCGATGCTAGCCCGTCGCAAGCGCCTATTGGCCTTACAGCTTCGGCAGCTCGACGCGCCAGGGGAAGGCCATGGCGCAGGGTTTGCCGGCACAGCGTGCGGGCTTGAAGGCGGTCTGCACCGCGATGCTGGCGGCGGCCTTGCTCAGCTCGGCATCGGGCGATTTGTACACCGCCACGCGACGCACCTCGCCCTCGGCATTGATCTCCAGATGCAGGGTCAGCGAGCCTTCGACGCGCAGCTGGTTGGCGGCGAAGCGGACCGGGTCCGTGAGCGCCTGCATGCCTTCGCGCGGATAGGGCGGCTCGTCGCCATCGGGCAGGCCGGTGTAGGCATTGCGGAACTGGGCCTGCTGGGCCGGGCTGAGCTCGGCCCAGGCCTTGTTGGCGGGCAGCTTGGTCGCGTCGGACTGGGCGCTGCAGCAAAGGCTGGCGCCGCCCAGACAGAGGGCGACGAGGGTCTTGAGGGTCATGGCAGTCATGATGCGGGTACTCCGACGGAGAGTGGCATTGAGACGCGCGTACGGCCGGCGCAGATGAATCAGCAATGTAACTGCCACGCCCTAAGATGCACAGATGCGAATTGCCCTGATCGCCCATGACGGCAAGAAAGACGCGATGGTGGCGCTGGCGGCCGGTTTCGTGCCGTTCTTGCAGCGCTGCCGGCTGATGGCCACGGGCACCACCGGCGGCCGCCTGCGCCGTGAGCTCGGGCTGGAGGTCGAATGCCTGCTCTCGGGGCCGCTTGGCGGCGACCTGCAGATCGGCGCGCGCCTGGCGGTGGGCGAGGTGGACGGCGTGATCTTTCTGCGCGACCCGATGACGCCGCAACCGCACGAGCCTGATATCAACGCCCTGGTGCGCGCCTGCGACGTGCACGACGTGCCCTGCGCCACCAATGTGGCGGGGGCGCGGCTGCTGCTCGCCGCCTGGGCCTCGGCCAGCGCGGGCGCTAGCGCCTGAGCGGCAGCGGGTAGCTCGCCAGGCTGGCCTGGCCGGTCTTGGAAAGCGCCTGCACGCCGAAGATGACGTTGTCCTTGGAGACGCCAGGCAGGCGATGGCTGGTGACCAGGCCGACATCCTTGGACTGCTGCCAGGTGGCCGAGTCGGTGCTGCGCCAGACGATGCGGTAGCCGGCCAGCTCGGGCTCGCTGCCGGCGGCCCAGCTGAGCGTGCTGTCGTTGGTCAGCTCGGTGGCTTCGAGGCGCACGTTCTGCGGGGCCGCCGGCGCCAGCGCCAGCGTGGCCAGGCCCACGGCATTGATGCGCGCCACGTTGGCCACATACTCGAAATCGACGAACTCGGGCAGATCGCCATAGACCACGCCGCCCTCGGTGCGCGGGTTCTGGTGCTGGTGACGGAAGTCCTCGAAGGGTTCGGAGAAGCGCACCGCGGCATAGCCGCGTTCCAGGAAGGGCAGGTGATCGCCGCCGCGCAGATAGCGGTCGCGGCGCTGGATCAGGTTGACCTTGAAGCCGGGCAGATAACGCTCGCCCGCGGCCTTCAGATGCCGGCCCAGCTGCTGGGTGGGCAGGTCCTCGGCGCCGCCGGCCAGGGCCAGCTGGGTGAGCGGTTCGCGCCAGGCCTCATTGGCACGCACCTCGGCCTCGCTGGCGGGGCTGTTGCTGCGCGCCTGCACCAGCAGGCGCAGCAGCGGGTCGAAGCCATCGGCAAACAGCCGCACCTGCCGCTGGTCGCGCTGGCCGGCGTCGCCGGTGGAGCTGCCGATGATGTCGTTGGTGATCATGGCCTCGACGCGCAAGCCCTTGGCGCGCGCCCGCTTGGCCCAATGGGTGGCGCCCAGCAGACCCTGCTCCTCGCCCGGCACGGCCATGAAGACCAGGGTGGCATCGAAGCTGTGCCTGGCCATCGCGCAGGCCATCTCCATCACCGCGGCCACGCCCGAGGCGTCGTCGTTGGCGCCCGGCGCCGCGCCCTCGGCGTCCATCACATCGCTGTTGCGCGAGTCGTAGTGGCCGCTCACCACCAGCAGGCGATCGCGCGCGGCGGGCGAGCTGCCGGGCAGGGTGGCCACCACGTTCACCAGCTCGGTGGGGCGAGCGACGCGCGCGCCCACGGGCTCGATGAAGCTGTCCATCTCGACCTGCAGGCGGCCGCCGGTGGCTTGGCTGCAGGCCTGCAGCTCGCGCTGTATCCAGCGCCGCGCTGCACCGATGCCGCGCGTGTCGGAGGCGGTTTCGGAGAGCGTGTGGCGGGTCTGGAAGTCCACCAGGCTGCGGATGCGGGCCTCGATGCGCGGGGCCGAGATGTCCTGCAGGATGCGGCTCAGCTTGGTGTCGGTGGCGCTGTCGGCATGAGCGTGGGCATGCGCCAAGCCGAGGGCCAGAGGGAGCGCGGCCCATGCGGCCGCCCGCGCGATTTTCAGCATGCTGCACTCGCTGCTTCAACAGGGAGCGCCGATTGTGGCATCGCCCCCTGCCGCAGCGCGGGTGCGGCGCTCAGGCGCGTGCGCTGTGCAGCAAGTTGAAATCGGCGCGCAGCCCCTCGCTCATGTAAAGCGCGGTGGCATGGCCATCGGCATGCTCAAGCCGGTAGAGCCCGGTGGGTACCGCCCGCTCGCCCTGCGGCGTCTCGAACACCAGCGAGAACTGCTCGCAGCCGCGCCGGGCCGGGGCTGCGCTGATGCGGGCCAGGCGCACGCTGGCCCGGGCCCCCTGGCCATCGTCAAGTTCAAAGTGCTCGCCGAGATAGGCCTGCCAATCCAGACGGCCGGAACGCCCGTCGAGGGCGGGTCTGCAACTGGCCGCCATGGCTGCGGGCGCCGCCAGGGTGGCTGCAGTGCCGAGCATGAAGCTGCGCTTGTTCATGGTGATCAACATGGCTGACTTTCCTGCGGGTGGGAAGAAAGGGCGACCGGGCTGTGGCGGATCATGTGCTGATGCACGCCATGTGGCGCGCCATCGGCCCGGAAGCCCAGGCGTTCGTAGAGCCGACGCGCCGGGTTCTGCAATTCCACATAAATGCTGACCTGCAGGCCCTGTGCCTCGGCTTCGGCGATCAGCGCACGCAGGCAATGGCCGCCCACGCCGCGGCCGCGCGCGGCCTCCAGCAGGCTGATGTCCAGCACATGCAGGGTATGCGGGCGGCGATCGACCCAGAGCCGGCCGACGGGCTGGTGGTCGAGCTCGATGATCTGGCAGAGCGCGCGCGGATACTGCTCGGCGTAGTAGCGCTGCTGCGCCTCGAACTGCATGCCGGTGAACTCGCGGCACTGCGCTTCGTCCCAGTTGGTCAGCGCCAGCTCGGCCAGGCGGGTGCTGGCATAGATGCGCTGCAGCAGGGCTTGGTCCTGCTCGGTGGCGGGGCGCAGCTGAATCGACATGGGGCCTCAGCTGCGCGGCGGGTAGATTCCCTGCATGGCGATGCAGAAGTTCACGGCCAGGTAGGGCGACCTGTTCTCGTGCGGTTGGCTGCCGCCCGCCGCGCCGTTGCTGTCGCCCGCCATCGCGACCTGGTTGCCCGGAATACGGTAAGCCAAGGCCGCGGCGGCCGGTGGCGCCAGGGCGGCGCCGGCAGGGCTGTCGGTCTGCGCCGAAGCCCCTGCCATCAAGGCATGGCTGTGCGCAGGCATCTCCGAGCTGAGCAGCGAGACGGTGCCGGAGCCTCCGCGCTCGCCAATGTCATACAAACTCAGCCCGGGCCCCTGGCCGACGCCCAGGGCAAAGCTGTCTTGGAGGTTGGGCAGGCCAAAGGTCACCTTGCCATCGCCGCCGTAATAGGTGCCCAGCAGCGAAAACAAGGCGGTGTTCTGGCTGATCGGCAGCAACTGGCCGTTGCAGGCCGCCCAACCCTTGGGCGCGAAGTTGAAACCGAACATGCGGATTTCTGCGACGAAGGGATCAGACATGGCGGGCCTCTAGCTCTGCGAAGGGAAGATGCCGAACAGCGAGATGATGTAGTTCACCGCGCAGTAGGGCGCCATATTGCTGTGTGGCTGCGATCCGCCGGCCGCCGGGATGGCACCGGCCGCCATCGGCACCGTCGGCACCGCCGTGTCATAGCTGTTGGCGCCGGTCTTGGCCAGCACCGTGCCGGCCGGGCTGCCGAGGCTGGCCAGACTCGTGGCCGCCCGCAGGGCATGCGTATGCATGGGCATTTGCGCGCTCGTCAGCGTGACGGTCTCGCTGCCGCCCAACTCGCCCAACTGGCGCGTGCTGCCTAGGCCCGGTCCGGTTCCCTGGTGCATCGGCACGCGCCCGCGCATGTCGGGCAGCGCAAAGGTCTGCTGGCCATCACCGCCATAGGTGGTACCGATCAGCTGGAAGAGCACCTCGTTCTCGCTGATCGGCAGCAGGCTGCCGTTGCAGAACGCCCAGCCGTTGGGCGCGAAATTGCCCGCGAACATGCGGATCTCTCCGACATAGGGTTGGCCCATGACGCGCTCCTAGTTTTGCGAGGGGAAGATGCCTTGCAGCGCAATGCTGAAGGCCAGCACCGCATAGGGCTGCAGGTTGTTGTGCGGCTGGCTGCCGCCGCTGCGGCCGATCGAATCGGTATGCATCAGCGCGTCGCTGCTGCCGGCCGCGGCATAGCGGTTGCTGCCGCCGCGGCCCTTGGCGGCGGGCAGGGCCAGGCCGGGTGCGTTGGCGTTGGCCAGATCGCCGCTGCCGTTCAGCCCATGCTGATGGGCGGGCAGCTGGTTCATCGTGAGCGTCACCGCCTCGGCGCCGGCGCGCTGCCCCTGCGTGCTCTGCGGCCCGACATGCATGGGGCTGCGTCCGCGCAGGTCAGGCAGCGCAAAACTTGTCTGGCCGTTGCCGCCATACATGGTGCCCAGCAAGGCAAACAGCGCCTGGTTCTGGTTGATCGGCAGTAGCTGGCCGTTGCACAGGGCCCAGCCCTTGGGTGCGAAGCCAAAGCCCAACATGCGGATTTCGCCGAGGAAGGGTTCGGACATGGCGGGTACTCCTAGTTGAAGATGGCCTCGTACTGCGTGGCGCTCTGGCTGCGGCCCACGGGTACCAGGAAGATGTGCATCGCGTCGAGTTGCGGATGGCTGATGCGATAGATGCGCTGCGGCAGCAGCGGCTGCGGCGGCCCCTCGAACAGCAGGCTGAAGGGCTGGCGGCCCTGGAACACCGGCGCCGGCAAGGCCTTGGCCTCGACCAACGCGGCACTGCAGGCGGAGCCGTCGTCCAACTGCAGTTCGAAGCGATCATCGCCCACCAGGGGGCTGAAGCGCTCCAGGGTGTCGATGGCTGCCGCTGACATGGCTGCTCCCGCTGCGGGGCTCAAGGCCTGGCCGTGCTGCGGCCGCGCCACAGCAGGCCCATGGCCAGCAGGGTCAGGGCGAGGCTGCCGGGCTCGGGCACCGGGTTGCTGGTATCCGGGCGGGTCTGCAGGTCCAGCCGCACGTCCATATAGCGGTAGACGCCGTTGAAGGTATGGGTGCCGACGAACAGCAGTTCGTCGAGATCGAAGCTGACGCTATGGGCGTCGAGCAGGTGCACAAAGTCCTGTGCCGGGCCAGGGCCGGCCAGGCCGGTGCTGCCGCTGTCGGCGAAACCGTCAAAGGCGGAGGCGAGCACGCCCACGATGGTGAAGCCGGTAATGTTCAGGCCGCTGAACACATAACGCGCATGTTCACCGGCAGCACCCAGGTAGCCGGTGCTGAAGATGCCGTTGCTGTCGGCGCCGGCCTCCAGCCTCAACCTGATGGAATTGCCGTCGAACTGGATGAACTCGTCGCTCAGCATCCAGCCGCCAACGTCGCCGCTACCGACGGAGACACCGGTGGCCACCGCGGCACTCTCGGTGGCGCTGATGGGCGTGCTGTCGGTGTTGGTGCCGTCGGTATAGCCGCCGGGCGCCAGCAACTGCACCTGCACCGGGCTGAGCAGGGCGGCATGGGCTGCCAGGCTTAGCGCGAGGCTGCCAAGCAGGGCGAACCCGCGCGCTACAAGACGTGTCGAGGCAAAGCTCATGGTGACCCCTTTCAGGCGCGCATCTGGTCGGCGCTGGTTCATGAGACCAGCTTTGCCTGGCAACGTCAGCCCCCCAAGGGTAGGGGCAGGGATTGCCTCGCCCAGCAAGTCAGGGGTGCAAATGCCGGCGCAGAAAGTCCATGCAGCGCTCCCAGGCCAGCTGGGCGCAGGCGGCGTCGAACACCTCGGGCCGCGCGTTGTTGAAGAAGGCGTGATCGGCCTGGTAGTGGTAGAGCTCGGGCTGGGCGCCGGCCGCGCGCATGCGCTTCTCCAGCGCCGCGGCGGCGGCCGGGGTGCACCAGTCGTCGCGGCTGGCGAAATGGCCCTGGAAGGGAATCTTGATCTGTGCCGGGTCGGCCAGGCCGGCCGGTGGAATGCCGTAGAAACAGACCGCGGCGGCAAGACCTGGCACATGGACGGCGGCGGCCACCGTCAGCGCGCCGCCCATGCAGAAGCCCAGCACCCCGACCTTGCGGCCGCCGGCGGCCAGGCGCTGGCAGGCTCCGCGCAGGTCCTGGTGGGTGGCGTCGACGAAGTCCAGGCCGGTCATCAGGTGGCTGGCCTCGTCGGCACTGCTGGCCAGGCGGCCGCGGTAGAGATCGGGCGCCAGGGTGGTGAAGCCGGCGGCGGCAAAGCGCTCGGCCAGGCTGCGGATATGGTCGTTCAAGCCCCACCACTCCTGGATCAGGATCAGCGCGGGGGCGCCGGCGGCGGCCTCGGCCAGGTAGCCCTGGCTGGTGGCGCCGTCGGGGCGCTGGAATTCGATCATCTGAGCCATGGTGTGCCTCGTTGAGTTGGCGGCCGGCGGCCAGGATAGCCGGCCCGCGGCGCGCAAGGCAAGCGGGCGTCGATGCGCTTGCGCTTAACATCCGGCCCCATGAGCGAGCCTCCACTGATCAGCGCCGCCGTGGCCGAGTTCATCCAGTCCGGCCTGTCCATCACCGTGGCGGCGCGGGGCGCGCGCCTGGTGCCCTCCATCGCCAAGGCGGTGGCCTGCCGCGTCGATGCCGATCGGCGCAGCGTCACCGTGCTGCTGTTTGGCGCCGGCGCCGCGGCGGTGTGCCGAGACATCGAGCACAACCAGCAGGTGGCGGTGTGCTTCAGCCGGCCCAGCAACCACGAGACGGTGCAGCTCAAGGGCAGCGATGCCCGCACCCAGCCGGCCACGCCCCAGGATGTGGCCGCGGCGCGGCGCAGCCTGGACCTGTTTGCCGAGGATCTCGGCCCGATGGGCTGGGGGCCCGGCTATGTCGACACGCTGTTCTGGCGCAACCCCGACGAGCTGCTGGCGATCCGCTTCACGCCGCAGGGCGCGTTTGCGCAGACCCCCGGCCCGGCGGCCGGCACGCGGCTGAAGGCCTGAGGCGGCGATGACGCGCGTCTCGCTCGATGCCATCCGCAGCTGCCTGGAGGGCGTGATCCCGGCCACCGTCGCCACCTGCTCGGCCGATGGCGTGCCCAACGCCACCTATGTCTCGCAGATGCAGTACCTGGACGCGCGCCATGTGGCGCTGTCCTTCCAGTTCTTCAACAAGACGCGCGAGAACATCCTCGCCAACCCGCAGGTCACCGTGCTGGTGATCGATCCGGTCACCGCCGCCACCTACCGGCTCGAGCTGCTCTATCTGCGCACCGAGACCGAGGGGGCGCTGTTCCAGAGCCTGAAGGCCAAGCTGGCGGGCATCGCCTCGCACACCGGCATGAGCGGCGTGTTCAAGCTGCAGGGGGCGGACGTCTACCGCGTGCTGCTGGTGGAGCGCGTGCCCGGGCCCGAACTGGAGCGCCCGGCGCCGGCGCGCAATCTGCTCAACGCGCTGCGCAACAGCGGCGCGCGCCTGGCCGAGTGCGGCGAGCTGTGCACGCTGTTCGACCAGGCGCTGGCCGCGCTGGTGAGCGAGTTCGGCATCCAGCACGCGCTGCTGCTGATGGCCGACGAGGGCGCGCGCTGCCTGTACACGGTGGGCAGCCGCGGCTACCCGGCCACCGGCGTGGGCTCGGAGATCGCGTACGGCAATGGCGTGATCGGCGTGGCCGCGCAGTACCGCTGCGCCATCCGCATCAGCCACATGACGATGGAGTACTGTTATGGGCGCGCCGGCCGCGCCGCGGCGCTGGCGCAAGACCTGACCCTGCAGGCCGAGATTCCCTTCCCCGGCCTGCCCGAACCGCACAGCCAGCTGGCCGTGCCCATCCTCGCCGCCGGGCGGCTGCTGGGCGTGCTGTGCGTGGAAAGCCCGGAGGATCTGCGCTTCAGCTATGACGACGAGGACGCGCTGCTGACGCTGGCCGCGCTGCTGGGGCTGGCGATCCACCGGCTGCAGCAGGAGGAGGACCATGCGCCGGCGGCGCGGGCCGCGGCCTTGCCCGCGCCCGCGGCGGCCGGGCCGACGCTGGAGTTGCGGCATTACGCGCTGAATCACAGCATCTTCATCGACGGCGACTACCTGATCAAGGGCGTGCCGGGGGCGATCCTGTGGAAGCTGCTGCGCCAGCACCGCGAGAGCGGGCGCGACGAATTCAGCAACCGCGAGCTGCGCATGGCCGGGGATCTGGGCCTGCCCGAGGTGGCCGACAACCTCGAGGCGCGTTTGATTCTGTTGCAGCGCCGGCTCGACGAACGCTGCCCGTATATGGCGATCGAGAAGACCGGCCGTGGTCAGTTCAGGCTCAAGATGATGTGCTCCCTAAATTTGGTTGAGGCCGAGACATAGGCCTGGGCTCAACGATAGGAGCGTGGCGCCGCGCGCGCTCGTAAATCTTGCTTCGCGCGATCTTAAGAAATTGCTAAGTGCCGGCCTGCATCAGCGCGATCAGCTCCTGGGTGAACTCGAGCGCCTCCTCCGGGGTGGCGAAGTAATACTCGCCGCCCAGGTCGGCCACATCGCCCTCGGGCCCCACATGCACCACCGACCAGCCCTCGGCGCCGCCGCCGATCGCGCAGATGCCGAAGCTGCCGGGCGCCAGCTCGCGGGCGCTGCCGGAGGTGACGAAGATGTCGCGGCCGAGGTGGGTGTGGTAGCGTTTTAGCAAGCAAATACTTTTCGAGGGTGACGAGATGACCAAGGCGATCTGGAACGGCGTGGTGCTGGCGGAGAGCGAGGATACCGTGGTGCTGGAAGGCAACCACTACTTCCCCGCCGACAGCCTCAAGCGCGAATACACCAGCTTCAGCAACCACCGCAGCAGCAGCGACAAGGGCCAGGCCCAGTACCTGAGCCTGTTCGTGAACGGCGAGCTGAACCCCGATGCGGTCTGGTTCTACCCCGAGCCCAGCGAGTCCGCGGCCGCCATCAAGGGCCGCTACGCGTTCTGGAAGGGCGTGCAAATCATTGATTGAGCGTCGATTGAGTTCGATCAGCTGCGCGGCCACAGCACCCACATGCGCAGCGGCTGCTTCATGCGGCCGGCCTGTGCCTCGGCCTCGCTGCCCCAGCCCCAGAAATAGTCGGCCCGCACCGCGCCGGTGATGGCGCTGCCGGTGTCCTGCGCCATCACCAGGCGGCGCAGCGGCTGGTTGGAGAGCGGCTCGCTGGTGTCCAGCCAGACCGGTGTGCCATAGGGAATGCTGGCGCGGTCCACCGCGATCGAGCGGCCCGGCGTGAGCGGCACGCCCTGGGCGCCGCGCGGGCCCAGGGCCGGGTCGGGCAGGGCCTCCTCGCGGAAGAACACATAGCGCGGGTTGCTCCACAGCAGCTCGCCGAGGCGCTGCGGATTGCGGCGCGCCCAGTCCTTGATGGCCGGCCAGGAGGCCTCGCCGGCGCGCAGCTCGCCGCGCTCGATCAGGCTGCGGCCGATCGACTGGTAGGGCTGGTCGTTGTGGCCGGCAAAGGCCAGCCGCAGCCATCTGCCATCGGGCAGGCGCAAGCGGCCCGAGCCCTGGATCTGCAGCACCAGCGCGTCCAGCGGGTCTTCCACATAGGCCAGCTCATGCCGCTTCAGGCGCGCGCGCAGCTCGCCATCGCTCTCGATCTGTTGGCGCGTGTAGTAGGGGCGGCGCTGCGCGAGGTCCGGCGGCGGGCCGTGCAGTGGCGTGCGGAAGTTGCCCTGCGGCGCCCGCCGCGCCTCCAGCATGGGCTCGTAATAGCCGGTGATCAGGCCCAGCGCCTCGCCCTCCAGGCTCTCCACCCGGTAGGGCTGCAGGTGCTTCATCAGGAACAGCTGGGCCTCCATGTCATCGGCCGGCGCCTGCAGGGCGGCGCGCGCGCACAAGGTAGACCAGCCGGGGGCAGGTCTTGCGCAGGACTGCAGCAGGGCGGGCCAGAGCTCGGCGGCGCGGTCCTCGCCCCAGCCGGGCAGCTCGGACCAGTCATGTGCCACCCAGCGCGCGCGCTCACGCTGCAGCACCGCGCGTTCACGCGGCGCGCTCGCCGCCGGCACGCTGGCGGGCGCGGGCTCCTGGAGCGCGGGGGCGGGAGCGGGCTCGCGCACCAGCGGCGGGGCACCGCAGCCGCTCAAGGCCAGCAGCGCGCCTAGAATCAGCGCCGCCGCGCAGTTCGCGCGGGTGCTGGAAGAGCAGAACAAAAGGGTTCGAACCGACATGGGCGTGATCTTGCTGGAAGCCTTGGGCGCCTTGGCCCTGCTGGTGTTCATTGTCTGGTGGACCATGTTCTCGGGCCGCAAGGGTGGCGAGCGCCGTCTCCCGGAAGAAGGCAAGAGCGGCGACGACCAGGCCTGAGCGGCGCTCAAGGCCGGGGCGGCAGGAAGAAGCTGCGCGGGGCGCTGCGCAGGCGTTGCCAGATCGCCCCCAGCACGCGGCGCTGGTCGTCCAGCTTGATGCCGCGCGAGCGCAGCGCCACCTTGAAGGCGAGATAGAAGCTCACGCCCAAGTTCAGGGCGCCGGTGCCCAGCACGCCGATCACGCACAGCCAGAAGGGGCTGCTCGCCATCACGCCAAGGCCCAGATTGCCGACCGCGGCGGCCAGCTGGCCGGTGGAAAGGGTGATGTGGCGCACCTCGATGGGCAGGCCGAAGAAGGCCAGCAGGGCTGGCACCAGGCCCAGCATCATGCCCAGCGAGACATTCGCCGCCAGCCCCGAGATATTGGCGCGCCACCAGGCCGCCCAGCGCTGCGCACGCGCCTGGCCCAGGCGCGCGATGATGCGCGGATTCCAGGCGATGGCGCTGTCCAGCCGGTGGAACACGAACCAGTTCTCCACCCAGCCGGCCATCAGGCTGCTGGCGAACAGCAGCACGCCGGTGAAGGCGGCGAACAGCCAGGAGGGGCCCAGCACGTTGAGCGAGTGCAGCACGTAATGGGCATCGTGCTCGCCCACCGGCGTGCCGCCGAAGAGCGCCCGGCTGAGCAGTTGCACGCCCAGCACCAGCGGCGCCACCATCAGCAGATTGCCGAGGATGCCGGCCACCTGGGAGCGGAACAGATTCGCCACCTCGTCGACAAAGCTCTCCAGGCCCTCGGGCGTGGCGATGTGCTGCAGCTTGTGCGCCATCGCCGGCGCCGTCATGGCCGGCTGCTTGGTGGCCACGGTCCAGTGCAGCAGATGGATGATGACGAAGCTCAGCGCGTAATTGGCGCCGGCCCAGAAGCCGGCCCAGAAGGCGGTGAGGCCCAGCGCCATCACCGCGAACTTGGCGAAGGTGGTGCCCACGATTACCAGGCCGCCGCCGGCGGCGCGCCTCAGCATGTCGCGGTACTCGCTGCGGTCGCGGGTGATGTAGTGCTCGCCGGTCGCGGCGCTGCGCTCGGCCACCTTGCGCGCCAGCAGCGAGTAATGGCGCGAAAACAGGGTGTGGATGCTGCGGCGCTCGTGCACCACGCGCACCAGGCCCGCCACCAGGCGCAGCAGCTCGCGCTGCGGCCGTTCGCTCACCAGGCAGTCCAGCAGGTCCTCGATGCGCTGGCTGCGCGCCAGCAGCTGCTCCACCTCGAACATCAGGTCCACCGAGACGCCATGCTCCTCCAGGTGATCGGGCACGGTGGCCGCGGCCTGGTTGCAGCGCGCCAGCAGGGCGCGGAAGAACTGCAGCGCCGGCGCGAGCGCCGCGTGGTCTTGCGTGCGCAGCGCCGCCACCACCGCATCGCCGGCCGCGGCCAGCTGCTCGAAGGGCTGGTCGCTCAGCAGCGCCTGATCCATGCGGCGGCGCATCGGCCCGGCCAGACCGGCGGCGCGCACCGCGCTCACCATCACGGTGAGTGCGCTGACGAGGGCCTCGCGCCAGTCGCGGGCGGCCTGCTCGGGCTTGAACAGCCGCGCCACGCGCTCCAGCAGCTCGTCGTCGATGGCCAGCAGCCATTGCTCGTCGGACTCGGCCGGGAACAGCAGGGCGAACAGCTCGCCCAGGTCGCGCGTGTCGGCGGTATCGGGCAGCAGGCGCTCGCGCAGGCGCGTGAAGAACTCGCCCCACAGGTCCATGCGCGGGGCGAAGCCCACCTCGGCAAACAGGCCCAGCGCATCCGCCTCGGCCCAGACCCCGCTGATCACCGCGGCAAAGCTGCGCGCATGTTCGGGGTGGCGCTCCAGCACGTTCAGCAGATGCTTGAGGCGGCGCAGCGGCAGCGGCGTGCCGCGGTCCTCGCCGGCGGGCTCCTCGTTCCTGGCGGGGGCGTGGCGCAGCCATTCGAGCAGGCGCACCAACCAGAGATTGCGCTGCACCAGCGCGGCCTTGGGGTCGGCTGCGTTGAGCAGCGCGGTGAGGTCCCAGGCGGCAGATGCCTTGTGGGCCATCAGTGCAGGCTGGCGCTGTCGGCCAGCGCGAATTCGGGCACCTCGGCGTAGAACACCTCGGCCGCCTCGGTGACGCAGAGGTAGCGGCCCTTCATGCTGCCCTGCTTGGTGGCGATCTGGGCCCAGGAGCTGTACTGGAAGCGCTCGCCCGGCTGCAGCAGCGGCTGGTGGCCCACCACCGCCAGGCCATGCACCTCCTGCACCTCGCCGCGCGCATCGGTGATCTGCCAATGCCTGGCCACCAGCTGGGCGGCGATGTCGCCGCTGTTCTCTATCGTCACGGTGTAGCTGTAGGCATGGAGATCCTGGGCGGCATCGGTCTGCTCGGCCAGGGGCTGCACTTGCACGCTGCAACGGAATTCGGGATGTGCCATGCGGGTCATTCTAGGGACCCTAGGCAGAATGCACGGCCATGAGCACCGATGAAACCTCTCTTTACATCGCCCCCGACGGCGGCGCGCGCTGCCGCTGGTGCGAGGCGCCCGGCTTTCCCGCCTATCTGCATTACCACGACGGTGAGTGGGGCTTCCCGGTGGACAACGACGTGCGGCTGTACGAGAAGCTGTGCCTGGAGGGCTTCCAGTCGGGGCTGTCCTGGCGCACCATCCTGGCCAAGCGCGAGGCCTTTCGCGCCGCCTTTGCGGGCTTCGACTTCGAGCGCGTGGCGGCATTTGGCGCGGCCGATGTCGAGCGCCTGCTGCAGGACGCCGGCATCGTGCGCCATCGCGGCAAGATCGAGGCAGCCATCCACAACGCCGCGCGCGCCATCGAGCTGCGCGCCGAATGCGGCAGCCTGGCGGCCTTCTTCTGGCGCTACGAGGAGGCGGCGCAGCCGGGCTGGCGTGCCGAGTCCGAGCGCTCGCGTGCGCTCTCCAAGGACCTCAAGAAGCGTGGCTGGAAGTTCGTCGGGCCCACCACCATGTATGCGCTGATGCAGGCCATGGGCCTGGTGAACGACCATCATCCGGCCTGCGTGACGCATGGCCGCGTGCTTGAGGCGCGGCGTGCCTTCAGGGTGCCCACCTAAAATCGTTCCGCATCAACTCCGAGCGCCTCGCCATCATGAGCACCACCTACCGCATCGCCCCCAGCATCCTCTCCGCCGACTTTGCCCGCCTGGGCGAGGAGGTGCGCCAGGTGCTGGCCGACGGCGCCGACTGGATCCACTTCGACGTGATGGACAACCATTACGTGCCCAACCTCACCTTCGGGCCGATGGTGTGCGAGGCGCTGCGCAAGCATGCGGTGAAGCCCGACGGCACGCCGGCGCCCATCGACGTGCACCTGATGGTGCAGCCGGTGGACAGCCTGGCGGTGGCCTTTGCCAAGGCCGGCGCCGATCTGGTGAGCTTCCACCCCGATGCCTCCACCCATGTGGACCGCACCCTGCAGCTGATCAAGGCCGAGGGCGCGCAGGCCGGCCTGGTGTTCAACCCGGCCGAGCCGCTGGACGTGCTGGAATGGGTGATCGACAAGGTCGACCTGATCCTCATCATGAGCGTGAACCCGGGCTTCGGCGGCCAGAGCTTCATTCCCTCGGCGCTGAAGAAGCTCGAGCAGGCGCGCCGCATCATCGAGAAGAGCGGCCGCGACATCCGCCTGGAGATCGACGGCGGCGTCAAGGTGGACAACATCCGGAGCATCGCCGATGCCGGCGCCGATACCTTCGTGGCCGGCTCGGCCATCTTCGGCAAGCCCGACTACAAGGCCGTGATCGACGCGATGCGGGCCGAGCTGGCGCGCTGAGCCTTATCATCGGCGCCCATGAGTTCCATCCTCCTCGTCTGCGTGGCCAATATCTGCCGCTCACCCATGGCCGAGGTGGTGTTCAGGGCGCGCGCCCCGCTGCTGGGCCTGGGGCGCATCGAATCGGCCGGCGTGCGGGCCTCGCCGCGCGGCAATCCGATGGACCCGCGCGCGCTCGCCGCGCTGGCGCAGCGCCAGTACAAGGCCGAGAAGAAATGGCGCTCGCGCCGTGTCGCGCCGGCGGACTTCGAGCGCTTCGACCAGATCCTGGCGATGGACCTGGAGGTGCTGGAGGCCTTGCGCGAGCAATGCCCGCCGCCGCTGCTGGCGCGCCTGGGCCTGTTTCTCGAGGACGGCGCCGAGGTGCCCGATCCCTATTACGGCAGCGCCAAGGGTTTTGAGCATGTGCTCAACCTGATCGAAGCGCGGGCCGAGCAGCTGGCCCGCAGCGTGCTGGCTTAGGGCCCATGCTGATACGCACCAAGCTCGCCCTGCATCTCTCGCTCCAGGTGGTCTTGGTCGGCGCCATGATGGCGGCGCTGCTGCATCTGGCGATGTCCTACAAACACCTGGGCGAGGTGCAGGCGCGCCGCCTGGAGGCGCGCGAGCTGGCCGGCGAGATGCAGAAGTCCTCCGACGATCTGACGCTGATGGCGCGCCTGTTCGTGGTGACGCGCGAGCCCCGCTATGCCGAGTACTTCCGCGAGATCTCGCGCATGCGCGACGGCCTGGTGGCGCGCCCGCCGCATGACGACGGCTTTTACTGGGACATGGTGCTGGCCGAGCCGGGCCTGCGTCAGGCGCGCGGCCAGGGGCGTGAGAGCTCGCTGAGCGAGCGCATCCGCCAGGCCGGGTTCGCCGCCGACGAGCTGGCGCTGCTGGACGCCGCCAAGCGGCGCTCCGACGCGCTGCTGGCGGTGGAGGAGCAGGCCATCGGTATGGTGGACACGCGCGGCTCGGCGCAAAGCCTCAGCGACGAGGAATGGCGCCAGGCGCTGGAGCTGGTGCATGGCGCGGCCTACCGCCAAGCCAAGGCCGAGATCATGCGGCCGTTGCGCGAATTCCATCAGCTGCTGGAGCAGCGCCTGAGCGCGCAGCGCGAGGCCACCGAACAGCAGATCAGCTGGGCCATCTGGCTGGCCGCGGGCGTGGCCATGGTGCTGTTCCTGCATGCGCTGCTGCTGTTCTACAACTTCGACCGCTCGGTGCGGCATCCGCTCGAGGTGCTGCGGCGCTGGGCGCAGGCGGTGCGGGTGGGCCGGCATGGCAGCCGCACCAAGCTGCAGGACAGTTCCGAGTTTGGCGAGCTCTCGGCGGTGATCGACGAGATGGCCGAGTCGGTGGAGCGCAGCCTGGCCGAGCTGAAGGACGAGGTGGCCAAGCGCACGCGCGCCGAGGAGGTGGTGCGGCATCTGGCCAACCACGACGCGCTCACCGGCCTGCCCTCGCTGCGGCTGCTGCACGACCGCCTGGATCGCGCCCTCGCCCATGCCCAGCGGCACCAGCAGGGCCTGGCGCTGATGTTCGTGGACCTGAACGGCTTCAAGCCGGTGAACGACCGCTACGGCCATGAGAGCGGCGACGTGGTGCTGAAGGCGATGGCGCAGCGCCTCGCCGCCGGCCTGCGCGATGCCGACACGGTGGGCCGCGTGGGCGGCGACGAATTCCTCATCATCCTGCCCGAGGTGGCCAGCCATGAGGCCGCGGCCCTGGTGCGCGAGAAGCTGGTGGCGGCGCTGGCCGCGCCGGTGTTCCTGGCTCAGCACCATGTGGCGGTGCATGTCAGCGCCGCCATGGGCATCGCCATCTTCCCCGACGACGCGCGCGACATGCAGGACCTGCTGCGCGCCGCCGATCAGGACATGTACAAGGTCAAGGCCGAGATGCAGAAGGCCCCGGCGAGTCCGGGCTAGTCAACTCGCCTAACCCGCTGCATGCTCGGTCATGCGCGTGGCCTTGACCTCGCGCATGTCCGGCCCCTTGCCGCTGTAGCGGTCCAGCGCCAGATAGATCACCGGCGTGATGTAGAGCGTCACCGCCTGCGAGACGATCAGGCCGCCCACCACCGCCAGGCCGAGGGGCTGGCGCAGCTCGGCGCCGGCGCCCAGGCCCAGCGCGATCGGCAGGGCGCCCATCAGCGCCGCCAGCGTGGTCATCATGATGGGGCGGAAGCGCAGGATGCAGGCCTCGCGGATGGCGGCCTGCGGGCTCATGCCGCCATTGCGCTGCGCGTCCAGCGCGAAGTCGATCATCATGATGGCGTTCTTCTTCACGATGCCGATCAGCATCACGATGCCGATGGTGGCAATCACCGTCAGCTCGACGCTGAAGAGCTGCAGCGTCAGCAGCGCGCCCACCGCCGCCGAGGGCAGGCCGGCCAGGATGGTGATGGGGTGGATATAGCTCTCGTAGAGCACGCCCAGCAGCACATAGATGACCGCCAGTGCCAGTGCGATCAGCAGCAGCTGGCCACCCTGCGAGTCCTGGAACACCGCCGCATCGCCGCCATAGCTGGTGATCACGCTGGCCGGGAAGCGCAGCTCCTTCACATAACCATCCAGCCTGGCGGTGGCGTCGCCCAGCGGCACATCGGGCGCCAGGTTGAAGGACAGCGTGATCGCCTGCAACTGGCCCTGGTGGTTGATGGCGGTGGGCCCGAGGCCGCGCCGCACCGTGGCAAAGGCGGTGAGCGGCACCTGGGCGTTGTTCTTGCCGCGCAGATAGATCTTGTTGAAGGCGTCCTCGCTGAGGCGGTCGCCCTCGCTGGCCTCCATGATCACCTGGTAGGTGTTGCTCTCGGCGTAGATGCTGGAGATCTGGCGCTCGCCGAAGGCGTCGTAGAGCGCGCTGCGCAGGTCCTGCATCTGCACGCCCAGCATGGCGGCGCGCTCGCGGTCGATGATGAGGTTGGCCTCCAGGCCGCGCAGCTGCGAGTCGCTGGTGACGTCGCGGAACAGCGCGTCGCCGCGCAGCTTTTCCTGCAGCTTGACCGCCCATTGGTTGAGCTCGCCCGCGGCCACCGACTGCAAGGTGTACTGGTAGCGGCTCTTGCTCTGGCGGCCGCCCAGCTGCAGGTTCTGCACCGGGCGCAGGTAGACGGCGATGCCGGGCAGGCCGCGCAGCTTCTTGCGCAGGCTCTCCAGCACCTGGGGCATGGGCGGGCGCTCGCCGCGCGGCTTCAGGTTGATGAACATGCGGCCGGTGTTGCTGGCGTTGCCGCCGCCACCGCCCTGGCCCACCGCGGCCGCCACACTGGCCACCGCGGGGTCGGACTTCACCAGCGCGGCCGCCTGCTCCTGCAGCACCGTCATGGCGTTGAAGCTGATGTCCTCGCTGGCCTCGGTGCTGGCCTGGATCTGGCCGATGTCTTCCTCGGGGAAGAAGCCCTTGGGGATGGCGTTGTAGAACCAGACGGTGGCGGCAAAGCTGGCCAGCGCTAGGCCCAGGATCCAGCTGCGGTGGCGCAGCGCCCAGTCGAGGCTGCGCGTGTAGGCGCCCAGCACCGCATGGAAGCCGGCCTCGAAGCTGCGCCCCAGCGCGTTCTCCTGCACATGGTGGTGCGGCTTGAGGAAGCGGCTGCACAGCATCGGCACCAGGCTCAGCGAGACGCCGGCCGAGACCAGGATGGAGAGCGACACCACCACCGCGAACTCATGGAACAGCAGGCCGATCACCCCCGGCATGAAGAAGATCGGGATCAGCACCGCCACCAGCGAGATCGAGATCGACATGATGGTGAAGGCCATTTCGCGCGCGCCGCGTATCGCCGCGGCGAAGGGCTCCATGCCGTCCTCCACATGGCGCACGATGTTCTCCAGCATCACGATGGCATCGTCCACCACCAGGCCCACCGCCAGCGTGATGCCCAGCAGCGAGATGTTGTCGAGGCTGTAGCCCAGCGCGAACAGCAGGGTGAGGGCGCCGATCAGCGAGATCGGCAGCGACAGCGTGGGGATCAGCGTGGCGACGGCGCGGCGCAGGAAGATGAAGATCACCAGCACCACCAGGGCCACCGTCAGCGCGAGCGTGAAATAGACGTCGTGCAGCGACTCGCGGATCGAACGCGAGCGGTCGTTCAGCGTGGTCATCTGCACCGACGCGGGCAGCTGGCTGGCAAAGCGCGGCAGCATCGCCTTCACCGCGTCCACCACCTGCACCGTGTTGGCGTCGGGCTGGCGCTGCACCGCCAGCACGATGGAGCGCTCGCCGTTGAAGTTGCTGAAGGACTTGACGGTCTCGTAGCTGTCCTGCACTTCGGCCACGTCGCGCAGGTAGATGGGCGCGCCATTGCGCGAGGCCACCACGATGGTGCCGAACTCGCGCGCGCTCTTGAGCTGCTTGTTGGCCTGGATGGTGAGGGTCTGGCGCGAGCCGTCCAGCACGCCTACCGGGGTGTTCGCATTCGCGCCCTTGATGGCGGCCTGCAGCTCCTCCAGCGTGATGTTGCGCTGGTTCAGGTCCTCGGTGCGCACGCGGATGCGCACCGCATAGCGCTTCTGGCCGAAGATCGAGACCTGGGCCACGCCGTTGATGGTGGAGAGGCTGGGGGTGATGAGGTTCTCGGCAAAGTCGTTCAGGTCCGAGAGATTCATCGAAGGCGAGGTCAGCGCCACCAGCAGCACCGGCGCATCGGCCGGATTCACCTTGCGGTAGGAGGGCGGCGAGGTCATCTCGGCCGGCAGCGCGCGCAGCGAGCGGAACAGCGCCGCCTGCACGTCCAGCGCCGCGGCATCGATATTGCGCGAGGGGTCGAACTCGATCGTCAGCGAGGTCGAGCCGAGGATGTTGGTGGACGAGATCGTCGTCACGCCGGCGATGGTGGAGAACTGCTTCTCCAGCGGCAGCGCCACCGAGGACGACATGGTCTCGGGGCTGGCGCCTGGCAGGCTGGCCTGCACATTGATGACCGGCGTGTTGTAGGAGGGCAGGGCGGCCACCGGGATCTTGCCCCAGGCGGCCAGGCCGGCGATCACCAGCGCGATGTTCAGCAGCACGGTCATCACCGGCCGCCGGATGAAGAGCTCGGTGAGATTCATGCCTTGGCTCCGGACGCGGCATCGGAGGCCTTCTTGGCCGGGGCCGCGGGATTCACCGCCGCCGCCTGCTCCTTCACCGGCGTGCCCGGGCGCAGGTTCTGCTTGCCGTCCAGCACCACGGTGGCGCCGGCGTCAATGCCTTCCACCACCGCCAGCTCGCCGAAGGGGTAGCGCAGCTGTACCGGCTTGAGTTGCGCGGTCTTGTCGGCATCCACCACATAGACCGAGCGCTCGTTGCCGCGCAGGATGATGGCGGCCTGCGGGATCACCACTGCGTCCTTGATGCTGCGCAGCGTCATGCGGATGCGCACATACTGGCCGGGCCAGAGCGTCTCGCCGGCGTTCTCGAAGTCGGCGCGCACCTTGATCGTGCCGGTGCTGGCGTCGACCAGGTTGTCCACAAAGCTGACGCGCCCCAGCACCTTGGCCTCGGGCGCGCCGCTGCGCGCCGCACCGGGCATCAGCACCTGGGCCTCCAGGGCCGCCGTCTCGCCCTTGCCCTGGCGGGTGGCGGCCAGCAGCGGCGCGAGCTGGGTCTCGGGCACGTTGAAGCTCACGCCGATGGGGTTGATCTGCGCGATGCTCACCAGCGGCACGGCGGCCGCGCTGGCCTGCACCAGGCTGCCCGCCACCACGCTGACGATGCCGGCGCGGCCGGACAGCGGCGCGCGCACCTCGTTGTAGCTGAGCGCCACCTGGGCCGACTGCAGCGCGGCCTCGTCGGCCTGCAGCTGGGCGCGCTGGCCTTCCAGATTGGCCAGCGCGGTATCGACCGCGTTCTGCGCCACGAAGTTCTGCGCCAGCAGCTCGCGGGCGCGCTGGTACTGGCGCTCCAGGTCGGCCATGCTGGCGCGGCTGCGCGCCGCCTGAGCACGCGCCTTCTCGAGGTTGGCGCGGTCGGCGCGGTCGTCGAAGCGGAACAGCAGCGCGCCCTTGCGCACCGTCTGGCCGTCCTTCACCAGCACCTCGCGCACGGTGCTGGTGGTCTGGGCGCGCAGGTCCACATTGCTGAGCGCGGTGACCGTGCCGCTGGCCTCCAGGGTCACGGGCACGTCCTGGCGCAGGGCCTTCACCACGCCCACGGCCTGCGGGGCGGCGCCCTTGCCGGCGCCGGACGCCGCGGAAGCCGCCGGCGCGGCCGTGCCGTCCTTCGCCCCCCCGCCCGCCTGCTGTTGTTTCCACCACCAGCCGCCGGCGGCGATGGCTAGGACAAGGGCGGTGAGGGCGATGGACTTGCTGCTGCGCATGCTGGTGTCGGGCTCGGCTGAAGGGGCCGCCCAGCTTAGCCGGTTCCACCGCCGGCGGTGTTTCGCTTCGGTGAACGGGCGCAGCGGCGTGCGCACTTCACACTTGCAGCGCACGCGCCAGCCGCGCCCCCGCCACCGCGTTGTGCTTCACCAGGGCGATATTGGTGGCCAGGCTGCGCCCCGCGGTGAGGGCCTTGATGCGTGCGAGCAGAAAGGGCGTGACGGCCTTGCCGGCGATGCCCTGGGCGGCCGCCTCCTGCAGGGCCTGCGCGGTGATGGCAGCGATCTCGGCGCGCGGCATGGCCTCGGCCGCCGGCACCGGATTGCTGATCACCACGCCACCGCTCAGGCCCAGCGCCCACTTGGTCTTCAGAAAGCGCGCCTGCTCGGCCGGGCTGTCGAGGCGGAAGTCCGCCTTGAAGCCGCTGTCGGGCGTGTAGAAGGCGGCGAAATTGTCCTGGCCGATGGACAGCACCGGCACGCCATGGGTTTCCAGGTACTCGAGCGTCAGGCCGATGTCCAGAATGCTCTTGGCACCGGCGCACACCACCGCCACCGAGCTGCGCGCCAGCTCCTGCAGATCGGCCGAGATGTCGAAGCTGGTCTCGGCGCCGCGGTGCACGCCGCCGATGCCGCCGGTCACGAACACCCGGATCTCGGCCAGCGCGGCGCAGATCATGGTGGCGGCCACGGTGGTGGCGCCGATCTTGCCGCTCGCGATCACATAGGGCAGGTCGCGCCGGCTCACCTTCATGGCCTCGGGCGACTGGCCCAGCAGCTCCAGCTCGGCGTCGGCGAGGCCGATGCGGATCTTGCCGCCCAGGATCGCGATGGTGGCCGGCACCGCGCCCTCGGCGCGTATCAGGGCCTCCACCTCGCGCGCGGTCTGCACGTTCTGCGGGTGGGGCATGCCATGCGAAATGATGGTGGACTCCAGCGCCACGATGGGCAGGCCGGCGCGGCGGGCGGCGGCCACTTCGGCCGAGAACTCGAGGTATTCATGCATGGGATAGAAACTCCGGCGTCAGGTCGGGGTGGACGGTATGTTCGGTCTGCAGGGTCAGGGCGGCGAGCCTGAGGCCCAGGCGGCAGGCCGCCGTCAGGTCTTCGGGAGCGTGGTGCAGGGCGGCGCAGACACCGGCGGCAAAGGCGTCGCCGGCACCGGTGACGTCGGCCACTGGCACGGCCGCGGCCGCCATGGTCTGCAGGTCGCCGCCCTGCTCGGCCAGGCGCAGGCCGGCGGCGCCATCGGTCACCACCAGGCGCTGCAGGCCGCGCGCGCGCAGCTGTTCGAGGGCGCGCTGCCAGGCGCGCTCGCTGCCCAGGCGCAGGCCGCTGAGGGTCTGCAATTCGTCGCGGTTCAGGATCAGCAGGTCCAGGCCTTGCAGATCCTCGGGCAGGCGCTCCATCTTGGGCTGGGAGACCGCCACCGCGCTGAGGCGCTGGCCGCTGGTGCGCGCCTCCTCGATCAGCAGCTGCACGCTGGCGGCTGGCAGGTTCAGGTCAAGCACCAGGCTGCCGGCCTGTGCGCGCTGGGCCGCGCACAGGCGCAGGAAGTCGGGCGTGATGCGCTCGACCAGCTCCATATGCGCGAGCGCCAGCACCAGCTCGCCGGACAGATCCAGCACCGCCGTGTAGCTGCCGGTGTGGGCGTCGGCGGCCTGCAGGCTGCCGCCGGTCTGTGCGCCCAGCTGTTGCAGCTGGCCCAGCAGGCCGCGCCCGGCCGGGTCGTCGCCCACGGCGGTGAGCAGATGCACCGGCAGGCCCAGCCGCGCCAGGTTCTCGGCCACATTGCGCGCCACCCCGCCCGGGGTCTCGCGCAGGGCCGCTGGGTTGGAGGTGCGCATTTGCAGCGGCGCCAGGCTGCGCAGCTTGCGGTCCACATTGCTGCCGCCTATACACACGATGGGGCGCGCCTGAGGCAGCACATAGGCGCGCCCGAGGATGCGGCGCTCCCGCGTGAGGGCCGCGATATGCCCGGCCACCGCCGAGCGCGACAGCCCCAGCTGCTGGGCCAGATCCTGCTGGCTCACATAGGGGTTGGCGCGCAGCAGCGCGTAAAGCTGTTCTTTCTTGCTGTCCATCGCGGCATTCTAAAACAATTGTCCGTCCGTGAGGACAAGTGTCCTTGTCGCCTTCTCAGGGGCAGCCAAGCCGGCCGGATCGGACTAGAGTCAGCAAGTCAGGGAGCTTGCGGCGCAAAGACCGTCTGCCTTGGAGACCTCAGGTGCACCAGGATGCCGTGCTTGCCGATTTGCATGCGCCGCCCGCCGAGCCGCAGGGCGCCTGCGATTTCCAGCTGCTGTTCAACACGCTGCCGGGGCTCTACCTGGTGCTGGATCCGGCGCTGCGCATCCTGGCCGCGACCGACGCCTATTTGCGCGCCACGCTGACGCAGCGCGAGGCGGTGATCGGGCGCGCGCTGTTCGAGGTGTTTCCGGACAACCCCGACGATCCCATGGCCGACGGCGTGCGCAATCTGCGCGCCTCGCTGGAGCGGGTGCAGCAGCGCCTTGAGCCCGACCGCATGGCGGTGCAGCGCTACGACATCCGGCTGCCCGACGGCAGCGGCTTCGAGGAGCGCTATTGGCAGCCGCTGAACCTGCCGGTGCTGGGCCCGGACGGCGCGCTGGCCTGCATCGTCCACAAGGTGGAGGACGTGACCGAGGCACAGCGGCGCAGCCGCGAGGTGGCCGCGATCAACAGCCGGCTGCGCCAGGCCGAGCAGGGCTTGCAGGAGTTCGCCGCCATCATCGAGTCCTCCACCGATGCCATCCTCAGCGAGCGGCTGGATGGCGTGATCGTGAGCTGGAACCATGGCGCCGAGCGCATGTTCGGCTACAGCGCCGCCGAGGCCATCGGCCGGCCCAGCGCGATGCTGCTGCCGCCCGATCGCGGCGAGGAGCAGTCGCAGCTGCTGGCGCGGGTGGCGCGCGGCGAGTGGGTGGCGCATTTCCAGACCGTCAGGCTGGCCAAGGATGGCCGCCTGCCGGACATCGCCGCCACCATCTCGCCGATGCTCAACGAACATGGCCAGGTGGTGGGCGCCTCCACGATCGCGCGCGACATCAGCAATGCCAAGCGCGCCGAGCGCATGCTGCGCGAGAGCGAGGCGCGCATGAAGGAGCTGTTCGAGAACCTCAGCAGCGGGGTGGCGATCTTCCGCGCCCTGCCCGATGGCCGGGACTTCCAGCTGATCGGCTTCAACCGCACGGCCGAGCGCATCGAGAACGCCAGCGAGGCCCAGGTGATGGGGAAGCTGGTGCAGCAGGTCTACCCGGGCCAGATCGGCCAGGCGCTGCTGGAGGCCCTGCGTCAGGTCTGGCGCAGCGGCCAGGCGCAGCAGGCGCCGGTCTCGCTGCGCGGCGAGGACGGGCAGATCGCCGGCTGGCGCGCCAACTACATCTGCAAGCTCTCGCTGGGCGAGCTGGCGGTCATCTACGACGACCTCACCGCCGAGAAGCAGGCCGAGGAGCGCATGCTGCAGCGCGCCCATTACGACGCGCTCACCGGCCTGCCGAACCGCACCCTGCTGACCGACCGTGTGCAGCAGGCCCTGGTGGCGGCCAAGCGCGGCAAGGCGCGGCTGGCCGTGCTGTTCGTCGACCTCGACCGCTTCAAGCCCGTCAACGACGAGCTGGGGCATGGCGTGGGCGACCAGCTGCTGTGCGAGGTGGCGCTGCGCATGCGGCGCTGCCTGCGCGAGTCCGACACCGTGGCGCGCGTCGGCGGCGACGAGTTCGTGGTGCTGCTGCCCCAGGTGGCCAGCGGCGCCGATGCCCTGGCGGTGGCCGAGAAGATCCTCTATGCGCTGAACCAGGACTTCGAGCTCGCCGGGCGGCGCGTCAACATCGGCGCCAGCATCGGCGTGGCGCAATATCCCGAGCATGGCGGTAGCGAGGAGCTGCTGGCCAAGAACGCCGACGCGGCCATGTACCGGGCCAAGAACGAGGGGCGCAACTGCGTGCGCATGGCCTGACGCTGCATGGCCGCAAATCCTTGTGCGGTCCGCAGAGTGGCAGAGCGGCGCTCGATGCGTAAGCGCATCGGCAGCGTTCATGTTGCTGCCCGGATATTGTTGCGCCCGCCCTGCTTGGCTTCGTAGAGCAGTTCGTCGGCGCGCTTGATCGCGGCATCAAGCGGCTCGTCCGCGCGCTTGATCACCAAGCCACCGCTGAGGGTGATTGTTGGCCCGTTGATGTCACCGACATGGATGAGTTGCGCATGCGCACGTAGGCGCTCGGCAGAGGCCAGCGCCTGATCGCTGCTTGCAAGCGGCAGAAGCAGCACGAACTCCTCGCCGCCCCAGCGACAGACCAGATCCGAACTGCGCTTGGTACTTCGCAGCGCTGTGCCCAGGTCCTTCAGCACGGTGTCGCCCACCGCATGGCCATGGCTGTCATTGATCTTCTTGAAGAAGTCGATGTCCATGATCAGCACAGCGAGGACCAACTGTTGCCGCTGCGCCAAGGCCAGCAGGCCTTCGGCCTTCTCATAGAAGCCGC
Source organism: Paucibacter sediminis (assembly GCF_030254645.1). NCBI lineage: Bacteria > Pseudomonadati > Pseudomonadota > Betaproteobacteria > Burkholderiales > Sphaerotilaceae > Roseateles > Paucibacter sediminis. The sequence continues at coordinate 2,187,316 of NZ_CP116346.1, forward strand.
GTCGATTCAAAGCCTGTGTAAGCGGGTCGGTACGCATCAGAAGCTTGGCCTGAATCAGGGCTGCGCGTAAGCGCACGGCCATCATGGCCAGCAAGCCGAACAGCAGCACCATCAGCCAGGCCGAGCCGCTTTCCCGTGCCGCTGCCAGATAGAGCTCACGCCTGCGGAGGCGATGCACCAGCCAGAGCTCATCGTCGATGACGCTGCTGCTCAGCCAAAGATCACCACCATCGTCAGCGTTCCAATCAATCAGCTTGTGGCTCAGCGGCGGATGCAGGCGCATCCCCGGCGCGAATCCGCTTTGCTTGGCGATCAGACGCTGGTCGCCGCTGACCATCATGGTCTCGCCCAGTGATCTGCCGACATTGGCCAATTGCTCCAGGGTGTTGATGCGCAGATCGACCGCCACCACGCCCAGCATGTGTTCGGCCGCGTAGACGGGTTCGGCAAACGTCACGATCCAGCCCTGACCGGCCAGATCCTGGTATGGCCCCTTCAGAATCATGCGACGCGCGGGATTGCGCGTCGGGCTCGACGCCTCCCAGTAGCCGCGTTCGTAGAGGGCGTCGCTGAAATGGAAGCTGCCAACTTTGCCGTGTGGCGCGATGTAGATGAAGCGCTGGGCCGAGAGGTAATAGAGCCAGGCCAGATCTGCGTCGTACTGAAGCGCTGCCTTGATCTGCGCATCCATTGCCATGGCGGCCGCGAGCTCGCGGCTTTGTTCGTTGCTCAGCGGAAGGGGGGCGCTGCCGCTGGCGATGCCCGCCGCGTCTGGCTCCGGCAGCAGCGACCAGCTGTCTTGCCCGGCGTGCCGCTCGGCGTTGGGCGCCGGGCTGGGCTGCACGGCGCCCGTGGCATAGCGCTCCTGCATCAGCTTGCGCATCACGGTGACACGGTCGCGATGCAGGGCGACAAACTTGGCAAGCAGCGCGCTGCGACTCGCGAAGGTGCTCTCAGCCTCGGCGCGCAACTGCTCCAGATGGTGGACGAAGGTCGTCGCGCAGATCGTCGCCATGATCAAGCCCGACAGAGCGAGCCAGACGAGGGCGTGATGGCGCAGTTTCAAGGTGGACGGCAGCAGGCTCGGTGGCATGGGCGTGTATGTGTCGACTGGTGGCTTCCCGGCGCGCGCTCATGCGCGGCATTCGAGGCAGTAGCCGTTGCGGCCGGCCCGCTTGGCCCGGTAGAGCAGGGCGTCGGCTGCGCGTATCACCTCGTCGGCCTGCAGGTCCAGGCCGCCGTTCCAGACCAGCGCGCCGACGCTTGTCGTGACCTGTACCGCCCGATCCTCCAGTTGGAAGGGAGGGCGCATGGCACTGACCAGATTCTGCGCGATCAACTCTGCATCGGCGACCTGATCGAGCTGCTCGACAACGATGATGAATTCGTCGCCGCCCAGACGCGCTATCGCATCCTCGCTGCGCAGGGTTCGCGACAGGCGGCCTGAGAAACCGCGCAGCAGCAGGTCACCCACCTGGTGACCCAGGCTGTCGTTGATGGATTTGAAGCGATCGATGTCGAGGTAGAAAAGCGCCATGCCGCGCTTGCTGAACCTGCCGCGATGCAGGGCCTGCGTCAGCGCCAGTTCGAAACCACTGCGGTTGAGCAGGCCGGTCAGTGCGTCGGTCTGGGTCAGCCGGTGTAGTCGCCGCTCCTCCAGCTTCTGGCCGGTCGCGTCGGCGACCACGATGACCATGCCTATGGGGGCCTGCTGGTCGGCCGCAAACTCTGGCAGGAAGCGCGTCTGCCAGCACGCATAGCCACGAGCGGTGGTCTTCTCGACTTCGAGGCTGCCGACCTGGCCGCCAAGTGCACGCTCGACGTGCGGAATGATCTCGGCGTAGTCCGCGCCACCCAGCACGTCGGCAAGCCGTTGGCCGTAGGCCTGATCCCGATCCAGTCCCATTAGCTGGGCATAGTTGCGGTTAAGGAAGCGCAGGCGGCGTTCGGTATCGACAAAGGCCACGCCCATCGGCAGGCGGTCGGTGACGCTGCGCAGCCGCGCCTCGCTCTCGCGCAGTCCGGCCTCGGCTGCCTTGATCCGCGAGATATCGCGTAGCACGGTGGAGAAATACTCGATCCGGCCGCGCGAATCGCGATGCACGATCAACATGTGGCTGACCGGAATTTCACGTCCCTGAGCGTCCAGCACCGCGGACTCACCGCTCCAGCTGCCGTTGACCAGGGCCTGCGGCAGGATCTCGCGCAGCCGCTTTTGGTTGGCCCAGTCAGGCATGCTGCGGCTCAGATCCAGCCCGCCCAGCGCCGCACCGTCCGTCAGGCCCATCGTGCGCCTGGCGGCGGTGTTCATGTAGAACAGCCGGCCCAGTCGGTCGTGCTGCATCACCCAGTCGCTGCTGCTCTCGAACACCGCAGCCAGCATGCCTTGCGCCACTTCGCTGGCACGCCGCTGCGTGATGTCCTCCACCGTGCCCACATGGCCGACGATGCGCCCGTTGACACGCATGGGTGCGCTGCGCAGCGAGAGCTCCAGCTCGCGGCCATCGCTGCGGCGTACGCGCTTGATGCCGTCCAGCAGCAGCTCCCGGCGTCGGTCGGAGCGGCATGCCGTGTCGGTGGTGATCGCGTCGGATGCGGTCTCGGGCAGCAGGGCGGTCCAGTCGTCCGGATGGCTGGGTGCGGGAAGGCCGTGGATCTGGCGCCAGGTGTCGTTGACGTAGACGATCTGGCCGTGCAGGTCGCAGCGGAACAAGCCCAGCGGCGCGGCGTCCTGCACCGCCACCAGCTCGGCGGCGAGCTCCCGGTGGGCGGCGCGGGTGCGGTCAATGTCGTTCAGCACGCGCCCTAGCCGGCGAGCCCATGCCAGTGCAAGGCCGCTGAGCAGGCCGCCCGCGAGCAGTGCCGACAGGGCCAGACGATTGAAATACTGCATGGCCCCCATGAGGTCCTGGCTGAGCAACACGCTGACGGGCGCGTGGCGCAGACGCTCGGCGCTGAGGCGGCGCTGGGCGCCGTGATTGATCAGTCCTGCCGAGGTGATCTCGGCGCTTTCCCTGGCGCGCAACTGCAGATAGTCGGGGTGACTGCTGAGGTCGGCGCCCACCAGATTGGGATCGAAGGGCGTGCGCATGATCATCACGCCGTCATCGCGGATCCAGCTGACAGCGCCCGCGGCCTCGGGCAGGAAACGAAGCTGCTGCGCGGCCAGGCGGTCCAGACTCAGCGAGCCGGTGAGCACCTTGACGCCGGCAGCCGGCGCCGACATGCGCAGCGAGATCGGCAGTATCCAGCTCCCGTCGGTGCGGCTCAGCGTGGGCTCGCCGAGTTCCAGACGTTCGGCAGGTCGTTGCAGCAGCCGCTGGAAATAAGGCCTGTCGGTGACGTCGACGTCGGTGGCGGAAGCCGCTGCCAACGGGTAGCGCAGCCGTCCCGCCGCGTCGATGAGGCCAAGCTCCAGCAGTCCACCGCTGGCCCTGCTCATGGCTTGGGCCTGCGCCATGAAGGCCGGGTTACGCTCCGCCCGGACATTAGGCTGACGCTGTAAATGCGCGGCCAGCTCATGCAGCCCGGTATCCAGCAGCAGGAACAACGCATCGCTCTGGCTGGCAACGCTGCCGCGCAACTGGCGCAGATGGCGGGTATCGTCCGCGGCGATCTCCTGTCGCAGCGCTAGCAACAGCCACAGCAGGGCGCCCCACAACAGCAGCACGAAGCACAGCACCGCATACCAGGTGCGGCGGGCCTGGTTCAGCTGCGGCGGAATCCAAGGCTTGGCCGCAACGCTGTCGCTCATGTATCGGCACTCCGGGCGGCCGGTGCTGCCAGCGGCCGCATGAAGCTGATGAAATGCAGCTCATCGCCCTCGGGCATCAATGCGAACGCCAGCTGGACTGGCAGCTCGTGACCGTCCTTGTGCAACGCCCTCACTTCAACGGCTTGCCACGGCACATGGCGCTGTCGCGTCGCCAGGAAGCGTTCGACACCCAGGCGATGCGCCTGGCGCAGGTCAGGGGGCTGCAGGCGCTCGAGAGGCTGGTTCAGCAACTCGTCGGGCTGATAGCCCAGCACGGCCTGCACCGCGGGGTTGCAGTGTCGAATGATGCTGTCGCTATCGATGATCAGGATGGCGTCGCGACTGGTCTCCCAGATGCCGCGCAGGCGCGCTTCGCTGGTGCGCAGCGCCAGGGTGGCCAGTTGTTGCTCATGCACGTCGGTAATGAAGCCGGCCAGGTGCATATGGCCGGTCTCGCTGTCGCGGCGCAACTGTGCGCGGGAGCGTACCCAGCGCCAACCCCCGTCCGCCATGCGCACGCGCAGGGTCAGGTCGCAGGCAGCACCGGTGTCGCGATGGTCTTTGAAGATGGCCAGGGTGCGGTCGCGGTCATGCGGATGGATCAACGCCTGCAAAGCGGCGATATCGCGTGGCATCGCGCCACTGGCGTGGCCCAGCATGCTTTCCATTCGCTCTGAGACGTAGACGGCACGGCCGCTCTGGTCCCAGTCCCAGAAGCCATCGCCGCCGCCGGTCACGGCGTTGCGGAAGCGCTCCTCGCTGGCGCGCAGGGCCTCGGCCTGGCGCCGCGTGCGACGTCCGTTGCGATAGACCAGGCTGGCGCTGCCCAGGCTCAGCAGCACGGCCGCCGCTGCCAGCGCGCTCACGAACACCGTCTTGATGAGGCGCGCGCCTTCGCCCAGCGTGGCCGAGAAACGGACCTCCAGTTTGGTCAGGCGTGTGTCGATCGCGTCGATGCTGTCCAGCTGGCCGTTCAGGCTGTCGTCGCGTTCGCCACGTTGCACCCGTTCGTGCAGTTGCAGGGCCAGACGATTGATCTCATCGATCAGGCGATCGCCCTCGGCCCAGATCCGCAGCGCCTGGCTCATGATCGCCAGCTCGCTGGTCCAGCGATGCAGGCGGACCATGCTGCCGACGTCGGCCATGTCCGAGCCCCCCGCGGCGAGGTGCCGGCCTGCCTCCGCGTCGTCGTGATGGGGGCGTGCCAGGGTCTCGCGGCTGGCGCGATACGCCAGGGTGATGCCGACCGAGTCGCGATAGCGCTGCCAGTCCGCATCGGCGCCGCGACGCGCGTAGTCGTGCAGGGAGCGCACCGCCGCCTTTTGCGCCTTGGTCCAGAGGCTTTCTGCGCCAACATAGGCGCGCGCGCCCGAAAGCAGATCGAAGCCGATGGCGGCCATGGCGGCGAGCGCGAACAGCACTGCGGCGAAGCCCAGACTCAAGGCGTGCGCGCTCAGCAGCCCCTGCGCGGACCCATGGCGTTTGGCGGCGGGCGTCGAAAAATTCTTTGTCCTGCTCATGATTGCTCAAGGGGTTGCAGCAGGTCGGGCAGCTGCTCAACGGGGCCTGGTCGCCTGAACAGATAGCCCTGAAAGGCCTGACAGCCCTGGCTCATAAGAAAGCCCAGCTGTGCTTCGGTCTCCACGCCCTCGGCGACCACGCCCAGGCCGAGATTGTTGGCCAGGGACAGAATGGTGCGGGCGATGGCCGCGTCATTGCGGTTGAGCAGGACATCACGGACGAACGATTTGTCGATCTTGATCTGGTCCAGCGGGAGCTTCTTGAGATAGCTCAGCGAGGAGTAGCCGGTGCCGAAATCATCCAGCGAGAACTGCACGCCCAGCCCGCGCAAGGTGTTCATCTTCGCGACCGTGCCGTCCAGGTCGTCGTGCAGCATGCTTTCGGTCAGCTCCAGGCGCAGACGGGTGGCGTCGGCACCGCTTTCGCGCAGCGCGCGCAGGACCTTGCCGACGAATTCGGCCTCGTGGAACTGGCGCGCGCTGACGTTGACCGCCACGGTCCAGCCACGACGCAGCGGATGGTCCGCCCACTCGTGGATCTGCTGGCAGGCCTGCTCCAGCACCCACTGACCGATGGGCAGCACCAGATTGGTCTGTTCGGCCAGGGGGATGAAGGCGGCCGGTGGCACCATGCCGCGCTGCGGGTGCTGCCAGCGGATCAATGCTTCGACACCGAGGATGCGCTGCGCGCCGTCGACGACGGGCTGGTAGTGCAGCAGCAACTCGTCGCGCTCGAGCGCCAGGCGCAGATCGCGCAGCAGCGAGGCGCGTGCGGTGATGTCGGCCTGCAGCGATGGATCGAAGAAGCGCAGGCAATTGCGGCCATCCGACTTGGCCTTGTAGAGCGCCATATCGGCCTGCTTGAGCAGTTCGTCGGGTTGGTCGTCGAGGCTCCTGAAGAGCACGATGCCGATGCTGGGCGGGGCGCTGACCTTCTGGCCGTTGAGCAGGTGCGGTTGCGCCAGCGCTTCGCGGACCTTCTCGCCGAGGTCGCCGCAGCGGCTCGTAGCGATCTCCAGGTCTGCACCCAGGTCGTCCAGGATGACAACGAATTCGTCCCCACCCAGTCGAGCGACGGTATCGCTTTTGCGCACCGTATGGCACAGGCGCTCGCCAACCTGCCGCAGCAGTTCATCGCCGACCGCATGGCCCAGCGTGTCGTTGACTTCCTTGAAGTTGTCCAGATCCAGCAGCAGCAGTGCGCCGTGGTGGCGACTGCGTGCCACGCTCTGGATGGCGTGCTTGAGCCGGTCGCCCATCAGGCGGCGATTGGGCAAACCGGTCAAGGCATCGTGCAAGGCCATGCGCTGGGCCTCCTGCTCGGCGTTCTTGCGCTCGGTGATATCGGCGCGAATGGCGATGTACTGCACCGGCTTGCCGCTGGTACCCATGAACGGCACGATGGTGGTGTAAACCCAGTAGAGGCTGCCATCCTTGGCGCGATTGCAGATCTCACCGTTCCAGACCTGCCCGCTGGCAATCGTGTGCCACAGCCCTTCGAAGAAGGTTCTGGGGTGGTGGCCGGAGTTGATGATGCGATGGGTTTCCCCAATCAGCTCCTGGCGGCTGTATTTCGAGATGCTGCAGAACTTGTCGTTGACCTGGGTGATGACGCCGCGGGCGTCGGTGATCGCGACGATGGCATGGGCATCCAGCGCCGCTTTGAGCTCGGCCACCTCGCGCAGCGAGTCCATCAGCTGGAGCTGCGTTCGCTCGCGCTCGGTGGTGTCCATCACGATGGCCAGCACGCCCTCGATTTGGCCTTCGGGGTCGTACTCCGGCACGAGCCTGGCGAGGCGGTAGCGCTCGTCGTGACCGTTGTTTCCGGCGTCGACGCGGTAGTCGAACTCGACGCTCTGCCCCTGCAAAGCCTGTTGCAGCTTGGGGCGCACGAGGTTGCGGACCGAGGGCGTCAGGATCTCGTCGACATGGCGGCCCAGCACCTGCCCGGCCGGCTTGTTCAGATAGCGCAGATGCGTGGTGTTGGCATAGCGGTAGCGCAGCTTGAGGTCCATGCGCGCGATGGCCAAGGGTAGGTTGTCCATCAAGGTCTGCAACTCGTTGCGGCTGCGGCGCAGCTCCTGCTGCGACAGCTCCAGTCTTTGATAGGGCTCGCGCAAGCTGGTCAGGAACGTGGCGCGGTAGATGAAGCCATAGGCCATTACCTTGTAGACATGGCCCAGCAGATTGCTGAGGTCGGATGCGGCCTGGTAGCTGGCCAGCGAGAACTCGCCCAGGCCCATCATCCAGCACGCCACGCCCAGCAAGAGGGTGCGTCGTTCGGGCTGGCAATGGTGGGTCCACAGCAGCCAGGCGGCGGCGGCCAGATTGCCCAGACACAGCAAGTACTCGACGGTGGCTTTGAACGGCGTGACGCCTTCGCCCCGCACAAAAGTGGCGGGGAAGAGCTCCAGGTGGTAGCTGCCCAGATAGCCCAGCACGGCCGCCAGCAGGGTGCCGAGCGCCAGCCATGTCAGGCGATAGCCGCGCAGCGGGATGCGGGCCGCGACCAGCGCGACGGTCGCCAACTCGATCAGGCGTCCGCTGAGCCAGAAGAAGATGGCCTTGGAGGTGCTGTTCTCGGTCAGCAGCGTCGGCATGCCCTCGTAGGCCAGGGCATGGATCAGGTCCAGTCCGGCCACCGCGCTGAAGCCGAAGATCAGCAGCTTGTGCGAGGCGCTGAAGGGCGAATGCTCCAGGCTGTGCCAGGCCACCAGCACCACCATCACCGAGACGATCACGGCGAACAGTTCCAGCAGCAGATGCAGGGTGACCATCTGGGGCGATCCGGCCTCACCCAGCGCGACGCGCGGCAGCTGCGACACCACGGCCATCACCACGGCCGCGCCGGCGCAGTAGAAGAGCGCGCGCCGGTCCTGGGCCGGGTCGTCGATGTTGCCTGTGTTGCGCATGTCAAGTCTCCTGCCTGGCCGGGCTGCCTAGCGGGGGCCGGCCATGGCCATGCTAAGGCCGGCAGGCCGCGAGGGGCGGAAGGCGAGGCGGGACGGATCCAGCGCGGCCAGCAGATCCTGCGCCGGCATCGGGCGGGCGATCAGAAAGCCCTGCAGTTGCTCAACACCGCAGGCCACCAGGCACTCCCGCTGCTGTTCCGTTTCCACGCCCTCGGCGACGGTGCGCAAGCCCAGCGAATGCGCCATCTGCAGCGTGGCCTTGACGATGGGGAGGCTGCCGGTCTGCAGCGCCAGCACGAAGCTGCGATCAATCTTCAGCTCGGTGACCGGCAGCCGGTGTAGGTAGCTCAGGCTGGAGTGACCGGTGCCGAAGTCATCGATGGACAAATCCAGGCCCAGCTCGCGCAGGCGCAGCAGCTGCGCCTGCGTGTGTTGCGGCCTCAGCATGGCGGCGGATTCGGTGATCTCCAGGCACAGCCAGCGCGGCGCGACGCCATGCTGGCGCAGCAACTCGGCAATGCTGTCGACCAGATCGGCCTGCTCCAGTTGCTGGGGCGAGAGGTTGATGGACATCTGCAGGTTCAGCCCCATGGCCAGCCAGCGGGCCTGCTGGTCGATGGCCTCGCGCAATACCCACAGGCCGATCGAGCCCATCAGACCATAGCGCTCCGCCACCGGGATGAAGCTGGCTGGGCTGATCCAGCCCTGATCGGCGCGCCGCCAGCGCAGCAGGGCCTCCACGCCCCGTAGCCGGCCGCTGCACGCGTCTACCTTGGGCTGATAGACCAGGCTCAACTCCCGCCGCTCGATCGCCCGGCGCAGCGCGCCCTGCAGCTCCAGCTCCTCGCGTGCATCGCTGAACATATGGGGCTCAAATGCCAGCCAGTCGGCGCCGGCGCGGCGCGCGAAGTCGCAGGCGGTCCTCGCCATCGGCACCAGCTGCAGCAGTTCGCCCGTGGAGTCCGTACGGGCCCTGCCGAGGTGGCAGGCGAGCGAGACCGAGCGACCGTCGAGCTCGTAGGGCTGCAGCAAGGCCTGGCAGAGTTGTTCGGTCCATGGGGCCAGCGCTTCATCTTCACCCGCATGCCTCAGCAGCAGGGCAAACTGCTGGTCGCTGCTGCGGAAGAGCGTCGCCCCGTCGGGCATCTGCAGCTCAATGCGCTGCTTGGCCTGGCGCAGCAGCTCATGGGCCAGCTCGTGGCCCCATGAATCGCAGACTGTCTGGTAGCCCGACATCTCGATCAGCAGCAGGGCGGCTTCGGACTGCTCGGCCTCGACCATCGCAGCCAGCGCGGATTCGAGCGCTGCGCGGTTGGGCAGGCCGGTCGCGGCGTCTAGGTGGACCAACTGCTCCAGCAACTGGGCGCGTGTCTGCAAGGCATGGTTCTGCTGCTGCAGCCGGCTGGCGGTGCGGGCGTCGTTGATGCTGAGCCACAGCGCCGCGGCAAGAATCGAGACGATGAAAAGTGCCACCAGGGCGGTCAGCTCACGCCCGGACAAGGTGCCCTCGGTGCGGCAGATGGTGCCTGGCAGGAAATCCGCTGCGGCCACGCCAACGTAGTGCACCAGGCCCAGCAGCAGACCCAGGGCCACGGCGGCCTGGGCGCGCCGTCGCAGACCCTGACCGCTCGGCGCCGCGAGCAGCCAGCGCTTCAGGCCGCGCGCGGCAATGCCCAGGCCCAGGGCCAGCAGCACCGAGAGCAGCACCAGGCCCGCATGCCAGTTCGGGCCGGGGGTCGTGTCGGCTGCCAGGATGCCGGTGTAGTGCATGCCGCCCAGCGCCAGCGCAAAGCCCAGCAGCCGGGTAGCGTCGAGCGCGCTGGCGGGGCGCCTGGCGCGCCGCAGCGCGCTCAGCAGGGGCGATGCGCCCAGCACCGACAGCAGCAGCGAGGCGAAGGTCTGCGCGCGGTCGAAGCTCAGGGGCGGGCCGGGTTGCCAGCCCAGCATGCCCAGGAAGTGAAATGCCCAGATGCCGCAACCCAGCACCAGACTGCGGCCGATGTGCCAGCGCCTGGCCAGAGCGTCATCGCCGCTCGCCTCGCCGGCCGCCACGTGCGAGCCCATCACGAACACCGTCCACCAGCAGCCGATGGCGATCAGCAGCGATACCAGCACGACCTGGGGGTCGTGCTCCACGAAAAGAAAACGGTACAAGTCCATGATGGGCCTCGCGTCAGCGGAATACGCCCACCGCCTCGGCCAGGCGAACGGTCTGCTGGTGCAGGCTTGCCGAGGCTGCCGCGCTCTGTTCCACCAGGGCCGCGTTCTGCTGGGTGATCGAGTCCAGATGGTTGACCGCATCGCCCACATGGGCGATGCCGCGGGTCTGCTCATTGGCGGCCGCGCTGATCTCGGCGATCAGATTGGAGACCTTGCGCACCTGGTCGACGATCTCGCCCATGGAGCTGCGGGCCTCGCCGACGATCTTGTGTCCGCCATTGACCTTGCTCACGCTGTCGTCGATCAGGCCCTTGATCTCCTTGGCTGCCACCGCGCTGCGCTGCGCCAGGCTACGCACCTCGCTGGCCACCACCGCGAAGCCGCGTCCATGCTCGCCGGCGCGTGCCGCCTCGACCGCTGCATTCAGGGCCAGGATATTGGTCTGGAAGGCGATGCTGTCGATCACGCCGATGATGTCGGCGATCTTGCCCGAGCTGGCGCTGATTTCGCTCATGGTGGCCACCACTTCGGAGACCGATTGGCCGCCGCGGGCCGCCGCCTCGCTGGCCGCCGCCGAGAGTTGGTTGGCCTGCTGGGCCGAGTTGGCCGTGCCGCTGACGGACTCGGTCATCTGCGTCATCGAGGATGAGGTTTGCTGCACGCTGGCAGCCGCCTGTTCGGTGCGGTTGCTGAGGTCGTCGTTGCCCTGAGCAATCTCGGTCACCGCATGCTGCACCGTGCGCACCTGTTCTGCGACATCGTCGATCAGCCAGCGGAACATCAGGCCCAGTTGGCTCACCGCACGCAAGCTCATGCCGATCTCGTCGACGCGCTCCATATGGGCGACGCTCTGGCTTTCACCAGTGGCGACCTTGAGGGCCTGGTTGCGCAGCTGCTCCAGCGGGCTGGCGATCTGGGCTTCCAGGAACCAACTGCCCAGCAGCGTGGCAAGAGTCATCAGCCCGATCATGGCGCCGGCCTTGCCGGCCGGCAGGTCCAGCAGCAGCGTTGCCAGGCCGCTGGAGCTCAGCAAGGCCACGAGCGCCCAGCGTATGCGCCAGCGCACCGACAGCGTCTTGAGCAGCGTGGTCCAGCCCAGCCAGCCCTTGCGCAGCAGCAGGCCCTTGTGCATGCGCAGATGCGAAGCGCGGCCTTCGCGCATCTCGCGGTGCAGTTGGTCAGCGGCCTTGATCTCCTCGCGGCTGGCTTTGGTGCGCACCGACATGTAGCCAACCTGCTGGCCGTTACGTACCACCGGCACGGCGTTGGCGCGCACCCAGTAGTGATCGCCGTTCTTGCGACGGTTCTTGACCAGGGCGGTCCAGGGCTCACCGTTCTTCAGCGTGGCCCACATGTCGGCAAAGGCCTCGCGCGGCATGTCGGGGTGGCGCACGATGTTGTGCGGCTGGCCCGCCAGCTCTTCGCGGGTGAAGCCGCTGACCTCGATGAAGGCGGCGTTCGCGTAGTTGATGTGGCTCTGCGTGTCCGTGGTGGACATCAGCGTCACGTTGTCGGGAAACTCGTACTCTCGCTGGGTAACCGGCTGGTTGTTGCGCATCGAGGCTCTCCTGTTGAGTCGGCCATCTGCTGACCGTCGTAGTGCATGTGTTTATTTGAAATAAGTGTATAAAATGAACAAAATGAATGCAAGCGGCCTGACTGCGACTGGCGTGCAATAGCGCACAGCCGACGGTTCCTGAGGGCCGTTGCAGCCGCCATGCCTGCCCTACAACGCTGAATGCCATGCTGTTGAAATCCATTCGCCAGTTGCTCGGCCCCGGCCTGTCCACCGAGTCCTTCGCGGCCTATCGGGGGCGGCAGTTCTTCAAGCGGCAGTTGCTGGCTTCGCTGCTGGTGCTGGCACCTCTGCTGGTTCTGCACAGCCTCTGGTTCTACGAGCGCGATCAGCAGCGGCGCGATGCCGAGGTCCGTTTGCTGGAGGAGGGTGCCAAGCAACTGGCGGAAAAGACCCGATTCACGATCGAACGGCTGGATCAGTTGTTGCGTTTCGTGGGGCAACGCGAAGAGGTGCGGAGAATGGACGTGGAGGGTTGCCAGACCCTGCTGCGCGGCCTGCCCAAGATCATTCCGCTGGTGGCCAATGTAGGGGTGGTGGATCTGGATGGTGGCCTGGTCTGCATGTCGCACGAAGGTGATGCGGCCAAGACCCGCTTCGCGGATCGGCCCTGGTTCCAGGAGGGCCTGCGCGTCGACGGTCTGCATGTCGGCAAGCCCTATGCTGGTGTCGTGACCCAGCGTCTGCAGTTCAATCTGGTGCGCCCCCTGCGGGATGGCGCTGGGCGACGCATAGGCCTGGTCACCGTCGCGGTCGACTTGCGGCAGTTCAACGAGCAGGTGCGGTCCCAGGCCCTGGCCGAGCGCGGCGGCGGCATCGTGCTAGTGACCGAGGACGGCTACATCTTCAACCGAAGTCCGGGACTGGAGGACTTTGTGGGCCAGCAGGTCCGTGCCGATGCCCTGCAGCTGGCCAAACAGTCCGTTGGCAAGATCTTTTATCCGCGCTCCCTGGACGGTGAGCCGCGCATGACTGCGGTGGTTCACCTGCCTGAGTACAAGCTGTACGCGATCACCGGGATCGCGACGCGCTACCTCGAAGAGGTGCGCCGCCAGGCGGCGCTGAGCGGCGGCGTGACGGTGCTCATGGCCATGTTGCTCGCGGCAATGACGGCCCTGTATGCCGCACGCTGGTTGACGCGCCCGCTCATGAGCCTGACGCAGAGTGTGCGTGCCTATGCGGCCGACCCTACCGCCGCGTTGGCGGACGAAAGCCTGACGGGCGAATTCGGGGAGCTGGCACGTGAGTTCAACCGCATGGTCGACGCGCGTGCCAAGGCGGCGCAGGCGCGCGAGGCGCAGGCGCTGGCGGAGGCTGCCAACGAGGCCAAGTCGCGCTTTTTGGCCAATATCAGCCACGAGGTGCGGACGCCGATGAATGCGGTGCTCGGGCTGACCCAGCTGACCCTGCGCACCGAGCTGGACGAGCAGCAGCGCAACTATCTGAACAAGACCCGCGAGGCGGCGGAAACACTGCTTAGCCTGCTGGATCAGTTGCTCGATCTCTCGCGCATCGAGGCGGGAAAGTTCCAGCTGGAGCAGCGTAGCTTCCGACTGGACGAGGTGCTGGACAGGCTGGTGCTGATGGTCGGTCAACAGGCCCATGACAAGCAGCTGACACTTCTTTATGAGCTGTCCTGCGAGCCCCTGCCTGCGGTGGTCGGCGATCCCTTGCGCTTGCTGCAGGTGTTGGTCAATCTGTGCGGCAATGCGATCAAGTTCACCGATCAAGGCATCGTGCAACTCAAGCTGGAACGCGTGCCCGTCGGCTCGGAGGCCTTGCAGCTGCGCTTTCGCATTACCGATACCGGCATCGGCATGAGCGAGCAAGAACTGCAGCGCGTTTTCGAACCCTTTGTACAGGCAGATGTCTCGATCACCCGGCGCTATGGTGGCAGCGGCCTGGGCCTGGCCATCAGCCGGCAGCTGGTCGAGTTGATGGGCGGGCAACTGAGCGCGCGCAGTGCCAGGGGGCAGGGCAGCGAGTTCACCTTCAGCCTTCGCCTGCCGCTGGCCGAGCGAGCCGTGCCGCCCCCGCCGCTGGCGGGGCTGGCGGGCTTGCGGGTTTTGGTGGTGGACCCGAATGCGCGCGTCCGCGCCATTCTGGCCACGCAGCTCGAAGAGCTGGGTTGCCGATCCATCACGCTGAGCGATGTCGACACGGCCTGGCGGGTGTGGCAGCACAGCGCGGCGGTTGCATCGTTCGATGTGATTTTGATCGACGTGGCACTCGCCCGACAGCCGGCTTGGAGTCAACTGCTGCGCGCCCATGGTGGCGAGTCTCGGCCGCGCATCGTGGCCCTGACCCGGCACGGCGACGAAGAGGCGCTACAGCAGCTGCGTCAACTGGGGTTGGATGCCTGCCTACCCAAGCCCTGGCGCCCAGCGAGTCTGGCGGCGCAATTGCAGGGCCGGTGCGAGCGGCCCGGCGCCATCGGGCCGGGTGATGGGCAGCTCAGCCAGGCGGCGCAGGACTGCCTTGCGCAACTGCGCGGTCGCCGGCTCCTGCTGGTCGAGGACAACGACTTCAACCAGCTGGTGGCAGGAGATCTGTTGCGCGAAATGGCCGGGATGGAAGTCAGCATCGCCGGCAACGGCGAGGACGCCTTGCAGCAGCTGGCTGAGCAGGTCTTCGACATCGTGCTGATGGACATTCAGATGCCCGGCATGGATGGCTATGAGGTGACCCGACGGATACGCAGCAATCCCGATCTGCGCGGCCTGCCGGTCATTGCGATGACGGCGCACGCCAGTCACCGAGACCGGGAGCTGACGCTGCTTGCGGGCATGAACGATCATGTCACCAAGCCCTTCGAGCCTGAGACCCTGCTTTGCACCCTGGCACACTGGCTGCAGATCCAGCGCAGCTAAGCCCGAACCTACGATGACGACCAACACCGACACGCTCTGCGTCGACACAGGACTGCGCCGCTGCTTCGGCAAGGCGAGCTTGTACCGTCAGTTGCTGCAACGCTATCTGAGCCAGCACGCCACCATGCCTGAGCAGCTGGCGGATATGTATGCGCGTGAGCCGGCGCTGGCGGCGCGCCAAGCGCACAGCCTGATCTCGACCGCCGGTAGCCTGGGGGCGCTGGGACTGTGCCAGTTGGCGGCGGCACTTGAGGCCGCCATTGAGCAGGGTCAGATGGAGCGGACGCTCGCGCTGATGCAGGCGCTGGCACTTGAGCACAATGCACTCTGCGTCGCCGCTGGGCGATATTTGTCCGCGCCTCACGCCTCTCCTTGATACCCATGCCGCGCACCGCCCCCCAACCCGATTCCACCAGCGCCTTGGCGCTGCCCGCGTCTTATTCGACCGCCGAGGTGGCGAATCGGCTCAGGGTCTCCATCCCTACCGTGCAGCGCTGGGTGGATCAAGGGCGGCTGAAGGCCTGGAAGACGCCTGGAGGACATCGTCGACTGGACGCGGACAGCGTCGAGCATTTCATTGCCGCTGCTGGCGGTGCCGAAGCGGCCTTGCCCAAGGGCCTGGCCGGGCAGCCGGCCAAGGTTCTGCTGGTGGAGGACAACCCGAGTGACCGCCTGCTGCTTGGCACTTTGGTCGAGCAGCTGTGGCCCGCCGCCCGGCTGATCGTCTGCGAAAACGGATTTCAGGGCCTGATGGCGCTGGGGCGGGAAGCTCCCGACGTGGTGCTCAGCGATATCGTGATGCCGGAGATGGACGGCATCGAGATGCTGCGCCAGATCAGCCAGTTAGCCGGACCTGCGCCGCGGCTGCTGGTGGCGATCTCGAGTCTGAGCGGCGCGCAGATTGCGCAGCTGGGTGGCCTGCCACCGAGGGTGTTGCGCGTGAGCAAACCGCTTGAGCCGGAGCTGGCGATGGCGGCGGTGGGCTCGGCGTGGCAGCAGGCCTGCTGAGTGATTTGTGAGCGCGATGCAGATGCACCATCCCACCCCCCAAGCCTTCATCGTCGATCTCGACGGCACCCTGGTCGATACCCTGGGTGACTTTGTGGCCGTGCTGCAGCGCGTGCTGGCGGAACTGGAGCTGCCCCTGGTGGGGCGCGAATTCGTCGAGCACACGGTGGGGCAGGGCAGTGAGCATCTGATCCGCAGCACCCTGGCCGAGGTGGGCGGCGCGCCCAGCCTCTACGACCCGGCGTGGCAGCTCTACCAGCGCTTTTACCGCGACATCAACGGCCAGCATGCCGAGGTCTTCCCGGGCGTGCGCGCGGGCCTGGACGCGCTCAAGGCCCTGGGCCTGCCGATGGCCTGCCTGACCAACAAGCCGGCCGCCTTCGCGCGCGAGCTGCTGGCGCGCAAGCAGCTCGCCGGCTATTTCAAGCTGGTGTTCGGTGGCGACGATTTCGAGCGCAAGAAGCCCGACCCCCTGCCCCTGCTGAAGACCTGCGAGGCCCTGGGCACCGCGCCGGCGCATACCTGGATGGTGGGCGACTCCAGCAACGATGCGCGCGCCGCGCGTGCCGCCGGTTGCCCGGTGGTGCTGCTGAGCCATGGCTACAACCATGGCCAGCCCATCCACGCAGTGGATGCCGATGCGGTGTTCGACTCGCTGGAGGAATTTCCGCGCTGGCTGGATGCGAAAGTCAGCCGCGACCCGAACGCTCGCGCTTGATACCCAGCAGGGCATCCTTGAGCTGCTCGTCGGCGGGCGACTTGCCGAGCCAGATCTTCAGCAGCACGTTGTAGAACTCGGCTTCCTTGATGGGCTCGCCCTGCACCTTGCCGTTCACATAGACCACCGTGCCGGTGCCAGGCACCCAGTCGACGCTGAAATGCTCGCCGGTGCTCATGCGCTTCTTACTGGAGAAGATTTCGGCCACGCGCAGCACGCCGTTGATGGCCTTGGAGAACTCCTCGCGTGTGGAGTTGTCTTCCATGCCCTTGGTGAAGAGCTTGCCGAGTTCGTTGCCGTCGATCTCGCGCAGCATCTGGATATGAAGGCGTTTGGCGCCCGTCGCGCCCAGCACGGCCTCGGGCGACGTGGCCTTGGCCGCCAGATAGAGGCCGGCGGTATAGACCTTGAAGAAGGCCTTGTAGCGGATGCCCGCGCCATTGAGCTGCAGCTTGGCGCCGCCGACCTCGGCCGTGGGCTCGTACTTGACCCCGGCCACCTCGACGTTTTGCGCCAGCGCGGTCAGGGGCAGGGCCATGGCCATCGCAGCCGCGGCCATGGAGGCCAGGATTACTCGTCGCATTTGTCTCGCTCCGTTCAGAGTCTGTCTACGCCTGGACCCAACGACCTGCAGGCTTGTGGGCCAAGTATCTGCCATCGACGCGCCTGCTGTGCATAGGGGCGACGCGTAAACCGTGCGAGCCGTGACCGCTGCTACACTTGGCCGCATCATGTTCATCACGCGCAAGCAGATCAAGGGGTCGAACGACCGGGGAGCCTGGCCCTGGCGTCGCCCCCACGACTTCGCCTGAAGCCGCTGCTGCTTGCTGTCTGCCGCCCGTTCCGGCCGGCCTAGATCCAAGACCTTATGCTTTGAGCCACCCCCGGCTTGGAGTGGCCGCAGCGCGGCAACCCTGAGACGGCGTGCGCCTGCCCGGTGCGCGCCCAGAAACGCAAGGTTTGAGCACGTGATCACCGAACTTGAATTCCAGAGCCTGGCCGCCCAGGGCTACAACCGCATCCCCCTCATCAGCGAGGCTTTTGCGGATCTCGAAACCCCGCTATCCCTCTACCTGAAGCTGTGCGCCGGTGCCGGCAATGGCCGCCACAGCTTCCTGCTGGAATCGGTGGTGGGCGGCGAGCGCTTCGGGCGCTACTCCTTCATCGGCCTGCCGGCGCGCACCGTGCTCAAGAGCAGCGGCCTGCGCACCGAGGTGCTGCGCGATGGCGTGGTGGTGGAGACGCACGAAGGCAATCCGCTCGATTTCATCGAGGCCTACCAGCAGCGCTTCAAGGTGGCGCTGCGCCCCGGCATGCCGCGCTTCTGCGGCGGCCTGGCTGGCTACTTCGGCTACGACGCGGTGCGCTATATCGAGCCCAAGCTGGCCAAGACGGCGAAGCCGGGCGGCCTGGACACGCCGGACGTGATGCTGCTGCAATGCGAGGAACTGGCCGTCATCGACAATCTCTCGGGCCGGCTCTACCTGATCGTCTATGCCGACCCGGGCCAGGCCGAGTCCTTCCACAAGGCCAAGAAGCGCCTCACCGAGCTGCGCGACAAGCTCACCTACAGCGTCTCCGCCCCCCAGGTCAAGCGTGGCCAGGCCCATCCGGTGCAGCGCGAATTCGCCAAGGCCGACTACCTGGACGCGGTGCTCAAGGCCAAGGAATACATCGCCGCCGGCGACATGATGCAGGTGCAGGTGGGCCAGCGCCTGTCCAAGCGCTACACCGAATCGCCGCTGAGCCTGTACCGCGCGCTGCGCTCGCTCAACCCCAGCCCCTACATGTATTTCTACGACATGGGGGAGTTCCAGATCGTCGGCGCCTCGCCCGAGATTCTGGTGCGCCAGGAGCGCACGCCGGTGGGCCAGAAGGTCACCATCCGGCCGCTGGCCGGCACGCGCCCGCGCGGCGCCACCCCCGAGCTGGACCTGGCCCTGGAAGCCGAGCTCAAGACCGACCCCAAGGAGCGTGCCGAGCACCTGATGCTGATCGACCTGGCGCGCAACGACATCGGCCGCATCGCCAAGACCGGCTCGGTCAAGGTCACCGACGCCTTCGTGGTGGAGCGCTACTCGCATGTGATGCACATCGTCAGCAATGTCGAGGGCGAGCTGAAGGACGGCATGAGCAGCCTGGACGTGTTCCGCGCCACCTTCCCGGCCGGCACGCTCACCGGCGCGCCCAAGATCCGCGCGATGGAAATCATCGACGAGCTCGAGCCGGTGAAGCGCGGCATCTATGGCGGCGCCTGCGGCTACCTCAGCTTTGCCGGCGACATGGACCTGGCCATCGCGATCCGCACCGGCATCGTGCAGGACCAGGTGCTCTATGTGCAGGCCGCGGCCGGCGTGGTGGCCGACTCCGTGCCCGAGCTGGAATGGCAGGAAACCGAGGCCAAGGCGCGCGCGCTGCTGCGTGCCGCCGAACTCGTTGAGGAGGGCTTCTAAATGCTCTTGATGATCGACAACTACGACAGCTTCACCTTCAACCTGGTGCAGTACTTCGGCGAGCTGGGTGCCGAGGTGCGCGTGGTGCGCAACGATGAGATCACGGTGGAGGAGATCGGTGCGCTGCAGCCGGACCAGCTGGTGTTTTCGCCCGGCCCCTGCTCGCCCGCCGAGGCCGGCATCTGTGTGGAGGCGATCCGCGCCTTCCAGGGCAAGCTGCCCATCCTGGGCGTGTGCCTGGGCCATCAAAGCATGGGCGCGGCGCTGGGCGGCAAGATCGTGCGCGCCAAGACCCAGATGCATGGCAAGGCCAGCACCATCACCACCGACCAGCAGGGCGTGTTCAAGGGCCTGCCGCGCGAGTTCAGCGTCATCCGCTACCACTCGCTGGTGATCGAGGAGGCCAGCCTGCCGGCGGTGCTGGACATCACCGCGCGCAGCGAGGACGGCGAGATCATGGGCGTGCGCCACCGCGAGCTGGCCGGCACGGCCACGCCGATGGAGGGGGTGCAGTTCCATCCCGAGTCCATCCTCAGCGAGCATGGCCATGCGATGTTGAAGAACTTCCTGCAGGGGGCGCTATGACCGTGGTTGATCTGCGCAGCGATACCGTCACCCAGCCGACGGCCGCGATGCGCGCCGCCATGCTGGCGGCGCCGCTGGGCGACGATGTGTTCGGCGACGACCCCAGCGTCAACGCCCTGCAGAGCGCCCTGGCCGAGCGCCTGGGTTTCGAGGCCGCGCTCTTCATGCCCACCGGCACGCAGAGCAATCTCTGTGCGCTGATGAGCCATTGCCAGCGCGGCGACGAGTACCTGGTGGGCCAGTTCGCCCATACCTATCGCTGGGAGGGTGGCGGCGCGGCGGTGCTGGGCTCGATCCAGCCGCAACCGCTGCCGCACCAGGCCGATGGCTCGCTCGCCCTGGCCGACATCGAGGCCAATATCAAGCCGGACGACGCCCATTTCGCGCGCACAAGGCTCTTGACGCTGGAGAACACCATCGGCGGCAAGGTGCTGCCGCTGGCCTATCTCTCGGCGGCCTCGCATTTGGCGCTGGGCAAGGGCTTGTCGCGACATCTGGACGGCGCGCGCCTGTTCAATGCCGCCGTGGCCTTGGGTGGGGACCCCTACCAGGCGGCGCGCCAGATCTGCAGCCATTTCGACAGCGTCTCGGTGTGCTTCTCCAAGGGCCTGGGTGCCCCGGTGGGCTCGGTGCTGTGCGGCAGCCGCGACTTCATTGCGCGCGCGCACCGCTGGCGCAAGATGGCCGGTGGCGGCATGCGCCAGGCCGGCGTGCTGGGCGCGGCGGCCCAGCATGCGCTGGACCATCATGTGGCGCGCCTGGCCGATGACCATGCGCTGGCGCAGCGCCTGGCCGCCGGCCTGCAGGGCCTGCCCGGCGTGACGGTGGAGGCCCCGCAGACCAATATCGTGTTCGTGGATGTGGCGGGCCCGTCGCAAGAACGGGCGGCCGGCGTGATTCCGCACCTGAAGTCGCGCGGCGTGCTGGCCACCGGCCTGTATCGCCTGCGTTTCGTGACCCATCTGGATGTGGATGCGGCCGGCGTGGACCGTGCCATCGCCGCCATGCGTGACTATTTCGGAGCCTGATATGCCGATCACCGACAACGAAGCCCTGACCCGCGTCATCGAGCACCGCGAGATCTTCCACGACGAGATGCTCACTCTGATGCGCCGCATCATGAGCGGCGAGATGTCGCCGGTGATGTCGGCGGCGCTGCTGATCGGCCTGCGCGTCAAGAAGGAGACCATCGGCGAGATCACTGCGGCGGCCCAGGTGATGCGCGAGCTCTCCAACAAGGTGCCCGTGCCGCCCTCGCCGCATCTGGTGGACGTGGTGGGCACCGGCGGCGATGGCGCCCATACCTTCAACATCTCCACCTGCTCGATGTTCGTGGCCGCGGCCGCTGGCGCGCAGATCGCCAAGCATGGCAACCGCAGCGTTTCCAGCAAGACCGGCAGCGCCGATGTGCTGGAAGCCCTGGGCGCCAACATCATGCTGACGCCGGCCCAGGTGGCCGAGAGCGTGCTGCAGACCGGCATCGGCTTCATGTTCGCGCCCAACCACCATCCGGCCATGAAGAACATCGCGCCGGTGCGGCGCGAGCTGGGCGTGCGCACCATCTTCAACATCCTGGGCCCGCTCACCAACCCGGCCGATGCCAAGAACATCCTGATGGGCGTGTTCCACCCGGATCTGGTGGGCATCCAGGTGCGCGTGATGCAGCGTCTGGGTGCCGAGCATGCGGTGGTGGTCTATGGCAAGGATGGCATGGACGAGATCTCGCTGGGCGCCGCCACCCTGGTGGGCGAGCTGAAGAACGGCGAGGTGCGCGAGTACGAGATCCACCCGGAGGACTTCGGTCTGGCCATGGTCAGCAACCGCAGCCTCAAGGTGGCCGGCCCGGAAGAGTCGCGCGTGATGCTGCTGGGCGCGCTGGCCGACGAGCCCGGCGCTGCGCGCGACATCGTGCTGCTGAACGCCGGCGCCACGCTCTATGCCGCCAACGTGGTGGGCAGCATTGGCGACGGCATCGCCAAGGCACGCCAGGCCATCAGCAGCGGCGCCGCGCGCGCCAAGCTCGACCAGTTCGTGGCCACCACCCAGGCCCTGGGGAAGAAGGCCTGAAAACCATGTCGGACATCCTGAACAAGATCAACGCCGTCAAGCATGAGGAAGTGGCCGCCGCCAAGGCGCGCCGCTCGCTCGCCAGCCTGCGCGAGGAGGCCGAGGCGCTGCATGACACCCGTGGCTTTGAAGCCGCGTTGCGCGCCAAGATCGCCGCCGGCCAGAGCGCCGTGATCGCCGAGATTAAAAAAGCCAGCCCCAGCAAGGGCGTGCTGCGCGCGGATTTCCGCCCGGCCGAGATTGCGCTGAGCTATGCGAAACATGGCGCGGCCTGCCTGAGCGTGCTGACGGATGAGCGCTTTTTCCAGGGCTCGGTGGCCTATCTGCAGCAGGCGCGCGCCGCCTGTGCGCTGCCGGTGCTGCGCAAGGATTTCCTGGTGGACGAGTACCAGGTCTACGAGGCGCGCGCCATGGGCGCCGATGCCATCCTGCTGATCGCCGCCAGCCTGGACGACGCCTTGATGGCCGATCTGGAGGCCTGCGCCCTGGGCCTGGGCCTGGACGTGCTGGTGGAGGTGCACGACGGCGCCGAGCTGGAGCGCGCCCTGCGCCTGAAGACGCCGCTGCTGGGTATCAACAACCGCAATCTGCGCAGCTTCGAGGTGACGCTGCAGACCACGCTGGGCCTGCTGGACCGCGTGCCCGCGGAGCGGCTGCTGGTGACCGAATCCGGCATCCTGGGCCGCGCCGATGTGCAGACCATGCGGGCCGCCCGGGTCAACGCCTTCCTGGTGGGCGAGGCCTTCATGCGCGCGCCCGATCCGGGCGCGGCGCTGGCCGAACTGTTCGCGGCCTGATGGCTTCGCTGACCGACGCGCTGCGCGGCGCCACGCTGGATGCCGGCTGGCAGGCGCCGCTGGACGCCTGGCTGGCGAGCCCCGCCGGCCGCGATGTGCTGGCGCATCTGCAGGCCCGTGAGGCGGCCGGCGCCACCATCTACCCGCCCGATCCGCTGCGCGCGCTGCGCCTTACGCCGCTCGCCCAGGTGCGCGTCGTGATCCTCGGCCAGGACCCTTATCACGGCCCGGGTCAGGCCGAGGGCCTGGCCTTCTCGGTGCCCGATGGCAACAAGCTGCCGCCCAGCCTGCGCAATATCTTCAAGGAGCTGCAGCGCGATCTGGGGCAGCCTCCGCCCATGAGCGCCCACCTCGGGCCCTGGGCCGCGCAGGGCGTGCTCTTGCTCAACACCTGCCTGACGGTGGAAGACGGCGCGCCCGCCAGCCACGCCAAGATCGGCAAGGCAGGCGGCTGGGAGGCGCTGACCGACGCGCTGATACGCGCCGCGGCCGCCGACCCCGCGCCCAAGGTCTTCATGCTCTGGGGCGCCCATGCCCAGGCCAAGGCGCCCTTGATCGCCGCGGCCGGCCCGGCGCAGCTGGTCCTCACGGCCAACCATCCCTCGCCGCTGTCGGCCACCCGGCCCCCAGCGCCCTTTATCGGCTGCGGGCATTTTTCCGAGGCGGCGGCCTGGCTGGCGGCGCGGGGCCGGCACATCGCCTGGTAGCCCGCTGGCCTTGCCCGGGGGAGGGTTTGCGATAGGTTAAGTCCAGTGACGTACCAATTGACGCTTTATCGTCTTTGGTACTAAACTGGTATTAACATGAATCGCCCCAACTCCCCGGCCGCACGGCCCGGCCTTTCCCCCGCCACGGCGCCCCTGAACCAGGTGCGCTATCTGGTCGGCGTGGATGGCGGCGGTACCGGCACGCGGGTGCGTTTGAGCGAGCGCTCGGGCCGTATTCTGGGGCAAGGCGAGTCCGGCCCCTCGGCGCTGGGGCAGGGGGTCGAGCAGGCCTGGCGCCATGTGCAGGAGGCGCTGGCCTTGGCGGCCGTGCAGGCCGGGCTGGCGCCGCTGGATCTGAGCCAGGTGGCGATCGGCCTGGGCCTCTCGGGAGCCAATCTGATCGAGGCGGTGGCCGAGTTCCACGCCCAGCAGCCCGGCTATGCCCTGGTGGCGCTGGACAACGATGGCTTCACCTCGGTGCTGGGTGCGCATGGTGGCCGGCCGGGCGGCGTGATCGCGGCCGGCACCGGCGCGGTGGGCGAGGCCTTGCGCGCCGACGGTTCGCGCGTGTGCATCAGTGGCTGGGGCTGGATCAGCGGCGACGAGGGCAGTGGTGCCTGGCTGGGGCTGAAGGCGATGCGCCACGCCCAGCAGGCGCTGGACGGCCGCGCCGTGCCCGGCGCACTGGCGCGCGCGGTATGGGCGGTGGCCGGCCAGGAGCGCCACACCATCCTGGCCTGGTGCGCCAAGGCCGGCCAGCATGGCTACGCCACGCTCGCGCCGCTGGTGTTCGAGGCCGCGCCCGACGATGGCGTGGCCCGGGCCTTCCTGGCCGAGGCCGTGGCCGAGCTGGAGAGCCTGGCGCGCGCGCTGGACCCGAGCGAGCAGCTACCCCTGGCCTTGAGCGGCAGCATCGCGCTGCGCTTGCGCGAAAAATTCTCAGGCAATATGCGTGCCCGTTGTGTCGAGCCGCAAGGCGACTCGGCCGATGGCGCACTGCTGCTGGTACGCAGTGCACTCAACTCAGAACCGGGTGTGTGATGTCGACCAAACTGCCGTTCCAATTCAAGCCTGACGCCGAAGCCGCCTCGCCGCTGTACATGCAGCTGGCCCACAAGCTGGCCCAGGCGATCCGCGAGGGCCAATACCAGGCCGACGAGGCCCTGCCCTCGGAGCGCGTGCTGTCCGAGGCGCTGGACCTCTCGCGCGTGACCGCCCGCAAGGCGATCGACCGCCTGGTGGAGCAGGGGCTCATCATCCGCAAGCGCGGCAGCGGCAACTACATCGCGCCCAAGCTGGAGCAGCCGCTCTCGCGCCTCACCAGCTTCTCGGAAGAGCTGCACCAGCGCGGCTTCCAGCCCAGCTCGCGCTGGCTGCTGCGTGGCTTTGCGATGGCCGCGCCCGACGAGCAGCTCTCGCTGGGCCTGGTGACGGGCCAGCGCGTGGCGCGCCTGGAGCGCCTGCGCCTGGCCGACCGGGTGGTAATGGCCTATGAGGTCAGCGTGCTGCCCGAGGCGGTGCTGCCCGACCCGGAGGCGGTGGACAGCTCGCTCTATGAGCATCTCTCGCAGGGTGCTGGTGCGCCGGCGCGCGCGCTGCAACATATTCGTGCCATCAATGCGGATACCAAGCTGGCCGGCCTGCTGGAAGTTCCAGTCGGCCAGGCGGTCTTGTTCATCACGCGGGTGGGCTATCTGGAGTCGGGTCAGGCGGTGGAGCTGACCCATTCGTATTGCCGCAGCGATTACTACGACTTCGTGGCGGAGATGAGGCGTGACGGATGAGCAAGGTTGAAGGGTTTGTTCTGACGCCGCAGGGCTTCGTCCGCGGCGCGCTGGAACAGACCGATGGGCGCATCACGCGCATCACGGGCGAGGCAGTCAGCGAGTCCGAGGTGCGCAACGGCAAGCAAGACCTGCCCCTGGTGCTGCCCGGCTTCATCGACATTCACGTGCACGGCGGCGGTGGCCGCGACACCATGGAAGGCGGCGATGCCGCCGCGCAGATCGCACGCCTGCATGTGCGCCATGGCACCACGGCCCTGCTGGCCACCACCATGACGGCGCCGCTGGATGAGATCCGCGCCGCGCTTGCCGCCCTCGGCCCGGCCTGCCATAGCCGCGTCTCGCAGGGGGCACGCATCCTCGGCGTGCATCTCGAGGGCCCCTACATCAACCCCGGCAAGCTGGGCGCACAGCCCGACTTTGCCAAGCCCGCCAGCATCGAGGAAATCCAGGCGCTGAGCGCGCTGGCACCGATCCGCCTGATCACGCTGGCGCCCGAGCTGCCCGGCAATCTGGAGCTGATCACGGCGCTGCGCGCGGCCGGCTTCCAGGTGCAGATCGGCCACACCCTGGGCACTTACGAGGACGGCGTGGCCGCACTCGAACGCGGCGCCGGCGGCTTCACCCATCTCTTCAACGCGATGACCGGCCTGCACCACCGCGAGCCCGGCATGGTGGGCGCGGCGCTGGCGCACGCGCGCTATGCCGAGATCATCCCGGACCTGCTGCATGTGCACGAGGGCGCCGTCAAGGTGGCCCTGCGCGCCATCCCCTGCATGTTCTGCGTCACCGATTCGACCGCCGCCGCGGGCATGCCCGACGGCGATTACCAGCTGGGCCGCCACACCGTCACCAAGTGCATGGGAGGCGTGCGCCTGCCCGATGGCACCCTGGCCGGCAGCACCCTGACGATGGACCAGGCGCTGCGCAATCTGGTGGACCTGGGGCTGGAGATCGCGGACGCCTCGCGGCGCGTCTCCAGCTACGCGGCCGAATACATGGGCTTGAGCGAACGTGGCCAGCTGGCCGTGGGCGCCTGGGCGGATCTGGTGGTGATGGACCGTGACTTGCAGCTGCAACGCGTGGTCGTTGAAGGGGAAGAGATTGACCTCGCGAATGTATGAGGAGTGCCTGAGCGCTCCGGCCGTGGTGGCGCGCCAGCTGGCCGCTGATCAAAATGCTTATGCCGCCCTGGGCACGGCGCTGCGCGACAAGCCGCCCACCTCGCTCTTGACGGTGGCGCGCGGCAGCTCGGACCATGCCGCCCACTACATGGCCTATCTGATGATGGCGCGCCTGGGCCGCCTGGTGACCTCGCTGCCGATGTCGCTGATCACCCTGTACCAGAGCAAGATCGCCTGTGAGGGCCTGGTCTCGCTGGCCTTCTCGCAATCGGGCCAGAGCCCCGATCTGGTGGCGCCGACGAAGTTCTTCCGCGCCGGTGGCGCCCGCACCGTGGCCTTCGTGAATGCCGAGGGCTCGCCGCTGGCCGAGGCCGCCGAGCATGTGTTCCCGCTGCATGCCGGCGTGGAGCAGAGCGTGGCCGCCACCAAGAGCTATATCGCCCAGCTGGTGGCCGGCGCCCGCGTGGTGGCCGCCTGGAGCGAGGACGAAGACCTGCAGGCCGCGCTGCAGCAGCTGCCGCAGGCCTTGGAGCAAGCCTCTGCCAAGCGTTGGGATGTGGCGGTGGACGCGCTCAAGGACGCCGACCGCCTGTTCGTGATCGGCCGTGGCACCAGCCTGGCCGTGGCCATGGAAGCGGCGCTCAAGTTCAAGGAAACCTGCGGCATCCAGGCCGAGGCCTTCTCGGGCGCCGAGGTCAAGCACGGGCCGATGGCGCTGGTGGACGAAGGCTATCCGCTGCTGGTGTTCGCGCCGCGCGGCCCGGCCCAGGCCGGCCTGCTGGCCCTGGCCGATGAAATGCGCGGCCGCGGCGCGCGCGTGCTGCTGGCCGCGCCCGAGGGCACGCCGGGCGCCGAGCTGCCCCTTGCCTGCACCGGCAACGAGGATCTGGATGCGATCGCCGCGGTGCAGAGCTTCTACCCCATGGTGGAGGCGCTGGCGCGCGCACGCGGGCTGAACCCCGACCAGCCGCGCCATCTGGCCAAGGTTACGAAGACGCACTGATTAAGGTTCATCGCCCATGTCCAAGGCATTTCATCCGGGCCAGTTGGTGATGGTGGACATCCAGGGCAAGCGCCTGGATGCCGAGACCGCCGCCTTTTTGCGCCGCCACCAGATCCGCGCCGTCTGTCTGTTCCGCAAGAACCTCGGCACCGAGGCCGAGGTGCAGCAGCTCACCCGCGACCTGCGCGAGGTGATGGGCCCCGAGGCCCTGATCGGCCTGGACCAGGAGGGCGGCTCGGTGGTGCGTGCCACCTTCCTGCCGCAAGCGCCCTCGGCCATGGCGCTGGGCGCGGCCGACGACGAGGACCTGGCCGAAAGCGTGGGGGCGGCCGTGGCGCGCGGTCTACGCAGTATCGGCATCAACTGGAACTTCGCGCCGGTGCTGGACATCAACAACAACCCGGCCAACCCGGTGATCGCCGAGCGCAGCTTCTCCGAGGACGCCGATGACGTGACCCGCCTGGCGGGGGCCTGGATGCGCGGCTCGCTGCGCGCGGGTGTGGCCTGCTGCGTCAAGCATTTCCCTGGCCATGGCGACACCCATGTGGACTCGCACCTGGCCCTGCCAACGGTGGACAAGAGCCGTGCCGAACTCGACGCGCTGGAGCTGCGGCCCTTCAAGGCCTTCTGTCACAAGCCCGGTGAGGCGGCACCCGCGGTGATGACGGCGCACATCGTCTATCCGCAGATCGACCCCGAGCATCCGGCCACCCTGTCCACCAAGATCCTGGGCGACATCCTGCGCCGCGAGTGGGGCTACGAGGGCGTGGTGATCACCGATGCGCTGATGATGAAGGCCATCTTCGAGCGCTACGGCTATGCGCGCGCCGCGGTGCTGGCGATCCAGGCCGGTGCCGACATGATCCTGGCCCAGGGCTCGCTGGACGAGCAGGGCCAGTCCATCGCCGCCCTGGAGGCCGCGTTTGCGCGCGGCGAGCTGAGCCAGGCGCAGGGCGAGCGCGCCCGCGCCCGCCTCGATGCGCTGGCGCGTGCCTACCCGGTGCAACATGCCGGCTACGCCGGCGCGCAGCGTGCGGACGACGACGCCCTGATGCGTTGCGCCTGGGCGCGTGGCCTGACGCTGCTGCGTGGCGCCCAGGCGCCCGACCTGCAGGCGCCGCTGCGCGTGTATGTGCAGGGTCAGGTGCCCACCGACGGTGTCTCCGAGGCCGGCCCCACGGGCGCCCAGGTGGCCGCGCTGTTCGACGGCTTTGCCGATGCCGAGGTGCTGGTGCTGCAGGACATCGCCACGCTCGATTGGGCCCGGGTGCCGCAGGACGGCCGCAAGACCGTGATCGCCTCCACCCAGCGCGCCCGCTATGACGAGCTTGGGGGCCTGGCCCAGGGCTGGCGGCCGGATCTGCACCTGGTGCTGTGGAACCCCTTCCAGGCCCTGGACGTGCAGGCGCCCACCGTGATCACCTGGGGCTATGCCGATGGCGCGCTGGAAGGGCTGAAGCAATGGCTGGAAGGCCGGGCCCCGGCCACGGCGCAATCGCCCGTGACCCTGAACTGAACGCCGCACAGCAACGCCAGGAGACTTCATGTCCAGCCGCCCCACTCTTGCGCCGATGCGCTGGATTCCCAGCCTGTACTTTGTGCAGGGCATGCAGTTCTTCGTGGTGATGCTGATCGCCGGCCTGATGTTCAAGAACATGGGCGTGGCCAATGACCAGATCGCGCGCTGGACTGGCGTGTTGGGCCTGGCCTGGGCCTTCAAGCCGCTGTGGAGCCCCTTCCTGGAACTGGCGCGCAGCAAGAAACTGATCGTGGTGGCAATGCAGTTCACCGGTGCGGTGGGCCTGGGCCTGATGGCGCTGGCGCTGCAACTGCCGATGTACTTCGCCGCCAGCATCGCGGTGCTGTTCCTGCTGGCCTATGCCTCGGCCACGCACGACATCGCCTGCGACGGCCTCTACATGGCGGCCCTGGACAGCAAGCAGCAGGCGGCCTATGCGGGCTGGCAGGGCGCGTTCTTCAACGCCTCCAAATTCCTCACCCTGGGTGGCCTGCTGGTGCTGGCCGGGCATCTGGAGAAGAGCCTGGGGGTGTTCAATGCCTGGTCCATCATCTTCGCCGCGCTGGCCCTGCTGCTGGCCTTGCTGGCGGCCTACAACGCCTACGCGCTGCCGGGCACGCTCAACACCGAGCATGCGGACCTGACGGTGAGCAGCGTGTTCGCCACGCTCAAGGAGGTGGTGGCCGATTTCCTCAGCAAGCCCGGCATCTGGCTGGCGATCCTCTTCATCGTGCTGTTCCGCTTCGGCGAGGGGCAGGTGCAGACCATCGGCCCGCTGTTCCTGATCGAGGCACGCGACAAGGGTGGTTTGGGGCTCAGCACCGAGCAGGTGGGCGGCATCTATGGCACGGCGGGTACCGCGGCCTTCCTGGTGGGCAGCATTCTGGGCGGTTATTTCACCTCCTGGCTGAGCCTGAAGCGCGCCATGCCCATGCTGATCCTGGCGATGGCAGTGCCCAACGCGGTGTTCTACTACCTCAGCGCCAGCCTGCCCACCGATCTGTTCCACATCGGTGCGGCCATCAGCGTGGAGATGTTCGGCTACGGCTTCGGCTTCGTCGGCATGATTCTCTACATCATGCAGGCGGTGGCGCCGGGCCGCTACCAGACCGCGCATTACGCGCTGGGCTCGGGCGTGATGCAGCTGGGCTTCATCTTCTCCAAGACCATCAGCGGCGACATCCAGCTGGCGATGGGCTACCAGAGCTTCTTCCTCTGGACCATCGCCTGCGGCCTGCCGGCGCTGCTGCTGATGTTTTTTGTAAAGATTCCGGCGACGGCGTCGCCGGCCACCAGCAGCTGAGCCATGCGCAGACGGTTGCTGGCCATGGGCCTGGGTCTGGCGGCGCTCTCGGCCCATGCCGCCGAGCGCTTTTTCGACGACTTCAGCTACGCCGACCTGCAGCAGCTGCGTGCCGGCGGCTGGACCCCGCGCACCCAGGCCGGCCACCCGGGCGTGGAGGGCGCGAGCTGGAGCGAGCAACAGCTGCAGCTGCTGGCCGATCCGGCCCAGCGCGGCAACCGCCTGCTGCGCCTCAGCGCCAGCACCGATGGCAGCGGCGCGGGCACACGCCAGGCCCAGCTGTGCCACCAGCGCAAATACCTGGAGGGCACCTATGCCGCACGCGTGCGCTTCAGCGATGCGCCGACGCAGGGCATCGATGGCGACCCCGTCATCCAGACTTTTTACGCGGTCACGCCGCTGCGCTTCGACTACGACCCCGAGTTCAGCGAGCTGGACTGGGAGTACCTGCCCAATGGCGGCTGGGGCAGCGCGCAGACGCGGCTCTATGGCATCGCCTGGCAGACCGTGCAGCTCAATCCCTGGAAGAGCTACAACCAGGCGCATGAGGAGTTCGGCAGCCTGCAGGGTTGGCATCAGCTGATGATGCAGGTGGGCGATGGCCAGGTGCGGCTGTTCCTGGACGGGCGCCAGATCGCCCAGCATGGCGGGCGCAACGTTCCCGTGTCGCCGATGTCCATCAACTTCAATCTCTGGTTCTCGCCCGGCGGGCTCTTGCCCAGCAGCGCCGCGCCGCGCGTCTACGAGCAGGACGTGGACTGGGTGTTCCATGCGCGCAAGGAGCTGCTGAGCCCGGCTCAGGTGGAGGCGGCGGTGGCGGCCTATCGCGCGGCCGGCCAGGCGCGGGTGGACGGCGTGCCGGCCGCGCAGCCGGCGCTGCCCAGCCCCTGCGATTTCTGATTCCGGGTCTGAGGAGGCCCGTCCCTCATGCATCAGCAAAAGCGTCTGGCGTCGGTGGATGCCCTGCGAGGCCTGACGGTGGCGGCGATGCTGCTCGTCAACAACCCGGGCGACTGGGGCCATGTGTTCTGGCCCCTGGAGCATGCCGAGTGGCATGGCTGCACGCCCACCGACCTGATCTTTCCCTTCTTCCTCTTCATCGTCGGCGTGTCGCTGTCGCTGGCGCTAGGGCCGCGCCTCGACGCGGGGGCGGCGCCGGGGCCGCTGCTGCGCGGCGCCCTGCAGCGTGCCGGCCGCATCATGGCGCTGGGCCTGCTCCTGCACCTGCTGGCCTGGTGGCTGATGCACAAGCCCGAGTTCCGCGTCATGGGGGTCTTGCAGCGCATTGCCCTGTGCTTCGGCTTTGCCGCGCTGCTGGCCTGCGGCTGGCGGTCCGCCAAGGCGCAGTGGGCCTTGCTGCTGGCGCTGCTGCTGGGCTATGGCGGCTTGCTGCTGGGCGCCGGCGATCTGAGCAAGGCCGGCAATATCGCGTCCTGGCTGGACACGCAGCTGCTGTGGCGCTTCGCCTACGAGTGGGATGCCGGCACGGGCCGCGCACATGACCCCGAAGGTCTGCTCAGCACGCTGGGCGCGCTGGCCACCACCTTGCTGGGCTTGCGCGCGGGTGCCTGGCTGCGCCGCGGTGCGCGGCGCGAGCTGTGCTGGCTGGCGGCCGGTAGCCTCCTGTTGGGGGCCCTGGCCACGGCATGGCTGCCCTGGAACAAGCAGCTCTGGACCCCCAGCTTCGTGCTGTGGACCGGCGGCTGGGCCACCGCGGCCCTGCTGCTGGCCCACCAGCTGGTGGACCGGCTGCAATGGCGCCCGCTGGGGCGCGCCTTCGGCGTGAATGCCATCGCCGCCTATGCGGGCGCCTGGATGTGCACGGTGCTGCTGGAGGGCCTGGGCTGGATGGCGCCCCTGTATGCCGCCGGCTTTGGCTGGCTGGCTCGGCTCGCCGGGCCGAGCATGGCGTCGCTGGCCTTCGCGCTGGTCTTCGTGGCCGTCTGGGCGCTGATCGTCCGTTGGCTCGATCGTCGCGGCTGGTACTTCAAGGTCTAGCCAGGCAAGCAGGCCGCGCTTGTACGATCTGCCGGCGCACTGAAAGAAATGAAGGATCTCCCGCATGAGCCAGCGCTTTGCCGTTCGCATGCCACCCGATGTCCGCTCGGTGCGGATCGGCGATCACGAGGTCGTCTTCATCGACGACTTTCTGGAGGACCCGGACGCGCTGCATGCGCAGGCGCTTGAACAGCGCTTCCAGCCTTATCCGGGCGTGCGCGAGCACAAGGGCTACCCGGGCGTGCGCGCCGAGGCGCCCGGCGATTACACCCACCATCTGGTGGCACTGGTGGAGCCGCTGATACGCATCAACTTCGGTGTGCCCGAGGCGCTGCCGCTGCGCAAGAGCATGTGCGCGTTCTCGCTCATCACCGCGGCGCCCGGGCAGCTGGGGCCGCTGCAGCGCACGCCGCATTTCGATGCCAGCACGCCTCATCACATGGCGGTGCTGCTCTATCTGTGTGGCGAGCAGCATGGCGGCACCGGCTTCTACCGGCACAAGGCCACCGGCATCCAGCGCGTGACGCCCGACAACCGGGATCGCTACCTCGATGCCTACCAGCAGGAGCTCGCACGGCGGCCGCCCAGGCCGCGCTACTTCGCTGACTCCGACGAGCATTTCGAGCTGCTGGGCATGATGCCGGCACGCCGCAACCGGCTCGTCGTCTATCCCGGCAGCCTGCTGCACAGCGCGTGCATCAATCCGGCCATCAGCCTCTCGGACGATCCGCGCAGCGGCCGCCTGACGGTCAATTCCTTTTTCGACTTTGGTTTGATACCAGCGCCGATGTGACGAAAAAAAGCCCGGCAGTTGCCGGGCTTTTGCATTCGGTCAGCGACCGATCAGAACTTGGCGCTCAGGCCGAGGCGGTAGGTGGTCTCGCCCTGGAAGGACCAGGCCGGGAAGCCGGCGCGCAGCGGATCCTTGATGCTCGTGTTGGAGGCATCGGCGGCGCCGTACTGCACGTCGTCCTGCTTGAGCAGGTTGATGACTTCCAGCGACAGCTTCAGGTTCTTGTTGATGTTCCAGCCGAAACTTGCATCCAGCGTGCCGTAGGCATCGTGCATGCGGTTGCCGTACCAGAAGGCGCCTTCGCGAATCATGTACTTCGAGCGCCAGTTGTAGGCCAGGCGGCCGGAGTAGGTTTCGTTCTCGTAGTAGCCGACCAGGTTGACGTTGTGCTTCGAGGCCTGGGTGAAGATGCCGAGGTTGTCGATGTAGCTGCTGGCCGGTGCGGTGCCTTCGGTGAAGGTGTAGTTGGCAATCACGCCATAGCCGTTGTTGAAGGCATGGTTGGCCTGCAGTTCCAGACCGCGGATGCGACCGCCGCCGGCGTTCACGAAGCTCTGCACCGTCCAGTTGTCCAGCTTGGACACCGGATCCACCAAGCCCACCTTCTGGTTGTTCTTGACCTCCGCGGTGATGAAGTTGGAGATGTCCTTGCTGAAGAAGGTGGCCGACAGCAGGTTGCCCTTGCCGTAGTAGTACTCCACACCGATGTCGGCGTTGCTGGACTTCATCGGCTTGAGCGACACGCTGCCGTTGGTCCAGGTCTCGTTGCCGACGCGGTCATCGTTGTAGCCCGACACCGTCACGCCGAACATATTGGCAAAGTTCGGGCGTGTGATGGTTTGCGAGGCGGCGACGCGCAGCACCATGTTGCGGCTCAGGTCGAAGGCCAGGTTGGCGCTGGGCAGCACGTCGTTGTAGCTGGACTTCTTGGTGGCGGTGTTGCGGCCCCAGTTGAGGTTGCCCGAGTAATCGCCGGCGGCCAGCGGCGTGCCGTCGAAGGCATAGCCGGTGCTCTTCACATCGGTGGAGATGTAGCGCAGGCCGAAGTTGCCGCGCATGTTCTGCGCGTCGAACTCAAGCATGCCGTAGGCCGACTTGTTCTTCTCGTTCAGCTCGCTGAAGCCGGAGCGGTCCTCGATCCAGGAGGCGATGTTCTTGTTGGTGTTGGCGATCATCGCGCCGATGTTGGGGCGCGGCACGTCCCAGCCACCCACGCCCACCGAGCCGCTGTAGAGGCTGGCGGTGTCGACCGGTGCAATCGTCGAGTTCCAGACCGGGCGGAAGGTGCGCTTCTCGAAGGTGTGGTCGGCCATGCGGATGCCGGTCTTGAACGAGGAGATCGCGCCCCAGGCCAGGTCGAAGGTGGCGTCCAGCTGGGCGAACTTCTCCTGATCCTTGTTCGGACCCTGCGACGAGGCCCAGGTCTCCGGCGAGCTCTGCTTGGGCAGGGCGCTCACGCCGAACGATTGATCCTTGCTGGGGCTCAGGACGATCTGCTTGCCGGTGGCATCGATGGTGCCCTGCCACTTGGCCGGCGTATCCCACCAGCCGTAGGCGTAGTTGGTGGTCAGCGAGGTGCCGCCCTTGGCCTTGGTGCTGCCGGCGACCAGGTCGAACTTGGCGCCATCGACGCGGTAGTGGCCGTCGAAGGTGACGCTGTCCGAGGTCATGGCTGCGGCGCGGGCCCAGTTCTGGAAGAACTGGTTCATCAGCGGCTTGGCGGCCGTGGTGGTGCTGTGCAGGCACACGCCGTTGGGGTTGAAGTCGGACTTCACGGCGGTATTGCGCTGGTCGCAGTTGGCGTCGTGGAAGATGTAGTCGCTGCTGTTCGAGTTGTCAGCGCCCAGCTTCAGGTGCAGGACATTGAGGCCCAGCTCCAGGCCGTCGATCGGCTTGGCTTGCAGGATGACATTGACGGCATCGCGCTTGCGATCCTGCACGAAGGCGGTCGGCGCGACGTCCGAGGACCAGCGGCTGTCAGCCTCGATGCCCTGGCGGATGTAGGCGCCTTCCGAATGGCCGCCGGCGATCAGCGCGCCGAAACGGCGGCTCTGGTCGCGCCAGCTGTAGAGGCCGGAGACTTCCTTCTCGTCATCGCTGATCGTGCCCTTGCCGTACTTCACGCTGGCGAAGGCGGTGCCGGCCGCCATGTCCAGCGGCTTGCGGGTCTTCACGATCACGGTGCCGCCGATGCCGCCTTCGGTCAGGTCGGCCTGGGAGGACTTGTAGACCTCCATGCCGCCGATCAACTCGGGGGGCAGCAGGGAATAGTTGAACGAACGGTCGATGTCCATCTGGTCGTACCAGCCGGTGGACGCGACGGTCTGGCCGTTCAGCGTGGTGTAGGTCATCTGCGGGTCGGAGCCGCGGATCGACACCGAGGCGCCCTGGCCGAAGGCACGACCCACCGAGACGCCGGGGATGCGGCCCAGCGATTGGCCGACGTCGGAGTCGGGGAGCTTGCCCACATCTTCCGCGGACACGGCGTCGACGACCGCGCTGGCGTTCTTCTTGATGTTGACCGCGGTCTCCAGCGAGGCGCGAATGCCGGTGACAACCACCTGATCCAGCTGCGCCGCCTCAGCCTTCTTGTCGGCCTGTTGGGCTTGCGCGCCAAAGGCGGCACCAAGCAGGGTGATCGTCACCGCTGCCGCGATAGGGGTCTTTCTGACCTTCATGAACTGCTCCTCGATATGGCCGTTGGCTTCGTGCTCGGCCTGTTGAGACTCGGAGCCAAGGCGCATCACCGTGTGAGCGGCATGCGCCTGGCGCCTCGAAATGCAATGCAAATGCAACCAATGCCATGCCACTATAGCCATCAGTAGTGCCACTTTGCTACCACTTTTAGGGGCGTGTTTTCCCTGCTGTGGTGAGCCTGCAATAGCGATTAAGACGCAAATCTGGCCGTTATTGGGGCTACAGGTACGGCATGCCCCGTGATGGTGGTGGCCGGGCTTGGTAGTAAATTGGTATCTATCGACGTCTGCGAAAGCGGGAGATTGCTCCATCGGGCCGTGCGCATGCCATCCCGGCGCAGCGGGCGAGCCGCTTCTTGGGGTCCGCTGCGCTGGATGTCGAAAATTGTTTGCGGCCCAAAAATGCTGTGCTATAGTTGCGGGCTTGCCTCGGAGGGGTGGCCGAGTGGTTAAAGGCAGCAGACTGTAAATCTGCCCGCTAACGCGTACGCTGGTTCGAATCCAGCCTCCTCCACCAAGGCAAACGACAATTCAAGCGATTGAAGCTTGTTTGGCGCAAGGGTCGAAGGGCCTGAGCGATGAGCAAGTGATACTCCCGGGCGGGAGTAGTTCAATGGTAGAACCTTAGCCTTCCAAGCTAATGACACGGGTTCGATTCCCGTTTCCCGCTCCAGTCGGCTTGCTTGGAAGGTGAATGTGTCGGCACTGGTTTGTTGATCTGTGGTCAATAAACCTGTGTCGATGCCCATGTGGCTCAGTGGTAGAGCACTCCCTTGGTAAGGGAGAGGTCACGCGTTCGATCCGCGTCATGGGCACCACCTCTTTTCTTCTTCCCCTTCTCTGATCTGATCGCCAGGAGCGCAAGATGGCAAAAGGTAAATTCGAGCGTACCAAGCCCCACGTGAACGTGGGCACGATTGGTCACGTTGACCACGGCAAGACCACGCTGACTGCTGCGATCGCCACCGTGCTGTCGAAGAAGTTTGGCGGCGAAGCCAAGGCTTACGATCAGATCGATGCGGCCCCTGAAGAAAAGGCCCGCGGCATCACCATCAACACCGCCCACGTCGAGTACGAAACGGCCAACCGCCACTACGCTCACGTGGACTGCCCTGGCCACGCTGACTATGTGAAGAACATGATCACCGGCGCGGCCCAGATGGACGGCGCGATCCTGGTGTGCTCGGCCGCTGACGGCCCGATGCCCCAGACCCGCGAGCACATCCTGCTGGCTCGCCAAGTGGGCGTGAAGTACATCATCGTGTTCCTGAACAAGTGCGACATGGTGGATGACGCCGAGCTGCTGGAACTGGTGGAAATGGAAGTGCGCGAGCTGCTGTCCAAGTACGACTTCCCCGGCGACGACACCCCCATCATCAAGGGTTCGGCCAAGCTGGCGCTGGAAGGCGACACGGGCGACCTGGGCGAGCAAGCCATCATGCGCCTGGCCGATGCGCTGGACACCTACATCCCCCAGCCGGACCGCGCCGTTGACGGCACCTTCCTGCTGCCGGTGGAAGACGTGTTCTCGATCTCGGGCCGTGGCACCGTGGTGACCGGTCGCGTCGAGCGCGGCATCATCAAGGTCGGCGAAGAAATCGAAATCGTCGGTATCCGCGACGTGCAGAAGACCACCGTGACCGGCGTGGAAATGTTCCGCAAGCTGCTGGACCAAGGTCAAGCCGGCGACAACGTCGGTATCCTGCTGCGCGGCACCAAGCGTGAAGACGTCGAGCGCGGTCAAGTGCTGGCCAAGCCCGGCTCGATCAAGCCCCACACCCACTTCACGGCCGAGATCTACGTGCTGTCGAAGGAAGAGGGCGGCCGTCACACCCCGTTCTTCAACAACTACCGTCCCCAGTTCTACTTCCGCACGACGGACGTGACCGGTGCCGTGGAGCTGCCGAAGGACAAGGAAATGGTCATGCCCGGCGACAACGTCGGCATCACCGTGAAGCTGATCGCTCCGATCGCCATGGAAACCGGTCTGCGCTTCGCCATCCGCGAAGGTGGCCGTACCGTCGGCTCGGGTGTGGTTGCCACCATCCTCGAGTAAAGTCTGAAAGACCACAGGGGCATAGCTCAATTGGCAGAGCGTCGGTCTCCAAAACCGAAGGTTGGG
Source organism: Paucibacter sediminis (assembly GCF_030254645.1). Lineage (NCBI taxonomy): Bacteria > Pseudomonadati > Pseudomonadota > Betaproteobacteria > Burkholderiales > Sphaerotilaceae > Roseateles > Paucibacter sediminis. The sequence goes on from NZ_CP116346.1 coordinate 2,224,785, forward strand.
GGTTCGAGACCCTCTGCCCCTGCCAGCAGTCACTGACCTGACGCTGGTATAGTGGTCAAAGCAAGCCCGCGGGATTTGGTCCCGGCGGGCTTTGCTGCTGTTGGGTCAATTCATTCCGTATGCGTGCCGAGTCCGCTCAGGCGGGCTTGAAAGTTAGTTCAATGTCGAATCCTCAAGTCGAAACAGTCACCACCAGCGCCGACAAGGCCAAGCTGGCGGGTGCTGTGCTGCTGCTGATTGGTGGTCTGGTGGCGTTCTATGCGCTGGCCAAGCAAGGCCCGATCGCGCAGTGGGCGGCGCTGCTGGTGCTGCTGGCGGCCGCTGCGGGCGCTTTCTTCACCTCCGAGTCCGGCAAGTCGCTGGTGGCCTACGGTCGCGACTCCCTGCGCGAAGTGCGCAAGGTGGTGTGGCCCACGCGCAAGGAAGCGACCCAGATGACCGGCTATGTGTTCGCCTTCGTGGTGGTCATGGCCTTGTTCCTCTGGCTGACCGACAAGACGCTGGAATGGGTCCTGATCGACCTGATTCTGGGCTGGAAGCGCTAAAGGATTCCCGATGAGCGAAGAACTGAACGTCGTTGCGAACGAAGCGGCAGTGCCCGCTGGCCTGCCCAAGCGCTGGTATGTGGTGCACGCCTATTCGGGCATGGAAAAGGCCGTCGAGCGCAATCTGCGCGAGCGCATCGATCGCGCCGGCATGCAGGACAAGTTCGGCCGCATCCTGGTTCCGACCGAAGAGGTCGTGGAACTGAAGAACGGCAAGAAGGCGGTCACCGAGCGTCGCTTCTTCCCCGGCTATGTGCTGGTGGAAATGGTGATGGAAGACGACACCTGGCACTTGGTCAAGCACACCTCCAAGGTGACCGGTTTTGTGGGTGGCGCGAAGAACCGCCCGGCCCCGATCTCGGAAGCCGAGGTGATGAAGATCGTCAACCAGATGCAAGAAGGCATCGAGAAGCCCCGGCCCAAGGTCGAGTGGACGGTGGGCGAGATCGTGCGCGTCAAGGAAGGCCCGTTCACGGACTTCAATGGCGCTATCGAGGAAGTCAATTACGACAAGTCCAAGGTGCGCGTCTCGGTCACGATCTTCGGACGTGCCACGCCGGTGGAGCTGGACTTCGCGCAGGTCGAGAAAGTTTGAGAGCCTGGTGAGGCTCGCTCACTGCGCAAGCGGTGGGCATCTCACTCGTAGTCAGTCCGCAACGAGATGCGGACAAGAGGAGCAAGGGTACGAGGCGTGAGCCTCTAGCCCCTTGCGCTAGCACTCAGGCGTTGCGGCGAGGCCGCCGTGGCGCTGTCAGGAGAAATCATGGCCAAGAAAATTGTCGGCTTTATCAAGCTGCAAATTCCGGCTGGCAAGGCAAATCCTTCGCCTCCGGTCGGTCCCGCGCTGGGTCAGCGTGGTCTGAACATCATGGAATTCTGCAAGGCGTTCAACGCCCAGACGCAGAGCTATGAGCCGGGCCTGAAGCTGCCGGTGGTGATCACCGCCTTCGCGGACAAGAGCTTCACCTTCGTGATCAAGTCGCCCCCGGCGACCGTGCTGATCAAGAAGGCTGCCAAGATCGAAAAGGGCTCGCAGCGCCCCCATCTGGACAAGGTCGGCAAGCTGACCCGCGCCCAGCTGGAAGAGATCGCCAAGACCAAGCAGAAGGATCTGACGGCCGCCGACATGGACGCCGCCGTTCGCACCATCGCTGGTTCCGCCCGTTCGATGGGCATCATCGTGGAGGGTGTGTGACATGGCTAAGCTGACCAAGAAGCAAAAAGCTCTGCAAGGCAAGGTCGAGACCACCAAGCTGTACCCCCTGACCGACGCCCTGGGCCTGGTCAAGGAACTGGCTACCGCCAAGTTTGACGAATCCATCGACGTGGCCGTGCAACTGGGCATCGATGCCAAGAAGTCGGACCAAGTGGTGCGTGGCGCCGTCGTGATGCCTCACGGCACCGGCAAGACCAAGCGCGTGGCCGTGTTCGCCCAAGGCGCCAAGGCTGAAGAAGCCAAGGCCGCCGGCGCCGACGTGGTTGGCATGGAAGACCTGGCCGAGCGCGTCAAGGCTGGCGACATGCCTTTCGACGTGGTCATCGCCTCGCCCGATACGATGCGTATCGTCGGTACCCTGGGTCAGATCCTGGGCCCGCGTGGCCTGATGCCTAACCCCAAGGTTGGCACCGTGACCCCGGACGTCGCTACCGCCGTCAAGAACGCCAAGGCTGGCCAAGTCCAGTTCCGCGTTGACAAGGCCGGCATCATCCACGGCACCATCGGCCGTCGTTCGTTCGACACCGACAAGTTGGAAGGCAATCTGCGCGCGCTGATCGAGGCCCTGAACAAGGCTAAGCCGGCGTCGAGCAAGGGTGTCTACCTGCGCAAGGTCGCCGTGTCGTCCACCATGGGCGTCGGTGCTCGCGTGGACATCGCTTCGATCAACGCTCAGGCTTCGGCCTAAGCGATTCAGATGAGGCGCGGCGCTAGTCTGGCGCCGTGCTGATGAATTGGTGGGGCGCTGCTGGTTTCGGCCGGCGGCGCGTCATCCAAGACCGCTGGAGATGCGCCCCTGAGGTACTGGGGGCAAGGCTTAATCGGAAGCTCAGTTTCCGTCCAGCGCAGATGGCGGTCCCGCTGTAAGGAATGTTTCCTGACAGAAGGTCGCTGAATCCCGGTGTGTCGGAGGCCGCGAGGCCAAAGACACGTTTTTGTGAGGAGTAGACCTTGAGTCTCAATCGCAACGAGAAGGCAACCGTCGTCTCCGAAGTGGCAGCGCAAGCCGCCAAGTCGCAGACGCTGGCGCTGGCCGAGTACCGTGGCCTCACCGTTGAAGCCTTGAACAAGCTGCGCGTCACCGCGCGTGCCCAAGGTGTGTATCTTCACGTGCTGAAGAACACCCTGGCACGTCGTGCTGTCGCCGGCACTTCGTTCGAAGCTGCTTCGGAGAGCATGGTCGGCCCGCTGATCTACGGTTTTTCCGAGGACGCGGTCGCTGCCGCGAAGGTCATCGCTGACTTCGCCAAGACCAACGACAAGCTCGTCATCAAGGGCGGCGCTTATAGCGGCAAGGCTCTGGACGTCAACGGCATCAAGGCCCTGGCATCCATCCCCAGCAAGGAAGTGCTGCTGTCCCAAGTGGCTGGCCTGCTCATGTCGCCGGTGCAACGCACCGCCGCCGTGCTGGCTGCCCTGGCTCAGCAAAAGGGCGGCGGCGCTACTGCCGAAGCCCCGGCCGAAGCTGCTGCTTAAGACGCTACGTCCCCTGCAATCTATCTGTTATTAGGAAACTATCATGGCATTCGATAAAGACGCATTCCTGGCCGCTCTGGACAGCATGACCGTTCTGGAACTGAACGATCTGGTCAAGGCAATTGAAGAGAAGTTCGGCGTGTCCGCCGCTTCGATGGCTGCTCCCGCCGCTGGCGGCGCTGCTGGCGGTGGCGCTGCTGCTGCTGAAGAGAAGACCGAGTTCAACGTCGTGCTGCTGGAAGCCGGCGCGAACAAGGTTGGCGTGATCAAGGCCGTGCGCGAAATCACCGGCCTGGGTCTGAAGGAAGCCAAGGACCTGGTCGACGGCGCTCCCAAGGCTGTCAAGGAAGCTGTGGCCAAGGCCGACGCCGAAGCCGCCAAGAAGAAGCTGGAAGAAGCCGGCGCCAAGGTCGAACTCAAGTAAGACCTTGGGGGCGGGGTGGCGCAAGCCGCCCGGCTCCACTGTGCTAAAGGGGTGGTCCTGCGGGCCTCCCCTTTAGTCGTTTCAAGGGTAAACACTCTTGAGGACAGCTGAAAGGATCGCGTGCGGTATGATGCGCGGTTCTTTCAAGTGTTCTCTGATCCGACTGCAGAGAGCCGGTTTGGTCGGGCCTTGGTGCAATGCCAGGGTTGTCCGCCAGCGGTTGGTAGTGGCCAACCACCAAGCATCGAGCGCAATACTCGAGAAGCCAGTCGCCGACGAAGCCCGTCCCACGGCCAGGGGTGGGCTCTCGACACGGAGTGTTTATGGCGCAAGCAACCCCCTATAGCTATACCGAGCGCAAGCGAATCCGCAAGAGCTTCGGCAAGCGTGAGAGCGTTCTCAACGTTCCCTATTTGCTCACCATGCAGAAGGACTCGTACGTCGCCTTCCTGCAAAAAGACGTCCCCCCTGCCAAGCGCAAGCCCGAAGGCCTGCAAGCAGCGTTCCTTTCCGCGTTCCCGATTGTTTCGCACAACGGTTTCGTGGAAATGAAGTTCCTCGAATTCAATATCGCCAAGCCCCCGTTCGACACCCGTGAGTGCCAGCAGCGCGGCTTGACCTATGCAGCGGCCGTGCGCGCCAAGCTGCAGATGATCATTTACGACCGTGAGAGCCCGCAGGCCAAGACGGTCAAGGAAATCAAGGAACAAGAGGTCTACATGGGCGAAGTGCCCCTGATGACCGATTACGGTTCCTTCATCGTCAATGGCACCGAGCGTGTCATCGTCAGCCAGCTGCACCGCTCGCCCGGCGTGTTCTTCGAGCACGACAAGGGCAAGACCCACTCGTCCGGCAAGCTGCTGTTCTCGGCCCGCATCATTCCCTACCGCGGCTCCTGGCTGGACTATGAGTTCGACCCGAAGGACATCCTGTACTTCCGCGTCGACCGTCGCCGCAAGATGCCGGTCACCATCCTGCTCAAGGCCATTGGCCTGAACCCCGAGCAGATCCTGGCCCACTTCTTCGTGTTCGACAATTTCCGTCTGATGGACTCCGGTGCCCAGATGGAGTTCGTGGCCGACCGCCTGAAGGGCGAAGTGGCCCGCTTTGACATCACCGACAAGAGCGGTGCCGTCATCGTCGAGAAGGACAAGCGCATCACCGCCCGCCACGTGCGCCAGCTGGAGCAATCCGGCACGCAGCATGTGACCGTGCCCGAAGACTTCCTGCTCGGCCGCGTGCTGGCCAAGAACATGGTCGACGGCGACACCGGCGAGATCATCGCCAAGGCCAACGAAGAGCTGACCGAAGCGCTGCTGAAGAAGCTGCGCAGCGCCGGCATCAAGGAAATCCAGGCGCTCTACACGAACGAGCTGGACGAGGGTGCCTACATCAGCCAGACCCTGGCCTCGGACGAGACCGACAGCCAGCTGGCCGCACGCGTCGCGATCTATCGCATGATGCGCCCCGGCGAGCCGCCTACGGAAGACGCGGTGGAAGCGCTGTTCAACCGCCTGTTCTACAGCGAAGACACCTACGACCTCTCGCGCGTGGGCCGCATGAAGTTCAACGCCCGTGTGGGCCGCGACACGCCGGAAGGCGCCATGACCTTGTCGAACGAGGACATCCTCGACGTCGTCAAGATCCTGGTGGAGCTGCGCAATGGCCGTGGCGAAGTCGATGACATCGACCACCTGGGCAACCGCCGCGTGCGTTGCGTGGGCGAGCTGGCCGAGAACCAGTACCGCTCGGGCCTGGCGCGTATCGAGAAGGCCGTGAAGGAGCGTCTGGGCCAGGCCGAGACCGAAGCCCTGATGCCGCACGACCTGATCAACTCCAAGCCGATCTCTGCGGCCCTGAAGGAGTTCTTCGGTGCCTCGCAGCTGTCGCAGTTCATGGACCAGACCAACCCCCTGTCGGAAATCACGCACAAGCGTCGCGTTTCCGCCCTGGGCCCGGGTGGTCTGACCCGCGAGCGCGCCGGCTTCGAAGTCCGCGACGTGCACCCCACCCATTACGGCCGCGTCTGCCCGATCGAAACGCCGGAAGGCCCGAACATCGGTCTGATCAACTCGCTGGCGCTGTTCGCTCAGCTCAACGAGTACGGCTTCCTGGAAACGCCTTACCGTCGCGTCGTCGATGGCAAGGTGACGACCCAGATCGACTACCTCTCGGCCATCGAAGAAGGCAAGTACGTGATCGCCCAGGCGAACGCGACGCTGAACGCCGCTGGCGAGCTGACCGACGAGCTGGTGTCTGCGCGTGAAAACGGCGAATCGGTGCTGACCTCGCCCGAGCGCATCCAGTACATGGACGTGGCGCCGACACAGATCGTCTCGGTGGCCGCCTCGCTCGTGCCCTTCCTGGAGCACGACGATGCGAACCGCGCATTGATGGGCGCCAACATGCAGCGTCAGGCCGTGCCGGTGCTGCGTCCCGAGAAGGCCCTGGTCGGTACGGGCGTCGAGCGCGTCGCCGCCAAGGACTCGGGCACCGTGGTGGCCGCACGCCGCGGCGGTATCGTCGACTACGTGGACACGAACCGCATCGTGATTCGCGTGAACGACGATGAGACCGTGGCTGGTGAAGTCGGTGTCGACATCTACAACCTGATCAAGTACCAGCGTTCCAACCAGAACACCAACATCCATCAGCGCCCGATCGTGCGCCGTGGCGACAAGGTGGCTGCGGAAGACATCATTGCTGACGGTGCATCGACGGACATCGGCGAGCTGGCCCTGGGCCAGAACATGCTGGTCGCCTTCATGCCCTGGAACGGCTACAACTTCGAAGACTCGATCCTGATCTCCGAACGCGTGGTGGCCGAAGACCGCTACACCTCGATCCACATCGAGGAGCTGGTGGTGATGGCCCGTGACACCAAGCTGGGCAGCGAAGAAATCACCCGCGACATCCCGAACCTGAGCGAGCAGCAACTGGCGCGCCTGGACGAATCGGGCATCGTCTACATCGGCGCCGAGGTGAACCCTGGCGACGTGCTGGTGGGCAAGGTCACGCCCAAGGGCGAGACCACGCTGACGCCGGAAGAGAAGCTGCTGCGCGCCATCTTCGGCGAGAAGGCTTCCGACGTGAAGGACACCTCGCTGCGCGTGGATCAGGGCACCAACGGTACCGTGATCGATGTGCAGGTCTTCACCCGCGAAGGCATCCAGCGTGACAAGCGCGCCCAGCAGATCATCGACGACGAGCTGAAGCGCTTCCGCCTGGACCTGAACGACCAGCTGCGCATCGTCGAGGCCGACGCCTTCGACCGTATCGAGAAGCTGCTGAACGGCCGCGTGGCCAACGGCGGCCCGCAGAAGATCGCCAAGGGCACGGTCATCGACAAGGCCTATCTGGCCGGCGTTGAGAAGTTCCATTGGTTCGACATCCGTCCGGCCGAAGACGAGGTCGCCAACCAGCTGGAATCGATCAAGAACTCGCTGGAGCAGACCCGCCACAGCTTCGACCTGGCGTTTGAAGAAAAGCGCAAGAAGCTGACGCAGGGCGACGAGCTGCCGGCCGGCGTGCTGAAGATGGTCAAGGTCTACCTGGCCGTGAAGCGCCGCCTGCAGCCTGGCGACAAGATGGCCGGCCGTCACGGCAACAAGGGTGTGGTGTCCAAGATCACCCCGATCGAAGACATGCCCTATATGGCCGACGGCACGCCCGCCGACATCGTGCTGAATCCGCTGGGCGTGCCCTCGCGGATGAACGTGGGTCAGGTGCTGGAAGTCCATCTGGGCTGGGCCGGCAAGGGCATCGGCCTGCGCATCGGCGACATGCTGCAGCAACACTCGGCCGTGGCCGAGCTGCGCAAGTTCTTTGACGAGCTGTACAACCAGAGCGGCGGCAAGGCCGAGAGCCTGGACGAGCTGAGCGACAAGGAAATCGTCGAAATGGCGCAGAACCTGTCGAACGGCGTGCCCTTCGCGACGCCGGTGTTCGACGGTGCCAAGGAAGAAGAAATCCGCGGCATGCTGAAGCTGGCCTACCCGGACGACATCGCGGCGAAGAAGGGCCTGACCCCGACGCGCACGCAGGCCTTCCTGTACGACGGCCGCACCGGCGAGCAGTTCGAGCGCCCGACCACCATCGGCTACATGCACGTGCTGAAGCTGCACCACTTGGTGGACGACAAGATGCACGCCCGTTCGACCGGCCCGTACTCGCTCGTCACGCAGCAGCCGCTGGGTGGTAAGGCGCAGTTCGGTGGCCAGCGCTTCGGTGAGATGGAAGTGTGGGCCCTGGAAGCCTATGGCGCGTCCTACGTGCTGCAGGAAATGCTGACCGTCAAGTCCGACGACGTGAACGGCCGTACCAAGGTCTACGAGAACATCGTCAAGGGTGAGCACGCGATCGATGCCGGCATGCCGGAGTCGTTCAACGTGCTGGTGAAGGAAATTCGTTCGCTCGGCATCGACATCGAGCTCGAGCGCAACTAAGCATAGGAACAGGAGAAACACATGAAAGGTTTGCTGGACCTGTTCAAGCAATTCACGCCCGACGAGCACTTCGACGCGATCAAGATCGGGCTGGCCTCGCCCGAGAAGATCCGTTCGTGGTCTTTCGGTGAGGTGAAGAAGCCCGAGACCATCAACTACCGGACTTTCAAGCCCGAGCGTGATGGCCTGTTCTGCGCCAAGATCTTCGGCCCGATCAAGGACTACGAGTGCCTGTGCGGCAAGTACAAGCGCCTGAAGCACCGCGGCGTGATCTGCGAGAAATGCGGCGTTGAAGTCACCCAGACCAAGGTGCGTCGCGACCGCATGGGTCACATCGACCTGGCCGCACCCTGCGCTCACATCTGGTTCCTGAAGTCGCTGCCCTCGCGTCTGGGCCTGGTGCTCGACATGACGCTGCGCGACATCGAGCGCGTGCTGTACTTTGAAGCCTATGTGGTCGTTGACCCCGGCATGACCCCGCTGAAGAAGTTCAGCATCATGAGCGAGGACGACTACGACGCCAAGCGCGTCGAGTACGGTGACGAGTTCATCGCGCTGATGGGTGCGGAAGGCGTCAAGAAGTTGCTGGAAGATATGGATCTCGACGTTGAGATCGACAAGCTCCGCAACGACATGACCGGCTCCGAGCTCAAGGTCAAGAAGAACTCCAAGCGCCTGAAGGTCATGGAAGCCTTCAAGAAGTCCGGCATCAAGCCGAACTGGATGGTGCTGGACGTGCTGCCCGTGCTGCCGCCGGACCTGCGTCCGCTGGTGCCGCTGGACGGTGGCCGCTTCGCGACCTCGGATCTGAACGATCTGTATCGCCGCGTCATCAACCGCAACAACCGCCTGGCCCGTCTGCTCGAGCTGAAGGCCCCTGAGATCATCGTGCGCAACGAAAAGCGCATGCTGCAGGAAGCCGTGGACTCGCTGCTGGACAACGGCCGTCGTGGCAAGGCCATGACCGGCGCGAACAAGCGTGCCCTCAAGTCGCTGGCCGACATGATCAAGGGCAAGAGTGGTCGCTTCCGTCAGAACTTGCTGGGCAAGCGCGTCGACTATTCCGGTCGTTCGGTGATTACCGTGGGCCCGACGCTGAAGCTGCATCAGTGCGGTCTGCCCAAGCTGATGGCGCTGGAGCTGTTCAAGCCCTTCATCTTCTCGCGCCTGGAGGCGATGGGTATCGCCACCACCATCAAGGCCGCGAAGAAGGAAGTCGAATCCGGCACGCCGGTGGTCTGGGACATCCTGGAAGAGGTCATCAAGGAGCATCCGGTTCTGCTGAACCGCGCGCCGACGCTGCACCGTCTGGGCATCCAGGCGTTCGAGCCGGTGTTGATCGAAGGCAAGGCAATCCAGCTGCATCCGCTGGTCTGCGCGGCCTTCAACGCCGACTTCGACGGTGACCAGATGGCCGTCCACGTGCCGCTGTCGATCGAGGCACAGATGGAAGCCCGCACGCTGATGCTGGCCTCCAACAACGTGCTGTTCCCGGCTTCGGGCGAGCCCTCCATCGTGCCGTCGCAAGACGTGGTGCTGGGCCTGTACTACGCCACCCGCGATCGCATCAACGCCAAGGGCGAAGGCCTGGTGTTCTCCGACGTCAGCGAAATGCTGCGCGCGCTGGAGAACGGCGTGGTCGAGATCACCGCCAAGATCGCCGTGCGCCTGACCGAGTACAGCAAGGGTGCGGACGGTGAATGGGTGCCCGAGACCAAGCTGGTGGACACCACCGTCGGCCGTGCCCTGTTGAGCGAGATCCTGCCCAAGGGCCTGCCGTTCTCGAACATCAACAAGGCGTTGAAGAAGAAGGAAATCTCGCGCCTGATCAACACCTCGTTCCGCAAGTGCGGCCTGAAGGAAACCGTGGTGCTGGCAGACAAGCTGCTGCAATCCGGTTTCAAGCTGGCCACGCGCGCGGGCATCTCCATCGCCATCGACGACATGTTGGTGCCCAAGGAGAAGGTGCAGCTGATCGAGCGTGCCGAAAAGGAAGTCAAGGAAATCGAGCAGCAGTACGTCTCGGGCCTGGTGACCGCCGGCGAGCGCTACAACAAGGTGGTGGACATCTGGGGCAAGACCGGCGACGAAGTCGGCAAGGTCATGATGACCCAGCTGTCCAAGCAGAAGACCATCGACCGCAACGGCAAGGAAGTGGATCAGGAGTCCTTCAACTCCATCTACATGATGGCCGACTCGGGTGCCCGCGGTTCTGCGGCCCAGATTCGCCAGCTGGCTGGTATGCGGGGCCTGATGGCCAAGCCGGATGGCTCGATCATCGAGACGCCGATCACGGCGAACTTCCGCGAAGGCCTGAACGTGTTGCAGTACTTCATCTCCACCCACGGTGCTCGTAAGGGCCTGGCGGATACGGCGTTGAAGACCGCGAACTCGGGTTACCTGACGCGTCGTCTGGTGGACGTGACCCAGGATCTGGTCGTGACCGAAGCCGATTGCGGCACCGACAACGGCATCGCGATGCGCGCCCTGGTCGAGGGTGGTGAAGTGATCGAATCGCTGCGCGACCGCATCCTCGGCCGCGTGGCAGCCATCGATGTGCTGCACCCCGAGACGCAAGGCCTGCTGCTGCCGGCCGGCCATATGCTGGACGAAGACAACCTGGACATGCTGGAACAAGCCGGCGTGGACGAGGTCAAGGTCCGCACGCCGCTGACCTGCGCCACGCGCTTCGGCCTCTGCGCCAAGTGCTATGGCCGCGATCTGGGCCGCGGCGGCCTAGTCAACACCGGCGAGGCCGTGGGCGTGATTGCTGCGCAGTCGATCGGTGAGCCGGGTACCCAGCTGACCATGCGTACCTTCCACATCGGTGGTGCGGCTTCGCGTGCAGCGGTGGCCTCCAGCGTCGAAGCCAAGTCGGACGGCATCATCGGCTTCAATGCCACGATGCGCTACGTCACCAACGGCAAGGGTGAACTGGTGGTGATTTCGCGTTCCGGCGAAATCATCATCAGCGACCAGCATGGCCGCGAGCGCGAGCGTCACAAGGTGCCGTACGGCGCGATCCTCAACATCAAGGCCGACCAGACCATCAAGGCTGGCCTGATCTTGGCGAACTGGGATCCGCTGACCCGACCCATCATCACGGAATTCGCCGGTCAGGCGAAGTTCGAGAATGTGGAAGAGGGCGTCACCGTGGCCAAGCAGGTCGACGAGGTGACCGGTCTGTCCACGCTGGTGGTGATCGATCCGAAGCGTCGTGGCGCCGCCAAGGTGGTGCGCCCGCAGGTCAAGCTGCTGGACGCCAATGGCAACGAGGTGAAGATCCCCGGTACCGACCACTCGGTGACGATTGGCTTCCAGGTCGGCTCGCTGATCCAGATCCGCGACGGTCAGGACCTCGCGCCTGGTGAAGTGCTGGCGCGTATCCCGGTGGAAGGCCAGAAGACTCGAGACATTACCGGCGGTCTGCCGCGTGTGGCCGAGCTGTTCGAAGCCCGCTCGCCCAAGGATGCCGGCGTGCTGGCCGAGCAGACCGGTACGGTCTCCTTCGGCAAGGAAACCAAGGGCAAGGTGCGCTTGGAGATCACCGATCCGGACGGCAACAAGCACGAAGAGCTGGTGCCCAAGGAAAAGAACATCTTGGTGCACGAAGGCCAGGTGGTCAACCGCGGTGAGCTGATTGTGGACGGCCCGGCCGATCCGCAAGACATCCTGCGCCTGCTGGGTATCGAAGAGCTGGCTCGCTACATCGTCGACGAAGTGCAGGACGTGTATCGCTTGCAGGGCGTGAAGATCAACGACAAGCACATCGAGGTGATCGTTCGCCAGATGCTGCGTCGCGTGCAGATCACGAACTCGGGCGACTCGAACTACATCGTCAACGAGCAGGTGGAACGCTCGGAACTGCTGGACACCAACGACCGTCTGCGCAAGGAAGGCAAGATGATTGCCACCCATGCTGACGTGCTGCTGGGTATCACCAAGGCTTCGCTGTCGACCGACTCCTTCATCTCGGCGGCTTCCTTCCAGGAAACCACCCGCGTGCTGACCGAGGCTGCCATCATGGGCAAGCGCGACGAGCTGCGTGGCCTGAAGGAAAACGTCATCGTCGGCCGTCTGATCCCGGCCGGTACTGGCATGGCCTTCCACGATGCTCGCCGCGTCAAGGAAGAGATGGACGACGCCGAGCGCCGCGCCATCGCCATGCAGGAAGCCGAGGAAATGGCTGCAGCGCAGTTGGCCGCCGTGGACGACGCGAGCGATCGCAGCGCCGACTGATCAAGTCAGCGCGGGCTTTACGCCTAGAAGGGCTGCCGATTCGGCAGCCCTTTTTTCATGCCGGATCGGATTTCGGCGGCTTATGAGGCGGTGGGCGGCATCGCCCATTCGCCAAGCCACTGATGATGGGTAATCCCTTTGTGGCTGAGGATCAGGGCATAGCGTGTCGCGATCCAGTCGATGGGCGCAATGCTGTGCTCGGCGACGAATCCGGGCTGGTAGAGCATCGTCATGTGAGGCGTGCTGGACGCATCGGGCCGAAGTCCGAAACGGCGTAGTTCGAGTGCGAGCAACTGCCTCAGTCGTGCAATGCCAGCGGCGCTGCTGGCATCGCAGCGCAACACGAAGGCTTTGCTTGGCGGAAAGCTCATCGCGTGGTCGAAGACGATGGGCAGTGACGTGCAGCTGACGCGCGCCGCGGCAGCGCGGGCGGCGTCGATGGGTGCTTGAGGGATTAACTCCCGGAACCTTGCAACGGCGTGCAGCGTGATGTGCAAGCGCTCGGCTGGCAAACAAGCGCTAGTCAGTCCATGCCGGCCGCGCAGCGCCGCGGCCGCTCGAGCGATCTGCTGCGCATCCTCGGGCTGGGGGAAGAGGGCCAGGAACAATGTGTAGCCTTCCGGCTCGCCGCGCCAGCTGTTGATGACTTCAGGCCGGAACAGCCCCGTCCTAGCAGGCTCAAGACCCGGCAAACTCAGTTGCTCGGCCATGGTGCGCGTGATGCTGACCATCCGGCTTACCTTTCACGGGCTGAATTCGAGCGGCGCCGTGCTGTCCGCCACGCTTGGCTGGCTCTTGAGCCAAGCCTGTGGCGTGAGGATGCTCAGACCGAAAGCGCGCGCACGCTTCGCCAGTGCGAGCACGGCGCGGTCGCGCGAAATCAGCCAGGCGCAATGCTGAGCAATCGCCAGATCGATGAACATTTGATCGTCCGGGTCGCGGCACATCAGGCGTACCGCGGGTGGCGAGGGCTCATGGACGGGCGAGCACCATTGCTCGAAGGCCGCCTCAATGCTTTGGATATCGGGCCGCCGGCTGGCAGCAATACCTCTCCCCAGCACATGCAGCAACTCGGCGCGCATCGGCGGACTGCCAACCCAGCGCAGGCTGCCGGCTCGCAGCGCCTGTGCCAGCGGCAGCACCGAGGGCTCGCCAAAAACCAGCCAATCCATCACAACCTGGGTGTCGATGACGGCTTTTGGGGGCATGGGCGAGCTTGACACGGCGGAACTCTGGCAGGGCACAGGCTGGGAGCATAGCGTCCGCCGGGGCGGCCGGCACGCCACTTGTGCATGCGCCCGCTTGTGATCTACAATCGCGGGCTCTTCAATGGGCCTTGCTGCGCCTAGGCATCAGCGTCCGGAAAGTTTGCGCACAGCGTCATGCGGCTGCATGGTGTCGTGCGCTTTTGGCTTTTCGTCAGATGTTGCGTGGCAGGGTTGCTGGCCGTCGTGGTCAGTCCATCGAAGACTGTGACTTCAAACGGGAACAAGTTACTTATGCCAACCATCAATCAGCTCGTGCGCCACGGCCGTCAGGTCGAGGTCACGAAATCCAAGTCGCCGGCGATGCAGGACTGCCCGCAGCGCCGCGGCGTTTGCACCCGCGTGTACACCACGACCCCGAAGAAGCCGAATTCGGCGCTTCGTAAGGTTGCCAAGGTGCGCCTGACCAACGGTTTCGAGGTGATCTCGTACATCGGCGGTGAAGGCCACAACCTGCAAGAGCACAGCGTCGTGCTCGTGCGCGGCGGCCGTGTCAAGGACTTGCCCGGTGTGCGTTACCACATCGTGCGCGGTTCCTTGGACCTGCAGGGCGTGAAGGATCGCAAGCAATCGCGTTCCAAGTACGGCGCCAAGCGCCCGAAGAAGTAAGCATTAAGAGTTTGTCATGGCGCGGCACTAGCATCGTCTGGGCTGTCGTCGGATATTTAGCGGTTTGTGCTGGCTCAGTAGAGCGGTAGCAGCCGAGTAAGTGGATGACCCCTGATGTTGGTGGTCGTTCAACGGTAACGGGCTTAAGCCCCGAGCCAAACTGAAGCAAGAGGAAGAATCCCATGCCACGTCGTCGCGAAGTACCCAAGCGCGAGATCCTGCCTGATCCCAAGTTCGGCAATGTTGATCTGTCCAAGTTCATGAATGTTGTGATGGAGTCCGGCAAGAAGGCCGTCGCCGAGCGCATCATTTATGGCGCTCTCGAGCAAATCGAGAAGAAGGTCGGCAAGGATCCGCTGGAAGTGTTCATCGTCGCGTTGAACAACGTGAAGCCCATGGTCGAAGTGAAGTCACGCCGCGTTGGCGGTGCGAACTACCAAGTTCCCGTGGAAGTTCGCCCCGTCCGCCGTATGGCTCTGGCCATGCGTTGGCTGAAGGAATCGGCCCGCAAGCGCGGCGAGAAGTCGATGGCACAGCGCCTCGCCAACGAGCTGCTGGAGGCCTCCGAAGGCCGCGGCGGCGCGATGAAGAAGCGTGACGAAGTGCACCGCATGGCAGAAGCCAACAAGGCCTTCTCGCACTTCCGCTTCTAAACTACACCGTTCCAGCCGCCTCGGGTTTTTACCAACCCGTTGGCGGCTCAATGCATTTGGAGTCACATCATGGCCCGCAAGACCCCCATCGAGCGCTACCGCAATATCGGTATCTCTGCGCACATCGATGCTGGCAAGACCACCACGACCGAACGTATCCTGTTTTACACGGGCGTGAACCACAAGATCGGTGAAGTGCACGACGGCGCTGCCACCATGGACTGGATGGAGCAAGAGCAGGAGCGTGGTATCACCATCACGTCGGCTGCGACCACCTGCTTCTGGAAGGGTATGGACATGTCCTATCCGGAGCATCGCTTCAACATCATCGACACCCCTGGGCACGTGGACTTCACGATTGAAGTCGAGCGTTCGATGCGCGTGCTGGACGGCGCTTGCATGGTCTATTGCGCCGTGGGTGGCGTGCAGCCCCAGTCAGAAACCGTCTGGCGCCAAGCCAACAAGTACAAGGTGCCTCGTCTGGCCTTCGTGAACAAGATGGACCGCACCGGCGCCAACTTCTTCAAGGTCTATGACCAGATGCGTCTGCGCCTGAAGGCCAATCCGGTGCCCGTCGTGATCCCCATCGGCGCTGAAGACAACTTCAAGGGCGTCGTCGACCTGATCAAGATGAAGGCGATCTACTGGGATGAGGCTTCCCAGGGCATGAAGTTCGACTACCGCGACATCCCTGCCGAGTTGCAGGCTGACGCGCAGAAGTGGCGCGACAACCTGGTTGAAGCGGCTGCCGAGTCGAGCGAAGACATGATGAACCAGTACCTGGAAACCGGTGAGCTCAGCGAAGCTGAAATCATGCAAGGTATCCGTGTGCGTACGCTGGCTGCTGAAATCCAGCCGATGTTCTGCGGCACCGCCTTCAAGAACAAGGGCGTGCAGCGCATGCTGGACGGCGTGATCGACTTCCTGCCCTCGCCGGTGGACGTGCCTCCCGTGCCTGGCACGGATGAGGACGACCAGCCGGCCTCGCGCGACGCTTCCGACGAAGCGAAGTTCTCGGCTCTGGCCTTCAAGCTGATGACCGACCCGTATGTCGGTCAGCTGACCTTCGTGCGCGTCTACTCGGGCGTGCTGAAGTCGGGCGACTCGGTCTACAACCCGATCCGTGCCAAGAAGGAGCGTATCGGCCGTATTCTGCAGATGCACGCCAACCAGCGTGAAGAAATCTCGGAAATTCTGGCCGGTGACATCGCTGCCTGCGTGGGCCTGAAGGACGTGACCACGGGCGAAACCCTGTGCGATCCCGAAGCCATCATCACGCTGGAAAAGATGGTGTTCCCCGAGCCGGTGATTTCGCAGGCCGTCGAGCCCAAGACCAAGGCCGACCAGGAGAAGATGGGTATCGCCCTGGGCCGTCTGGCCAAGGAAGATCCGTCCTTCCGTCTGCGTACCGACGAAGAGTCGGGCCAGACCATCATCTCGGGCATGGGCGAGCTGCACCTGGAAATCATTGTCGACCGCATGAAGCGCGAATTTGGCGTGGAAGCCAACGTCGGCAAGCCGCAAGTGGCCTATCGCGAAACCATTCGCAAGACCGCCACCGATGTGGAAGGCAAGTTCGTGCGTCAGTCCGGCGGTAAGGGCCAGTACGGCCACGTCGTGCTGACCGTCGAGCCGCAAGAGCCGGGCAAGGGCTTCGAGTTCGTCGACGCCATCAAGGGTGGCGTGGTGCCTCGCGAGTTCATTCCCGCGGTGGAAAAGGGCGTGATCGACAGCCTGCCGAACGGCGTGCTTGCGGGCTACCCCGTGGTGGACGTGAAGGTCACGCTGACCTTCGGTTCCTACCATGAAGTGGACTCGAACGAAAACGCCTTCAAGATGGCCGCTTCGATGGGCTTCAAGGACGGCTGCCGCAAGGCTTCGCCGGTGATCCTGGAGCCGATGATGGCCGTGGAAGTCGAGACGCCGGAAGACTACGCTGGTACGGTGATGGGCGATCTGTCCAGCCGTCGCGGCATGGTGCAGGGCATGGACGACATGGTCGGCGGCGGCAAGATCATCAAGGCCGAAGTGCCCCTGTCCGAAATGTTCGGCTACTCGACCACGCTGCGTTCGGCCACGCAAGGCCGTGCGACGTACACGATGGAGTTCAAGCACTACGCCGAAGCTCCTAAGAACGTGGCCGACGCCATCATCACTGCCCGCGGCAAGTGATCCCAAGCCGGGGCGCATGCCCCGGCTGCTTGATTTCAAGAATCGTCTTCGCAGAGGCTCTCCCGGTTGCCAGTCGCCGGGGCATCAGGGCACTGCGGAAACGCTAAACCAACAGACTGGCGGATGCTCTTTTCTGGAGAATTGAAATGGCAAAAGGTAAATTCGAACGTACCAAGCCCCACGTGAACGTGGGCACGATTGGTCACGTTGACCACGGCAAGACCACGCTGACTGCTGCGATTGCCACCGTGCTGTCGAAGAAGTTTGGCGGCGAAGCCAAGGCTTACGATCAGATCGATGCGGCCCCTGAAGAAAAGGCCCGCGGCATCACCATCAATACCGCCCACGTCGAGTACGAAACGGCCAACCGCCACTACGCTCACGTGGACTGCCCTGGCCACGCTGACTATGTGAAGAACATGATCACCGGCGCGGCCCAGATGGACGGCGCGATCCTGGTGTGCTCGGCCGCTGA
Source organism: Paucibacter sediminis (assembly GCF_030254645.1). NCBI lineage: Bacteria > Pseudomonadati > Pseudomonadota > Betaproteobacteria > Burkholderiales > Sphaerotilaceae > Roseateles > Paucibacter sediminis. The sequence continues at coordinate 2,242,304 of NZ_CP116346.1, forward strand.
CGGCCCGATGCCCCAGACCCGCGAGCACATCCTGCTGGCTCGCCAAGTGGGCGTGAAGTACATCATCGTGTTCCTGAACAAGTGCGACATGGTGGATGACGCCGAGCTGCTGGAACTGGTGGAAATGGAAGTGCGCGAGCTGCTGTCCAAGTACGACTTCCCCGGCGACGACACCCCCATCATCAAGGGTTCGGCCAAGCTGGCGCTGGAAGGCGACACGGGCGACCTGGGCGAGCAAGCCATCATGCGCCTGGCCGATGCGCTGGACACCTACATCCCCCAGCCGGACCGCGCCGTTGACGGCACCTTCCTGCTGCCGGTGGAAGACGTGTTCTCGATCTCGGGCCGTGGCACCGTGGTGACCGGTCGCGTCGAGCGCGGCATCATCAAGGTCGGCGAAGAAATCGAAATCGTCGGTATCCGCGACGTGCAGAAGACCACCGTGACCGGCGTGGAAATGTTCCGCAAGCTGCTGGACCAAGGTCAAGCCGGCGACAACGTCGGTATCCTGCTGCGCGGCACCAAGCGTGAAGACGTCGAGCGCGGTCAAGTGCTGGCCAAGCCCGGCTCGATCAAGCCCCACACCCACTTCACGGCCGAGATCTACGTGCTGTCGAAGGAAGAGGGCGGCCGTCACACCCCGTTCTTCAACAACTACCGTCCCCAGTTCTACTTCCGCACGACGGACGTGACCGGTGCCGTGGAGCTGCCGAAGGACAAGGAAATGGTCATGCCCGGCGACAACGTCGGCATCACCGTGAAGCTGATCGCTCCGATCGCCATGGAAACCGGTCTGCGCTTCGCCATCCGCGAAGGTGGCCGTACCGTCGGCTCGGGTGTGGTTGCCACCATCCTCGAGTAAATCTTTTGCGTGACCGGCCCGGTGTGCTTGCGCGCCGGGCCCGCACCAAACGTGGCATAGACCCAAGCGTCGCGCCACACGTTCTTTGAAGGAATCGTCATGCAAAAGCAAAAGATCCGCATCCGTCTGAAGGCCTTCGATTACAAGCTGATCGACCAATCGGCTCTGGAAATCGTTGAGACCGCCAAGCGTACCGGCGCCATCGTCAAGGGCCCCGTGCCCCTGCCGACGCGCTTCGAGCGTTTCGACATCCTGCGTTCGCCGCACGTCAACAAGACCTCGCGCGACCAGTTCGAAATCCGTACGCACCAGCGTCTGATGGACATCGTTGACCCCACCGACAAGACCGTCGACGCTCTGATGAAGCTCGACCTGCCGGCCGGCGTCGACGTCGAAATCAAGCTGCAGTAAAACGCAGCAATCACTGACTGAGGCGGCTTGCCGCCTCAGGAGGCGAGATAAGGGGCGATCGTAAGATTGCCCCTTTTTCGTGACTCGGCGATGACGGCGCTTGCGGTCAAGCTAGGGTTCACGCTATACTCGCCAGCTTTTCCGCGTAAGCATTTGCTTGCGCGGTTTCGGCGCATCATCAAAACGGGCTTGCATGGAAATGCGGGCCGGTGGTCGATGGTGCACTTGGTCAGCCCGACCAATCGATGTCGGGTGTGTGTAAATGGCTCTCGAGGCGTAGGCCGAAGAGGGCTGGAGAAAAACCATGAGTCTAAGCAATCGTCTCGGATTGCTGGGCCGCAAGGTGGGCATGATGCGCATCTTCACGGACGATGGCGACGCCATCCCTGTGACGGTGCTGGACGTGTCCAACAACCGCGTGACCCAGGTCAAGACCGAAGAGACCGACGGCTACAGCGCCATTCAAGTGGCGTTCGGTACGCGCAAGGCATCGCGCGTCACCAAGCCGGAAGCTGGCCACCTCGCCAAGGCGGGTGTCGAGGCTGGTGAAGTCCTGAAGGAATTCCGTGTTGCCGCCGATGTGGCTGCTGAGTACAAGGCCGGCGCACAAGTGCCCGTGACCCTGTTCGCCGCAGGTCAGTTGGTCGACGTGCAAGGCACTTCCATCGGTAAGGGCTTCGAAGGCACCATCAAGCGTCACAACTTCAGTTCGCAGCGCGCGTCGCACGGTAACAGCCGTTCGCACAACGTGCCTGGCTCGATCTCGATGGCGCAAGATCCTGGTCGCGTGTTTCCCGGCAAGAAGATGTCGGGTCACCTGGGCGACGTGACGAAGACGATCCAAAACCTGGACATCGTGCGCGTTGACGAAGCTCGTCAACTGCTGCTGGTCCGCGGTGCGGTGCCGGGCGCCAAGAACGGCCACGTGGTCGTGCGTCCCGCTGTCAAGGTCAAGCTCAAGAAAGGGGCCAACTGATGCAGCTCGAGCTCCTGAATGAGCAAGGTCAGGCCACCTCCAAGGTGGACGCTCCTGATACCGTGTTTGCTCGCGATTACAACGAAGCCCTGGTGCACCAGGTGGTCGTGGCCTTCCAGGCCAACGCCCGTCAAGGCACCCGCGCCCAGAAGGACCGCGAACAAGTTCATCACTCGACGAAGAAGCCGTTCCGCCAAAAGGGTACGGGCCGCGCACGTGCCGGTATGACTTCGTCGCCGTTGTGGCGTGGGGGCGGTCGGATCTTCCCGAACATGCCCGACGAGAACTTCTCGCACAAGCTGAACAAGAAGATGTACCGCGCCGGTATGGCCGCCATCCTCTCGCAGCTGGCTCGCGAAGGTCGCCTGGCCGTGGTGGATTCGATCGCGATCGAAGCCCCCAAGACCAAGCTGCTGGCTGCCAAGTTCAAGGCCATGGGCCTGGACTCGGTGCTGCTGATCTCGGACGTCGTGGACGACAACCTGGCGCTGGCTTCGCGCAACCTGGCCAATGTGCTGGTTGTTGAGCCGCGTTACGCCGACCCGCTGTCCCTGGTGCACTACAAGAAAGTGCTGGTCACCAAGGCCGCAGTGGAGCAACTCAAGGAGATGCTGGCATGAGCGCCGTGAAATATTCTGAAGGCCGTCTGGCCTCGGTGCTGCTGGCTCCCATCGTGTCCGAAAAGGCCACGGCGGTTGCTGAGAAGCACAACCAAGTGTTGTTCAAGGTCCTGCGCGACGCCACCAAGCCCGAAATCAAGGCCGCCGTTGAACTGATGTTCAAGGTCGAAGTTGAGTCGGTGAACGTGGTGAACGTGAAGGGCAAGGCCAAGCGCTTCGGCGGCCGTGCCGGCCGTCGCGACCACGTCAAGAAGGCGTATGTCGCTCTGAAGGCGGGCCAAGAGCTCAACTTCTCCGGGGAGGCTGCGTAATGGCCGTCGTTAAAGTCAAGCCGACCTCGCCTGGCCGCCGTGCCGTGGTGAAGGTGGTGCACAAGCACCTGCACAAGGGCGCTCCGGAAGCTTCGCTGCTGGAACCCCAAAAGCAAAATTCTGGCCGTAACAACAACGGTCACATCACGATTCGCCACAAGGGCGGTGGTCACAAGCACCACTACCGCGTGGTGGACTTCCGTCGCAACAAGGACGCGATCCCGGCCAAGGTCGAGCGTATCGAGTACGACCCCAACCGTACGGCCCACATCGCTCTGGTGTGCTATGCCGACGGCGAGCGTCGCTACATCATCGCTCCGCGTGGTCTGGAAGTGGGTTCGACGATCTTGAGCGGCGCGGAAGCCCCGATCAAGGCCGGCAACACGCTGCCGATTCGCAATATCCCGGTGGGTTCGACGATCCACTGCATCGAGATGCTGCCTGGCAAGGGTGCCCAGATCGCTCGCTCGGCCGGCACTTCTGCCGTGCTGATGGCGCGTGAAGGCACCTACGCTCAAGTGCGCATGCGCTCGGGTGAAGTGCGCAAGATCCACATCGACTGCCGCGCCACGATTGGCGAGGTGAGCAACGAAGAGCACAGCCTGCGCCAGTACGGCAAGGCCGGTGCGATCCGTTGGAAGGGTATCCGCCCGACCGTTCGTGGTACCGCCATGAACCCGGTGGACCACCCGCACGGTGGTGGTGAAGGCCGTACCGGTGAGGGTCAAGCCCCTGTGTCGCCGTGGAACACCCTCACGAAGGGCTACCGCACTCGTAACAACAAGCGCACGCAGACGTTCATCGTTTCGCGTCGCAAGAAGTAAGGGGTAGGCCATGACTCGTTCACTGAAGAAGGGCCCGTTCGTTGACGCTCACCTGTTGGCCAAGGTCGACAAGGCAGTTGCCAACAAGGACAAGAAGCCCATCAAGACCTGGTCGCGCCGCTCGACGATCCTGCCCGAGTTCATCGGTCTGACGATCGCTGTGCACAACGGCAAGCAGCACGTGCCGGTCTATGTGTCTGACCAGATGGTCGGCCACAAGCTGGGTGAATTCGCACTGACTCGTACCTTCAAAGGCCATCCGGCCGACAAGAAGGCCGGGAAGAAGTAAGGATGCCAACGATGGAAACCAAAGCAATCGTTCGTGGCGTTCGCCTCTCGTGTGACAAGGGCCGCCTGGTGGCGGACCTGATCCGCGGCAAGAAGGTGGACCATGCGCTGAACATCCTGGAATTCACCCAGAAGAAGGCGGCCCTGATCATCAAGAAGGCACTGGAAAGCGCCATCGCCAACGCCGAGCACAACGACGGCGCTGACATTGATGAACTGAAGGTCACCTCGATCTATGTGGAACAAGGTGCCACGCTGAAGCGTTTCTCTGCCCGCGCCAAAGGCCGTGGCAACCGCATCAGCAAGCCCACGTGCCACATCTTCGTGTCGGTCGGCAACTGAAGGCTGAAGGAAGACTATGGGACAGAAAATACATCCGACCGGCTTCCGCCTGCCCGTCACCCGTAACTGGGCTTCGCGCTGGTATGCGTCGAACCAGAACTTCGCCACCATGCTGGCCGAAGATCTGCGCGTTCGCGAATACCTGAAGGCCAAGCTGAAGAATGCTGCCGTGTCGCGCATTCTGATCGAGCGCCCCGCGAAGAACGCCCGTATCACCATCTTCTCGGCACGTCCGGGCGTGGTGATCGGCAAGAAGGGCGAGGACATCGAAAACCTGAAGGCCGAACTGACCAAGCGTCTGGGCGTGCCGGTGGCAGTGAACATCGAAGAAGTGCGCAAGCCTGAAATCGATGCTCAGCTGATCGCCGACTCGATCACCCAGCAGCTGGAAAAGCGCATCATGTTCCGCCGCGCCATGAAGCGCGCGATGCAGAACGCGATGCGTCTGGGCGCCCAGGGCATCAAGATCATGTCCGCCGGCCGCCTGAACGGCATTGAAATCGCTCGTACCGAGTGGTATCGCGAAGGCCGCGTGCCTCTGCACACCCTGAAGGCTGACATCGACTACGGCTTCTCCGAAGCCAAGACGACGTATGGCGTGATCGGCGTGAAGGTGTGGGTCTACCGCGGTGACCGCCTTGCCAATGGCGAGGCACCGGTGATCAACACGCCTCCGGGCGCTGAAGACGACCGTCGTCCTCGTCGTAACGCCCGTCCGGGTGCTCCGAGCGGCCGTGGCCGTCCCGGCAGCGACCGTGGCCCGCGTGATGGTGCAGATAAGCCCGCTGACGCCGCCGCTGGCGACGCAGCCAAGCCCGCCGCAAAGCGTGTGGTCCGCAAGGCCCCCGCTGCCGGTGAGGCCAAAGGAGAATAAGCATGCTGCAACCTGCTCGTCGCAAATACCGCAAAGAGCAAAAGGGTCGTAACACTGGTGTTGCCACCCGTGGTGCTGCCGTGTCCTTCGGTGACTTCGGCCTGAAGGCCACCGAGCGCGGCCGTCTGACGGCTCGCCAGATCGAAGCTGCACGTCGTGCGATTTCGCGCCACATCAAGCGCGGTGGTCGTATCTTCATCCGCATCTTCCCGGACAAGCCGATCTCGCAAAAGCCTGCCGAAGTCCGGATGGGTAACGGCAAGGGCAACCCTGAGTACTACGTCGCTGAAATTCAGCCTGGCAAGGTGCTCTATGAGATCAACGGTGTGCCGGAAGCCCTGGCTCGCGAAGCGTTCACGCTGGCTGCTGCAAAGCTGCCCCTGCGTTGCACCTTCGTCGCGCGCATGGTCGGCGCCTGATTGGAGAACACCATGAAAGCATCTGAACTGCGTGGCAAGGACGTCGCTGCCTTGGAAAAGGAAGTGACCGATCTGCTCAAGGCCCATTTCGGCCTGCGCATGCAAAAGGCGACCCAACAGCTGACGAATCACTCGGTGCTGGGCAAGACCCGTCGCGACATCGCTCGCGTCAAGACCGTCTTGGCCGAGAAGAAGAAGGGAGCCGTGTAATGACGCAAGCTCAAGAAAAGAACACGCGCACCCTGGTTGGTCGCGTGGTGAGCGACAAGCGCGCCAAGACCGTCACGGTCCTGGTCGAGCGTCGCGCCAAGCACGAGCTCTACGGCAAGATCGTGGCCCGTTCCCGCAAGTACCACGCCCACGACGAAAAGGGCGAGTACAAGATGGGCGACGTGGTCGAGATCGCTGAAGGCCGCCCCCTGTCCAAGACCAAGAGCTGGGTCGTGACCCGCCTGGTCGAAAAGGCAGAAGCAGTCTAAGTAGGCCTTGTGCCTGTGCGTCGCGGGGTTTTCAACGCCGCGGCTCACACAAACGGTCGGAACGCTGGAATACTGGCGTCCGGCCGTTTTTCATTGGCGCCCAGCCATGTCCCTGGTGGATGTGCTGGGCGTCGTTCATACAGAAGGAGCGAGACATGTTGAAGATTGGTGACCGCCTGCCCTCGGGCAAGCTGCAGGAATTCATGGAAGTTGAAGGCAACGGCTGCTCCTTGGGCCCCAACACCTTCGAGATCGATGCCCTGACGGCCGGCAAGAAGATTGCCATCTTCGCACTGCCTGGCGCCTACACCCCTACCTGTTCGGCCCAGCATGTGCCGGGCTATGTCCAGCAGGCCGAGGCGCTGCGCGCCGCCGGCGTCGATGAGATCTGGTGCATCTCAGTCAACGACGCGTTCGTGATGGGGGCCTGGGGCCGCGACCAGAAGACCGCCGGCAAGGTGCGCATGATGGCCGACGGCAGTGCGGACTTCACCAAGGCCACGGGCTTGACGCTGGACCTGACGGCCAAGGGCATGGGCCTGCGTTCGCAGCGCTACTCCATGTTGGTGGTGGACGGGGTGGTAAAGACGCTCAATATCGAAGGCCCCGGCAAGTTCGAGGTCAGCGACGCCGGCACCATGCTGGCGCAAGCCAAGGCCGCCTGAGCGCTGCCGTCGGCCGGGCGCCGTCTCGGCTGAGGCGGCGCCTCCAGTATTTGTGCGGTACCGCTTGACATGCGGAAGCCATCTAGTGCACAATCCAATGCTTCGCCGAACGTCAGGCGCATCTTGTGGTGCGTTATGGCCTCGGGTTCGCCCTCAACCACCGGGCGCTTCAAGCGAAGGCTGAACAGCCAAGCGGGAAGCGAACGGGCTACGGGCCCAAGACTGACCGTTGAATTCGCTGCGAATGGTCGCATCGGTGGATACGGGAAAAGTTGGGGACAGACATGATTCAAATGCAATCGCGACTTGACGTCGCGGACAACACTGGCGCCAAGTCCGTCATGTGCATCAAGGTGCTTGGCGGGTCCAAGCGTCGTTATGCCGGCATTGGCGACATCATCAAGGTCAGCATCAAAGAAGCTGCGCCGCGTGGCCGCGTCAAAAAGGGCGAGGTCTACAGTGCTGTGGTCGTGCGCACTGCCAAGGGCGTGCGTCGCCAAGACGGCTCTTTGGTCAAGTTCGACGGCAATGCCGCCGTGCTGCTGAACGCCAAGCTGGAGCCGATCGGCACCCGTATCTTTGGCCCCGTGACGCGTGAACTGCGTACCGAGCGCTTCATGAAGATCGTGTCGCTGGCACCTGAGGTGCTCTAAGCATCGTCAAGTCAAAGGTATTGCCATGAACAAGATTCGTAAAGGCGACGAGGTCATCGTGTTGACCGGCCGCGATAAGGGCAAGCGCGGCACTGTGTCGCAGCGTGTCGATGACGCACACCTCGTGGTGGACGGCGTCAATATCGTCAAGAAGCACGTCAAGCCCAACCCCATGAAGGGCACCACCGGCGGCGTGGTCGACAAGACTATGCCCATCCATCAATCCAACGTGGCGATTTTCAACGCTGCATCCGGCAAGGCCGATCGCGTGGGCATCAAGCTCCTCGCCGACGGCAAGAAGGTGCGCGTTTACAAGTCGACCGGCGAAGAGATCAAGGCTTAAGAGGTCCGACATGGCTCGTTTGCAAGCGTTTTATCGCGAAAAAGTTGTGCCAGGCCTCGTTGAGAAGTTTGGCTACAAGTCGATCATGGAAGTGCCGCGCATCACCAAGATCACGCTCAATATGGGTGTGAGCGAGGCGGTCGCCGACAAGAAGGTCATGGACCACGCCGTGAGCGACCTGACCAAGATTGCCGGCCAGAAGCCCGTGATCACGAAGTCGAAGAAGGCTATCGCCGGCTTCAAGATTCGTGACGGCGTGCCTATCGGCTGCATGGTCACCCTGCGTGGCGTTCAGATGTACGAATTCCTGGACCGTTTCGTGACGATCGCGCTGCCGCGCGTTCGTGACTTCCGCGGTATTTCGGGTCGTTCGTTTGACGGTCGCGGCAACTACAACATCGGCGTCAAAGAACAGATCATCTTCCCCGAAATCGAATACGACAAGGTGGATGCTCTGCGTGGTCTGAACATCAGCATCACGACGACTGCCAAGACGGATGATGAAGCCAAGGCCCTGCTCGGCGCCTTCCGCTTCCCGTTCAAGAACTGAGGTGATCTGTGGCTAAAACTTCGATCAAACAACGTGAACTGAAGCGCGAACAACTCGTCGCCAAGTTTGCCAAGAAGTACGCGGACCTGAAGGCCATCATCAACGACGCCAAGAAGTCGGATGAAGAGCGTTACGCCGCTCGCCTCGAGCTGCAGAAGCTGCCCCGCAATGCATACCCGACTCGCCTGCGTAACCGCTGCGAGTTGACCGGTCGTCCGCGCGGTACCTTCCGCAAGTTCGGCCTGGCCCGTAACAAGATTCGTGAGCTGGCCTTCAAGGGCGACATCCCCGGTGTCGTCAAGGCCAGCTGGTAATCGGCAGGTTTAGGAGATTTCGTATGAGCATGAGTGATCCTATCGCCGATATGCTGACCCGCATTCGCAACGCCCAGAGCGTTGAGAAGGTCAGTGTCGTGATGCCTTCCTCGAAGCTGAAGGTTGCGATCGCCAAGGTCCTGAAGGACGAAGGCTATATCGACGGTTTCGCGGTGCGCGGCGACGCAGCCCGCCCGGAGCTGGAGATCGCGCTGAAGTATTACGCCGGCCGTCCGGTGATCGAGCGCATCGAGCGCGTGAGCCGTCCCGGCCTGCGCATCTACAAGGGCCGCCACGATATTCCTCAGGTCATGAATGGCCTGGGTGTGGCGATTGTCACCACGCCGAAGGGTGTGATGACTGACCGCAAGGCACGTCAAGCCGGTATCGGCGGCGAAGTGCTCTGCTACGTCGCCTAAGCGCAAGGAGAGACAGACAATGTCCCGCGTAGGAAAAATGCCGGTCGCCGTCCCGCAAGGTGTGGACGTGACGATCACCGCTGAGCAGATCAGCGTGAAGGGCTCCCTGGGTACGCTGGTTCGTCCGGCCAATGCTCTGGTGAGCGTGAAGAACGACGCTGGCAAGCTGACCTTCACTCCGGTGAACGAGTCGGCCGATGCCGATGCGCTGAGCGGCACGATGCGCGCTCTGGTGGCCAATATGGTCAGCGGTGTGAGCAAGGGCTTCGAGCGCAAGCTGAACCTGGTCGGCGTGGGCTATCGTGCCCAGGCTCAAGGTCAGAAGCTGAACCTGCAAATCGGTTTCTCTCACCCCGTGGTGAAGGACATGCCGGCTGGCATCAAGGTTGAGTGCCCGACCCAGACCGAAATCCTGATCAAGGGTGCGGACCGCCAAGTGGTGGGCCAGATCGCTGCTGAAGTTCGCGCGATCCGTCCTCCCGAGCCTTATAAGGGCAAGGGCATCCGCTATTCCGACGAGAAGGTCTCCCTCAAAGAGACCAAGAAGAAGTAAGGAGCAGCGCCATGTTGACCAAAAAAGAACAGCGCATCCGTCGCTCGCGTCAAACCCGTGCACGTATCGCCGTGCAACGTGTGGCTCGCCTGACGGTGTTCCGCTCCAACCTGCACATCTACGCCAGCGTCATCTCCGACGACGGTTCCCAAGTGCTGGCCAGCGCCTCGACTGCCGAGAAGGAAGTCCGCGCTCAGCTGGGCGCCGATGGCAAGGGTGGCAACGTCGCCGCTGCGACCCTGATCGGCAAGCGTATTGCCGAAAAGGCGAAGGCTGCTGGCATCGAGAAGGTGGCTTTCGACCGCGCGGGCTTTGCCTACCACGGTCGTGTCAAGGCTCTGGCCGAAGCTGCTCGCGAAGCCGGCCTGCAGTTCTGACGCATAAAGGAATTCGAAATGGCAAAGTTTCAAGCACGTGCGCAGACTGAAGGCAATGACGACGGCCTGAAGGAAAAGATGATTGCGGTCAACCGCGTCACCAAGGTGGTGAAGGGCGGCCGTACGCTGTCTTTCGCGGCACTGACGGTGGTGGGTGACGGCGACGGCCGTATCGGCATGGGCAAGGGCAAGGCGAAGGAAGTTCCGGTCGCCGTGCAGAAGGCCATGGAGTCGGCACGCCGCAATATGGTCAAGATCAACCTGCGCAACGGCACTATTCACCACAGCGTGAACGGCGAGCACGGTGCTGCACGTGTGATGATGATCCCGGCCAAGGTCGGTACCGGCGTGATCGCTGGCGGCCCGATGCGCGCTGTGTTCGAAGTGATGGGCGTGACCGACATCGTGACCAAGAGCCACGGTTCGACCAACCCGTACAACATGGTTCGCGCCACCCTGGACGCCCTCAAGCGCTCCACCACGGCCGCCGAAGTGGCAGCCAAGCGCGGCAAGTCGGTCGAAGACATCGTCGGCTGATCGCTGCACTGGAGAGACACATGTCTGACAAGAAAACTCTGACGGTCAAGCTGGTTCGCAGCCCCATCGGTACGCGTGCCTCGCATCGCGCCACCGTGGCTGGTCTCGGCCTGCGCAAGATGAACAGCACCAGCGTGTTGGAAGACACGCCCGCGGTTCGCGGCATGATCAACAAGATCGCCTACCTCGTGCAAGTGCTCTAAGCACGTCACGGACTAAGGACAACAAGATGCAACTCAATACCATCAAGCCTGCCGCTGGCGCCAAGCACGCCAAGCGTCGCGTGGGCCGTGGCATTGGCTCGGGTCTGGGCAAGACTGCCGGCCGTGGCCACAAGGGTCAAAAGTCGCGCGCCGGTGGCTACCACAAGGTTGGCTTCGAAGGCGGCCAAATGCCTCTGCAGCGTCGTCTGCCGAAGCGTGGCTTCAAGTCGCTGGCTCGTCCCTTCAATGCCGAAATCACGCTGAGCGATCTGCAAGGCCTGGCCGGTGATGAAATCGACGTGCTGACGCTCAAGGCTGTGGGTCTCGTGCCCGAGCTGGCCAAGAACGTCAAGGTCATCCTGTCTGGCGCCATCAGCCGCAAGGTCGCGCTCAAGGGCGTGGCTGCGACGGCCGGTGCCAAGGCTGCCATCGAAGCCGCTGGCGGCTCGGTCGCCTAAGGCGGCAAGGGATCAGGCGAGTGGCTACCAACGCAAACCAACTGGCCAAGAGCGGCAAGTTCGGCGACTTGCGTCGCCGGCTTGTGTTCCTGCTGCTGGCGCTGGTGGTGTACCGACTCGGGGCGCATATCCCCGTGCCCGGTATCGATCCGGCGCAGCTGCAGCAGTTCTTCAAGGGTCAGGAGGGTGGCATCCTGAGCCTGTTCAACATGTTCTCGGGCGGTGCGCTGTCGCGCTTCACCGTCTTCGCGCTGGGCATCACGCCCTACATCTCGGCCTCCATCGTCATCCAGCTGATGACGTATGTGCTGCCGCAGCTGGAGTCGCTGAAGAAGGAAGGCGAAGCAGGGCGTCGCAAGATCACGCAGTACACGCGTTACGGCACGCTGGGTCTGGCCATTTTCCAATCGCTGAGCATTGCGCTCGCGCTGGAAAGCTCGCCTGGCTTGGTGATTGCGCCTGGTTTTGGTTTCCGCCTCACCGCGGTGACGAGCCTGGTGGCCGGCACGATGTTCCTGATGTGGTTGGGCGAGCAGATCACTGAGCGTGGTCTTGGCAACGGGATCTCGATCCTGATCTTCGGCGGTATCGCCGCGGGTCTGCCCGGCGCGATTGGTGGCTTGCTGGAGTTGGTGCGCACCGGTGCGATGGGCCCTGTGTCCTTCCTCATCGTGGCTGCCATCATCGTGGCCGTGACTTATCTGGTGGTGTTTGTCGAGCGCGGTCAGCGCAAGATCTTGGTGAACTACGCCAAGCGCCAGGTGGGCAACAAGGTTTACGGTGGTCAGTCTTCGCACCTGCCGCTCAAGCTGAACATGTCGGGTGTGATCCCGCCGATCTTCGCATCGTCGATCATCCTGTTGCCGACCACGCTGGTGAGCTGGTTTGCCACGGGTGACAGCATGCGCTGGTTGAAGGACATCGCTGACATGCTGCGTCCGGGTCAGCCGATCTACGTGCTGCTCTACGCTGCTGCGATCGTGTTCTTCTGCTTCTTCTACACGGCGCTGGTGTTCAACAGCCGTGAGACCGCAGACAACCTGAAGAAGAGCGGCGCCTTCATCCCCGGGATTCGTCCCGGTGAGCAGACTGCCAAGCACATCGACAAGATCCTGTCGCGTTTGACCATGGCTGGCGCCATCTACATCACTGGTGTGTGCCTGCTGCCTGAGTTCCTGACGCTGAAGTACAACGTTCCGTTCTACTTTGGTGGCACGTCCCTGTTGATCATCGTCGTGGTCACCATGGACTTCTGGGCCCAGGTTCAGTCTTACGTGATGAGTCAGCAGTACGAGTCGCTGCTGAAGAAGGCAAATTTCAAGGCTGGCTGAAAGGCCGACCTGAAGGTGAATTAGACCAACAGAGCAAGAAGCGTAGGCATGGCGAAAGACGACGTCATACAGATGCAGGGTGAGATTCTGGAGAACCTCCCCAACGCTACGTTTCGAGTGAAGTTGGAGAACGGTCATGTCGTTCTCGGTCACATCTCCGGCAAGATGCGTATGCACTACATACGCATCCTGCCTGGCGACAAGGTGACGGTAGAACTGACACCGTACGATTTGAGTCGTGCTCGCATCGTGTTCCGGGCGAAGTGAGCTAAGGTTTCCCCGGGCACGCTGTTTGAGCGTTAATGAGTAGGTCAAGGAGCAGACCATGAAAGTTTCGGCATCCGTCAAGAAGATGTGCCGCAATTGCAAGATCATCCGTCGCAAGGGCGTGGTGCGTGTGATCTGTACCGATCCGCGCCACAAGCAGCGCCAAGGCTGATTGCTGCACGACACGAGCGAATTAGAGGACGCACATGGCACGTATTGCTGGTATCAACATTCCGCCGCAAAAGCACACTGAGATCGGTCTGACTTCGATCTACGGCATTGGCCGTACGACCGCACAGAAGATCTGCACCACTTGCGGCATTCCGTTCGACAAGAAGGTCAAGGACCTCACCGACGCTGATCTGGAAAAGATCCGTGACGAAGTGGGCCGCATGACCATCGAAGGCGATCTGCGCCGTGAGATGTCGATCAACATCAAGCGTCTGATGGATCTGGGCTGCTACCGCGGCTTCCGTCACCGCCGTGGCCTGCCGATGCGCGGTCAGCGTACGCGTACGAACGCCCGTACCCGCAAGGGTCCGCGTAAGTCCGCCGCTACCGGCAAGAAGTAACGCGCGGCCCCACTGAAGAAAGCTCATCATGGCAAAAGCACCCAATAACTCGGCTGCCCAGCGCGTTCGCAAGAAGGTTCGCAAGAACGTTGCCGACGGCATTGCGCACGTCCACGCTTCGTTCAACAACACCATCATCACCATCACCGACCGTCAAGGCGGCGCCCTGTCCTGGGCTTCGTCGGGTGGTCAGGGTTTCAAGGGTTCGCGCAAGTCGACGCCCTTCGCTGCCCAGGTGGCTGCCGAGGTGGCGGGCCGCGCTGCTCAAGAACAAGGCATCAAGAACCTCGACGTCAAGATCAAGGGCCCCGGCCCTGGCCGTGAATCGTCGGTTCGTGCCCTGGCTGCGCTCGGCATCCGCATCAACTCGATTTCCGACGTGACGCCGGTGCCGCACAACGGTTGCCGTCCGCAGAAGCGTCGTCGTATCTAAGACTTCGTCTTTAGTGCGATAATCGCGGTTTTGACCCCCGCGCCGGCGGGCACGCAAGTGCCGCGCCGGCTGTTTTGCTGAGGCCCATGACGCATCCCCCGGATGTCTCGCAAGCCTCCTAAGACCACCGTTCGAGCCTAGAAAAACACTGGCCGGACTCGCGCAAGTTCAGCTGCTTCCTGCGGCAGACCTGCGTCAGATTGAACAAGGACACGCAAAGTGGCACGTTACCTCGGCCCCAAGGCCAAACTTTCCCGCCGTGAAGGCACCGACCTGTTCCTGAAGAGCGCCCGCCGCGCCATCAGCGACAAGGCCAAGTTTGATTCCAAGCCTGGTCAACATGGTCGCACTTCCGGCCAGCGCACCTCGGACTTCGGTCTGCAACTGCGTGAAAAGCAGAAGGTCAAGCGCATGTATGGCGTGCTGGAGCGTCAGTTCCGCCGCTACTTCGCCGAGGCCGAGCGCCGCAAGGGCTCGACCGGCGTGAACCTGCTGACCCTGCTGGAATCGCGCCTGGACAACGTCGTCTATCGCATGGGCTTCGGCTCGACGCGCGCTGAAGCACGTCAGCTGGTCTCGCACAAGGGCATCACCGTGAACGGTGAAGTCGTGAACATCGCTTCCTACCTGGTCAAGGCTGGTGACGTGGTCGCCGTGCGTGAAAAGGCCAAGAAGCAGCTGCGCATCATCGACGCATTCAAGCTGGCTGATTCGATCGGCCTGCCGGCCTGGGTTGCCGTGGACGGCACCAAGCTGGAAGGCGTGTTCAAGAAGGCTCCGGACCGTGATGAATTCGGTGCCGAAATCAACGAATCGCTGATCGTTGAGTTGTACTCGCGCTAATCGACCCGTGTCTGCCGAGCGGCTCCTGAGGGGCCTGCTCGGCTGTTCCTCGTCCGGGTCTGGCTATTGCTGGCCTGCACCCGGTTGGTCCATCAGCCTTATCGGTGTAACGAACCGAGGGTATTGAAAGAAAGACCTCATGCAAACCAATCTGCTCAAACCCAAATCCATCAATGTGGAGCCCCTGGGCGGTCACCGCGCCAAGGTCACCCTGGAGCCGTTCGAACGCGGCTATGGCCACACCCTGGGCAATGCCCTGCGCCGTGTGCTGCTGTCCTCGATGGTGGGTTATGCGCCGACGGAAGTCACGATCGCTGGGGTACTCCACGAGTACTCGGCCATCGATGGCGTGCAAGAAGATGTCGTTCACATCATGCTCAACCTCAAGGGTGTGGTGTTCCGTCTGCACAACCGTGAGGAAGTGACCCTGGTCCTGCGCAAGGAAGGTGAAGGCCCGGTGACGGCTGCCGACATCCAGACTCCGCACGACGTCGAGATCATCAATCCGGACCACGTGATCGCCCATCTGTCGCAAGGCGGCAAGCTGGATATGCAGATCAAGGTCGAGAAGGGTCGCGGCTATGTGCCCGGCACGATGCGCCGTTACGGCGACGAGCCGACCAAGAGCATTGGTCGTATCGTCCTGGACGCTTCGTTCTCGCCCGTGCGTCGCGTCAGCTACGCCGTCGAAAACGCCCGCGTCGAGCAGCGTACCGACCTGGACAAGCTGGTCATGGAAATCGAAACCAACGGCGCCATCTCGCCCGAGGAAGCGATCCGTGCTTCGGCCAAGATCCTGGTTGAACAGCTCGCCGTGTTCGCACAGCTGCAAGGCACCGACCTGGTCGACGCCTTCGACCAGCCGGCCCAGCGTTCCAGCAGCTTCGATCCGATCCTGCTGCGCCCGGTCGACGAGCTCGAGCTGACGGTGCGTTCGGCCAACTGCTTGAAGGCCGAAAACATCTACTACATCGGCGACCTGATCCAGCGCACCGAGACCGAGCTGCTGAAGACCCCGAATCTGGGTCGCAAGTCGCTCAACGAAATCAAGGAAGTGCTGGCCTCGCGTGGCCTGACACTGGGCGCCCGCCTGGAAAACTGGCCGCCGCAAGGCTTGGACAAGCGTTAATAAGAAGTTTTGAAAGTGGCTGGGGCGCTGACCAACCCCAGCCGGTGCACCCGGCAGTACCTGATACGGCTGCCGGCGATTATTTAATGAAAGGACAGCACCATGCGTCACCGTAACGGACTCCGTAAGCTCAACCGTACCAGCGAGCACCGCGCCGCCATGCTGCGCAATATGGCTGTGTCGCTGCTGCGTCACGAAGCCATCAAGACCACGGTCCCCAAGGCCAAGGAACTGCGTCGCGTCGTCGAGCCCCTCATCACGCTGGCCAAGGTGGCTACCGTGGCGAACCGCCGTCTGGCATTTGCCCGCCTGCGCGACCGCGAGATCGTCACCAAGCTGTTCAACGAGCTGGGCCCGCGTTACAACACCCGTCCGGGCGGCTACACCCGCATCCTGAAGATGGGTTTCCGCGTCGGCGATAACGCTCCGATGGCTTTTGTCGAGCTGGTGGATCGCCCCGAAGTGGCCGAAGCCACCGTGGAAGCCGCTGCAGAATAAATTCTTCTGCATCGCGCATCGAGAAAGGCCAGCACCAGCTGGCCTTTTTTTCGTCTGCAGCAAGGTCTGCCGTAAGACCTAAGGCAGCCGCGCTTGAATGGCGCTAAGCTGCGCGCTTCGCTCGAGCGGGCATGCCGTAGGCCCGTGTTCGAGCTCACATCCTGCTGATCTTCATGTCCATCCTGCGTCGCCTATTTTTCTTCGTGCTGCTCGGCCTGGCATCCGTTATTGCCGCGCATGCCGATGATTTCCTCGAGCCCGAACAAGCCTTCAAGCTGGCCGTGCGCACACTGGATGAACGCAGTGCCGAAGTCAGCTTCGTCATTGCGCCCGGGTATTACATGTACCGCGACCAGTTCAAGTTCGAACTGCAGGGCGTCGGGCAGTTGGGCGCCGTGAGCATTCCCGATGGCAAGAAGAAGTACGACGAGACCTTCCAGAAGGAAGTGGAGGTCTATCGCGATGGCCTCAAGGTGCGCGTGGCGATCGAGCAGGGCGCACCAAGTCTTGAGCTGCGCGTGACCGGCCAGGGCTGCGCCGACAAGGGCCTGTGCTATCCCCCCATGACACGCCCCGTCGTGTTGAAGCTCAAGCAGTTCGGTGGTGATGGCTCGGCGAGTCTGCTGCCTGCCGCCGAAGGCTTTGGCAGCTTTGGGGCTGCTAACGACAGCGGCGGGCTGTCGCCTGCCGTGGGCACGGGGGCCAAGTCGACGCTGGCCGGTTCGGGTGACAAGCCAGCCAGCCGCCTCGACGAGGTGCTGCAGTCCGGCCGTTTCTGGCTTGTGGTGGGCCTGTTCTTCATTGGCGGCGTCGGCCTGTCGCTGACGCCCTGCGTATTGCCCATGGTGCCCATCCTCGCATCGATCATCGTGGGCGGCGGCGGCAAGGTCTCGCGCGGCCGTGGTTTCGCACTGGCGCTGGCGTACTCCCAAGGCATGGCCTTGGTCTATACCGCCCTGGGCATCGCGGCAGGCTTGGCAGGGGAGGGCTTGGCGGCCTATTTCCAGTCCACGCCGGTGCTGATCGTCTTCGGCCTAGCGCTGGTGCTGTTCGCGCTGTCGATGTTCGGCGCCTACGAGCTGCAACTGCCCAGCCGTTTTGCCAACAAGCTCAACGACACCACGCAAAAGCTCGAGGGCGGCCGCTTCGTGGCGGTGTTCCTGATGGGGGCGGTGTCGGCGATTCTGGTGAGCCCTTGTGTCACGGGCGTGCTGGCCAGCGCCTTGCTCTACCTCAGCAAGAGTCAGGACGTGGTGCTGGGTGGTTCGGCCCTCTACGCGATGGCCAACGGCATGAGCGTGCCGCTGCTGCTGCTGGGGCTGTCGGCGGGCACCTTGCTGCCGCGCGCGGGCCCCTGGATGGACGGCGTGAAGCATTTCTTCGGCATGTTGCTGTTGGCGGTGGCGCTCTGGACCGTGCAGCCCATCCTGCCTGATGCGCTTCACCAGGCCCTGGTAGGTGCCTTGCTGGTCGGCAGCTCGCTGGCCCTGGGCCTGTTCAAGCCCTGGCATGTCAGTGCCGGTCCGCGTGCTTGGCTGCGCAAGACTCTCGCGTTCGCGGCGCTGGCCTTTGGCCTGCTGCAATGGGTGGGGGCCGCCGCGGGAGGCACCGATCCGTTCAAGCCGCTGAGTGGCGTGAGCCTGGCGCAGGCGTCGCCGCTCAAGAGCGGCGCGGGCCCGCTTGCCGCGGGCGCATCGGCCGAGTTGCCGTTCAAGCTTGTTCGCGACGTGGTCGAGCTGGACCAGATCCTCAAGACCGCCGGCAAGCCGGTGATGCTGGATTTCTATGCCGACTGGTGCAAGTCCTGCAAGGAGATGGAGCGCTTCACCTTCAGCGAACCGGCGGTGCAGCAACGCCTGGCCAAGGCGGTGCTCTTGAAGGCCGATGTCACCGCCAATTCGGCGGCGGATCGCGAACTGCTCAAGCGCTTCAAGCTCTTCGGCCCGCCGGGCACCATCTTCTTCAGCCCGGCCGGCGAGGAACTGCAGGGCGTGCGCGTGATTGGCTTCCAGGACGCGCCGCGCTTTCTTTCTTCGCTTGAGGCTGCCGGCATCTGACAGAACTCGCAATAGTGCGCTATACTGCTAGCTTCAGTCGCGGGGTGGAGCAGTCTGGTAGCTCGTTGGGCTCATAACCCAAAGGTCGTAGGTTCAAATCCTGCCCCCGCAACCAAATACAAGAACTTCGGTTCAGCAAGAGCCGCTCACCAGTCGGGCGGCTTTTTTGTTCAGATCAGTCGCGGGGTGGAGCAGTCTGGTAGCTCGTTGGGCTCATAACCCAAAGGTCGTAGGTTCAAATCCTGCCCCCGCAACCAAGTCAAAAGCCGCTAGCTCCTAGCGGCTTTTTCGTTTCAGGCGCTCGTGACCTCATCCTTGGCGGGCTCATGCACCGCCAGGCGCGCGGGATTGCGCAGATCGATCACCACGGTGTGGGCCGTCTTGTCTTCGATGGTCTGGCAGTTGCTGTCCCAGAAGATCTGCACAAAACCCATGAAGCCGGTGGCCATGCCGGCGGCGTAGCCGCCGTAGCGCTTGAAGCAGGTCATCAGGGTTAGTGGTTTGCCGGTCAACTCGACCACGCGCAATCCGAGCAGGCGCTTGCCAGCCGTCTGGCCGGGCCAGGCCACCGGCAGCAATGTGAAGTACAGCAAGGCCCAGCCGTAGCTGAGCCCGATTTCATCGATCCAATGCTTGATCTGGCCGCGCAAGTCCAGCGGCTGCTTGGCGCGTTCCTTGGCGAGCTTGGCTTCCAGTTCGGCGATGCGCCGGTCCTTGCTGTCTGCTTCGTCACCCGTGCTCGCCGACTCCGCAGCCGCATGCGGCTGGGCGGCGCGCGGTTCACGGGTCAGGTCTTGCCAAGTCTGCTGCGCTCCCAGCGCCAGCATCACGGCGACGATAGCCCAGCCGATCCGGCGTGGCTTCTCGGGCTTGCGGCGCAGCCAAAGCAAGCCACCGACGCCGGTGGCACATAGCCACCAGATATTGCCAAGATTGGATGTCAGCGAGATCAGCAGCAGGTCGATGAGCATCGCCATCGCCCGCTTGGCCGGCGTGGCCAGCGGCTTGCCGAGCAACTCGGGCGCCACGTTCAGGTCCTCGGGCGTGACCCAGGCACGCACGTCGGTGCTGCGGGGGCTGATCAATGCGCGCATGTGGTTCGGTTGCCAAGCATTTTTCGATCGCGGACTGTAGCGCTCATTGGGGCTGCCGTTCCAGTTCGCGCGCGATGAAGGTCTCAAAGCTCTGCCAAAGCGGCTGCCAGTGCGCCGGCCTGCCCTCGAGTTGCTGCAGGGCACAGGCCACGGCCTCCAGCGTGGAGAGCTGATGCTCGGCATGTGCGCGCCGGATGCGGTAGGCCGGTGCTGGTAGGCTCTGTAGCGACAGCCGTGGCAAGGCCTGCAACCAGGGGTTTTGATAGAGCAGCCTGCGGCTCTTGCGCCAGGTGCCGTCCAGCACGATCAGCTGCAGTTGAGCCAGCTGGTTCAGCCGCGCGAAGTCCGCTGCTGGGGTGGCGGGCAATATGGGGTCGGTGGGGCTGCTCGGGTACAGCAGCAGGCTGTAGCGCCCGTCTGTATCTGGATCGGGCGCGAACTGCTCGCCCACGCGCAGCTCGCAATGCTGCAAGGACAACGACAGCAGGCGCGCGGTGCCCTTGGCCTGCCGCTGCTCCGAGGGGTGCTGCAGGATCAGCACCCGCACCTGATTCGACACCGGCTGCACCAGTTCGCACAGGCAGACGCGCAGCGGGCGCTCGCAGCGCGGGCAGAGGGCGCGACTCACAGCGATTTGAGCGGCAGCGGTGCGCCGCTCTTGACGCTGCGGATGGCGAAGTTGCTGGTGATGTCCTGCACCATGGGATGGGCTTGCAGCTTGCGTACGCTCTGTTCGTAGTCGGGTAGGTCGCGTACCACGACCTCAAGCAGATAGTCATGTGCACCCGACACCACATGGCAGGCCACCACCTCGCTCATCGCCTGCATGGCGGCCTCGAACAGGCGCACCGCGTCCTCGCGATGGTGCATCAGGCGCACGTTCACGAACACGGTGGTGGCGAGCTGCAGACGCTGGCGGTCCAGCACAGCGCGGTAGCCGGCGATGTAGCCGCCTTCCTCCAGGCGCTTGAGGCGCCGCGCGCAGGGCGTGGGCGAGAGCGCCACGCGCTCGGCCAACTCGGCGATGCTGAGCCGGCCTTCGGCCTGCAACAACTCGAGCATTTGCACATCGATGCGATCCACAGCGGGGCTCCTTGGACGAAAAACGCCTGATTCTCGCAGTCATTGGTGAATTCGCGCGCAAACGAAGCGGTAATGTGGGAAAGCTGGTCGATTCGGCTCGAGCTTGCTCGCGAAAATGCGTGCTGGTAGTAACCCTAGGCGCACATGCAGATAATTCCCCGCCCCATCCCCGCCACCGCCGGCATGAGTGCCAGCTTTGGTCGCGAGCGCCGCGATACCGCGGGCTGGATCGCCCTGGGCATCACGGTGTTGATCTGGGCCGGCTTCTTTGTCTCGCTGCGCGCCGGTGCGCGCGCGCAGCTGGCGCCGGCCGAACTGGCGTTGGTGCGTTTCCTGCCAGCCGGCCTGGTGTTCGCGCCGGTGCTGTGGATGCGCTGGCGCCGCTTTGCCGCTCTGCCGTGGTCGGCCTGGCTGAGCATCGTGGCCGGCGCCGGGCTGCCCTACTTCTTGATCGCCGGCTGGGGCATGAAGCATGCGCCGGTGCTGGACGGCAGCACCCTGATCCCCGGCACCATTCCTCTGTTCGTGGCGCTGCTCAACGCCCTGCGCGTTGGTCGGGCCGCGTTGTCCAAGCCAGCGCCGCTGGCCATGATTGCCGCGGGCGTGGCCTGCTTGCTGGCCTTCAATCACGGCCAAGGTGATCTCGCCCAGGGCTATGCCCTGTTTCTGCTGGGCAGTCTGATGTGGGCCAACTACACGCTGGTGCTGCGCCGCGCTCAGCTGGCGCCCGTCGAAGCGGCTGCGCTGATCTCCTGCGTGTCGCTGCTGCTGCTGGCACCCTGGTTGCTGCTGCATCCGCCGCTGGGCCTGCTGAGCATGTCGGGACACGACATGCTGCTGCACGGTGCCATCCAGGGCCTCGGCGTGGGGCTGGCGTCCACCCTGTGCTATTCCTACGCGATCGCGCGCCTGGGCGCTCAGCGAGCGGCCACGGGTGGCGCGCTGGCCCCCGTGCTGGCGGCCCTGATGGCCATGCCCTTGTTTGCGGAGTTCCCCGGCCCGGTGTCGGTGATCGGCATGGTGCTGATCGTGGCCGGGGTGATCTGGACCCAGCGCTGAGTTACTGCGCCTCGGGCTTGGCCTTGGGCGGGCGCTGATCGGCCCGGCGCGGTGCCGGCCGGCCATGGCGATCATCACGGCCCGAGGGGCCGCCCGGGCGCTGGCCACGCGGGTCCGGCCGGCGCGCCGGTGGCGGGGCCGCGCGGCGAGCCTGCTCTTCCTCACGCGCCTGCTCCAGCAGGGGTTCCAGCGCCTCCAGGGCTATGCCCTTGAGGGCACAGAAGTTGGCCGGCGTCAGCGTGGTGCGCGAGAAATCGTGCAGGAGCTGGGCGCGCTGGCGCTGCTGCTGTTCTTCCTCGGCGCGGCGTGTCTCGGTCAGATTGCGGCGGCGCGCCAGCTCCTGCACGGCCGCATCGCGGTGTTCCTGGCTCAGCTCACCGGCCGGCTGGCCATCGAGGTCAAAACGATGCTGGGCCTTGCTGAGCGCGATCAGGTAGCCGGTGCCACCGGTATAGCGGCGCAAAAAGGCCGACAGCATCTGCTTGGTGAAGACGCCGGGCGCCCGCTCCTGGATGTCGGCTTGGATGCGCAGCTTCAGCGGCTTGGCGCCGCCGCTGAACAAGGCAGGGAACAGTTGCTTGAGCTGGGCGGCGCAGGCGGCCGGGCTCTGATCGACCGGCGCGGCGGGCTGCGGATTGGGAGACGACATGGATGGCGCCGGCTGGCGGCTTTGTGAGCAGGAAAGGCGGCATTGTGCCCATGCCGCGCCAGCCCTGGCAAATCTCACCCCATTGAGCTGGGCCGCGACAGTGGCCGCGTCGTCGTAGATGCGCGCTATTTACCCGTGGCGCAACCGGGTTTGCAGACCACCTCGGTGCGGCCCAGGATGCGCTTGGACTGCAGGCTGGTGGGTGGGCGGTGCTTGCCGCACTTGAAGCAGGAGCGGGTGTGGCCGCTGCCCAGAAACGGTGATCCCCCCAACTTCGACTCATAGCGCAGGCCGTCTTCGCTGACGCTGGTGTAGGTGTCTTTGCTCATTGTGGTGGCTGTCTGGTTCGAGCCCGTTCCGCCTTGTGTGCGGCCGGCCTCGGTTGATGGTCGCTTGCTTCCCTCTCGGCTCATATTAGGCGCTCCGCTTGTGACAGCGCCATCTCGCTTGCCCGGGGGTCATGCGATAAACCACAAGCATGTTGCGGGCCAGGGGCGGACGCCTGCCATCGCCGAGCGCGGACTGAGGCATCATGGCGCCTTTATCCACGAGCCGAGCAAGCGTTCCATGCAAGACCTGCCCCCCGAGGCACTGGACCAGGTGGCCAGCTACTTTCAGGTGCTGTCCGAGCCCACGCGCTTGCGCATCCTCAACCTGCTGCGCGGCGGCGAACGCAATGTGGGTGACCTGGCGACGGCCTGCGAGTGCACGGCCGCGAACGTGTCGCGCCACCTGAACCTGCTTACCAAGCAGGGCTTCGTCA
Source organism: Paucibacter sediminis (assembly GCF_030254645.1). Classification (NCBI taxonomy): domain Bacteria; kingdom Pseudomonadati; phylum Pseudomonadota; class Betaproteobacteria; order Burkholderiales; family Sphaerotilaceae; genus Roseateles; species Paucibacter sediminis. The sequence goes on from NZ_CP116346.1 coordinate 2,265,560, forward strand.
GCCGCGAGGGGCGCGGCACCAGCGTCTTCTATCGCATCGCGGACCCCTCGGTCTATGCGCTCTGCGATCTGGTCTGCGGCAATATCGCGCGCCAGTTCGAGCAGCAACTGCAGGCGCGCCAGGCCTTTGTGCAGCGCCCGGCGGGCGCGGCGCGCAAGAAGGCCGGCTGAACCGGCGCACTCATTCCACGCACCGAATCCAAGATGGCCAAACTGTTTTTCCGCTATGCCGCCATGAATGCCGGCAAGTCCACCGCCTTGCTACAGGTGGCGCACAACTACGAGGAGCGTGGCCACAGCGTGCGCATCTTCACGGCCCAGGTCGACGATCGCTATGGGCATGGCGTGGTTACCTCACGCCTGGGGCCACAGCGCCATGCGGAGGTGTTCGATGCGACGACGGATTTCCAGGCTCTGCTGGGCGAGCAGCCGGGCATTGCCTGCATCCTGGTGGACGAGGCGCAGTTCCTCACCAAGGCCCAGGTCTGGGCCTTGCACGAGATCGCGCATCTGCGCAATCTGCCGGCCATCTGCTATGGGCTGCGCACCGATTTCCAGGGCGAGCTGTTCCCCGGATCGGCCACGTTGCTGGCCCTGGCGGACGAGATGGATGAGATGAAGACGATTTGCGACTGCGGTCGCAAGGCGACGATGAATATGCGGGTGGATGCCAACAACCGCAAGATCACCGAAGGCGCGCAGGTGGAGATCGGCGGCAACGCCCGCTACCGTGCGGTTTGCGGGCGCTGCTTCAGGCAGAGCTGAGGGGGCTCCAGCTCCTCAGGGCTTCTTGCTCAGCTGCTCTTCCAGTTCCTTGCAAGACGGGGCGCAGACGGGCTGCGACTTGCCCAGCAGCTTCTTGGACTTGAGCATCGCGCGCGGGCGGTGCTTGCCGCAGAGGAAGCACGACATGGTGGCCGCGCCGAAGGAAGAGGTCGCCGCAAAGGGCGAGCCGGGTGCTTTTGATCGGTAGCGCAAACCATCGGCTTCGATGGTGGTTTTGGTACTGTCCTTGGCCACGCTGGTCCTGAGTAGAGTGAGAGTATTGATGCCAGACGGTTGGCGTCAGCCCCGATTTTCCTCTATCTGGGCCACGCACACGTCCAAACCTCTATTTTCCACCATTGCCGGCTCCCCATGATTGGGGGCAATCCGGTTGGTCAAAACCCACGGAACTGTGGTGCGCGTTTTTCCTGCCAGGCGCGCACGCCCTCGGCAAGGTCCTGCGAGGCGTTGGAAACGGCGATGTCGGAGCGCAGTTGGTCGACGTCCAGCCGGCCGCTGGCGATCGCGTTCAAGTGCAGCTTCATGGCCGCCAGGGCCAGTGGCGCATAGCCGGCCAGGCGCGTGCAAAGTTCCTCGGTCGCGGCCTGCAGGGCGCTGCGGTCGGGCAAGAGCTGGTCCAGAAAACCGCAGTCCCTCATGGCCCGGGCATCCAGGGTTTCGCAGGCCAGCAGCACGCGCTTGGCCACGCCCACGCCGAGGCGATTCACGTAACGCTCCAAGCCGCCGCGGTAGAAGTGCAGGCCCAGGCGCGCGGCCGGCACGAACATCTCGCAGCTGGGCACGCCCAGGCGGAAGTCGCAGGCCAGGGCCAGGTCGGTGGCGCCGCCGTAGACCCCGCCTTGGATTGCCGCCACCGTCACCGGCCGGGCGTTCTCCCAGGCGTTGGTGAGGGCCTCGAACAAAGCCCCGGCATCCACGCCTGGAACTGCTTCCATAGCGTCGATATTGAAGCCGCTGCAGAAATGCTTGCCCTCGGCCTGCAGCAGCAGCACGCGCACGGCGGCGTTTGCATTCACCTCGCGCAGCTGCGCGCCGAGGGTCTGCAGGTCCAGCAGTTCGAGGCGGTTGGCCACATGGCTGCGTCTGAGGGTGATGCGCGCCAGTGCGCCATCGATCTGAAGGGAGGGGGTCTTGTCGGGCATCGGCACAGTCTAGTCGTGTGACTCGCGCCACAAGCCTGAGCGAGTCAGTCGGACATAGGCCGGCCGGGCGACATTTGCCGGCCGTCAGCCTCGCGTCAGAACCGGGCCCCGCCCTGGGGTAGTCTGCCGGCGTTTACCCCAAATCAATTTCGACCGACCGGTCGGCTGGGAAATTTGCGCTTTGTCAATGCGGCCCTGTACCAGGGGTGCTTGGAGGCATTTTGTTTAGAGTGGGCTCATGGACTTCTCGATAGCAAGCATCCTGATGCTGGATGGCGTGACCAACGGGGCCATTTACGCCTTGCTGGCGCTGGCTACCGTGCTGGTGTTCGCGGTCACCCGCGTGATCTTCATTCCGCAGGGCGAATTCGTCGCCTTCGGGGCGCTCACCATGGCGGGTCTGCAACTGGGCCAGACCCCGCTGACCGTGCATTTCCTGATCGCGATGGGCGCCCTGGTTGCGCTGATGGATCTGGCAGCCGGCTGGCGTGCCGGGCAGGCCCTGCCGCGTGCCGCGGCAGTGGCGCTCAAGTCGGCCGCGCCGGCGCTGTTGATCGGCCTGCTGGCGCTCTGGGCAGCGCCGCAAAAACTGCCCCTGGTGTTGCAGGCGCTGCTGACCCTGGCCATCGTCACGCCCATGGGCGGCCTGGTCTACCGCCTGGCCTACCAGTCGCTGGCGGATGCCTCGGTGCTGGTGTTGCTGATCGTCTCGGTGGGCGTGCACTTTGCGCTCACCGGCCTGGGCCTGGTGTTCTTCGGTGCCGAGGGTTCGCGCAATCCGAGCTTCTGGGATGCCAGCTTCAACGCCGGCCCGCTGATGCTCTCGGGCCAGACCCTCATCATCATCCTGGCCTCGATCGCGCTGATCCTGATGCTGTGGCTGTTCTTCGAGCGCAGCCTCTATGGCAAGGCGCTGCGCGCCACCGCGGTGAACCGATTGGGAGCGCGCCTGATGGGCATCTCCAGCACCGCGGCGGGGCGGCTGTCCTTCACCATGGCGGCCTTCATCGGTGCGCTCTCCGGGCTGCTGATCAGCCCCACCACGACGATCTTCTACGACAGCGGCTTCCTGATCGGCCTGAAGGGCTTCGTCGCCGCCGTGTTCGCAGGCCTCTCCAGCTATCCCGGCGCCGCGCTGGGTGCGGTGCTGGTGGGCCTGCTGGAATCCTTCAGCTCCTTCTGGGCCAGCGCCTTCAAGGAAGTGATCGTCTTCACCTCCATCCTGCCGGTGCTGCTCTGGCGCAGCCTGCGCGACCCGCATACCGAAGAGCATTGATCGCCATGCAATCGCGCAAACTTCTTCCCGCACTGGGCCTGCTGGTGCTGTTCATGCTGCCGGTGCTGCCGGTGCCCGAGTTTTGGATCACCCAGCTCAACTACATCGGCATGTTCGCCCTCGTGGCCCTGGGCCTGGTGCTGCTCACCGGCGTGGGCGGGCTCACCTCCTTCGGGCAGGCCGCCTTCGTGGGCGTGGGGGCCTACACCACGGCCCTGCTGTCCACGCGTTATGGCATCTCGCCCTGGCTGGCCCTGTTCGCCGGCCTCGCCTGCACGGTGCTGATCGCGCTGCTGCTGGCCTGGCTGACGCTGCGCATGTCGGGCCATTACCTGCCGCTGGCCACCATCGCCTGGGCGCTGAGCCTCAACTACCTGATCGCCAACACCGAGTTCCTCGGCAAGTACGACGGCATCCTGGGCCTGCCGGCCCTGAACCTGTTCGGCCTCAGCCTGCAGGATGGCCGCGCGCTCTACTACCTGGTGTGGATCTTTGCGCTGGCGGGCGCCTGGGGCGTGAAGAACCTGCTCGACTCGCGGCCCGGCCGCGCCATCCGCGCCCTCAACGGCGGCACCGTGATGGCCGAGGCCATGGGCGTTTCCACCTTCCGCTACAAGGTCGTGATCTTCGTCATCGCGGCCATGCTGGCCTCGGTCTCGGGCTGGCTGTTCGCGCATTTCCAGCGCACCGTGAATCCCAGCCCCTTCGCGCTGAAGATGGGCATCGAGTACCTTTTCATGGCGGTGGTGGGCGGTGTCGGCACGGTCTGGGGCGCCTTCGTCGGCTCCGGGGTGCTGAAGATCCTGGAAGACCAGCTGAAGGAATTGCTGCCGCGACTGTTGGGCAGCAATGGCAACTTCGAGGTCATCGTGCTGGGCGTGCTGCTGGTGCTGATGCTCAAGTACGCGCCCAAGGGCTTGTGGCCCTTTTCCCAAGGCCTGACGGCGCGCTGGCTGCCGGCGCGCCGCCGCGCGCACGACTGGGCTGGCGCCGCGCCCCTGCCGGCGCGCGACAAGCCCGAGCCCGGCGAACTGCTGCTCGAGGTGGACAAGGTGCGCAAACAGTTCGGTGGCCTGGTCGCGGTCAACGACGTCAGCTTCAAGATCCGCGCCGGCGAGATCATCGGCCTGATCGGCCCCAACGGTGCCGGCAAGTCCACCACCTTCAACCTGGTCTCCGGCGTGCTGAGCCTGACCAGCGGCAAGGTCAACTTCCGCGGTCTTCCGGTGGGCGGTTTGAACTCGCGCCGCATTGCCGAGCGCGGCATGTCGCGCACCTTCCAGCATGTGAAGATGATTGCCGACATGACGGTGCTGGAGAACGTCGCGCTGGGCGGCTATCTGCGCAGCAGCAGCGGCACCCTGCGCGCCATGCTGCGGCTCGACCGCGCCGAGGAGCGCTGCCTGTTCGCCGAGGCCGAGAAGCAGCTCCAGCGCATCGGCATGCAAGGCCAGATGCACGAGCTGGCCGGCAATCTGGCCCTGGGCCCGCAGCGCCTGATGGAGATCGCGCGCGCGCTCTGCACCGACCCCGCCCTGCTGCTGCTGGACGAACCCGCGGCCGGCCTGCGCCACAAGGAGAAGCAGGCCCTGGCCGAGGTGCTGCGCCAGCTCAAGGCCGAGGGCCTGAGCATTCTGCTGGTGGAGCACGACATGGAATTCGTGATGGGACTGACCGACCGCATCGTGGTGATGGAGTTCGGCACCAAGCTGATCGAGGGCACCCCCGAGGAGGTGCAGGCCAGCCCCGAGGTGCGCGCCGCCTACCTGGGAACCGAGCACTGACAACACCATGGCAAACGAACTGCTGACAGTACGCGACCTGCATGCCGGCTACGGCCGCGCCGAGGTCTTGACGGGCCTGAACCTGCTGCTGCCCGAGGGCAGCGTGGTGACGGTGATCGGCCCCAACGGCGCCGGCAAGAGCACCACGCTGAACGCGCTGATGGGCGTGCTGCCCGCCCGGGGTCAGGTCTTGCTGGATGGCCAGGACATCAGCGCCCTGAGCCTGGAAGAGCGCGTCATGCGCGGCCTGGCCCTGGTGCCCGAGAAGCGCGAGCTCTTCACCACCATGAGCGTGGAGGACAACCTGGTGCTCGGCGGCTACCGTCCGATGCGCCTGGGCCAGCGCGACTGGCGCGAGGAGCTGGAGAAGGTCTACGCCCTGTTCCCGCGTCTGAAGGAGCGTCGCGAGCAGCTCTCGGGCACGCTGTCCGGCGGCGAGCGCCAGATGCTGGCGGTGGGCCGCGCCCTGATGGCCAGGCCCAAGGTGCTGATGCTGGACGAACCCAGTCTGGGCCTGGCGCCGCTGATCGTGAAGGAAATCTTCCGCATCGTCGCGCGCCTGCGCGACACTGGCGTGAGCATCCTGCTGATCGAGCAGAACGCCCGCGCCGCGCTCGAGGTGGCCGATTACGCCTATGTGCTGGAGACCGGCGAGATCGGCCTCGAGGGGCCGGCCAGCGAGCTGGCCAACGACCCGCGCGTCATCGAGACCTATCTGGGCGCGGCCAAGAAGCAGGGTTGAGCAGGGCTGATCAGGCGAGCAGCGCTTCGCGCTGGTCCAGATCGGCCACCAGCGCGGCCCAGTCCTGCGCGCCCAGCCAGGGCTTGGCGCCTTCCAGCACCGCGCTGAACACCTCGCCCGGCATCTGCTTGCGCAGCTCGGCATAGAGGGCCGCGCGCTCGCTGCGCGGCAAGGCCGGCGTCATCCAGCGCAGCACGAGGCCGCGTTCGGCCGGGTCCAGCGAGGCCAGGATCTGCTCGTGGATCTGCACCAGCTCGGCGTCGTCATAGCCCTGCCACAGCAGCTCGTTGTGGCGCGTCTCCTCGATCTGCATGTGCTCGAAGTTGTCGGCCACGAACAGGGCCAGGTGGCGGTACAGGCGCAGATCGGCCGTTGGGCTGGGGGCCTGACGCACCGCCAGGGCCTCGGCCTCCAGCGCGGCGATGGCTTCCAGATGGTCCTCATGCTCGCCGGCAATGCGCTGCGAGCCGCCCGGGCTGCGCGCCTCGATGGCGGGGTGCACGAAGCGGTTCTCGTGCTCCAGGTGCTGGCGGCAGAGGTAGAGCAGGGTGTCGAGCTGATCCAGCGCGGCGCGGCTGGCCTCGCTGTCGCCCGCATCCAGTCGGCCGATCTGCGTCAGCGTGTCGGTCATGAAGTGGCGCAGCGCACGGTGGATCGTGGCGTACATGTCGAAACGGGCGGGCTTGTGCATGGGGACTCCTTGAGGCTGACGCCACCTTGGCGTCGGTGCATGCAGTCTCGGCAATGCGGTGCCCGCTCACATCGCCCGAAGGAGCCATGGCCCGCCCGGCGCGGTGGGCCATGACAGATGGCACCGTGGCTTCAGTCGTCCCGGTCAGTCATCCATCAGGCAGCGCAGCGGCACGGGTTGCAGCGGCGCGCGCGTGCCCCGCCCGCCACTGGCCTCGGGCCAGCCCAGCAGGGTCTGCGTGATGGGCCCGCAGATGCGGCCCTGGCAGGCGCCCATGCCGCAGCGCGTCTGCAGCTTGGCGTCGCGCCATTGCGGCCAGGCCTTGAGAGCGCCCAGGCTGACATCCTCGCAGCGGCAGATCAGGGTCTTGGCATCGGCCAGCTGCAGCAGCTCGGGGCGCAGCGCGAAGCCGCTGGCGAGCCGTCGCGCAAAGGCGAGCTGGCCGGCATGCCGACGCGCATAGGGCTTGAGCCCCTGGCCCAGCATCGCCGCGGCCGCCATGGCGCCCTCCAGGCTGGCCTTGTCCACGCCGCCGATGCCGGTGCATTCGCCGGCGGCGAACACCCCCGGCAGCGAGGTCTGCAGCTTTGCGCCCACGGCGATGGCGCCATCCTGCAGGGCGCAGCCCAGCAGCTCGGCCAGCTCGGTATTGGGCAGGAGGCCGAAGCCCACACCCAGCGCGTCGCAGGGCTCGGCCCATTCGCGCTGGCCATCCGTCAGCAGCACGGCCTCGAGCTTGTTCTCGCCCAGCGCGCGCAGCGGCCAGCAGCCCGGGGCGTAGGGCAGGCCGCGCAAGCGCCAGCCCAGGCCCAGGGCCTGCGCCATCTTGCCCAGCGGCAGACCGGCGGCAAAGCGGGCCAGCGCGCCGCGCGGCGCCTGCTCGTAGATGCCCAGCAGCCGGGCGCCGGCGGCGCGCAGGCTGGCGGCGCTGGCCAGCAGCAGCGGGCCCGAACCGGCCAGCAGCACGCGCCGGCCGGCGATCGGCCAACCGCCCTTCACCAGGGCTTGCAGGCCGCCCGCGCCATGCACGCCGGGCAGGGTCCAGCCGGGGAAGGGCAGCATGCGCTCGCGCGCGCCCAGCGCCAGCAGCAGCTGCGGTGCGCGCACGCGCAGCGTTTGCTGGCCGGCCGCGTCGTGCAGCAGCAGCTCGTGCGGGCTCTCGGCCGCCACCACCGCATGGCCGGGCAGCATGCTGAGCCGGGGGTGCTGGCGCAGCGTATCGACCTGGGGCAGGGCAGCACCGCGCCAGATCTGGCCGCCCGGGCGCGGCTGGTTGTCGACCCAGATCACGCTGCGCCCGGCCGGCAGCAGGTGGCTCACGGCCGCGATGCCGGCCGGCCCGGCGCCCACCACGATGGCATCGGCCTGCAGATGCTTGGTCATGCCAGGGTCTCCACCAGCATGCCCTCGACCGCCAGGCTCATGCAGGCGAGGCGCTCGGGCTGGCCATCGATGCGCACGCGGCATTCCTGGCAGACGCCCATGCCGCAAAAAGCCTGGCGCGGCTGGCCGCTGAGCGAGCGGCGCGTGGCCCCATGGCCGGCATGCGCCAGCGCGGCGGCCACCGTCACACCCGCGGGCACCTCGGCCTCGATACCGTTGATGATGATCTTCATGCGACGAACCTTGCCGGGGCATAGGGTGCCGGGCTCAGCGCTGGCGCGCGGCCCAGGCTCAGATCGGCCAGCAACTCGGCGCTGGCCAGCGAGGTGGTGATGCCCAGACCCTCGTGCCCGGTGGCCAGCCACACGCGCGCCAGCTCGGGGTGCGCGCCGATGAGCGGCTGACCATCGGCGCTGGCCGGCCGGATGCCGCTCCAGCAGCGCAACAGGCTCAGCTCGGGCAGGCCGGGCAGATAGCCGGCCGCGCATTGCAGCATGCGGCGCAGCATCGCCAGGTCCAGCGGCGCATCGCTGCGGCCGACCTGGCGCGAGGAGCCGATCAGCAGCTGGCCGCCGGGGCGCGGCTGCACATTGAAGGACACCGTGTCCTCGTGCGCCAGATGCGCCTTCTTGATATAGCCCAGCTCCACCAGCTGATGGCTTACCGCCGCGGGCGCGCGCTGGGTGATGGCCAACTGGCCCTTCTTGGGCAGCAGGCAGCCGGGCGGCAGAAAGCGCTGGCTGGCCAGGCCCGCGCACAGCACCACCATGGCGCCCCACAGCGTGCGGCCGTCGGCCAGGCGCAGGCTCGCGCCGTCGATGGCCGTGACCTCGCCGCGTATCAGCTGCACCTTGGCCTGCTGCAGCCAGGCGGCCGCTACCTTGGGCGGGTAGACGCGCGCATCGCCCGCCACGCGCAGGGCGCCGGCCAGGCCCGGTCGCAGCTGGGGCTCCAGGCGCGCCAGCGCGGCGGCGTCGAGCAGTTCAGCGGGCAGGCCCCGCGCCGTGAGCCAGGCGCACTTGCGCTCGGCCAGGGCGAGCTCCTCGGCGTCGGCGGCGATCCACAGCGTGCCGCAGCGCTCATGCTCGGCCAGCTCGGCATGGGCCGGCGATTCATCCAGCCAGTCCTGCCACAGCCGCAGCGAGCGCTGCGAGAGCTGGAACTCGCTGGCGTCGCCGCCATCCTCGGCGTCGACCACCAGCAGATGGCCCATGGATGCGGCGGTGGCGCCGCCGCCCAGCGCGGCGCGCTCGACCACCGCCACGCTCAAGCCCTGGCGCGCGTATTCGCGTGCGCAGGCGGCGCCGACGATGCCGCCGCCGACGATGAGGACGTCTGCCGATCTCACCGCTGCGTGATGCCCCAGGCGAACGGGTCGCCGGGCTGGAACACCAGGGTCGCGTCCAGATTCACATGGGCACGGCCGGTGATCGTCGGCAAGACCTGACCCTCAGCGCCGGCCTGCTTGGAAACTTGATAAGAGGCCTCGAACACGCTGCCGATCACGCTTTCCTGCAGCCACAGCGCGCCCGGTGCCAGCTTGCCGTCGGCCGCCAGGCAGGCCACCTTGGCGCTGGTGCCGGTGCCGCAGGGCGAGCGGTCGTAGGCCTTGCCGGGGCACAGCACGAAGCTGCGGCCCTGGTGGCCAGCCTGCAGGGCGGGGCCGATCAGCTCGATGTGGTCGATCTCGGCGCCATCGGCGCCGCCGATTCCCTGGGCCGTGAGGGCCTGGCGCATGGCCCAGGAAAATTCGGTGAGACGCTCGGCATGCGCCAGGGTCAGCTCGAGGCCATGGTCCTCGCACAGGAAGAACCAGTTGCCGCCCCAGGCCACGTCGCCATGGAAGACCCGCCCGCCCAGCTCGACCGGCACGCGCTTGGCCAGGCGATAGGCCGGCACATTGGCGATGCTGACGCGGCCGTCGGCGTGCAACTCGGCACTGATGCGGCCCACCGGGGTCTCGATCTTGTGCACGCCGGGCTTGATGCGGCCCAGGTAGGCCAGCGTGGCGATCAGGCCGATGCTGCCATGGCCGCACATGCCGAGGTAGCCGACGTTGTTGAAGAAGATCACGCCGGCCGCGCTGTCGGGCAGCTCCGGCTCGCACAGCAGCGCACCCACCATCACATCCGAGCCGCGCGGCTCGTTGACGAGGGCGCTGCGCCAGGCGTCGTGATCGTTCTTGAAGCGCTGCAGCCGCTCGGCCATGCTGCCCCGGCCCAGCTCGGGCCCGCCGGAGACGACGGTGCGCGTGGGCTCGCCGCCGGTATGGGAATCGATGATGCGGGTGGGCAGGGCAGGGCTCATGGTCTCTTGCTACTCAATCACTCATTCAATCACTTGCTGCGCGAACTGGCGCAGATAGTCCAGCAGGGCGTCGCTGGCGGCCGCGGCCTCCTCGCCCTTGCCGGCCGCGATGGCGCGCGCCAGCAGCAGGTGGCAGCGCGCACCTTCGCCGATGTCGCCCTGGTGCTGATAGGCGTACCAGAAGCGCCGGCACTGGATCACCATCGGGATCACCGCGGCCACCGCGAAGGGGTTGCGGCAGGCCGCGTGGTTGACGCGGTCCAGCGCCTGGTCGGCCTGCATATAGGCGGCCAGATCGCCGCGCTTGGCGGCGTCCAGCATGTCCTGCGCGCATTGCACCAGGGCCTCGCGCTGCGGCGGCGTGGCGCGGCGCGCCGAGCTGGTGGCGATCAGGCGCTCCAGCGCACGGCGCGCTTCCAGCAGATCGAGATGCTCGGCCAGCAGGATGTCGCTCACCAGCAGGCCGCGCCGCGGCAGCTGCACGATCAGGCCGTTCGCCACCAGGCGCATCAAGGCCTCGCGCGTGGGCGTGCGGCCCAGGCCGGTGCGCTCGATCAGGTCCGCCTCGACGATGGGCGCGCCCGGCTTCAACACCAGGGTGGCGATCATCGATTCGATGGCGTCGTAGGCCTGGTCGGCATAGCGGCGCTTGTCGGCTTCGGGGGCCATGTCGTCGGATTTCACGGCCGGCCTGGTGGCGACCTTGCTGGCGGCTTTGCTGGGGGCCTTGGCGGCGGGGGCTTTCTTGGGGACGGCTTTGGCGTTCATGCCGCGATCATCGCAGCAGCGGGGCCCGGCCCCGCTGCGGGCAAACGCGCAAGCTGGTGCTCAGAACAGGGCGTGCAGGTCCGGGCGGGTGTCCAGGCCGCGCTGGATGATGGCCTGCACGCGCTCGCGCTCGGCGCCCACCAGGGGCAGACGCGGGCGGCGCACATGCTCGTTGCCCACGCCGGCCATGGCCTCGGCCAGCTTGATGTTCTGCACCAGCTTGGCGGAGACATCCAGGTGCAGCAGCGGCATGAACCATTGGTAGAGCTTGAGCGCCTCGTCGTAGCGCTTGGCACGGATCAGCTTGTACATGGCCACGGTCTCGGCCGGGAAGGCATCGCACAGGCCGGCCAGCAGGCCGTCGCAGCCCAGCACCAGGCCTTCGAAGCTGAGGTCATCCACGCCGATGAAGAGCTGGTAGCGGTTGCCCACCACATTGCGCAGGTCGGTGATGCGGCGGATGTTGTCGGTGGACTCCTTGATCGCCACCAGCCAGGGGCAGTCGGCCAGCTCGGCGAAGTCCTCGGGCCTCAGATCGACGCGGTAGGACACCGGGTTGTTGTAGACCATGGTGGGCAGGGCGGCGGCATTGGCCACGGTGCGCACATTGGCCATGGCCTCGCGGGTATCGGCCGGGTAGAGCACGGCCGGCATCAGCATCAGGCCCTGCACGCCCAGCTTGGCGCAGCCCTCCACATACTTGAGCGCCTGGCGCGTGCTGGTCTCGGACACATTGGCCAGCACTGGCACCCGGCCGCGGGCCACGCGCAGGGCGGTGGCGGCCACTTCCAGCTTTTCTTCCAACGTCAGGGTGCTGGCCTCGCCCAGCGAACCGCCGGTCACCAGGCCGTCCACGCCGTTGGCGATCTGGAACTCGAAGTGGCGCTCCATCTCGGCGATGTCGAGCTCTTCGTTGGCGGTGAACTTGGTGGTGACGGCGGGGAACACACCGGTCCAGCGGGGCAGGTTGACAGCGCTCATGAGGCAGCCTTTGAAAGCGAGTTAATATATTTGGAGAATATTTCTTGAAAGAGAGCTTGTCAACCCCAGCTTGGATCGCGGGTGCGGCAATCGCCGCCTCACTTACAATCCGCGGTTCTTCCGCCCGTATCAGTCTGGGCGGACCTAGTCCAAAGGGATATCGACGTGTTTATTTCGAATGCATATGCGCAAGCGGCCCCGGCTGCCGCGGCCGGTGGCGACCTGATGAGCCAGCTGGGTGGCATGCTGCCCCTGGTGCTGATGTTCGTGGTGCTGTACTTCGTGATGATTCGTCCGCAGATGAAGCGTCAGAAGGAGCACAAGGCCATGATCGACGCGCTGGCCAAGGGCGACGAGATCGTCACCTCCGGCGGTCTGCTGGGCAAGGTCAGCAAGCTGGGCGAGACCATCGTCAGCCTGGAAGTGGCCAACGGCGTGGAACTGCAGGTGCAGCGCTCGGCCGTGGTGCAGGTGCTGCCCAAGGGCACGGTCAAGTAAGACCGGCCGGCCCGCCGCTTGCGGGCCTCTTGTTGAATTGAATTCTCCCAGCCCGGCCCATGCCAGACATGGTGCCGGGCTTTATTCAGAGGCGTACCAGCCTGGTGCGCCCATCGGCCTCCCGAGGATGCCCTCATGAATCGTTATCCGTTGTGGAAGTACGCGCTGCTGCTGGTCGCGCTGCTGATCGGATTGGTCTACACCCTGCCGAATCTGTTCGGCGAGGCTCCGGCCGTGCAGGTCTCCAGCGCCAAGGTCACCGTCAAGGTGGACGCCGCGCTGAGCAGCCGCATCGAGCAGGCGCTCAAGGATGCCGGCATCCAGCCGGACTTCGTGCAGCTGGAGGGCAACTCGGTGCGCGCCCGCTTCACCGACCCCGATGTGCAGATCAAGGCCAAGGACGCGATCAGCAAGGCGCTCAACGCCGACCCGGCCGAGCCCACCTATATCGTGGCGCTGAACCTGGTGTCGCGCTCGCCCAAGTGGCTGGCGAGCCTGCATGCCTTCCCGATGTACCTGGGCCTGGACCTGCGCGGCGGCGTGCACTTCCTGATGCAGGTGGATATGAAGGCCGCACTCACCAAGAAGGCCGAGGCCCTCACCGGTGATCTGCGCACGCTCTTGCGCGACAAGGGTATCCGCCACGCCGGCATCAGCCGCGACGGCAACAGCGTGATCGTCAACTTCCGCGAGGCCGAGCTGCGCGACAAGGCGGCCGTGCTGCTGCGCGAGCAGCTGGCCGACGTGGAGTGGACCCCGCTGGGCGCGGGCAGCGAGCTGCAGCTTTCGGGCGCGCTCAAGCCCAAGGCGATGGTGGCGGTGCAGGAGGCTGCGCTGCGCCAGAACATCACCACCCTGCACAACCGCGTGAACGAGCTGGCCGTGTCCGAGCCGGTGATCCAGCAGCAGGGCCTGGACCGCGTGGTGGTGCAGCTGCCCGGCGTGCAGGACACCGCCAAGGCCAAGGACATCATCGGCCGCACCGCGACGCTGGAACTGCGCATGGTGGATGACAGCACCGAGGCCCAGGCGGCCGCGGTGGGCAGCGCCCCCGTGCCCTTCGGCACCGAGCGCTTCACCGAGCGCGGCGGCGCGCCGCTGATCGTGAAGCGCCAGGTGGTGCTGACCGGCGACAACCTGAGCGATGCCCAGCCCGGCTTCGACGAGCACCAGCAGCCCGCCGTGCACCTGACCGTGGATGCCAAGGGCGCGCGCATCATCAAGGATGTCTCGCGCGAGAACATCGGCAAGCGCATGGCCATCATCCTGTTCGAGAAGGGCAAGGGCGAGGTGCTGACGGCGCCGTCGATCCGCGGCGAGCTGGGCAACCGCTTCCAGATCTCGGGCGCGATGACCACGCAGGAAGCGGCCGACACGGCCCTGCTGCTGCGCGCCGGCTCGCTGGCCGCGCCCATGACCATCATCGAAGAGCGCACCATCGGCCCCAGCCTGGGCAAGGAAAACATCGACAAGGGCATCCACAGCGTGATCTGGGGCTTTGCCGCGGTGGCGCTGTTCATGTGCCTCTACTACATGCTGTTCGGCGTGTTCTCGACGCTGGCGCTGGGTTTCAACCTGCTGCTGCTGGTGGCGGTGCTGTCGATGCTGCAGGCCACGCTCTCGCTGCCGGGCATTGCCGCCATTGCGCTGGTGCTGGGCATGGCGATCGACTCGAACGTGCTGATCAACGAGCGCGTGCGCGAGGAGTTGCGCGGCGGTGCCTCGCCCCAGGTGGCCATCAATGCCGGCTATGAGCGCGCCTTCGCGACCATCCTGGACTCCAACGTCACCACGTTGATCGCCGGCATCGCCCTGCTGGCCTTCGGTTCGGGCCCGGTGAAGGGCTTTGCGGTGGTGCATTGCCTGGGCATCCTGACCTCCATGTTCTCCTCGGTGATGTTCTCGCGCGCCCTGGTCAACCTCTGGTACGGCGGCAAGAAGAAGCTCAAGTCGGTGTCGATCGGGCAGGTGTGGAAGCCTGCCGCTGAGCCCGGCACCACGGACGCCCCGCAGGCCTAAGAAAGCGAATCATGGAACTCTTCCGTATCAAGCGGGACATCCCGTTCATGAAGCACGCGTTGGTCTTCAACGCGATCTCCTTCCTGACCTTTGCCGCTGCCGTGTTCTTCCTGATCACGCGCGGCCTGCACTTCTCCATCGAGTTCACCGGCGGCGCGGTGGTCGAGGTCGAATACTCGCATCCGGCCGAGATCCTCAAGACCCGCGAGCACATCGAGTCGCTGGGTTTTGGCGAGGTGCAGGTGCAGAACTTCGGCACCTCGCGCGACGTGCTGATCCGCCTGCCGCTGCGCGGCGACATCAAGCAGGATGTGCTGGTGGACCGCGTCTTTGGCGAACTCTGCAAGGTCGAGGGCGGCAGCATCTCGCAACGCCAGGGTGTTACCGAACAGGGCGAGACCGTCAGCAAGCAGATCTGCGCCAAGGCCGATGGCGCCGAGCCGGTGAAGCTCTCGCGCAGCGAGGTGGTGGGCCCCTCGGTGGGCGCCGAGCTGGCCGCCGATGCGGCCAAGGCCCTGGCCGTGACCGTGGTGGGCATCATGATCTACCTGGCCTTCCGCTTCGAGTGGAAGTTCGCGCTGGCCGGCATCATCGCCAACCTGCACGACGTGGTCATCATCCTGGGCTTCTTTGCCTTCTTTCAATGGGAGTTCTCGCTGCCGGTGCTGGCGGCGGTGCTGGCGGTGCTGGGCTATTCGGTGAACGAGTCGGTGGTGATCTTCGACCGGGTGCGCGAGGCCTTCCGCAAATACCGCAAGCTCACCACCCATGAAGTGATCGATCACGCCATCACCTCGACCATGAGCCGCACCATCATCACCCATGGTTGCACCCAGCTGATGGTGTTGTCGATGCTGATCTTCGGCGGCCAGACCCTGCACTATTTCGCGGTGGCGCTGACCATCGGCATCCTGTTCGGCATCTATTCGTCGGTGTTCGTGGCCGCCGCCATCGCGATGTGGCTGGGCGTCAAGCGCGAGGATCTGGTGAAGGTGCCGCTCAACAAGGAAGATCCGGACGACCCGAACGCCGGGGCGCTGGTGTAGAGTGATCCGCAGAGAACTCCCGCCACTTTCCTGATTCAATGACCCCGACCGCCGACGCCCGTTCCAAAGCCCTGGCTACGCAAGCGCGGCGCGTCTATCTGGACGCCCTCGTGCGCGGCGCGGCGCATGTCGCCAAGGCGCTCGGCGAGGCGGCCCACCAACTGTTGATGCAGCCCGCGGAGTACGCCCTGCAGGTGGTGCGCCGCGATGCGGTGAATGCCTGGCAGCGCCAGGGGCCGGCCTGGCAGAGCGGTTTCGTCAGCGGCCTGCGCCACGCCGCGGTCTATGGCGTGGCCGAGCCCAAGGGCGGGGCGGGCGGCATCGGCAGCATGCCCACGAACACCGGCGCACAGGCGCTCAGCCTGGTGGACGACCTCACCATCGAACGCGAGATCACCGGCTCGCGCCTGGTGCTGGCGATGATGGACAAGGCGTCCTGGGAGTACACCGACCTGCGCACCCGCATGCAGGCGCTGGAGCACAGCGAGGACCTGCCGCCGCATGATCTGCTGCGCGCACAAGTGATTTCGCGCGTGGTGCTGGAGGCCTGGCTGCGCGCCGGCCTGGGCCCTTCGGAATGGCAGCTGCTGCAGCCCTGCCTGCATGAGGAGCTGGGCCTGCTGCTCAGCGAGGCCTATCACGAGACGAATCGCTGGCTGGTGGCCCAGCGGGTCATGCCCGAGGTGGACCTGCGGCCCTTCATACGCCGCACCCGCGGTGCGGCGGGTGAGGGGCCGAGCTCGGGTTTCGGTGCCAGCGGCCCCGGCAATGCTTACGCCCACACGGCTCCGGGCGGTCGCGGGCCTGCGCCGCCGGCGCAGGGCGCGGCGGTACGCAGCCAGTCCGCCACCCAGGCCGAGGAGGTGCTGGCGCAGCTGCAGCGCGTGCTGGCGCGCAATGTGCCGGACATGCTGCCGCGTGCCGCCGCCGCGGTGAGCGCCGCGAGCGCGGGTGCGCCCCGCAGCGCCAGTGCGCCGATGCCGGCGCCGGCAATGGTGACGGTGTCGGCCCGCCTCAGCGCCGCCATCAACCATGCGCAGGACGCGCTGCAACGCCGCCCCATGCCGGCCGAGAGCGCCAAGGCCACCGCACCGCAGGTGCTGGACGACCTGAAGGCGCGCAACCAGGCCTTCAAGCAGGTGCTCAAACAGGCGGCCGACACGCCGGCCGAGCGCGCCACCATCGAGGTGGTGGCCCTGCTGTTCCAGAGCATCCTCACCGAGGAGCGTATTCCGGCCTCGGTGCGCGTCTGGTTTGCGCGCCTGCAGATGCCGGTGCTGCGCGTGGCCGTTTCCGAACCCGATTTCTTCGCCACCACCGACCATCCGGCGCGCCGCCTGATCGACCGCATGGGCGCCTGCGTGATGGGCTTCAATGCCGCGCAGGGCGATGTGGGCGATGCGCTGGAGCGCGAGATCAAGCGCGTGGTGCAGGTGGTCGAAGCCTACCCCGACACCGGCCGGCGCGTGTTCCAGACCGTGCTGACCGAGTTCGAGAAATTCCTCGCGCATTACTTCGAGCAGGAGAACCAGGCCTCGGTGAAGGGTGTCTCGCTGGCGCAGCAGGTCGAGCAACGCGAGACCATGGCGATCCAGTACACCATCGAGCTGCGCAAGATGCTCAACGAGGTGCCGGTGCAGGATGGCGTGCGCGAATTCCTGTTCCAGGTCTGGGCCGATGTGCTGGCCGTCAGCGGGGTGCGCAACGGGCCGCAGTCCGAGAACACCAAGCTGATGAAGCGCGCGGCCGCGGACCTGATCTGGTCGGCCAGCGCCAAGGTGTCGCGCGAGGAGCGGGCCGAGGTGATACGCCGCCTGCCGCCCCTGCTCAAGACCCTGCGCGATGGCATGAGCCATGCGGGCCTCGGCAGCGACAAGCAGGATCAGCACATCCGCGCCCTCAACAATGCCCTGGCCGCCGCCTTCACCGCCAAGACCGCGGCGATACCGCGCGAGCGTCTGGACGATCTGATGGGTCAGCTGGAGGCACTGGAGGCCATGCTGCCCGAGGGCGAGGGCGAGCTCAACGAGTCGCTGGTGCGCGATCTCTCCAGCCATGAGACCGAAGACCTGGAAGTGGTGGCCGAGGGCGGTTCCATGCCCACGCCGGCGATGCTGGCCTGGGCCCATGAGTTGCAGGTGGGCGGCTGGTACATGCTGGACTACCGAGGCCGCAACGATGCGGTGCAGCTGGCCTGGCGCGGCGTGCGCCACGGCCTCACGCTGTTCGTCTCACCCAAGGGGCGCGGTGTGCTGTTCCAGCTGAATCGCCTGGCGGCCTTCCTGCAGGCCGGTCTGCTGCTGCCGGCCCAGGACGAGGCCCTGACGGTGCGCGCCACGCGCAATGCGCTCGCCAAGCTGGACGTGGATCCGAGCCGCCTGGTGAATTGATCGCCCGGCGGGCTAGTGAATGAGGCGGTCTTCGGGGGCGACGAAGAGTTCGTCCAGGATCAGCGCATCGGGCTCCTCGCCCAGGCTCCAGAACACCATCAGCACGATGATCTTCAGGTCCTCCAGGTCCATCGGCGCACCGGGGATGGCCATCGCGCGGTCGATCACCATCTCGCGCATCGGCGGCGGCAGCACGCCGGCCGAAGCCAGGAAGCTGATGAAGCCCACCGAGGCCTCGCCCAGATGGTCCAGCTCGTCGACCGAGTAGACGCGCATGCTCGTGACGCCCTGTTCGCCCTGGTAGGACTCGGCCGCATGGGCCAGCCCGTCCAGCCAGGACAGCGCCTCCTGGATCTCATCGGTCTCGAAGCCTACGGCCGACAACTTGCGCGTCAGCTGGGCGTGGTCCGGGCAAGCGTCCGGGCGCCAATAGGTTTCGTAGAGGTAGACGAGGACGTCAAACATGGGCGCACTATAACCCAGGGCTCCCAAGCCTCCGGCGCGCAAAGGGGGCTGAAAACGGGCTTGAATTGGGGTTGCCGGCGCGCCATCCGGTCAGATTTCAGGGCCGCTTTCAGGTCCACTTTCAGGCCTGTGCACGGCGCTGAAACAAGGCGCCCGGCAGGCGTGCCACCGCCCCGGTGAGCTCGAGGTCCAGCAGCAGGGCACTCAGCTGGGCGGCGCTCCAGCCGCCGCGCGCCATCAACGCATCCAGCGACACCGGGTCATAGCCCATCGCCTCCAGCACCAGACCGGGCTCGTCCAAGGCGGCGCGCGGCGCCGGCAGGGGTGCTGCCGCCGTCGCCGCGCGGTGGCGGGTGCTGGGCTCCAGCGCGTCCAGCACCTCCTGCGCGTTCTCCACCAGCGCCGCGCCCTGGCGCAGCAGGGCATGGCAGCCCTGGCTGAGCGGCGAGTGGATCGAGCCGGGGATGGCAAAGACCTCGCGGCCGGCCTCACTGGCCAGGCGTGCCGTGATCAGCGAGCCCGATTGCAGCGCGGCCTCCACCACCAGGCAGCCGCGCGCGAGCCCGGCGATGATGCGGTTGCGGCGCGGGAAGTTGGCTGCCAGGGCCGGCATGCCCAGGGCGTATTCGCTCACCAGCAGGCCCTGCTCGCTGAGCCGTTCGGCCAGGGCCTCGTGGCGGCGCGGGTAGATCTCGTGCAGTCCGGTGCCCAGCACCGCGATGCTGCTGCCAATCCCCTTCAGCCCGCCCTCATGGGCGGCGCCGTCGATGCCCAGGGCCAGGCCCGAGACGATGCAGTAACCCGCCTCGCTCAGCGCAGCGGCGAAGTGCAGGGCGTTGTCGCGGCCCTGGTGCGAGGGATGGCGGCTGCCGACCACGGCCACCGCGTCGCTGCCCAGCAGCGCGCGCCGGCCCTGCAGATAGAGCAGCAACGGCGGATCGGGGCTGTTCAGCAGGGGCAGGGGATAGTCGGCGTCGCCCAGGCAGAGCAGGCTGCGGCGCGCGTCGGCGGCCAGCCAGGCCAGCGTCCGCGCCAGCAACTCAGGCAGCTGCGGCAGCGGCTGTTGCAGCGCCT
The DNA here is from genome assembly GCF_030254645.1 of Paucibacter sediminis. Taxonomy (NCBI): domain Bacteria; kingdom Pseudomonadati; phylum Pseudomonadota; class Betaproteobacteria; order Burkholderiales; family Sphaerotilaceae; genus Roseateles; species Paucibacter sediminis. Next base: position 2,284,911 of record NZ_CP116346.1, read on the forward strand.
TCACCAGCTCGGGCCGGATTAATGCGCCCCAGGCTGGCGGCCCGGCCGCCAGCACCGCCTGGGGGCTGCCCAGGCTGGCGAGCAGGCGACGCACGCCTGCCAGGCCCAGGCCGGGGGTTTCCAGCAACTGCAGCCAGGCGCTCAGCTCATCGCGGTCCATGGTGGCGACGCGATGTGCGCGCAAGCGCTCAGGGCTGGGTGAAGCGGTCGCCGGGCGCGACCGGGTCCTTGACCGAGACGATCAGCGCATAGGACACGCGCTGGTAGACCTGGAACACGAACAGCAGGCCATGGCGCTCGTCGGGCAGGCGGATTTCCTGCGGCTTGTCGCCGGTCTTGTCGCGTGCGATGCGGCCGGCCTGCCAAAGCGCCAGCACATGGCCGCGTTCCATGCCGTCCTGCTTGCCGCGGTTGATGGCGACGATCTGGTTCTGGCCGGCGGTGAGCGCTTCTCCATAGATGGAGATGACCTGGCCAGACACCGGTTGGGCCGGCGAGTGCGGCACATAACGCTCGAAATTGCGCGGCGGCACCAGCGAGAGGCGGTCGCCCTCGCCCATTTCCTGGCGCGCGGTGCGGATGCTCAGGGTCGCCGGCACGATCTCGACCTTGCCGTTGGCGTCCGGACCCTCACGGCCGGGGCGCAGCATGTCCGCCGTGCCCAGATAGGGGGCCTCGTAGCCGAGGATTTCCTTGCTGACCGGATCGCGCAGCGGCGTGGTTTTGCGGAACACGCGGTATTCGCCGCCCTGGATCAGCTCGCCGCGGGCATAGGCGAGGTCGCCGCGCGTCAGCAGCACGCGGCCTTCGGGCGTGGCGACGATGCGCGGCGCCAGCGCCAGCTCATCGGTATCGAACACCACCGCATCGGTCAGGAAGGGCTCGATCAGATGCTGGGGGATCGCGGTGATGGGGTTGTCTTCCAGGCGGCTGCTACGCACCCGTGGCGACAGCTTGGTGGTGCCGGCCGCCTGCGCCGATGCGCTGTTCATCGAGCGCGCCAGCTCCAGCCGGGCGCGGCCGTTGCTCTTCACCAGCAGCAAGACCTGACCCGGGTAGATCAGGTGTGGGTTGGAGACCTGGTCGCGGTTCATTCCCCAGAGCTCGGGCCAGCGCCAGGGGCTGCTGAGGAAGAGCTTGGAGATGTCCCACAGCGTGTCGCCGGGCTTGACGGTGTGCGAGTCCGGCGCGCCGGGCGCCAGCTCGGAAATCGGCACACCGGCATCGGCCACGCGTTGCGCGGTCTCGCGTTGCTCGGGGGTGATGGGATAGTTGGTCGCGTGGCCAGGGCCGCTGGCGATGCAGATGCTCAGGCCAAGGAGGCCGGCAGTGAGTCTTGCGTGGGAGCTCAAGGGCTGCCTTTCTATCGTCATTGCAGGGCGTTTTTTGCTGGTGCAGGCGGCGCACGCGCGGATCGGCGAAAATGCCGCCTCAGCTCGCGGCGATTCTGCCCCCATTCCGGGGTGGTCGCAATGAAAGCGGTGGGCGCCCCGGCGCTCTTGCAAGCACTTACAAACAGACGTTGTGCGGCGTCCACAAGGCGCGCATGGAAGCCCCGATGGCCAAACTGAACATCCTCCGTTATCCCGACCCCCGCCTGCATACCGTGGCCAAGCCCGTGGCCGAGGTGGACGAGCGCATCCGCCAGCTCGTCGACGACATGCTGGAAACCATGTATGCGGCCGAGGGCGTGGGCCTGGCTGCCACCCAGGTGGACGTGCATGAGCGCGTGGTCGTGATCGACACCTCGGAGGACCGCAACAAGCCGCGCGTGCTGATCAACCCCGAGCTGATTGCCACCAGTGCCGAGTTCACCGAGGGCGAGGAGGGCTGCCTGTCGGTGCCCGCCATCTATGACAAGGTGCCGCGCCACAGCCGCGTCACGGTGCGTGCCTTGGGCCGCGACGGCCAGCCGCACGAGTTCGACGCAGAGGGCCTGCTGGCGGTGTGCGTGCAGCATGAGATGGACCACCTGATGGGCAAAGTGTTCGTCGAGTACCTGAGCCCGCTCAAGCGCGAGCGCATCAAGACCAAGATGATCAAGAAGACCCGCGAAGAGCAGGGCCGCGGCCGCTGATGGGTATGCGCGTCGTCTTCGCCGGTACCCCGGAGTTCGCCGCCAGCGCGCTGGCTTCGCTGCTGGCGGCAGGTTTTGAGCTGCCGCTGGTGCTGACCCAGCCGGACCGCCCGGCCGGCCGCGGCATGAAGCTGCAGGCCTCGCCGGTCAAGCAGCTGGCGCTGCAGCACGGCATCAAGGTGGCGCAGCCGATCAGCCTGAGGCTGGACGGCAAATACCCCGATGAGGCCGCGGCCGCACGCCAGGCCTTGCTGGACGCGCGCCCGGATGTGATGGTGGTGGCGGCCTATGGGCTGATCCTGCCGCAATGGGTGCTGGACCTGCCGCGCCTGGGCTGCCTGAACATCCATGGCTCGCTGCTGCCGCGCTGGCGGGGCGCCGCGCCCATCCACCGCGCCATCGAGGCCGGCGATGCCGAAACCGGCATCACCATCATGCAGATGGATGCGGGCCTGGATACCGGCGCCATGCTCATGACCGAGCGCCTGCCCATAGTCGCCACCGACACCACCGCCAGCCTGCACGACAAGCTGGCGGCGCTGGGCGCGCGCCTCATTGTCGAGGCCTTGGAGCTGGCGGCCTGCGGGGGCTTCCATCCGCAGCCCCAGCCGGAGGCAGGGGTGACGTACGCCCACAAGATCGAGAAGAGCGAAAGCCAGATCGACTGGCGCCAGCCCGCCGCCCGGATCGAGCGCCGCCTGCGCGCCTTCGACCCCTTCCCGGGCGGGCTGGCCCAGCTGGGCGACGAGGCGCTGAAGGTCTGGCGCGCCGAGGTCTGCGAGGGCCGCGGCGAGCCCGGCGAGGTGCTGGCCGCCGACGCCACCGGCCTGCTGGTGGCCTGTGGCGAGCAGGCGCTGCGCCTCACCGAGTTGCAGCGCGCCGGCGGCAAGCGCCTGCCGGCAGCGGCCTTTCTGCAGGCGCGTCCGGTCGCAGTTGGCGAACGCTTGAAATCCGCCGCCTGAGCATCATCTAAACGGCTCCAGCCACTCCAACGGAGAGACCCCGATGTTCAACATCATGAAGACCGCCATCCTGATGGCCGCCATCACCGCCCTGTTCATGGCGATCGGTGCGCTGCTGGGCGGGCGTAGCGGCATGATGCTGGCCCTGGTGGTGGCGCTGGGCATGAACTTCTTCAGCTACTGGTTCTCCGACCAGATGGTGCTGAAGATGTACAACGCGCAAGAGGTGGACGAGACCTCGGCGCCGCAGTTCTACGCGATGGTGCGCGAGCTGGCCGCCAAGGCCGAACTGCCGATGCCGCGCGTCTATGTGATCAACGAAGAGGCCCCGAACGCCTTTGCCACCGGGCGCAATCCCGAGCATGCGGCCGTGGCCGCCACCACCGGCATCATGCGCGTGCTCTCCGAGCGCGAGTTGCGCGGCGTGATGGCGCATGAGCTGGCGCATGTGAAGCACCGCGACATCCTGATCTCCACCGTCAGCGCCACCATGGCCGGCGCGATCTCGATGCTGGCCAATTTCGCGATGTTCTTCAGCGGGCGCGATTCCGAGGGGCGGCAGACCAACCCCATCGTCGCCATGCTGGTGATGATTCTGGCGCCCATCGCCGCCAGCCTGATCCAGATGGCGATCAGCCGCGCGCGCGAGTTCGAGGCCGACCGTGGCGGCGCCGAGATCTCGGGCGACCCGCGGGCGCTGGCCTCGGCGCTCGACAAGATCCACCGCTATGCCCAGGGCATTCCGCTGGGCCCGGCCGAGGCGCACCCGGAAACGGCCCAGATGATGATCATGAACCCGCTCTCGACCGACGGCATCAAGGGCTTGTTCAGCACTCATCCGGCCACCGAGGAGCGCGTGGCGCGTCTGCTGGCGATGGCGCCCCGCTGAATCCACATTTAAGACCGGCGCCGCAATGGCCGATAGCTCCGGGATGAAGCGACTTCTTCTCCTGCTGCTGCCCCTGCTCGCCAGCCTGGCGGCCTGCGACCAACTAGGCATCGAAGATCCGGCCAAGCTGGCCGCCGCCAAGGAGGCCGAGGGCAAGGCCGTGGGCAGCGCCTGCCGCCACGCCCTGCGCGCCATCGAGGACTGCTACACCCTCAACCCCAAGGCCCAGAAGGCGGCGGTGTTCGCCGGCTGGAAGGAGATGGACGAGTACATGCGCGAGAACAAGCTCGAGGGCGTGGCGCCGGTGGTGCCGCGTCCTGGTAGCGCCAAGGCTGGTGAAGGCGAGGCCGAAAAGGTTGAGAAGGCCGAGAAGGCGGATGACAAGGCCAGTTCCGTCAAGGACGGCAAGGGCGCCAAGGCCAAGCATTGATGGGGGCGGGTTTCCTGCATCTGGCACCCGCCGGCCAGCACTTGGTCGAATCGTGATGGCTGCTCAGGTGGCATGGATTGCATGATGCGCAGCACCAGATTCATACGGAGCCACTCATGAACACCACCCGTCGTTTTGCCGCCCTGACCCTGATCACCGCCGCCGGCCTGGCCGCCATGGGCTCGGCCCAGGCCTGGAGCTGGAGCATCGGCTCCGAGCGCGTGAACGGCTCGGGCGAAATGAGCACCGAGACGCGCGACGTCGGCAGCTTCGACGCCATCTCGGTCACCGGCGGCTTCAAGGTGCAGGTGCGCCAGAGCAGCAGCCACAAGGTCGAGATCAAGACCGACAAGAACCTTCTGCCCTATCTTGAAACCAAGGTGGTGGACGGCAGCAAGGGCCGCACGCTCGAGATCGGACCCAAGCGTGGCTATTCGCTGAATGCCAGCAACACGCCCATGATCAGCATCGACATGGCGCAGCTGCGCGCCGTCGCCATCGCCGGTTCCGGCGACGTGCGCGTGGAGGCGATGAAGACCGGCGAGCTGGACGCCTCGATCGCCGGCTCCGGCGACATCCGCTTCGAGGAGCTCAATGCCGAACGCCTGGCACTGAAGATTGCCGGCAGCGGCGATATCGTGGCCAGCGGCCGCGCCGCCAACCTGAATGTCTCGGTCTCGGGCAGCGGCGACGTGAAGGCGCGCGCCCTGGTGGCGGAGGACGCCAAGGTGCGCATCGCCGGCAGCGGCGACGTGATCGTGCAGGCCAACAAGAAGCTGGACATCTCGATCGCCGGTTCGGGCGGTGTCAGCTATCTGGGCAACCCCGAGATCAGCATGCACACGGCCGGCAGCGGCACGGTGCGCAAGCTCAACAACTGAGCGCAGGCCGCACGCCGCAAGCCCTGGCGGCGGCGCCAGCCCGAAGCCCATACGACAATCGCCGTATGGGCTTTTCTCCTTGGGCGCAATGGCGTCATCCCGAATTCCGGCGCGGCGCGCGCGAGATGCTGGGTATCACCCTGGGCATCTCGGCCTGGGGGCTGGTGACCGGTGTGGCGATGGTGAAGAGCGGGCTGTCGCTGTGGCTGGCCCTGCTGATGAGCCTGATCGTGTTCGCCGGCAGTTCGCAGCTGGCGGCCCTGCCGCTGATCGCCGGCGGCGCACCGCTGTGGGTGCTGTGGGCCACGGCCTTCTGCGTCAACCTGCGCTTCGTGATCTTCAGCGCCCAATGGCGCCTCTACTTCGGGCATTTGCCGCGTTGGCAACGCCTGACCCTGAGCTATTTCGCGGCCGACCTCAATTACGTCGCCTTCATGCGGCGCTTTCCTGACCCTCGGGCCGAGCCCGAGGCGCAGCAGCCCTATTACTGGGGAGGCGTGGCGCTGAACTGGTGTGCCTGGCAGCTGCCCTCGATCGCCGGCATCCTGCTCGCCGACCGCGTACCCACCGAATGGGGCCTGGGCTTTGCCGGCGTGCTGGCGCTGCTGGGCCTGACCTACTCGCTGCTGTCCTCGGGCAAGTCCTGGATCTCGGCGGGCGTGGCGGGCTGCGCGGCGGTGGCCGCCTACGCGCTGCCGCTGCGGCTCAACATCGTCGTGGCGATCGCCGCGGCCGTGGCCATCGGCCTGCTGCTCGACCATTGGAAGCCCGACGCCGCCAAGCCGGAGCTGCGCGCATGAGCAATTGGGAGGTGACGCTGGGCATCCTCGGTCTGGCCCTGATCACGCTGCTGACGCGGGGCTTCTTCCTGCTGCCCAGGCGCGAGCTGCCCATGCCCGACTGGGCCAAGCAGGGCTTGCGCTACGCGCCGCTGGCGGCGCTGGCGGCCGTCATCGTGCCCGAGATCGTGCTGACCAAGGGCCAGCTGGTGTCGACCTGGCAGGATCCGCGCCTGTTCGCCGTGGCCGTGGGGACGGCCTATTTCTTCTGGAAGCGGGGCATTCTCGGCACCATCGTCAGCGGCACGGCGGTGATGCTGGCCTTGCGCCTGGGCCTGGGTTGGTAAGCTAGCGGTTTGCGGCGCCGCTGGCGCGCCGCCCTGATTACCAACCAAGCAAGCCCATCATGAACGTCCTGCGTTTCTCCGATCTGGTTGCTGCCGGCCAAGTGGCCGGGCAGCGCGTCTTCATCCGTGCCGACCTGAATGTGCCGCAGGACGATGCCGGCAATATCACCGAAGACACGCGCATCCGCGCCTCCATCCCCTGCATCGAGCAGGCCCTCAAGGCCGGCGCCGCGGTGATGGTGACCTCGCACCTGGGCCGCCCCACCGAGGGCGAGTTCAAGCCCGAGGATTCGCTCGCCCCGATCGCCAAGCGCATGGGCGAGCTGATGGGGCGCGAGGTGCCGGTGCTGGCCAACTGGGTGGACGGCGTGAGCGTGGCGCCCGGCCAGCTGGTGCTGCTGGAGAACTGCCGCGTCAACAAGGGCGAGAAGAAGAACAGCGAAGAGCTGGCCAGGAAGCTGGCCGCGCTGTGCGACATCTATGTGAACGATGCCTTCGGCACCGCGCACCGCGCCGAGGGCACGACCTATGGCATCGCCCAGTTTGCCAAGATCGCCTGCGCCGGCCCGCTGCTGGCGGCCGAGATCGATGCCATCGGCAAGGCGCTGGCCGCGCCCAAGCGGCCCCTGGTGGCGATCGTGGCCGGCTCCAAGGTCTCGACCAAGCTGACCATCCTGAAGGCCCTGTCGGAGAAGGTCGACGGCCTGATCGTGGGTGGCGGCATTGCCAATACCTTTTTGCTCGCCGCCGGCCTGCCGATCGGCAAGTCGCTGGCCGAACCCGACCTGGTGGGCGAGGCCAAGGCGGTGATCGAGGGCATGAAGGCGCGTGGCGCGGCCGTGCCCATCCCGGTGGACGTGGTGGTGGCCAAGCGCTTTGCCGCCGATGCCGAGGCCACCGTGAAGCCGGTGGCCGAGGTGGCCGACGATGACCTGATCCTGGACATCGGCCCGCAGACGGCCGCGCATTTGGCCGAGCAGCTCAATGCGGCCGGCACCATCGTCTGGAACGGCCCGGTGGGCGTGTTCGAGTTCGACGCCTTTGCCCATGGCACCGAGACCATCGCGCGCGCCATTGCGGCGTCCAGCGCCTTCTCGATCGCCGGCGGTGGTGACACCCTGGCGGCGATTGCCAAGTACGGCATCGAAAAGGAGGTGGGCTACATCTCCACCGGCGGCGGCGCCTTCCTGGAGGTGCTGGAAGGCAAGACCCTGCCGGCCTTTGAAATCCTGGCGAAACGCGCCGGATCCTAAGGGTTATCCCCGGGTGGGTGTTGCTCTGCAGCCCCACCCCATCAGCACTTGCGTTAGATCAAGTGCGTACTTGCCGTCACCCCGTTAGGCTAGACCTGTCGATAGGAGTGCGCGTGGCCCGAGCCGCGCGGTGCTCCATCCGGCGCTTGTCCAAAGCACTGAAAGGTTGAAGATGAGATCCAAGAGCCTCTCACCGCGCTGGGCCCTGTGTGCCCTGGTCGCAGCCGCCTTCGCCGTCCCGCATGGGGCGCAGGCCGCCGATGCCGATGCCGCCAAGGCGCTGGCCAAGAAGAACGACTGCTTCAAGTGCCACGCGGTCGACAAGGACAAGAAGGGCCCGTCCTTCCAGAAGATTGCCGCCAAGTACAAGGGCAAGGCCGAGGGCGAGGAAAAGGCCATCAAGAACATGACCACCGGCCCCAAGGTCAAGCTCGACGACGGCACCGAGGAAGAGCACAAGATCATCAATACGAAGGACGCCGACGCGATCAAGAACCTCGCGCAGTGGATTCTGTCCAACTAGCGGCATAGCATCCGCTGGGCCCGCTCAGGCGGGCCCCTCCAGGCCTGCCAAGGGCCTCGGCACAACTCCAAAGAAGAAGAACTATGCGCGGCACTCCTTTTGGGCGATGGGCCCGTCGACTGGGTCTCGGTTTGGGTCTGGCCTTGTTGGGCCTGGGTGCGGTGGCCGACAACGAGGGCTGCCTGAGCTGTCATGCCACGGGCACGCACAAGCTTGAAGTGCCGGACGCGCAGGGCAAGCCGCGCACTTTGGCGGCCATGTCGGCGAAGGCCTATGGCAAGAGCGTGCACGCCAAGCTGGAATGCGTGGCCTGCCACACCGCCATCAAGGACCAACCCGCGCCGGGCAATGGCCACCAGAAGGATGGCGCGGCCCTGCCCAAGTCGGCCAGCTGCGCCGATTGCCACCAGCAGCTCTGGGACCAGGCCAAGCAGGACGGCAGCGCCGCCGCCAAGCCGCGCCTTGGCCTGGTGGCCGAGAACGTTGCCGCCTACAAGCAGTCCTTCCATGCCCGCGTGAGCAAGAAGGACGCGAACAAGGTCAACGCCAGCTGCGACAACTGCCACGACACCCACAGCTTCGCCATTCCCACCAAGGGCAGCACCGAGCACGCGCGTTGGCGCAGCAACAGCGCCGCCATGTGCGGCGAGAAGTGCCATAGCGACGAACTCGACGAGTACGCGGAGTCGGTGCACGGCAAGGCGGCGCTCGAGAAGCATGACAGCAAGGCCGCGGTGTGCTCCGACTGCCATACCTCGCACGCCATCGGCAACACCTCGGCCAGCGCGGTGAAGCTGGCCATCACCGCCAGTTGCGGCAGCTGCCACGCCGAGAACTACCAGTCCTACAAGGCCACCTACCACGGCCAGATCAGCACCCTGGGCTATGCCTACACCGCCAAGTGCTTTGACTGCCACGGCAGCCACGGCATCCTGGAGGCCAAGGACCCCGATTCCAAGGTCCATCCGGACAACCGCATGGACACCTGCCGGACCTGCCACAACGGCAAGAAGGAGCTGGCCGAGGCGCCCAAGGGCTTCGCCAGCTTCCAGCCGCACGGCCATCCGCACGACTTCGAGCGCTATCCGCAGATGTGGATCGGCTACCAGATCATGGTGCAGCTGCTGGTCGGCACCTTCGGCTTCTTCTGGCTGCACACCTTGCTGTGGTTCTACCGCGAGTACAAGGACAGGCAGCAGGCCAAGCTGCGCCCTCATGTCAAGCTGGATGCGCTGCCGCCCGAGTTGCAGGGCAAGCATTTCAAGCGCTTCGGTGCGATCTGGCGCCTGGCCCACATCAGCTTTGCGCTCAGCCTGATGATCCTCACGCTCACCGGCATGCCGCTGTTCTATCCGGATGCCGCCTGGGCGCCCTGGGTGATGCAGGCGCTGGGCGGGCCCAAGGTCGCGGGCCTGATCCACCGCGTCAATGCGGTGATCTTTGCCGGCGTGTTCTTCTGGCACCTGTTCTATATCGCGCTGCGCATCTGGAAGAAGCGCAAGACCTTCCGCATCTTCGGCCCGGATTCGCTGGTGCCCAATCTGCAGGACGGCAAGGACATGCTCGCCATGTTTAAGTGGTTCTTCGGCAAGGGCCCGCGCCCGGTGTTCGAGCACTGGACCTACTGGGAGAAGTTCGACTACTGGGCGCCGTTCTGGGGCGTCACCATCATCGGCGTGAGCGGCTTGATGATGTGGCTGCCCAATATCACCGGCGCCTGGCTGCCCGGCTGGGTCTTCAATGTGGCGGCCATCTTCCATGGCGAGGAAGCCTTCCTGGCGGTGGTGTTCCTGTTCACCGTGCACTTCTTCAACAACCACTTCAGGCCCGACAAGTTCCCGCTCGAGGTGGTGATGTTCACCGGCACGATGAGCCTGGAACATTACCGGCGCGAGCATGCGGTGGAGTACGAGCGCCTGCTGAAGTCCGGCGAACTCCAGAAGTACGTGGTCGACGCACCGGCGGCGCCCATGACGCTGGCCTCCAAGGTGTTGGGTTTCACCCTCATTGCGGTGGGTCTGACCTTGCTGGCCGGGGTGGCGATCGGCTTCTTTTCCGGCACTTGATGCGGACTTGATCGAGAACAACTGACCCGCACAAACATGTCGATACAAGCGTGATGTGAATTTCGAATCGCCGTCGGGCCGAACCGATGGCAACAGTTCCTGGAACAAGGAGAAAGCTATGAAGCAGCAGCTGACTCGATGGGGCATGGCCGTGATGACGGCGATCGCCCTTGCAGCGTGCGGCGGCGGCGGGTCCGATCCGGCTCCTGCACCGACACCCACGCCCACCCCCACGCCGGCTCCGACGGTCAAGGAACTGCTCAGCAAAGCGGCCGCGGTGGCCAGCAATGACACCGCCACCAACACCTCGGCGCCCTTCCTGACGGTGCAGGACGCCGGCGTGGCCGCCGTCACCATCGCCAGCCCGCCCAAGGTGAACTTCGCCATCTACTCGGATGGCCAGCTCAAGACCGGCCTGGCCATCACCAACGTCAGCTTTGCGATCGCCAAGCTGGTGCCGGGCAGCAATGGCGAGCCCGACCAATGGGTGAACTACATCTACCGCAAGGAAACCGCGGCGGCGAATGTGGGCCCCAACAACAAGCCGGTGCTGGCCACGGCCATGCAGGCTACCACCGACGGCAAGCAGACCGATGCGGCGCTGCTCGCCGCGCAGCTGGTGGCCAGCCCGGACGGCTACTACACCTACACCTTCAAGACCGACATCAAGGACCCCGCCCAGACCAATGGCGTGGCCTTCGATGCCACCAAGACGCACCGCGTCGCGATCCAGCTGAGCTATCAGAATGCGGCCGGCGAGACGGTGCGGGTGAATCCCTACTTCGACTTCACCATCGATGCGAACGGCAAGTCGGTGCCCGTGACCGACCCGAGCAAGACGCGCAAGATGACCGATGTGGCCAGCTGCAACGGCTGCCACGAGAAGCTCGCCCTGCACGGCGGCGGTCGCGTCGACACGCAGTACTGCGTGATGTGCCACAACCCCGGTACGGTGGATGCCAACAGCGGCAACAACCTCAACCTGGCGACCATGGCGCACAAGATCCACGCCGGCAAGCTGCTCAAGGCCAAGCTGGACGCCGGCAAGGGCGGCGAGGACTACACCATCTGGGGTTATCAGAACACCAAGGTGGGCTTCGCCGAGGTCGGCTTCCCGCAGGATCTGCGCAATTGCACGGTCTGCCACTCGGGTGCCAACGCGTCCACCCCGCAGGGTGACAACTGGAAGGACAAGCCCAGCAAGGAAGCCTGCCTGACCTGCCACGCCAATGGCACGGGCTCGGACTGGGAGACCAGCCACAAGGTCTACGCCGGCACGCTGGTGAAGGCCGGTGCGGCCGCCAAGGATCTGAGCAACGCGCAATGCGTCGAGTGCCACAAGGCCGGCACCAATATCGGCTCGGACCGCGTGCACTGGAACCAGAACGAGGAGAACGGTGCCAAGTACAAGATGAACATCGAGAGCACCAGCTACGACGCTGCCACGCGCAAGGTGACCGTCAAGTACTTCCTCTCCGATCCCACCAACAACAACGCCGCCTACAACCTGGTGACCTCGGAGTGCACCGGCACGGGCGCGAGCCTGGCCTGCGCCAACACCACCAAGTTCGGCAATCTGCGCTTCTATCTGGGTTACCAGAACCAGATCGGCCAGCCCGCGGGCGTGACCGAGTTCAGCGCCAACAACACCGGTGGCAGCGCCGCCAACGTCTATGCCTACAAGGGCACGAACGATGGCAGCAACCACTACACGGTGGACATCGTGGTGCCGCCCGACACGGCCACCTCGGTCGCCTTCGGTACCGCCCGCGTGGTGAGCATCGGCCAGATCAAGGAGCCCAAGCTGCAGGTCAAGTGGGCCACCGACCCGCGCCCTGAAGTGACGCCCAAGGTGCTCGTCAACACCGTGGTGAAGAACACCTTCAAGGAGCTCGCGCTGAGCGGCACGCTGCAACCGCGCCGCGTCATCGTGGCGAGCGAGAAGTGCAATGTCTGCCACGGCGCCCTGGGCACGACCTCGGGTTCCAACACCCTGGCCGAGGCCTTCCACGGCGGTGCACGTGACACGGTGGAAGCCTGCGTGGTCTGCCACGATGCCAACAAGGTGTCGTCGACGGTGATGACCAATGGTCTGGTGCTGAACGAGTCCTACCAGTTCAAGCGCATGATCCACGGCATCCACGGCAACTCGAAGCGGACCTATCCGTTCACGCACGGCAATACCGTGGTGGGCGTGTTCAACAAGGACGGCAGTTCGGCCACCGGCGGTGCACCGCTGGCCGCGAATGTGGAGAACTATGCCGCCGAGGTCGCCTGGCCGGGTGTGGGCGTGAATTGCAACGTCTGCCACGTCAACAACTCGTACAAGCAGGATCTGAGTCCGCTGGCGTCGGTGGTGAAGAAGGACACGGGGGTGACTGACCCCGGCCTTTGGAGGGTGATCACACCCAAGGCGGCAAGCTGCACCGCCTGCCACGATTCGAGCAAGGCCATCGCCCACGTCACCTCCTTCGGTGGTGCCGCCTTCGGCGACAAGACTCAGGCGCAGTTCCTGGCCGGTGCGCGTGAGACCTGCGATGACTGCCACGCCAGTGGCGGCTTCAAGGGCGTGGACATCGTCCACGGTCAGAAGTAGTGATGTGTCCGGGCGGCCGGCGGCTTGCGCCGTCGGCCGGGCTCGGCTCGCCAGACCCGCAGGGAGTTCGAATGCGTATCACAGCTTGGATGGCAGCCCTTGCGGTGAGCTTGCTGGCTTGCACGGGTTGGGCCCGTGCCGAGGCCGAGCCGACCGGTGCCGCCTTCTGCGTCACCTGTCATGACAGCGACGACCTGCCCGACATGAGCCGCTCGGCCCATGCCGCCAGCAAGGATGCGCGCGTGCCCGATTGCATCAGCTGCCACGGGCCCAGCGAGGCCCATGCGCACAAGCCCAAGGATGCCAAGACTCAGCCCAAGCCTGACCGCATGTTCAGCAAGGCGCTGGCCATGCCTGCCCATGAAAGCAGCGCGGTGTGCCAGACCTGCCATGAGAAGGACGCCAAGCGCGCGCTCTGGAACGGCAGCCAGCACCACAGCGCCGATGTGGCCTGCAACAGCTGCCACAAGATCCACACCAACAACGACCGCGCGCTCGCCAAGGCCAGCCAGACCGAGCTTTGCTATGCCTGCCACAAGGAGCAGCGCGCGCAGCTCAACAAGCCCTCGCACCATCCGGTGCCGGAGGGCAAGATGAGCTGCTCGGATTGCCACAACGTGCATGGCTCGATGGGCCCCAAGCTGGCCAAGCGCGACAGCACCAATGCCACTTGCTACAGCTGCCACGCCGAGAAGCGCGGCCCCTTCGTGCACCAGCATGAGCCGGTCAGCGAGGATTGCGCGAGCTGCCACAACCCGCATGGCAGCACCGTGCAGGCGATGCTGAAGTCGCGCCCGCCGATGCTGTGCCAGCAATGCCACACGCCCCATGTGGCCGGCGGCGTGGGCGCGGTGGGCGGGCAGCCCGGCGTCTTCACGCCGCTGCAGCCCGGCCAGCCGGCGCTCATCGGCGGCACCAGCAGCGGCAAGAACGTGGTGAACCTCTGGCAGGGGCGCAGTTGCATGAACTGCCATACCCAGGTGCATGGTTCCAACAACCCCTCGGTCAGCAATCCAACGCCGCACCTGATGCTGCGCTGAGACTCGGAGAGCATCCATCATGACTCACGCAAGGCAGACCGCACTGACCCTGGCGCTGCTCACCGCGCTGGGCGCGGTGCATGCCGAAGGCAGCGAGGTTGAGTCCACCATCCATTTCGGGTTGGGCATGCTGGGCAGCGGGCGCGCGGACAACACGCGCTTCGGCCAGTACAGCGGCGTGCGCCTGGGCGATCGCCCGGTGGGCCTGCTGAGCCTGGACTACCAGCGCCGCGACGACGAGGCCGGCACCTCGATGTGGTTGCGCGGCAGCGATCTGCTGGGCGAGACGCGCGAACTGGCGCTGGGCTGGAACAAGCAGGGCGACTGGAAGCTGCGCGCCCGCTACGGCGAGACCGTGCGCCACGACCCCAACAGCGTCAACACGCTGCTCACGGGCGCCGGCTCGACCAGCCCGCAAGTGGTGGCCGGCGCCGCCGGCGGCGGCAGCGAGCTGCACCTGAAGCAGCAGCGCAGCGGCTTCGGCATCGGCCTGTGGAAGGCGCTCGGCCCGGCCCTGTCGCTGGAGCTGGATCTGAAGACCGAGGACAAGGTCGGCACCCGCCTGTTCGGCGTGGGCATGAACTGCCCCAGCCTGCTGCTGCCGACCTGCCGCGGTGCCACCGGCATCAGCACCGGCTCGGCGCTGGTGATGCTGCCCGAGCCCATCCATGCGAATCACAGCCAGGTCGAGGCCCGGCTCAGCTATGCGGGCGAGCAGCTGCGCGTCAGCGCGGGCTACTACGGTTCCTTCTTCAACAACCGCTACGACGCCCTGACGCCGCAAATCCCCGGCAGCCTCAACAACCCGGTCGGCAGCCTGCTGCCGCTCAGCCCGGGCCTGCTGACGGCGTTGAGCCAGCCGATCGCGCTGGCGCCCGACAACCAGGCGCACCAGCTGGACATCACCGGCGTCTACACGCTCACGCCGATCGCGCTGCTGAACTTCAAGCTGGGCATGGGCCAGGCGATGCAGCACCAGAACTTCGCGGCCTCGGGCCTCAGCGGCGCGCCGGCCGGCGTGGCCGACCTGGGTGGGCGGCTCGACAGCACGCAGGCGCAACTGGGCTTCAGCCTGCGGCCCACACCCAAGCTGGCACTGCAGGCGGAATGGCGCTACGAGGATCGCGACGACAAGACGCCGATCCAGCTCTACAACGTGGAGGACAAGTCCTTCTATACCAACCGCAGCCTGCCCAGCACCAAGTCGCGCGGCAAGCTGCAGCTGAGCTACCGCTTCAGCAACAATCTGCGCGGCACCCTGGTGGGGCAGTTCGAGGCCATCGACCGCGGCGTCTTCACCGCCAGCAGTGCGATCTCGGGCGTGAGCGCGCTGCGCCAGCGCACCGACGAAACGGTCTACAAGGCCGAGCTGCGCCACAGCGTGTCCGAGTTCTTCAGCGGCAGCCTGGGCTTCGAGCGCAGCCAGCGCGACGGCAGCAACTGGCTGAAGGACAACAGCGGTCTGGGTGTCAGCGAGGTCAGCGACCCCACCAACCCCGCCAACGGCTTCGCCACGGCGATCTTCATGCCGACGTTGGCGGATCGCCAGCGCGACAAGCTCAAGCTGCGCGCCGAGCTGCAGCCCAGCGAGGCCCTGACCCTGCAGTTCAGCGCAGAGGGCGGGCGCGACCGCTACACCTCGCCCAGCAGCTATGGCCTGCAGCGCACCGAGATGGACATGGTGGCGCTGGACGCCGACTACGCGCTGTCCGACAACTGGCACCTCAACGCCAATCTGTCGCAGGGCATCCAGACCCTGCACCAGGCGCGGCCGGCCGGCTACCTGCTCTCGTTCCGCAACAAGAACATCGGCGTGGGCGCCGGCTTCAGCGGCAAGCTGTCGGCCAAGTTCAGCGTGGGCGGCAACCTCGGCTATGTTGACGATGTCAATGTCTACACCCAGGCGCTCGACGCCATGGCCGGCGCCGACAGCGCGGCCCTGCTGGCGGCCACCGGTGGCCTGCCCGATGTGGTCTATCGCCAGACCTCGCTGCGCCTGTTCGGCCGCTACGAGATCGACGCCAAGTCCGCGTTGCGGCTGGACCTGGTGCACGAGCGTTCGCGCCTGAGCGACTGGAGCTGGGGCTACCAGGGCCTGCCCTTCGCCTACTCGGACGGCAGCACCGTGTGGCAGCAGCCCAATCAGCGGGCCACGTTGATCGCCATCACCTACAGCTACAAGTGGCGCTGAGCGGGCCCGTGCCAGGGCGCCGCCCCTTGCCGTCTTGCGATATGTCAAGAGCGGGGTAGGCGTGGCCTTTACGATAGGGTCCATGCATGCGCCCGTTCCCGAGTCGAACCCACCCCCCGTGCTGAACGCGCGCGGCCTGGCATGCCGCCGTGGCCGCCGCACCCTGTTCCGTGGCCTGGACATGCAGCTGCGGCCCGGCAGCATCACCTGGTTGCGCGGCACCAACGGCAGCGGCAAGACCAGTCTGATGCGCATCCTGGCCGGCCTGTCGGCGGCCACCGAGGGTGTGCTGCAATGGTGCGACGGCGCGGGCGGGCAGCTCATCTATATCGGCCACAGCAATGCGCTCAAGGATGACCTGACCCTGGCCGAGGCGCTCGCCTTCCTGGCCCGCCTGCAGGGCCTGGACGATGCCGATGCGCGCGCGCACCGGGCCCTGGGCCTGCTGGGCCTGGCCTCGCGCCGCGAGCAGCCGGTGCGCACGCTCTCGCAGGGCCAGCGCCGCCGCGGCGCGCTGGCACGCCTGGCGCTGGACGACGAGCTGCCGCGCCCCTGGATACTGGACGAACCCTATGACGCCCTGGACCGCGACAGCATGGCCACCCTCTCGCGCCTGATCGAGGCGCATGCCGCGCGCGGTGGCATGGTGCTGCTGACCAGCCACCAGAGCGTGGACCTGGCCGGGGCCGCCGAGTTCGATCTCGAACCCTGGCGCTGCGCATGAGAGGGCTGCTGTGGGCCGTCACCAAACGCGATCTGCTGCTGGCGCGGCGCCGGCGCGTCGAGGCCTTGCTGCCGCTGGGCTTCTTCGTGGTGGCGGCGGGGCTGTTCCCGATCGCCATCGGGCCGGAGCCCAACACCTTGAAACTGATAGGGCCAGGTGTTGCCTGGGTCTGCGCGCTGCTGGCGGCGATGCTGTCGGTGACGCAGATGTTCGCCAGCGACCACCACGACGGCTCGCTGGAGCAGATGCTGCTGGCCGCCGAGCGCCTGGAGTGGTTGGTGCTGGGCAAGGTGCTGGCGCATTGGCTCAGCTCGGGCGTGCCCCTGGTGCTGGCCTCGCCGCTGATCGGCGTGCTGTTCGACATGCAGGCGCAGGCGATCGCCACGCTCGCCCTGAGCCTCTTGCTGGGCACACCGGTGCTGAGCCTGCTGGGCGCGGTGGGCGCGGCGCTCACCCTGGGCCTGCGCAGCGGCGCCTCGCTGGTGTTTCTGCTGGTGCTGCCGCTGACCGTGCCGACACTGATCTTCGGCACCGGCGCGGTGGGGGCGGTGGACGCCGGCCTCTCGCCGCAAGCGCATCTCTCGCTGCAGGGCGCGCTGCTGCTGCTGACCCTGCTGGGCGCACCGCTGGCCGCGGCCGCGGCGCTGCGCATCTCGCTCGATTGACACCGGTGTCATCATTCACGCCATGATCTTGCGCTTCAACACCTTTGCCGCCCCCTCGCGCTTCTACGGCCTGGCCGGCGGCCTGCTGCCCTGGTTCTGGGCCTCGGCCCTGCTGTTCGGCCTGGCCGGCCTGTATGTCGGCTTTGCGATGGCGCCCACCGATTTCCAGCAGGGCGAGGCCTATCGCATCATCTTCATCCACGTGCCCGCGGCCTGGATGTCCATGCTGATCTACATGGTGATGGCCTTCTGGGCCGCCTGGGGCTGGATGCTCAATGCCCGCATGGCCTCCATGTATGCACGTGCGCTGGCGCCCACCGGTGCGCTGTTCACCTTCATCGCGCTGTGGACCGGCGCGCTGTGGGGCAAGCCCACCTGGGGCACCTGGTGGGTGTGGGATGCGCGCCTGACCTCGGAGTTCATCCTGCTGCTGATGTACCTGGGCTATATCGCCCTCACCGAGGCGATCGACGATCCGCGCCGCGCCGCCAATGCGGGTGCGCTGCTGGCCCTGGTCGGCGCGGTCAACATCCCCATCATCTATTTCTCGGTGCGCTGGTGGAATACCTTGCACCAGGGCTCCACCATCAGCATGACGGCCGCGCCCAAGATGGTGAGCACCATGCTGACCGCCATGCTGCTGATGACGCTGAGCTTCTGGGCCTACAGCTTCGCGGTGGTGTTCACGCGGGCGCGCGCCATCGTGCTGGAGCAGGAGGGCGAGACCGAATGGGTGCGCGCCCTGACACATTCGCGGGAGCAGGCATGAACTGGCAGTCGCTCGACAATTTCCTGCACATGGGGGGCTATGGCCTCTATGTGTGGGGTTCCTACGGCCTCACGCTGGCGGTGATGCTGGTCGAGGCCCTGGCCGTGCGGCGCCGCCAGCGCCAGGCCTTTGCTGCCGCGCGGCAGCTCGCTGCTGAAGATCCGGAGACCTACCGATGAAGCCCCGTCACAAACGCGCCGCCCTGGTCCTGGGCGTGCTGTCCATCGTCGGCCTCGCCGCCGCCCTGGTGCTGAACGCCTTCAACAGCAATCTGGTGTTCTTCTACACGCCCACCCAGATCGAGGCCAAGGAAGCCCCGGTGGGGCGCACCTTCCGTGTCGGCGGCCTGGTGCAGCCGGGCAGCGTGGTGCGCGAGGGCGTGACGGTGCGCTTCGTCGTCACCGACACGGTGAAGAGCGTGCCGGTCAGCTACGAGGGCGTGCTGCCCGATCTGTTCAAGGAGGGCAAGGGCGTGGTGGCCCAGGGCCAGCTGGGTGCCGATGGCCATTTCGCCGCGCGCGAGGTGCTGGCCAAGCATGACGAGAACTACATGCCGCCGGAAGCCGCCGACGCCCTGCAGCGCGCCGACAAGATGCGCGCCAAGATGCAGGGCACGCTCAGCCCCGCGCCCACGCCTGCCAATGGAGCCCAGAAATGATCCCCGAACTCGGACAAGTTTTGTTGCTGCTGGCGCTGGCCGTGGCCCTGATCCAGGGCGTGCTGCCGCTGGCCGGCGCCCAGCGCGGCCGCGCCGATTGGATGGCGCTGGCGCGCCCCAGCGCCTATCTGCAATGCCTGCTGGTGCTGGCCGCCTTCGCCTGCCTGACCTCGGCCTTTGTGCGCCACGACTTCTCGGTGCTCTACGTCGCCTCCAACTCCAACTCGCTGCTGCCGCTGCCCTACCGCATCGCCGCGGTGTGGGGCGGCCATGAGGGCTCGCTGCTGCTGTGGGTGCTGATGCTGAACGTCTGGACGGTGGCGGTGGCGCGTTTCAGCCGCAGCCTGCCGAACGTGTTCGTGGCGCGCATCCTGGCGGTGCTGGGCCTGGTGGCCGCGGGCTTTCTGCTCTTCATGCTGGTGACCTCGAACCCCTTCGATCGCCTGCTGCCCGCCGCTGCCGACGGGCGCGACCTGAATCCGCTGCTGCAGGACCCCGGCATGGTGGCTCATCCGCCCATGCTTTACATGGGTTATGTCGGTTTCTCGGTGGCCTATGCCTTTGCCATCGCGGCGCTGATCGGCGGCAACCTCGACGCCACCTGGGCGCGCTGGACGCGGCCCTGGACCACCGCGGCCTGGATCTTCCTGACCTTCGGCATCGGCCTGGGCAGCTGGTGGGCCTACAACGAGCTGGGCTGGGGCGGCTGGTGGTTCTGGGACCCGGTCGAGAACGCCTCCTTCATGCCCTGGCTGGTGGGCACGGCGCTGATCCATTCGCTCGCCGTCACCGAGAAGCGCGGCAGCTTCAAGGTCTGGACCGTGCTGCTGGCCATCATGGCCTTCTCGCTCTCGCTGCTGGGGACCTTCCTGGTGCGCTCGGGCGTGCTGTCCTCGGTGCATGCCTTTGCCACCGACCCGCGCCGCGGCCTCTTCATCCTGATCTTCCTGGTGCTGGTGATCGGCGCCTCGCTGCTGCTGTTCTCCTGGCGCGCGCCCAGCGTGGGCCTGGGTCAGCGCTTCGGCCTGCTCTCCAAGGAAACCTCGCTGCTGGTCAACAACATGCTGCTGGCGGTGGCCTGCGGCGCGGTGCTGCTGGGCACGCTCTATCCGCTCTTCCTCGATGCCATGGGCATGGGCAAGATCTCGGTGGGGCCGCCTTACTTCGACACCGTGTTCACCCTCATCATGGCGCCCCTGCTGATGCTGATGGGCATCGGGCCGCTGATGCGCTGGAAGGAAGACGAGCTGTCCGGGCTGGCGCGGCGGCTGCGCTGGGCCCTGGTGCTCGCGATCGGCGCGGCGCTGCTGACGAGCTGGGCGGCCGGCCGCATCGCGCCCGCCACCACCGGCGCGCTGGCGCTGGCCTACTGGATCATCGCCTCGATGGGGGTGGATCTGCTGGAACGCCTGCGCCCACGCGGTGGCATGAGCGGCGGCGTGGTCGGGCGCATGCGCCTGCTGCCACGCGCCATGGTGGGCATGTGGATCGCGCACCTGGGCGTGGCGCTGTTCGCCTTCGGCGTGGCCATGGTCAAGACCTACGAGACCGAGCGCGACGTGAAGATGACGGCCGACGCCAGCACCGAGGTGGCGGGCTACCGCTTCCGCATGGTGTCGGTGAGCGACGTGCAGGGCCCCAACTATGTGGCGGCGCAGGCGCTCATCGAGGTCAGCCGCGATGGCCAGCTGCTCGCCACCCTGCGCCCCGAGAAGCGCATCTACAAGGTGCAGAGCAACCCCATGACCGAGGCGGCGGTGGACAGCAATCTGCTGCGTGACCTCTACATCTCGATGGGCGAGCGCCTCGACAACGGCGACTGGATCGTGCGCGTGCAGCACAAGCCCTTCATCAACTGGATCTGGCTGGGCTGCCTGGTGATGATGGGCGGCGGCCTGCTGGCCACCAGCGACCGGCGCTACCGCAGCCGTCAGACGCGCAGTGCGGAATTGCCCGCGGGCATGGCGGGGGAGGGCACGCGATGAACCGCTTCCTGCTGCCGCTGGGCGCCTTCCTGCTGCTGGCCTTGTTCCTGGCCCTGGGCCTGCGCCTCAATCCGCGCGAGGTGCCGTCGCCCTTGATCGACAAGCCGGCGCCGGCCTTCCAGGCCAGCACACTGGCGCGGCCCGAGGCGACCATCAAGCGCGAGGACCTGCTGGGCAAGGTCTGGGTGCTGAATGTCTGGGCCTCCTGGTGCGCGGCCTGCCGCGACGAGCATGCGCTGCTGGTGGACTTCTCGCGCCGCGGCGTGGCGCCCATCTACGGCCTCAACTACAAGGACAAGCGCGAGGACGGCCTCGGCTGGCTGGGCCGCTTCGGCAACCCCTATACCGACACGCTGTTCGACCCCGAGGGCCGCATCGGCATCGACTACGGCGTCTACGGCGTGCCCGAGACCTTTGTGATCGATAAGGCCGGGCTGATCCGCTACAAGCACATCGGGCCGGTCACGCCCGAGGTGCTGCGCGACAAGATCGAACCGTTGCTGAGGAAACTCGATGCCAATGCTTGAGCGCGGAATCCTGCATGCCCTGCTGGCCTTGCTGCTGGGCCTGAGCCTGGCCGCCGCCCGGGCCACCGAGGCCCCGGTGGTGGCCGCCAACCCCGAGATCGAGGCGCGCATGATGGTGCTGGCTGCCGAGCTGCGCTGCCTGGTGTGCCAGAACCAGACCATCGCCGATTCGCATGCCGGCCTGGCCGAGGACCTGCGCCAGCAGATCCGCGAGATGCTGGCCAAGGGCATGAGCGAGCGCCAGATCCTCGACTACATGACCGAGCGCTACGGCGATTTCGTGCTCTACCGCCCGCCGTTCAAGGCCAGCACCTTGCTGCTGTGGGTGGGCCCGGGCCTGCTGCTGCTGCTCGCCCTGGGCACGCTGTGGCGGGTGCTGCGGCGCCGCCAGGCCATGGCCCCCGAGGCCTTCGATCCCGACACCCCTGACGAAGACGCCGCCCGATGACCTCTCATGACGAACTCAAGACCCGGCTGACCCAGCTGGATGCGTTGATTGCCGGCGGCGTGCTCAATGGCAAGGAGGCGCGCCAGGCGCGCAGCCAGCTGGAGGCGCAGCTACGCACCGCCCAGCAGGTGCCGGCCGCCGCGGGTGGGCCGACGCGACCCTCGCCGCGCCTGCTGGCGGGCCTGGGCCTGTTCGCCCTCACCCTCACCGTCGCGGGCTATGCCTGGCTGGGCAATCCGGCCGGCTGGTCGCAGACGCCGGGGGCCCGGTCGGTGCAGGCGGAAGCGCCCGCCGATGGCGCCGCCCACGCGATGGAGGCCAAGCAGTTCGAGGCCATGGCGGAACGCCTGGCCGAGCGTCTCAAGAGCCGGCCCGACGATGCCGAGGGCTGGACCATGCTGAGCCGCTCCTATGCGGTGCTGGGTCAGTTCGACAAGGCGGTGACGGCCTATCAGCGCGTCGTCAAGCTGCGCCCCGACGATGCCCAGGTGCATGCCGACTACGCCGACGCACTGGCGATGGCGAATGGCCGCAAGCTCGATGGCGAACCCGAGCGCCTGCTCAAGCGTGCGCTGGAGCTGGATCCCGACAATGCCAAGGCCCTCTCGCTGGCCGGCACCCTGGCCTTTGACCGCGGCGACGCGGCCACCGCGGCGCGCCATTGGGAGCGCGCGCTCCAGCGCATCGAGCCCGGCAGCGAGCTGGCGCAGCAGCTGCAGGGCGCGCTGGCCGATGCGCGCCAGCGCGCCGGCCTGCCGGCCAAGCTCGCCGAGGCCCCCGCCCAGGCGCGCGCCGAGGCAGCGGTGCCCGCGCAACCGGCCGCGGTGGGCGCCGCCCTGCGCGTGCGCGTGAGCCTGGCGCCCGAGCTCGCTGCCAAGGCCGCACCCGACGACACCTTGTTCGTGTTCGCGCGCGCCTCGCAAGGGCCCAAGGCGCCGCTGGCGATCCAGCGCCGCCAGGTCAAGGACCTGCCGCTCGAGCTCACGCTGGACGACTCGATGGCGATGAATCCGGCGCTCAAGCTTTCCAGCGTCGAGCAGGTGGTGGTGGGTGCGCGCATCAGCAAGAGCGGCAATGCGATGCCGCAGCCGGGCGACATGCAGGCGTTGTCGCCGGCGCTGAAGGTGGGCGGCGCGGCGGTGGAATTGCAGATCAAGCAAGTGTTGCCCTAGTCCGAACCCTGGCTTGCCATCTTTGCATGCCAGGCAAAGGAGTCGGCATCGCCATGCAGCAATCGCGGGAGTAAGCTCACCTGCCCTAGAACGACGATCAGGAGACCTGGATGAGCAACAAGCCTTTGTCGCCGGCCGAAAGCGCGCTGCGTGAAGCTGCACTCGAGTACCACCGCAGCCCCACACGCGGCAAGATCGCCGTCACGCCGACCAAGGCGCTCTCCAACCAGCGCGACCTCTCGCTGGCCTACTCGCCCGGCGTGGCCTATGCCTGCCTGGCGATCGAGGAAGATCCGTCGCTGGCGGCCGAGTACACCTCGCGCGCCAACCTGGTGGGCGTGATCACCAACGGCACGGCGGTGCTGGGCCTGGGCGACATCGGCCCGCTGGCCGGCAAGCCGGTGATGGAGGGCAAGGGCTGCCTGTTCAAGAAGTTCGCCGGCATCGATGTGTTCGACATCGAACTGGCCGAGCGCGACCCGGACAAGCTGGTGGACATGATCGCGGCGATGGAGCCCACCCTGGGCGGCATCAACCTCGAGGACATCAAGGCGCCCGAGTGCTTCTACATCGAGAAGAAGCTGCGCGAGCGCATGAACATCCCGGTGTTCCACGACGACCAGCATGGCACCGCCATCATCTCCAGCGCCGCGCTGCTGAACGGCCTGGAACTGGTGAGCAAGGACATCGCCAAGGTCAAGGTGGCGGTGTCGGGCGCGGGCGCGGCGGCGATCGCCTGCCTGGATGTGATGGTGGGCCTGGGCGTGCAGCGCGCCAATGTGTTCGTGTGCGACTCCAAGGGCGTGATCCAGAGCGAGCGCGAGGACGCCAAGGCCGGCAAGCTGGACGAGTCCAAGCAGCGTTATTGCCAAGTCACGGGCGCGCGCACGCTGGGCGATGTGGTGGAGGGCGCCGATGTCTTCCTGGGTTGCTCGGCCGCCGGCGTGCTGACGCAGGCGATGGTTAAGACCATGGCCGCTCAGCCCATCATCCTGGCGCTGGCCAATCCCGAGCCGGAGATCCGCCCCGAGCTGGCCAAGGAAGTACGGCCCGATTGCATCATCGCCACCGGCCGTTCGGACTATCCGAACCAGGTCAACAACGTGCTCTGCTTCCCCTATATCTTCCGTGGCGCGCTGGACTGCGGCGCCACCAAGATCACGGAGGCCATGAAGCTGGCCTGCGTGCGCGAGATCGCCGCCCTGGCCAAGGCCGAGACCAGCGACGAGGTGGCCGCCGCCTATGTGGGCCAGGAGCTCAGCTTCGGCCCCGACTACCTGATCCCCAAGCCCTTCGATGCGCGCCTGATCCTGCGCATCGCGCCGGCGGTGGCCAGAGCCGCAGAAGAATCCGGCGTGGCCGAGCGTCCGATCAAGGACCTGGCCGCCTATCGCCAGTCGCTGGAGCGCTTTGTCTACCAGACCGGCATGTTCATGCGCCCGGTGTTCTCCGCCGCCAAGGCCAACCCCGCTCGCGTGATCTACGCCGAGGGCGAGGATGAGCGCGTGCTGCGCGCGGTGCAGGTGGTGCTGGACGAGGGCCTGGCCAAGCCCACCCTGATCGGCCGCCCCGAGGTGATCGCGATGCGCATCCAGCGCGCCGGCCTGCGCCTCAAGCTGGGCGAGGACGTGCAGGTCATCGACCCCGACAACGACGCGCGCTTCCGCCAGTACTGGGAGACCTACCACAAGGCGATGGGCCGGCGCGGCTTCACGCCCGAGATGGCCAAGGCGGCGGTGCGGCGCTCGGCCACCACCATCGGTGCACTGGCCATCAAGCTGGGCGATGCCGACGCGATGATCTGCGGCATGGTGGGCCGCTTTGATTCGCATCTGGAGCATGTGGCCGACCTGATCGGCCTGAAGCCCGGCGCCCAGACCTTTGCCACCATGAATGCGCTGATGCTGGACAAGCACACGCTCTTCATCACCGACACCTTTGTCAACGACGCGCCCAGCGCCGAGCAGCTTGCCGAGATCGCCGCGATGGCGGCCGAGGAGGTGCAGCGCTTCGGCCTGCCGCCCAAGCTGGCCTTCGTCTCGCACTCGATGTTCGGCTCCAGCAAGCGCCCCTCGGCCCTCAAGATGCGGCGCGCGCACGAGCTGTTCGCCGCTGCCCATCCGGAGATCGAAAGCGATGGCGAGATGCACGGCGATGCCGCGCTGTCGGAAAGCGTGCGCCACGCCTTCCTGCCCGACAGCACGCTCACCGGCTCGGCCAATCTGCTGGTGCTGCCGACGTTGGATGCCGCCAACATCCTCTTCAATGTGCTGAAGATCACCAGCGGCCAGGGCGTCACGGTGGGCCCGGTGCTGTTGGGTGCGGCCGCGCCGGTGCACATCCTCACGCCCTCGGCCACGGTGCGCCGCATCGTCAACATGACGGCGCTGGCGGTGGCCGATGTGCTGGCCGGGAAATCCTGAGTCGCCGTAACTCTGCGTAACCGATAGAGCCCTCTAATCCGGGCTCATAATCGTTCGCCTGTAACTGAATTACTGCGAGTGCCCCATGTCCCGAGCCACCAAGATCGTCGCCACCCTCGGCCCCGCTTCCTCGACCCCCGAGGTGCTGGAGCGCATGATCCGGGCCGGCGTCGACGTGGTGCGGCTGAACTTCTCGCACGGCAAGGCGCAGGACCATATCGACCGCGCGCGTCTGGTGCGTGAGGCCGCGGCGGCGGCCGGCAAGCAGGTGGCCATCATGGCCGACCTGCAGGGCCCCAAGATCCGCGTCGGCAAGTTCGAGCACGGCAAGATCGAGCTCATCAACGGCAACAAGTTCGTCCTCGATGCCGACCGCAGCGAGCTCGGCAATGACGAGGCCGTGGGCCTGGACTACAAGGAGCTGCCGCGCGATGTGAAGCCCGGCGACACCTTGCTGCTGAACGATGGCCTGCTGGTGCTGACGGTGGACGCGGTGCGCGGCGCGGCGGTGCACACCACCGTCAAGCTGGGCGGCGAGCTGTCCAACAACAAGGGCATCAACAAGCAGGGCGGCGGCCTCACCGCGCCGGCGCTGACCGCCAAGGACATGGAAGACATCAAGACCGCGATGAGCTTCCAGGCCGAGTACGTGGCGGTGAGCTTCCCCAAGAACGCCACCGACATGGAGATGGCGCGCCAGCTCTGCAATGTGGCCGGTGAGCCCTATCGCCACAAGCCCGGCCTGATCGCCAAGATCGAGCGCAGCGAGGCCATCCCGCATCTGGAAGCCATCCTCAAGGCCAGCGACGGCATCATGGTGGCGCGCGGCGACCTGGCGGTGGAGGTGGGCAATGCGGCCGTGCCGGCGCTGCAGAAACGCATGATCAAGCTGGCGCGCGAACTCGACAAGGTGGCCATCACCGCGACCCAGATGATGGAGTCGATGATCGTCAACCCGGTGCCGACGCGCGCCGAGGTCAGCGACGTGGCGAATGCTGTGCTGGACGGCACCGATGCGGTGATGCTCAGCGCCGAGACCGCGGCCGGCAAGTTCCCGGTCGAGACCATCGAGCAGATGGCCGCGATCGCGCTGGAGGCCGAGCGGGCCGAGTTCGTCAGCCTGGACACCGATTTCGCCGGCCGCCAGTTCGGCCGCATCGACCAGAGCATCGCGATGGGCGCGCTCTTCACCGCCTACCACCTCGGCTGCAAGGCCATCCTGGCGCTCACCGAGTCGGGCTCCACCGCGCTGTGGATGAGCCGCCACCGCATCCAGGTGCCGATCTATGCGCTCACCACGCAAGCGATCAGCCAGACCAAGATGACGCTCTACCGCAATGTGCGCCCGCTCTTGATGCCCAAGTACGAGGACCGCGACACCGCGCTGGCCGCGGCCGAGAAGATCCTGGTGGACAAGGGAGTCCTGATGCCCGGAGACACCTATGCCATCACCTGTGGCGAACCGATGGGTTACCCAGGCGGTACCAATATGCTCAAGGTCTGCCGCGTCGGCTGACCAAGCCCCTTTGCTGAGCCGGCGCGGCTGCCTGCTCACCGGCCTGGCATGGCCGGGCGCGGTGCGCGCGCAGGCGCTGCCGGAGGTGCCGCTGGCGCTGGGCCAGTTTGCCAACATGGCCTTCGTCGGTCCGCTGCTGGAGCTGCTCGCGCAGGGCGCGGGTTTGCGCTGGCGATTGCTGCCGCTGCCCTTCGGGCGCGTTGTCGCCATGGCCGAGCGTGGCCAGGCCCTGGGCTTTGGCCTGGGGCGCACGCCGGCGCGCGAGGAGATCCTGGATTTCAGCAAGGCCTTGTTCGTCAGCCGGGTCTGGCCGGTCAGCCGGCGCGATCTGGGCCTGAACCTGCGTGGCCCGGAGGACTTGCGCGGACTCAAGGTCTGCATGGGTCGCACGGTCAGCTATGGGGCGGCGCTGGATGCGGCCAAGGGCAGGCACTTCCAGGTTGAGTACTCCGACGGCGATCCGGCCGCGCGCCTGCGCATGTTGATGGCGGGGCGCTGTGACGTGCTGCTCACCACGCATCGCAGCGCCGACGCCTGGCTGCTGGAGCGCCGCCTGCGCCAGGCCGGCGGCTATTCCGCCGCCCTGATGGTGGGCCCGCAGGCGTTGGTCACCGATCCGGTCCACATCGCCGCCGCCAAGGGCAGCGAATGGGCGGCCTACCTGCCGCGCATCGACGCGGCCCTGGCGAAGGCGCGCGAGCAGATACGCGAGTTGGTGGACAGCGCGCTCTAGGCGTGCGGTCAGCTGTTCTGCGCGCTCTTCACCAGCGCCGCGATGCGCGGCGTCATGTGGGTGGGCAGCAGCTCTACTTCCTGGTGGGCGCGCGCGAAGACGCGGAACAGCTCGTCGGTGAAGCCATGGCCCACGTCCTCCACCCCGGCGAAGCTGATCTCGGCGCGGCGGAACTGCGGCAGCCGCGCCGCCACGCGCCGCGCCTGGGCGCGGCTGTCCAGCGCCTGGCCGGGGCCGGCCAGCAGGCGCAGATTGATGGTGGTGCGGTCGAACTCGATGCCGGTGCCGTCCATGCTCCAGGCCTCCATCACCTGGTCCAGCGTGCGCGTGGTGTCCAGCGCCACCGACATATAGATCGAGCTGCCCTGGCGCGGCAGCGGCCGGCCCGGCTGCCAGCCGGTGCTCTCCCAGGCGCGGCGCTGGAAGGCCGTGCCATTGGCATGGATGTCGAACACATCGGCCAGCTGCGAGCTGAAGAACAGGCCGCGGCCGGTGTGCTGGGCGGGCTGGCTGGTGAGGCGGCCCTTGCTCAGCTCCAGCATGGCGTGCTGGGCGTCGGCGATGTCGAAGGCCTCGCAGATCTTGCTGAACACGCCGCAACCGTCGTCCGACACCAGCAGCTGCGCGTGGCTGGGGGTCTGGCGCAGCGAGACGGTGACGCTGGTGCCGCCGCTGTGGTCGGCGGCGTTGTTCACCAGCTCGGTGAAGCCATGCTGGACCATGCGGGCCACATGCCGGGGGAGCTCGAAGTTGGGCGCAAAGTCGCGCTGCCAGGGCAGATCCTCCTGCAGGCCATGCAGGGTGTAGCTGCGCACCACCTGGCGCAGCAGGCCGGGGCCGTAGACAGGGCGCCGGCTGCTGCCGCTGCGCGTCAGCCATTGCGCATCGACCAGGCGACGCAGCGCGGCCAGGCTGGCGCGGTGGCTGGCGCCGGTGCGCTCTTCCACATGGGCGGCCAGGTCCAGCGCATGCTCGCGCGCGGCCGCCGTGATCCAGAGCGTCAGGTGATCAAGGGCAAGTCGGGTCATAGGCAAGGGCGTCGGCAACAGGCCAAGTTGCAGCCTAATGGCAGGCCGTGGGCGCCGCAAGCGAGCTTGCACGCCCCCGCGGCTGAGGGGACACTGGGGCGACGCCGCGCAACAGGCATGCCCGCGCAGGGCCGCACCGCTAGAATCGCCAGCAGTTACGGTGCGGTTACATGGCGAGGCCACGCTGCCCCATGTCTGCGCCAGCAGGATTTATCACTTCCTCGGAGAACTTCCATGGCTCTCGTTTCCATGCGCCAGCTGCTGGACCATGCCGCCGAACACGGCTACGGCATCCCTGCCTTCAACGTCAACAACCTGGAGCAGGTGCAGGCCGTGATGGCCGCCGCCGATGAGGCCGGCGCCCCGGTGATCCTGCAGGCCTCGGCCGGCGCGCGCAAGTACGCGGGCGAGAGCTTCATCAAGCATCTGGTGATCGCCGCCGTCGAGTCCTATCCGCATATCCCGGTGGTGATGCACCAGGACCATGGCCAGACCCCGGCGATCTGCCAGGGCGCCATCGACCTGGGCTTCAGCTCGGTGATGATGGACGGCTCGCTGCGCGCCGACGGCAAGACCCCGGCCGACTTTGCCTACAACGTCGACGTGACCCGCCAAGTGGTGGCGCTGGCGCACAAGGTGGGCGTCACGGTGGAGGGCGAGCTGGGCTGCCTGGGTTCGCTGGAAACCGGCCAGGCCGGCGAGGAAGACGGCATCGGCGCCGAGGGCGTGCTGGACCATTCGGCCCTGCTCACCGATCCCGAGGAGGCCGCCCTCTTCGTCAAGGAAACCGGCCTGGATGCGCTGGCCATCGCCATCGGCACCAGCCATGGCGCCTACAAGTTCAGCCGCAAGCCCACCGGCGACATCCTGGCGATCAGCCGCGTGAAGGAAATCCACGCCCGCATTCCCAACACCCATCTGGTCATGCATGGCAGCTCCAGCGTGCCGCAGGAGCTGCTGGCCATCATCAACCAGTACGGCGGCAAGATGAAGGAAACCTACGGCGTGCCCGTCGAGGAAATCCAGGAAGCGATCAAGTTCGGCGTGCGCAAGATCAATATCGACACCGACATCCGCCTGGCGATGACCGGCGCGGTGCGCAAGTTCCTGGCCGAGAATCCCGAGAAGTTTGACGCACGCGAGTGGCTCAAGCCCGCACGCGAGGCCGCCAAGGCCGTATGCAAGCAGCGTTATATGGAGTTCAATTGCGAGGGCCAGGCGGGCAAGATCAAGGCACGCAGCCTGGTCGACGTCGCGGCGGCCTATGCGCGCGGCGAGTTGGCTCAAGTCGTGCAGTAACAGACTCCACAAGAAGAAGGACGATTCGCGTTTGTGGCCCGAGGGTGCGAGCCCCCGGGCCCTTTTTTTGCCCGCTCGATGGCGGGCACTCGGCCGGCCGCGCGCCTAAAATCCAGGCCTCTTCGTTGGAACCCCCGCCATGACCGCTGCTTTGCTGAACTCCTCGCTGACCTCGCTTCCCCTCATCGCCCGTGGCAAGGTGCGCGAAAACTATGCGGTGGGCAGCGACCGCATCCTGATGGTGGCGAGCGACCGCATCTCGGCCTACGACGTCATCATGGGCGAGCCCATCCCGGGCAAGGGCGCGCTGCTGACGCAGATGGCGCTGTTCTGGTTCAAGCAGCTCGAGGGCATTGTGCCCAACCACCTCACCGGCGAGGACCCGCTCTCGGTGGTGAGCGAGGCCGACAAGGCGCAGGTGCGCGAGCGTTCCATGCTGGTCAAGCGCCTCAAGCCCCTGCCCATCGAGGCGGTGGTGCGCGGCTATCTGGCCGGCAGCGGCTGGGCCGAGTACAAGCAGAGCGGTGAGGTCTGCGGCGTCAAGCTGCCGGCCGGCCTGCAGAACGCCGGCAAGCTGCCCGCGCCCATCTTCACGCCGGCCACCAAGGCCGAGATGGGCGACCACGACGAGAACATCAATTTCGCGCGCTGCGTCGAGATCATCGGCCAGGACCTGGCCGAGCGCGTGCGCGACATCTCGATCCAGCTCTATCAGCGCGCCGCCGACTATGCGCTCGGCAAGGGCATCATCATTGCCGACACCAAGTTCGAGTTCGGCCTCGATGCCGACGGCACGCTGACCCTGATGGACGAGGTACTGACGCCCGATTCCTCGCGCTACTGGCCGGCCGAGAGCTATGCGGTGGGCAGCAACCCGCCCAGCTACGACAAGCAGTTCCTGCGCGACTGGCTGGAGCAGGCCCAGGTGGACGGCAAGCCCTGGGGCAAGGTGGCGCCGGCGCCGGCCCTGCCTGCCGCGGTGATCGAACAGACGGCGGCCAAGTACCGCGAAGCGCTGGAACGCCTGACGCGCTGAGGCCCAGCAGGGAGCAGGCCATGCAAGAGATCAAGTCACGCCTGCTCAAGCAGCTGGATCAGCAGATCGCCGCCGCGCCCTCGCCGGTGCAGGCGGCCTGCTTCAAGGCCAAGCGCGCGATGCTGCTGGCGCGCCATGGTGCGCTGGTGGAGGCGCGCGAGGAACTCACCGGCCTGCATCAGCTCGCCTTCCAGCACCCGCATCCCGAGATCGGCGCCTGGCTGCACATGGCCGAGGGCCTGATGAGCTATTACACCGATTTCAGCGCCAGCACCCAGGACAAGGTGCAGCGCGCCTATGCGATCGCCAAGTCGGTGGGCATCGGCGAGATCGAGGCGCTGGCCTGCGCCTGGCTGGCCCAGCTGGCCTATGTGCGTCACGACCTGCCGGCGATGCTGGCGCATGTCCGCACCTGTCTGCAGACGGCCGCGCCCGAGCATCGCGTGGCGCGCAGCCGTGCCTGCATGTGCATGGGGCTGGCCTGGCACTATGCCGGCGCGCAGGAGCTGGCCCAGCCCTGGTATGCGAAGGCGCGCGCGCATGCCGCCGCCGAGGGCGACGACGCCACCCTGTCGGCGCTGATGTACAACATGGCCGAGATGCGCACCGCCGAGGCGCGGCGCCTGGCATTGGCGGCCCCGGCGCAGGCGCGGCCGGAGCTGCTGCTGGGGGTCGACTCGGTGCGCCACTACGATGCCGCCGTGGGCGCGGCGGCGATGGCCGGCCTGACGCCGGTGTTGCGCGCCCAGATCCTGGCCATCCAGGGTGACTACGAGCAGGCGCGCCAGCTCTACGAGGAGCATCTGCCGCTGGCGATGTCGCGCGGGCTGGAGCGCCTGGGCAGCAGCCTGCTGGCCGATTTGGCCTGGTGCCGCATCAACTGCGGCCAGCGCGAACATGCGCTGCATCAGGCCCGCGAGGCGGAGATCGAACTCGATCCGCGCTGCGATGTGGACGACCGGGCCGCCACCCACAGCCGCCTGGCCCAGGTCTATGCGGCGCTGGACGATCAGGCCAATGCCCAGCGCCACACCGCGGCGGCCGAGCGCGAATGGGCCGAGTTCGCGCGCCAGCAGCAGAGCTGGCGCGAGCAGCTGGCCGCCGCCGCGCTGACGCCGTCTTAGAACAGCGCCATGCTGAGCTTGCGGCGGTACTGGTCGATCAGCGGGTCGCTGGGCGCCACGGTGGTCTGACCGGCCAGCTGCAGGGCGCCGCCCTTGGGTTCGCCGGCCGTCGCCGCTGCCTTGGGGGCGGGCTTGGTCAGCAGTTCCAGGATCGCCACATAGGCCTTGCGCGCCGCCTCCTGGTTCCAGCTCTTGTCGCGCATGATGATCTCGAGCAGCTCGTCCATCGCCTCGGTATGGCGCAGCGCCGCCAACTGCAGCTGGGCAAGGGCGTAGCGGGCCTCGAAGTCGCGCTTGTTGGCGGCGATCGCGGCCTGTAGCGCACCGGCGTCGAGGCTGGGCGCGCGCTCGGCGGCGGCCAGCCAGATCGCCAGTGCAGCGAAGCGGGCATGCGGGGTGATGGTGTCGGCAGCGCGCGCGGCCACCGGCTCGAAGGCGCTGCGCGCGGCCGCCACCTGGCCAGCCTCCAGCAGGGCCTTCACCAGATCGAAGCGGGCCTGCTCGTTGGCCGGGTCGGCCGCCACCGCCGCTGCCAGCTTGTCGAGTGCCGAGGCGGTATCGCCCTCGGCCAGCAGGGCCTCGGCCACGGCCACGTCCTCCTCGGCCGCCAGCTCGTCGGGGCTGGGTACATGCTTGTCGAGGAACTCGCGGATCTGCGCCTCGGGGATCGCGCCCACGAAACCGTCCACCGGCTGGCCGCCCACGAACATCACGCAGAAGGGGATGCTGCGCACGCCGAAGGCCTGGCTCAGCTGGCTGGCGATCTCGGGCTGCTCGTCGCTGTTGAGCTTGGCCAGCTGGAAGCGGCCGGCATAGGCCGTCTCGAGCTTTTCCAGTACCGGGCCCAGGCTCTTGCAGGGGCCGCACCAGGGCGCCCAGATGTCCAGCAGCACGGGCTGCTGCACAGAGGCTTGCAAGAGGTCTTGTTCGAAGTTCTGGAGGGTGATGTCGATCATGTCGTCTCGGGGCCTGCGAGGGAATCGGAGGCAGTTGGAGGCTGCCGCCTACAATTCAAGGTTTTCCAGCCTATGGACAGCGCCGTGCAGACTATGCAGAACGCCTCTCCCCTGGTTGGCGTGGTGATGGGTTCCAGCAGTGACTGGGAGACCATGAAGCACGCCGCCGACATTCTCTCCGAGTTCGGTGTCGCTTTCGAGGCGCGGGTGGTCTCGGCGCATCGCATGCCCGACGACATGTTTGCCTACGCGGAAGCCGCCGAGGGCCGTGGCCTGCGCGCCATCATTGCGGGCGCCGGTGGCGCCGCCCATCTGCCGGGCATGCTGGCCGCCAAGACGCTGGTGCCGGTGCTGGGCGTGCCGGTGGCCAGCCGCCATCTGCAGGGCGTGGACTCGCTGCATTCCATCGTGCAGATGCCCAAGGGCATCCCGGTCGCCACCTTTGCCATCGGCACCGCCGGCGCCGGCAATGCGGCGCTGTTCGCGCTGGCCATGCTGGCCCAGGACGATGCCCAGCTGCGCGACAAGCTGGCCGCCTACCGCGTGCGCCAGACCGAGGTGGCGCGTGCCATGAGCAAGGACCTGATCTGATGAGCGGCAAGCCTTTGCTGCCGGGCACGGCAACCCTGGGCGTGATGGGTGGCGGCCAGCTGGGTCGCATGTTTGTGCAGGCGGCGCAAAGCCTGGGCTACCGCACCGTGGTGCTGGACCCGGACGCGGTGAGCCCCGCCGGCGCCGTCGCGCACGAGCATATCCAGGCCGATTACCTCGACGAGGCGGGCCTGGCGCGGCTGGCCGCGCAATGCGACGCCATCACCACCGAATTCGAGAACGTGCCGGCCGCGGCGCTGGAGCGCCTGGCGCAGCAGCGCTTCGTGGCGCCCGCCGGTGCCGCCGTGGCGGTGTGCCAGGACCGCGCCGACGAGAAGGCGCATTTCCAGGCCAGCGGCGTGGCCTGCGCACCCTATGCGCTGCTGCGCAGCGACGCCGACCTGGCGGCCGTGCCGGCCAGCCTGCTGCCCGGCATCCTCAAGACCGCCCGCATGGGCTATGACGGCAAGGGCCAGCTGCGCGTGCGCAGCGCGGCCGAGCTGGCCCAGGCCTGGGACGAACTGAAGCGCGTGCCCTGCGTGCTGGAGCAGATGCTGCCGCTGGCGCTCGAGCTCAGCGTGCTGGTGGTGCGCAATGCCGCCGGGCAGGTGGTGAGCTTCCCGGTGCAGCAGAACCTGCACCGCGACGGCATCCTGGCGGTGACCCAGGTGCCGGCGCCGGCCGCCAGCGCCGCCCTGCAACAGCAGGCGCGTGAATCTGCGGCCCGCATTGCCGCCAGCCTGCACTATGTGGGCGTGCTGTGCATCGAGTTCTTCGTGCTGCAGGATGGCGCCCTGGTGGTCAACGAGATGGCGCCGCGCCCGCACAACTCGGGCCATTACACGATGAATGCCTGC
The DNA here is from genome assembly GCF_030254645.1 of Paucibacter sediminis. NCBI lineage: Bacteria > Pseudomonadati > Pseudomonadota > Betaproteobacteria > Burkholderiales > Sphaerotilaceae > Roseateles > Paucibacter sediminis. The sequence continues at coordinate 2,319,456 of NZ_CP116346.1, forward strand.
GACGTCTCGCAGTTCGAGATGCAGGTGCGCGCGCTCGCCGGTCTGCCGCTGCCAACGCCGCGCCTGCATTCGCCCACCGTGATGCTGAACCTGCTGGGCGACCTCTGGTTCGAGCCCGGCAGCACTGCCGAGCGCAGCCCCGACTGGGCCGCCGTGCTGGCCCTGCCGGGCACGCATCTGCACCTCTACGGCAAGACCAGCGCGCGCCGTGGCCGCAAGATGGGCCATCTCAACATCACCGCGGCCACGGCCGCCGAGGCCGAGGCGGTGGCGCGCCAGGCGGCGGCCCTGCTGGGCCTGCCGGCCGACTGGTGAGGATGGGTGAAGACGCCATGCTGCTGAACGGCCAGGACCCCGCCGCCATTGCCCGCGCCGCCCAGGCGCTGGCCGATGGCGCCTTGGTGGCGCTGCCCACCGAGACCGTCTATGGCCTCGGCGCGCGCGCCGACAGCGATGCCGCGGTGGCGCAGATCTTCGCGGCCAAGGGCCGGCCGGCCGACCATCCGCTGATCGTGCACGTGCTGGACGTTGCCGATGCCGAACGCTTTGCGCAAGACCTGCCCCCGGTGGCGCGGCGCCTGATGCAGGCCTTCTGGCCCGGCCCGCTGACGGTGATCGTGCCGCGCGCCGCCGGCATGGCCGCCGCCGCCGCGGGCGGGCAGGGCAGCATCGGCCTGCGTTGCCCGGCCCACCCGGTGGCGCGCGCCCTGCTGGCCGAGGCGCGCAAGCTGGGCGTGCTGGGTGTGGCCGCGCCCAGCGCGAACCGCTTCGGCCGCGTCAGCCCCACCTCGGCCCAGCATGTGCTGAGCGAATTCGAGCCCGGCCTGCTGGTGCTGGACGGTGGCGATTGCGAGGTGGGCATCGAGTCCAGCATCGTCGACTGCAGCCGTGGCCATCCGGTGCTGCTGCGCCCCGGCGTGCTGACCGAGGCCGAAATCGCCGCGGTGGCGGGAGAGCCGCTGGCGCCGCGCGATGCCGCGGCACCGCGCGCCTCCGGCACGCTGGCAGCCCATTACGCGCCCAGCGCGGTGGTGCGGCTGCTGGCGCCCGCCGAGTTGCAGGCGGCCCTGTCTAAAGAAACCCCTCATGCCCTGGCGGTATATTCGCGCACGGTCGCCGTGCCGCAAGGCCTGCTGCAGCGCGTCATGCCCAGGCATGCGAGGGCGGCGGCCCAGGAGTTGTTTGCAGTCTTGCGCGCGTTGGACGCGCAGGGCGCACGCGAAATTTGGATCGAAACCCCCCCGGCCGATGCGGCCTGGGATGGCGTGAGGGACCGCTTGTCCCGCGCCGCAGCCGCTTTTTCTGATTCAGCCTCCTGAGGCGGGCGGTCAAGTTTTCTCTCGGAGCGTTCATGAAGAAGAGTTTCAAGCAAGGGTGGGGGCAGGCCGGTCTGGTGCTGCTGGCGGCTGCGGCGGCCATGTTGGCGGGCTGCGGTGGCGGCAGCAGCCAGATCGAGCCCTTTGCGCCCACGCGCATCATGGCCATGGGTGACGAGGCCAGCTACCTGACCGCCGAAGGCAAGAAGTACGCGGTGAACGCCGTGGACGACACCACCCTGGCGCTGAAGTGCCAGAACAACCCGATCTGGGTGCAGGCCCTGGCCACCCAGTTCGGCCTGGTGTTCCCGCAGTGCAACCCCGACAACGTGGCCACGCCCAAGGGCATCATGTATGCGCGCCCGGGCGCCAAGGTCGATGGCGTGAAGGCGCAGATCGACCAGCAGTTCTCGGCCGGCGGCTTCACCAGCAAGGATCTGGTGGCGATCCTGGTGGGCAGCAACGATCTGCTCGATCTGTACCGCCAGTTCCCGGCGCAGAACCGCGACACCCTGCTGGCCAGCGCCGGCGAGCGTGGCCGCGCGCTGGCCGACCAGGTCAACCGCGTCGCCAATGCCGGCGGGCGCGTGCTGGTCGTGACCCTGCCGGACCTGGGCCTGACGCCCTATGCCGCCAAGGAAAAGGCCACCAAGACCGACACCGACCGCGCCGCCCTGCTGAGCGCGCTGACCCAGGCCTTCAATTCGCAGATGCGCCTCAACGTCATCAACGACGGCCGCATGATCGGCCTGGTGCTGGGCGACGAGATGTCGCAGGCGATTGCCAAATACCCCGAGGGCTTTGGCTACGCCAACATCACCGTGGGTGCCTGCAAGGTGGCGCTGCCCGACTGCACCACCAAGACCCTGCTGGACACCGCCTCCGCCGACACCTGGCTGTGGGCCGACGACTACTGGCTGGGCAATGGCGGCCAGAACCGCCTGGGCCTGCTGGCCCAGACGCGGGCGCGCAACAACCCCTTCTGATACCCGCCTCGCAGGACCGCTGCGCAACCCCGACACCGTTCCGCGGTGTCGGGGTTTTTACTTGGTGGCGACCTATTTGTGGAGAAATATAGTCATCGCTCTAAAAAAGAACGACCGTTCTTTTTTAGGCTAAAGATAAAACTCGCAACGAGGTAGGAATGAGCAGCATCAAGACATTGAGCCTGGCGGCGCTGGCCGCCGCCGCCCTGAGCGCCTGCGGTGGTGGCACCGGCGCCGCCGACAATCGCGACGACCCGCCGCCGGCGCGCGGCAATATCGCCACCGCCGTGCTGGCCGGCAAGGCCACCATCGCCGACATCGACGCCGGCACCGCGGCCAAGAGCCTGCAGCCCCTGTCCGGCAAGGCCAAGTGCGATGTCGACATCCGCTACATCGTCTACTTCACGCGCGACCCGCTCGGCCAGGCCGCCACCGCCACCGAGGGCGTGCTGGTGCCCAGCGGCAGCGACCCGGCCTGCAGCGGCGAGCGCCCGGTGCTGCTGTATGCGCATGGCACCAGCACCGCCCACGCCACCAATATGGCCGACGTGAAGAACAACAGCGAGGCCGCGCTGGCCATGGCCATGTTCGCGGCCCAGGGCTTCATCGTGGTGGCGCCCAACTACCTGGGCTACGACAAGTCCAGCCTGAACTGGCACCCCTACCTGAATGCCGAGTCCTCGGGCGTCGACATGGTGGATGGCCTGCGCGCCGCCAAGGCCCACCTGGCCGCCGAAAGCGCCGTCAAGCCCTCCGCCAAGCTGCTGGTGAGCGGCTATTCGCAGGGCGGCCATGTGGCGATGGCGGTGCACAAGATCATCGAGCGCGACTACGCCGCCGAGTTCACCGTGACGGCCTCGGCGCCGATGTCCGGCCCCTACAACATCGTCGGCTTCGGCGATGTGGTGGTGAATGTGCAGCCGAATGCCGGCGCGACCATCTTCGCGCCCATGCAGCTGACGAGTTATCAGAAGTCCTACGGCAACATCTACAGCACGCCCTCGGAGGCCTACCAGGCGCCGTTCGACGCCAGCGCCGAGAGCCTGTTTCCGAGCGACAAGTCGGTCAGCGAGCTGATCGCCGCCGGCAAGTTGCCGGCGGACCCGACCTTCACCAAGCTGTTCGGCACCGGCGGCCTGTTGAAGGACAGCTTCCGCGCCGGTTACGCGACGGGCGGCTTCCGCAAGGCGCTGCAGACCAACACCCTGCTGGGCTGGACGCCCAAGCGCCCGATCGCCCTGTGCGGCGGCAAGCAGGATCCGACGGTGTTCTTCGACATCAACACCAGCGTCTCCGCCGCCGACCTGAAGTCGCGCGGTGCGCCGCTGATGGGCGCGTACGACCTCGAGAACCTCTCCAGCCTGCCCGCGGGCGTGGCCGGCCAGACGGTCTACTTCGGCTTCCAGCAGGCCAAGGCCGCGGCCGGTGCCTCCGCCCAGGGCCAGTACCACGGTGGCCTGGTGCCGCCGTTCTGCACCGCCCTGGCGCGCGGCTTCTTCCAACAAGTGCTGGCCAGCGGCCTGTGAGTCGCAGCAGCACGGAGATACAGACATGAACCACAAGATTTCTTCCGGCCTGCTGGGCGCCCTCCTGATGGGCCTGGCCGGCGCCTGCGCGGCCCAGACCCACACCGTCTATCTGGGCGGTGCCCATATCGATGTGCGCGCCGTCTCGACGCCGCTGACCCATGCCTCCCTGCCCGATGCGCGCCTGAGCGTGGGCGACCAGGACACCCTGGGCTTCGGCTACACCTACCGCTTTGCGCCCAGCTGGAGCGCCGAGCTGGCGCTGGGCCTGCCGCCCACCCACAAGGTCTATGGCGAGGGCTCGCTGAAGCCCTTCGGTCAGATCTCGGCGGTGCAGCAGCTGCCCCCCACGGTGTTCCTGAACTACCACTTCGGCGAGCTGTTGCCCAAGCTGCATCCCTTCGTGGGCCTGGGCATCAACTACACGCGCTTCCCCAAGACGCGCAGCACCGTCGCGGGCGATCTGGCCTCGGGCGGCGCCACCAACATCAAGCTGGCGGACTCCTGGGGCGCGGCCGGCCACGTCGGCCTGACGGTGCAGTTCGACAAGAACTGGTCGCTGGTCAGCACGGTGGCGATGGCCAAGGTGAAGAGCGAGGTGACGGCGGTGAGCCAGACGCGCGAGGGTGTGGTGACGCGCAACACCACCGTGGACTTCCGTCCCATCGTCACCACCCTGTCGCTGGGCTACAGCTTCTAAGGGTTCCTCACGGCGCGGTGCGCGCCGCCCCCGGCATGTCCTGCGCGGTCCAGCGCAGCAGGGCGTCCAGGGCCGGCCGCGCCGCCAGCGCGCGGCCGTGGTTGACGATGGCCACGAAGGCGTAGCGCTGGCCCGAGACCGAGAGCACATAGCCGGCCAGCGCGGTCACGTCGCGCAGCGAGCCGGTCTTCAGGTGCGCGCGGCCCTGGGCGGCGCCAAAGCGCTTGGCATCGCCGCGCGCCAGCGTGCCGTCCTGGCCCGCCAGCGGCAGCGAGGCCAGCATCTCCGGCATGCTGGGGCTGGCCCAGATCTGCAATAGCAGGCCGCCCAGCTGTGCGGCGCTGAGGCGTGAATCGCGCGACAGGCCCGAGCCATTGCTGAGCAGGAAATCGCCGTCGCCCAGGCGCTGGGCCAGCCAGTCGCGCAATTGCTGGCGTGCCAGCTCCAGCGTCACCGGCGCGCCGTCCACCGGCCTGGCCAGGCTCAGCAGCAATTGCTCGGCCATCAGATTGGCACTGAACTTGTTGATGTCGCGCACCACCTCGGCCAGCGGCGGCGAGGCGAACTCGAAGCTCGGGGGCGTGGCCGGCGCCTTGCCCTCCAGCACCTCGCCGCCCAGCTTGCCGCCGAGCTCGCGCCACATCGCCGCCAGCAGGCGGGCGTTGAAGGTGCGCGGATCGGGGTCGGCCACCGGCCAGCGCAGCTCGCCACAGGCGGCCGGGTAGCTGCCGCCGAAGCGCGGCCGCTTGCTGTCGCTCCACTGCGCCTTCAGGGCGCCGCGCCAGTCTTCGCAGGCGCCGCCGCTGAGCGGCAGCTGGCTCAGCGCCGCGCCGCCGTCCAGCGGCGGTACATCGGTGCTGACCCAGGCGACGCGCCGCTCCGGGTCGGGCCGGAAGCTGTAGGTCAGGGCCTTGTAGTTGAGCAGCAGGGCGTCGGGCTGCACATTGCCGGGGCGCCAGGGCTCGCCGTCAAAATCCGCCGGGCTGCCCGCATAAGGCGCGAAGGCGCTGCGGTCCAGCACGATATGGCCGCGGATCTCGCGCACACCCAGGGCCTGCACCTGGCGCAGCAGCAACCAGAGGCGCTCCAGCACCAGCTTGGGATCGCCCGTGCCCTTGATCACCAGATCGCCCTCCAGCACGCCGCTGTCGGGCTGCAACCTGCCGTTCAGCCAGACCGGCGTGCGCCAGGTCCAGGCCGGCCCCAGCTGTTCGAGCGCGGCCCAGGTGGTGGCCAGCTTGGCCAGCGAGGCCGGGTTCATGGCCTGCCTGGCCTGCCACTCGAACTGCGCGCCCGTCGGCCGGATCGCATGGATCCAGATGCCCAGGCTTTCGGGTGGCAGTTTCGCCTGCGCGAGGGCCTGCTGCACCGGCTCCAGCTCGGCCGGCCAGGGCGCGGCGGTGGCCGCGGGGGCGCCGGCAACGGCGCCGGCCAGCAGCCATGCCGCGAGACCTGTTCGGAGGGGATGATGCAAGCTTGTCAAGGGCATGGCGACGATGATCGCACGGCTACACTTGCCCCCATGACCGTGCTGCTGGCCCTCGATAGTTCCACCGAAAGCATGGCGCTGGCCCTGATTACCCCGGCCGAGCGCCTGCTGCATGAGGGCGAGGGCGGCGCCAAGGCCTCGGCCCAGATGGTGCCCGCCGCGCTGGCCCTGCTGGCGCGCGCCGGCCTCGGCCTCGCCGACGTGGACGCGATCGCCTACGGCCAGGGCCCCGGCGCCTTCACCGGCCTGCGCACCGCCTGCGCGGTGGCCCAGGGCCTGGCCCTGGGTGCCGGCAAGCCGGTGTTGGCGATCGACAGTCTGATGCAGGTGGCCGAGGATGCGCGCCAGCAGGCCGCGGCCGCCGGCACCGCGCTGGGCGAGCGGGTCTGGGTGGCGATGGACGCGCGCATGAACGAGATCTACGCCGCTGCCTATGGCTGGCAGGACGGGCGCTGGCAGGCGCTGGCAGCGCCCGCGCTCTACAGCGCCGAGAGCCTGAACGCCCGCTGGGCCGACGCGAGTTCGCTGCCGCCCACCGCGGTGGCCGGCTCGGCGCTGGCGGTGTTCGGCGCCGCGCTGCAGACGAGGGCCGCCAGCCGCTGGCCCGAGTCGCGCTCGCGCGCCGCGGCGCTGGCCGAGCTGAGCCAGCAGGCCTGGGACGCCGGCGCGCTGCGCGACGCCGCCGAGGCCATGCCCGTCTATGTGCGCGACAAGGTGGCCTTCACCACCGCCGAGCGCCTGGCCGCACGCGCCGCATCATGAGCGCTCAGCTCGCCGCCGCCTGGACGCCCGTGCCGGGCCCGCTGGCCCAGTTCGGGCTGCGCGCCATGACGGTGCAGGACCTCGACGCCGTGCTGGCGATCGAGCTGCGCGCCTATCCCTTTCCCTGGTCGCGCGGCAACTTCATCGATTCACTGGCGGCCGGCTATGGCGCCTTCGTCTGGCACGACAGCCTGGGCCAGTTGCAGGGCTATTTCCTCGCCATGAAGGGCGTGGACGAGCTGCACCTGCTCAACATCACCGTGCGCCCCGAGTACCAGGGGCGCGGCCTGGCGCGCCTGATGCTGGACGGGCTCAGCCACTGGGCGCGCGCCCAGGGGGCGCAGCAGATCTGGCTGGAGGTGCGCCAGAGCAATGCGCGCGCGCGCCAGGTCTATGCCCGCTACGGTTTTACCGAAGTGGGCCTGCGGCGTGCCTATTACCCGGCCGCAGGCGGGCAGCGCGAAGACGCCATCGTGATGAACCTGGCGGTGCCCCAATGAGCTATTCGGAACGCCAGCAGGCCATGCTCGAGGCCATGGGCATCAAGGTCTGGACGGCCCCTCCCGCTGCCGCACCTACCGCACCCGCTGCCGCAAGCGCGGCCCCTCCGTCACCCGTTGCCGAGGCGCCGGTGCCGGTCGCTGCCGTGTTGCCGCCCATGCCGGTAGCGCCAGTTACGCCGCCCATACCTGCCGGTGCGCGCGAGCAGGCGATTGCCGCGATGGACTGGCCGGCGCTGCGCGAGAGCGTGGCCGGCTGCCGGGCCTGCGGCCTGTGCGAGGCGCGCAAGCAGACGGTGTTCGGCGTGGGCCATGAGCATGCGCACTGGATGGTGGTGGGCGAGGCGCCTGGCGAGCAGGAAGATCTGCAGGGCGAGCCCTTTGTCGGCCAGGCCGGCAAACTGCTCGACAGCATGCTGCGCGCGCTGGGCCTGGGCCGCGCCGAGGGCCCGCCGGAGCGACAGGTCTTCATCGCCAATACCCTGAAGTGCCGGCCGCCGCGCAACCGCAATCCCGAGCCCGCCGAGCTGGCCCAGTGCGAGCCCTATCTGAACCGCCAGATCGCCCTGGTGCAGCCGCGCATCATCCTGGCGATGGGGCGTTTTGCGGTGCAGTCGCTGCTGCGCAGCAATGAGCCGATCGGTAAATTGCGCGGGCGGGTGCACGAATACCAGGGCGTGCCCCTGATCGTGACCTACCATCCGGCCTATCTGCTGCGCAATCTGGTGGACAAGGCGCGTGCCTGGGAGGACTTGTGCCTGGCCGTGGACACCCTGCAGCAAGGCAAGACCTGACACCGAGCTGAGGAGGCGAGGCCACATGAAGGGCTGGGAACTGCTGCCAAGTGCCGCGACCCGCGTGGATGCGAGCGGCGCCATCCTCGAACGCAATGCGCAGTTTCTCCAGCTCAGCCAGGGGCAGACCGGCTGGAGCTGGCTGCGCCCCGAGGCCGAGGCGCAGCTGCGCGCGCAATGGCCGCAGCCGCAGGACTTCGAGCTCGAGCTGCAGACCGGAGCCAGCGCGCCGACCTGGCTGAGCTGCCGCTCGCGCTGGGATGCCGAGGGCGCCAGCCATGTCTGCCTCTGGACCGATATCTCGGCCAGCAAGCGCGCCCAGCTGCGCGCGCAGGACCAGGCCGCGCAGCTGCGCCTGATGGCCGACAACGTGCCGGTGCTGATCGCGCTCTACGACGCCAAGACCGACCAATGCCTGTTCGCCAACCGCGGCTATGCGCGCATGTTCGGCCTGGACGAGCAGAGCATCCTCGGCCGCACCTTTGCCGAGGTGATCGGCGAGGCCGCTGCCAAGGAGATCCAGCCCCATGTGGACCGCGTGCTGCAGGAGCAGGTGGCGGTGGTGTACGAGCGCAAGATCGAGAGCCCGAACGCCGCGCCGCGCTGGATCGAGGTGAACCTGATCCCGCATCTGGACGGCAAGGGCGAGTCGCGCGCCAGCTTCGTGCTGATCGCCGACATCACGCGGCACCGCGTCGCCGAGATCGCGGTGCGCGAGTCCGAGGAGCGCATGGCCAAGTTCATGCACGCCTCGGTGGAGGGCATCGTGTTCCACCGCGACGGCGTCATCACCGATGCCAACGCGCCGCTGTGCCAGCTGGTGGGCTACACCCTGGCCGAGCTGCTGGGCCGCTCGGCGCTGGCCCTGGTGGCGCCCGACCAGCTGCACAAGGTCAGCCAGGTGATGGGCAAGAGCGAGGAGACGCGCTACGAGACGGCGGTGCAGCACAAGGATGGCAGCCGCATCGACGTGGAATTCATCGTGCGCACGCTCTGGCGCGGCGGCGAGAAGCTGCGCATGACCATCGTGCGCGACATCCGCGAGCGGCTGGCGGCGCAGCAGCGCATGCACCACCTGGCGCATCACGATGCGCTCACCGGCCTGCTGAATCGCGGCGCCTTCCTCGACCGGCTGCGCGAGCGCCTGCTGACGGCGCGCCGCGACGCGCAGAAGCTCGCCCTGCTGTTCATCGACCTCGACAACTTCAAGCGCGTCAACGATTCGCTGGGCCATCTGGAGGGCGACCAGGTGCTGCGCACCGTGGCCGACCGCATCGGCGCCTGCCTGCGCGCCACCGACACGGTGGGGCGCTTCGGCGGCGACGAGTTCGTGGTGCTGCTCGACGAGGTGTCGGGCCGCGAGGACGTGCATGTGGTGCTGATCGCGCTGCTGAGCGTGGTGGAGGTGCCGGTGCGCGCCGATGGCCGCGACCTCTCGGTCACGCCCTCGATCGGCGTGGCGATGTTCCCCGAGCATGGCGACAGCCCCGAGGAATTGCTGCAGCACGCCGACACCGCCATGTACCTGGCCAAGTCCAGCGGCCGCGCCACCTACGAATTCTTCGAGCCCTCGATGGCGGCCAACGCCTATGCCGACCTGGTGCTGGAGAGCGAGCTCGCGCATGCGATTGCGCGCGACGAGTTCGCGCTCTACTACCAACCCCAGGTGGATGCGCGCACCGGCGCGCTCACCGGCGCCGAGGCCCTGCTGCGCTGGCAGCATCCGCAGCGCGGCCTCTTGAGCCCTGAGGCCTTCATCATGGTGGCCGAGCGGCATCGCCTGATGCTGCCGCTGGGCGAATGGGTGATGCGCGAGGCGGCGCGCCAGGCGCGCATCTGGCACGAGACGGGCGTGGCCGAGGTGCCGATCGCGGTGAACCTCTCCAGCATGCAGTTCCGCCTCGCCAGCTTTGCGCGCTCGGTGGCCACGGTGCTGGAGCAGGCCGGCGTGCCGGGCACCTGGCTGGAGCTGGAGCTCACCGAGCGCATGCTCACCGAAGACTTGAGCGGCGTGCCCGAGACGCTCGCCAGCCTGCGCGCCCTGGGCCTGCACATCTCGGTGGACGATTTCGGCACCGGCTACACCTCGCTCTCGCACCTGACTCTGCTGCCGCTGGACAAGCTCAAGATCGACCAGAGCTTCGTCGCCGGCCTGCCCGACGACGAGGGCTCGGTGGCCATCACCCGCGCGATGCTGCAGATGGCCAAGGGCCTGGGCCTGCGCGTCAGCGCCGAGGGCGTGCGCAGCAGCGCGCAATGGGAAGCGCTGGCGCTGTGGGGTTGCGACGAGGTGCAGGGCGAGGCGATCGGCGCGCCGATGTCGGCGGCGGCCTTCGAGGCCTGGCTGCGCGGCCGCGTTTCTACAATCGGGGCATGAGCAAAGAAGTCCAGACCTCGCCCGAGCTAGCCGCCCTGATCCAGCGCGAGATCGAACAAGCCGGGGGTTATCTGCCCTTCGATCGCTTCATGGCCCTGGCGCTCTACGCGCCGGGCCTCGGTTATTACGCCAACCAGCGCCAGAAGTTCGGCCTGATGCCCGACAGCGGTTCTGACTTCGTCACCGCCCCCGAGCTCTCGCCGCTGTTCGGGCGCGCCCTGGCCGCGCAGGTGGCGCAGGCGCTGGAGGCGAGCGGCAGCGACGAGGTCTGGGAGTTCGGCGCCGGCACCGGCGCGCTGGCGGCGCAATTGCTGGAGGCGCTGGGCGAGCGCGTGCGGCGCTACCGCATCGTCGACCTGTCCGGCACGCTGCGCGCGCGCCAGGCCGAGCGCCTGCAGCCCTGGGCGCACAAGCTCGAGTGGCTGGACCAGCTGCCGGCGCGCATGCAGGGCGTGGTGCTCGGCAACGAGGTGCTGGACGCGATGCCGGTGCAGCTGCTGAGTTTTGATGGCCACACCTGGTGCGAGCGCGGTGTCGTGGCCGAAGGGTCAGGTCTTGCCTTTGCCGACCGGCCCAGCGCGCTGCGCCCGCCGCTGCACGAGCACATGCTGCCCGGCACCGTCACCGAGATCCACCCGCAGGCTGAGGCCTTTGTGCGCACCCTGGCCGAGCGGCTCGACCGCGGCGCGATCTTCCTGATCGACTACGGCTTCCCCGAGCGCGAGTACTACCACCCGCAACGCCTGGGCGGCACCCTGATGTGCCACCACGAGCACCGCGCCGATGGCGACCCGCTGGCCCTGGTGGGGCTCAAGGACATCACCGCCCATGTCAACTTCACGGGCGTGGCGCTGGCCGGCCAGGAGGCCGGGCTCAGCGTGCTGGGCTACACCAGTCAGGCGCATTTCCTCATCAACTGCGGCCTGGTCGAGCTGATGGCCGCGGCCGAGCTGCCGCAGCGCGTGATGGCGCACAAGCTGATCGCCGAGCATGAGATGGGCGAGCTCTTCAAGGTGATCGGCTTCGCCGCAGGCGAGCCCTTCGATGCCCTGGGCTTTGCGCAGGGCGATCGCAGCCACACGCTCTAGCGCCGGCGTCGCGCCAGACCGGCCGCCAGCAAGGCCATCCCGGCCAGGGCCAGCGAGGCGGGCTCGGGTACCTGCAGTCCGCCACCGCCAAAGGTCAGCCCGCCCACGGCATCGATCTCATTGTCGCCATCGCGCACCACGGCGCCCGGCCCACCCCAGGTGACTGACGCATATCGGAAAGTGGCGGCAGTCGGCAATTGGTAGACCGCCACGAAACCGTCGGCCACATTCGCACCCGGCGACCAGCCATCACCGTAGACGTGCACGAGCTGGGCCTGCACCCAGTCTGCATCGAGGGCATCGGGGTCGTTCGACAACCAGGCGGTGTTCTCCAGCACCTCGCCGGGCACGGGGCCATGGTCCACAAAGACGAACACGGCCAGTTGATTGGCCTGCCCGCCCAGATCCCAGATCAGGCCCTGCGAGGGCCGTCCGCCCGATGCCCCGCCCACGTTGCCGCCGTTGCCAGCGTCTTGCACCCAGGCGAAGTCGCGCGCGTTGGCATTCGCCGCCGCCGAACCCGCGCCGTTGTAGGCCCCCAGCGTGGTGGGGTCGGTGCCGGTGCCAAAACCGTCCGCGCCCTTGACATAGCTGCCGAGATTGAAGCCGCTGGGGTCGCTCCAGCCGCCGTTCTCGATGCAAGTGACGTTGGGGTTGATGCCCAGGCCGATGAAGGTGCTCACGGTGGCGCCGAACACCGGCGCACCCACGGCGTCAGCGGGGTTGGTGAGGCAGGGTCCGGCGATGGCCGCCGAGCTGAGGCCCAAACCAAGCGCGACGCCGGCCAGGGCGCTGAGACGACGGTATGCAGCATTCATCATGACGAACTCCAGACGCTGTTGAGATAAGCGACCATGCCTGTGCAGGGTCACGCATAAAGCGCGCCAGCATGACAAGTGTTTGATTTGATGACGAGTTGTCAGGGGCGATGCAACAAGCGGCGTGACGCTGTAAATATTCCCGACGCCGACCTTGCGCTCATGTCTGGGCCATGGCGGCCAGCGCCGCCAGCCGCGCCCTGGCAATTGCCGCGCCGATCTGCGGCCCCTTGAGACCCTGCGCCAACGCCGCCGCGCTGAGTTCGGCCTGGTTGAGCCCCTGCAGGCAGCGCAGATCGGCGAGCAGCTTGGGGCGCTGCGGATAGGGCCGGTCTTGCAGCCCCAGGCGGCCGCGCGCATCGCATTCGCAGGCCAAGAGCAGCTCGGCAAAGCGCTCGGGGCGGCGCAGCGCGTCGCAGCGCTCCAACAGGTTCAGCCGCGCCTGCGGCGTGAAGGACAGGCTCTGGTGCACATGGGTGTGCTCGCGCGTCATCAGCTCGGCCAGTTCGCGGCAGTCGCTCGGCACGCGCCAGCGTTCGCTGACGCGCCGCGTTAGCGGCAGGCCACGGCTCTCGTGGGCGATGTGACGTGGCAGCGCCTCGGTGGGCGTGAGGCCCTTGCCGAGGTCGTGGCACAGGCAGGCATAGCGCACCGTCAGCGGCGCGGCCAGCGCGGCGCAGCGGTCCAGCACCATCAGCATGTGCGTTCCGGTGTCGATCTCGGGGTGGTGCTGCGCGGGCTGCGGCACGCCGAAGAGGCGGTCCAGCTCGGGCAGCAGGCGTGCCAGCGCGCCGCAGGCGCGCAGCACCTCCAGCATGCGCGAGGGCTCAGCTTCCATCAGGCCGCGCGCGAACTCCTGCCAGATGCGTTCGGCCACCAGCGCATCGACCTCGCCGGCGGCCACCATCGCGCGCATCAGCGCAAGCGTCTCGGGCGCCACCGTGAAGTCCCGGTAGCGCGCCGCAAAGCGCGCCAGCCGCAGGATGCGCACCGGGTCCTCGGCAAAGGCCGGCGAGACATGGCGCAAGACCTTGTCCTTGAGGTCCCGCTGGCCGCCATAGGGGTCGATGAGTTGGCCGGCCGCGTCCTCGGCCATCGCGTTGATGGTTAGATCGCGGCGCGCCAGGTCCTGCTCCAGCGTGACCTCGGGGGCGGCGTGGAAGGCAAAGCCATGGTAGCCCGGCGCGGTCTTGCGCTCGGTGCGGGCGAGCGCGTATTCCTGCTTGGATTCCGGGTGCAGAAACACCGGGAAGTCCTTGCCCACCGGCTGGTAGCCCAGGGCCAGCAGTTCCTCGGGCCGGGCGCCGACGATGACCCAGTCGATGTCGGCCACCGGGCGGCCCAGCAGGGCGTCGCGCACCGCGCCGCCGACCTTGTAGATCTGCATCATGGTCGGCGCCGGGCTCAGCGCAACTGCCCCTGCGGCCCGCCGGAGACGCGGTAGGGCTCGTCGTCGGCGATGAAATCCTGCTCGGCCAGCGCGTCGGCCACCCAGGCGGCCACGGCGGGATGGGCCTGCATGGCGGCCAGGTAGCGCTGGCAGGGCTCGGACATGGGCAAGCCATAGCGTGTGATGCGCATCACCACCGGCGCGAAATAGGCGTCGGCGGCACTGAACGCGCCGAACAGGAAGGGCCCGCCGCTGGCCGCCAGCGCCTCTTCCCAGGCGGCCTGCATGCGCGCCAGGTCGGCGCGCAGCTTGGGCTCGCTGGCGAGCAGGCGCTGGCCCACCGCGCTCAGGTCGGCCTCGATATTCATCGGGCAGAGGCCGCGCAGGCTGCCGAAGCCGGCATGCATCTCGGCGCACAGGCTACGTGCGCGCGCGCGCTGGCGTGCATCGCGCGGCCAGATCGCCAGCTCGGGGTGGCGATCGGCAATCGTCTCGGTGATGGCCAGGGTGTCCCAGACGGCGAAGCCGTCGTCGTCCAGCAGCACCGGCACCTTGGCGGCCGGCGTGACCTCGGCCATGGCCTGGTAGAAGCTGGAGCCGGGCGTGAAATCGAAGCGCAGCTTGCGCTCGCTGAAGGGGATGTCGAAGGCCTTCAGCAGCACCCAGGGGCGCATCGACCAGGACGAGTAGTTCTTGTTGCCGATCACGAGTTGCATGGGGGATGTTGCTCCTTGTTGTGAGTGGTTCAGCGATGCGCGCCGCGGCGCAGCACGTCCATCTTGCTGACGCCGTGGCGCAGATAGGCCGCGGCGATGGGCTCCACGGCGTGGGCCTGGATGCCCAGTTCGGCCAGGCCGGGCAGGGTGCCGCTGGCGATATTGGGCACCTCCATCGAGGCCAGGTTGTCGCGCGACATCATGGGCTCGCCCGGCAGGCTTTCCATCAGCAGGGCCTGCGCCTTCGCCAGCACGGCGGGCAGGGGCAGCACGCGGCGTTCGTGGCCGCTCAGGCGGCCGGCCAGCTTCACCAGCTCGCCCAGGCGCAGCACCTGCGGGCCGGCCAGCTCGTAGGTCTTGCCGATGGTGCCGCGGTCCTGCATGCAGCGCAGGATGGCGGCCGCCACGTCCTCCACCCAGACCGGCTGGAACTGCGCGTCCGCACCCGCCAGCGGCATCAGCGGGAACCAGGCTTGCAGGGCCGCGAACAGATTGAGGAACTGGTCGTCGGCGCCAAAGATCACCGAGGGCCGCAGCAGCGTGAGATCGAGCTCGGCCGCCGCTTCCTGCAGCACCGCCTCGCCGCGCGTCTTGGAGCGCAGATAGCGCGAGGGCGCGGCCGGCCCCACGCCCAGCGCGCTGACATGGATGAGGCGGCGCACGCTGGCTTCCCGGCAGGCCGCCGCCAGGGTGCGCGGCAGCTGCACATGGGCGCGCTCGAAGGCGGCCTCGTCGCCCTGCAGGATGGCCACCAGATTGACCACCAGATCCTGACCCCGCAGCAGCTGCGTGAGCTGTGCCGCGTCGTGCACATCGGCCTCGATCATGTCGAGGCCGGGCAGCACCTGCAGGCCGCGGTGCGCGGCCGGGCGCCGGCTTGGCACCGTGATGGCCGCGGCGCCGCCATGCTGACGCACCAATTGCTCGCACAAGGCACGGCCGACAAAGCCGCTGCCGCCTAGGATCAAGATCTTGTTGGGGGTCACGGTAGGTCCTGGTTGGAGGAGGGCGCGCTGGCCTCGCGTGGGCCGATGAGCTTTCCCAGGCGCTCGCGCAAGGCGCTGGGCTCGGAACCGAGCAGGCGTGCGTAGACGGTGGCGTTGGACAACACCTTCTTCACATAGTCGCGCGTCTCGTTGAAGGGGATGCTTTCGGCCCACAGGGCGGCGTCGATCACCGGCCCCTCGCGCCAACGGCGCGGCCGGCCGGGGCCGGCGTTGTAGGCCGCCGCGGCCATCGCCATCGAGCCGCCGAAATCGTCCAGCACCAGCTTCAGGTAGTTGGTGCCGATGCGCAGATTGAAGTCGCGGTCGGTGAGGTATTCGGGCTTGTAGTCGAGGCCTGCCTTCTTGGCGGTCCAGCGCGCGGTGGCGGGCATCACCTGCATCAGGCCGGAGGCGCCGACATGCGAGCGCGCGTCCATGATGAAGCGCGACTCCTGGCGGATCATGCCGTAGACATAGGCGGGGTCGAGGCCGATCTCGCGCGCCTTGGCCAGCACCTCGTTGCGGAAGGGCAGGGGATAGCGCTGGTTCAGGTCGACCTCGGCCCTGGTGCGTTCGCTGGTGTTGATGCAGCGGTCCCAGACCTCGCGCTCGCAGGCCAGGCCGGCGGCGGCCAGCAGCTCGCGGTCGCTCATGCCGCGCAGCGAGAAGTTCCACTCGCGCACGCCCTCGTTGCGCAGGCCGGCGGCGATCAGCAGCAGGCTGCGGTTCAGGCCGGGGTGCTGATAGGCCTGGCCCTTCTCCTGCGGGCTCAGCGGCGCCGGTGCGGCCGGCAGGGGCAGGCGCTGCTCCAGCTCGTCGGCCGCCAGCTTGCCGTAGAAGCTCAGCGGCGAGGCCAGGCCCTGCAGCAGCTGGTGCGCCTGGGCGCGCTGGGCCTCGCTCTTGGCGCTGCCGGCGCCCTCGGCCGCGCTGGCCTGCAGGGCGCGCGCACGCCAGTACTGCCAGGCCGGCTCCTGCTGCTCCTTCGCACTCATCAGGCCCAGGGCCTGCAGTGCCAGCGCGGGGCGGCCGGCGCCGTTGTCGGCCCGCAGCGCGGCGCGCACCGCCCAGCCCAGCGTGTCGTCGCTCCACTCCGCGGCGCTGTTATGTTTGTCGAGCAGCCGGAAGGCGCGCGCGTAGTAGTCGGCGCCTTCCGGCTGCAGCTTGAGCGCCGCCTGGCGCGCCAGCTGGGCCCAGGCCCAGGCGGCCAGGTCGTGCGGCAGCCTTGCCTCCCAGCGGTCCACCAGCTCGGCGGCCTGGGCGGTGTCGCTGGCGCTGATGCGCAGCAGCGCCAGGGTGGTGATCTCGGCATGGGTGCGGCCCTGGGTCGAGGCCTTGCGCGCCAGGTAGCGCGCCGCGCTGTCCTGCAGCTCGGTGACATGCAGGGCCAGGCCCTTGGGCAAGAGGGCACTGGCCTGCTTGATGGCGCGCGGGCGGTTCAGCTCGAAGCTCAGGCGCAGCTTGAGCCAGACATCCTCGGGCTTGAGCCGCCCGGCCTCCAGCAGGGTGCTGGCGAGCAGCTGGCAGCCGTCGTCGCCATCCTTCTGGGCCAGCCAGGCCGCGCGTGCCGCGGCGCGCACATCGCGGCCGGCCAGGTGCTCGGTGAGCAGGCCGTAGCAGGCCACCTCGCGGTCGTCGGCCATCTTGAAGCGCGGCAGCTCGCGCGCGAAATTGCCCCAGTCGCGGCGCCGGCCCAGCTCCAGCAGCCAGTCGTTGCGCAAGCGGTCTTCCACATAGCTGCCGGGCCAGCGCGCATAGAAGCCCTCCAGATCGCCCTGGCTCAGCTCGGTGAGGCGCAGGCCCAGGTCCCAGTAGTCGATCCAGGATGCAAGCGGGTACTGCTGCGCCTGCGCGACGGCGTTCACCGCCGCCAGGCGCTTCTTGTCCTTCAGGCGCAGGGCCTCGCGCGCCTCGCCGATCAGCTCGGGCTTGGGCGGCGCAGCGTCTTGCGCGCGGGCGCCGCATGAAAGAAAACTCAGCCCGCAGGCCAGCGCGAGCGCTGCGATGCGCGTCAGATTCCGTGCTCCATATACTGCCGACAAGATTGTTCTCTCTCTGCTTTCTCTTTGCTGGATAAACCGCTGATGCCGTCAGACCACGCCACCCTGCCGCACGAGCGCGCCGCGCTGCGCCGTCATTTGCTGGTCGCACGCGCGCAATGGTGGGCGAGCGCGGAGGCGCAAAAGGCGCAGGCCGCGCAGGCCGCTGCGCTGCGTGAACTGCTGGCTCAATTAGAGCCCCAATGCCTGGGTCTCTACTGGCCCTTCGAAGGGGAATTTAACGCAGCCGAGTTTGTGCAGTCGCAAGGCCTGGTCAAGCAATGCGGTCTGGCCCTGCCCTTCGCCCGCAAGGAGGGTCGGCAGATGGACTTTCGGCGCTGGCAGGGCGAGGCGCCCGCGCTGAAGGATGAGTGCGGCATTCCCAGCAGCGATGGCGCGGTGGTGGTGCCCGACGTGCTGCTGGTGCCCTGCGTGGGCTTCACCCGCGAGGGCTACCGGCTGGGCTATGGCGGCGGCTATTTCGACCGCTGGCTGGCCAGGCATCCGGGCGTCACCACCATCGGCCTTGGCTGGAGCGGCGGCGAGGCGGCCTTTGCGATCGAGGCGCATGACCAGCCCCTGACCGTGATCCTGACCGAGCGCGAGCTCGTGACGCCTTAGCTGCGGCTAGTCGTGCTCGCCCAGCCCGCCCTCGTCGCCATGCTGCGTTTCGCCGATGTCGCGGCGCGATTGTGCGGCCTGGGCCTCGACCCAATGCGCGAACTGCACCACCTCGGGCCGGCTGCGGCCCTGGCGTGACAGCAGCAGCCAGTAGGCCGAGGGGCTGCTCATGCGCCCGGCCGGGCCGAAGGGCTCGACCAGCTCTCCGCGCTGCAGCGACTCGTACACCAGCGCCAGCCGCGCTAGCGCCACCGCCTGGCCCGAGAGCGCGGCCTGGATCTGCTGGTAGGTGAAGTTCAGGTACATCCAGCGCCGCGGCTGCAGCTCGGGCGCGCCATGCTCGGCCAGCCAGCGCCGCCAGCTCAGGTATTGGGCGGTGGGGCGCTGGTCGTCTTCCTCGGCCAGGCTGTGCTGGGCCAGGTCGCTGGGCTGGCGCAGCGGCGGCGCCAGGCCGCGGGCCGCCTGCTCCACCAGCCAGGGGCTGGCCACCGGCACCAGGGTTTCGCCAAACAGCCGCACCGCACCGGGTGGCACCTGGCCGGGCGCGCAATAGCGCAGCGCGAGGTCGATCTCGCTGTCGTCGATGTCGACGATCTGGTCCAGCGCCGAGACGCGGATGTCGATGTCGGCATGCGCGCGCTGGAAGGCTTCCAGGCGCGGCAGCAGCCACAGCGAGGCGAAGGAGGCGAAGGTGGTGACGTTGACGACGCGGCGCCCGCGCGACTGGCGGATCTGCCGCACCGTGGCGTCCAGGCGCTCGATCATGCTCACCACCTGGGTGCGCAGTAGCGCGCCGTCGGTGCTCAGCTCGACATGGCGGGTGCCGCGCAGGAACAGGGTGCAGCCGATCTCGTCCTCCAGGCTGCGGATCTGGCGGCTGATGGCCGACTGCGTGAGATGCAGCTCCTCGGCCGCCGCGCGGAAGCTGAGCAGCCTGGCCACCGCCTCGAAGGCGCGCAGGGGGCCGATGGCGAGGGGGCGATGGCGCGGCGCGTTATTCATGCGCGAATGGTATCAATCCGGGGCGTGCAACTCATTGGACCGGATTCCGGGTAGTCCCTAGTATTGCCCCATGCCCGCCGAGTGCGGCGGGCGGATCAGGAGGACACCATGTCTTTGGCTCAACGCTCATCAATCGATGCATTCCACCCCGCCTATGCCGGCACCGCCTGGGAGCTGGGCCAGGGCCAGGCCCTGAGCCTGCCGATCGGGCCGGGCGCACGCGAGTTGCGCGTGCTGGAGGGGCGCGTCTGGCTGACCCGCAGCGGCCGTGCCGACCGGCCGGCCCAGGACGTCTGGCTGGCCGCCGGCGAGGCCATCATCCTCGGCTCCGGCGAGCAGGTGGTGCTGGAATCCTGGCCCAGCGCGCGCTTCCAGCTGCTGGTGCCGCCGCTGGCCTGCCCGGAAGCCTGGAGCCAGCTGAAGGCCAAGCGCGCGGCGCGCCCGGCCAGCTCGGCCCTGGCAGCGGCCTGAACCATGGCCGGCCCGCTGTTGAAGGCGGCGGACATTGCCGCCATGGCGGGTCAAGCCAAGACCCATCTGCTGAACGCCAACGCGGTGCGCGTCGCCAAGTCGCTGGGCGGCGCCACCGGCATGACGACGCTGGGTTTCCATGTGATGACGCTGGCGCCCGGCCGCGAGGCCGCCGAGTACCACCGCCATCTCTATGAGGAGCAGTGCTTCTACATCCTGTCGGGGCGGGGCACGGCCATCATCGACGAGCAGGCCCATGCCGTCGAGGCGGGGGACTTTCTCGGCTTCGCGAAGAATGGCGCGGCGCATACGCTGCTGAACACGGGGGCGGAGCCGCTGGTGTTCATCGCCGCCAGAACGAACCTGGAGCAGGATGTCTGCGACTACCCGCGCCAGCGCAAGCGGCTCTACATGAATGGCGCCGAAGAGGCGCTGGTGGACTTCGATCAGCTGCGCGTCGAGCGGCCCTAAGCCTTGCCGCGGCGCGGCGCCGGTTTGCTGCCCTTCGCCGCGCGGGCGCGCAGCGCCGCCGCCAAGGCCAGGCGTGCCCAGGGCTGCATCAGCGCGGGCGATTCCATCGCCTCTTCCGGCGCGGCGTAATAGGCCATCGTCATGACCTGGCCCTGCTTGTCGTAGCGGAAGGGCGCGCAGCCGGCCTGCTGGAAGGCCGGGATGGTCTCGGCATCGGCCTTCAGCCAGAGCTGCTCGAAGGCAATGATGGCGATGAAGATCTCGTCCGCATAAATGCCATAGCCGCCGAACATGCGGCGGCTGCGCAGCGCACCCAGGGGCGCCAGCAATTCCAGGCTGTGGGCCAGCAGTTCCTTGGACATGGCGCAACTATAGGTGGTGGCTTAGGCAAACCCGCAAGTCACAAGACCTGACCCTCGCGCACAATCACGGCAGCCAGCCTTGGGAGACTCTCGCGTGGATGTAGCCAATGACCGTGCCGCCCTGCGCCACAAACTGATTGCCGACCGCTTGGCCCTGCCCGGGCGGCTGGAGCTGGCCGAGGAGCTGCAGCGTGTGCTGCGCGTCTGGCTGGTGCGGCGGCGCGAGCTGACCATCGGCGCTTACTGGCCCATCAAGGGCGAGTTCGACCCGTTGCCGGCGCTGTACCGCTGGGCCGAGGCCAACCCGGTGCGGCGCATCGGCCTGCCGGTGGTGGACAAGGAGCATGGCACGCTGCGCTTCCATGTCTGGTATCCGGGCTGCCCGATGGAGGAAGACGCCTACGGCATTCCCAAGCCCAAGGACACCGAGGTCTTCGAGCCGCAGCTGCTGGTGGTGCCCTGCGTGGGCTACGGGCCCTGCGGCCTGCGCCTGGGCTATGGCGGTGGCTTCATGGACCGCACCCTCGCCAGCCTGCAGCCGCGCCCCGCCACCGCCGGCGTGGGCTATGCGCATGGTTTTCTGCCCCTGCTGAAGGCCGAGCCGCACGACATGCCGCTGGACGCCATGCTCACCGAGGAGGGGGTGGTGTGGGACAAGGAGGGCTGAGTCGGGACCAAGGCCGGCAACTGCTTGCCGGCCGACGCCCGACGAAGGCCTGGACGCCTGTCAGCGGCCGGGCTGAGGCCGGCGGGCGGCCGGGCTGAGAGAATGCGGCGATGAACAGTGCCGCCTACGCCCACCACCTCGCCAGCCTGCAGCAGCGCGCCGAAGACGCGCTGGCGCGCTGCGGTTTCGATGCCCTGCTGATCGCCTCCGGCATCGAGAAATACGCCTTCCTGGACGACCGGCCCTATCTGTTTGCGCCCAATCCGCATTTCAAGCATTGGCTGCCGCTGACCCAGCACCCCAACAGCTGGCTGCTGATACGCCCGGGGCAGCAGAAGCCCCTGCTGGTCTACTACCAGCCCGACGACTACTGGCATGTGCCGCCGTCGGCGCCCAGCGGCTTCTGGGTCGAGCATTTCGAGATCCGCATCATCAGCACGCCGGACGAGGCGCGCCAGCACCTGCCCCTGCAGCTGGCGGCGGCCGGCCGCCTGGCCATCATCGGCGAGGCGGATGCCGCGCTGGAGGGCCTGGTGCCCAACAACCCGGCCGCCCTGCTGAACCTGCTGCACTACGCGCGCGGCTGCAAGACCGAGTACGAACTGACGCAGATGCGCGCGGCCTCGGCGCGGGCGGTGCGCGCCCATGTGGCGGCGCGCCAGGCCTTTCTGGCCGGCGCTTCCGAGGCGCAGATCCATGCCGCCTACCTGGCGGCCAGCGGCCATACCGATCGCGACCTGCCCTACGGCAATATCGTCGCGCTCAACGAGCATGGCGCGGTGCTGCACTACCAGTATCAAGACCTGACTCCACCGACGCAGTCGCGCTCGCTGCTGATCGACGCCGGCGCCCAGGTGGCCGGCTACGCGGCCGACATCACGCGCAGCTGGAGTGCCGGTGATGCAGATTTCGATGCCTTGCTGGCGGCGATGGAGTCCGCCCAGCTTGCCCTGGTGGGCGAGGTGCGCGCCGGCGTGGACTATCGCGACATCCACCTCAGCACCCATGCGCGCATCGCCAGCATCCTGAAGACCCTGGGCATCGTGAAGGCGATGAGTGAGGAGGCCATGCTGGCCGAGCGCATCACTTCCACCTTCATGCCGCATGGCATCGGCCATCTGCTGGGCCTGCAGGTGCACGATGTGGGTGGCTTCATGGCCGATGAAACCGGCGCGCTGGCGCCCAAGCCCGAGGGCCACCCCTATCTGCGCCTGACGCGCACGCTGCAGCCCGGCATGGCGGTGACGATCGAGCCCGGGCTCTACTTCATACCCACCCTGCTCAAGGCCCTGCGCGCCGGCCCGCACGCGGGCGCGGTGAACTGGGGCCTGGTGGAGCACCTGAGCCGGTATGGCGGCGTGCGCATCGAGGACGACGTGGTGTGCCGCGCCGCGGGTGCGCCGCCGGAGAACCTGACGCGGGATGCGTTCGCGGCGCTAGGCTGAGCATCAAGCGCCGCGCCCCAGGGAATAGAACTCGTCATTGGGGCGCATGCTCGTGACGTTGGCCATGCGGTTGGACATGCCGAAAAAGGCGGCAATGCCGGCGATGTCCCACGCGTCAGCCATGTCGAAACCATGGCGCTGCAGTGTCTCGAAGTCGTCGTCGCCCACGGCGTACGCTTCGGCAGACACCTTCATCGCGAAGTCCAGCATGACCATCTGGCGCGGCGTGATGTCGGCCTTGCGGTAGTTGATGGCGACTTGGTCAGCGACCAGCGGATTCTTGGCCCGGATGCGCAGGATGGCACCGTGCGCGACCACGCAGTATTGGCACTGGTTCGCGTTGCTCGTGGCCACCACGATCATTTCGCGCTCGGCCTTGGTCAAGTTGCCCTTCTTCTCCATCAAGGCGTCGTGATAGGCAAAGAACGCGCGGAACTCATCCGGCCGGTGCGCGAGAACGAGGAAAACGTTCGGCACGAAGCCGGACTTCTCCTGGACGGCGAGGATGCGCGTGCGAATGTCTTCGGGCAGATCCTTGATCTCAGGGACTGGGAAACGGCTGATCTTGAATGGCGTAGCGGTGGACATGGAGGCTCCTGGGCGAGGGCGGGGAGAAGAACTCACCGGCTGCGTTGTGACAGGCAAGGCATGGCGATGTACGAAGTACCGTGACGCTACACCAAGGCGACGCCACGCAGCATCGCCAGCCCGCACCCGGCCTGGAGCCGCCATGAAAAAAGCCGCCAAGCCCTTGCGGGCCGGCGGCCTTGTCGTCAGGCGACGTGCTTGATCAGAAGCGCATGCCCAGGCCCACGCCCACCAGCAGCGGGTCGACCTTGAACTTGCCGACTTCGGTGCCGCTGGAGTAGACCTTGGTGCCGATCTGCACCTTCTTCACGTCCACGTTCAGGTACAGGTTCTTGGACAGCTCGATGTCGGCACCGATCTGGGCCGAGAGGCCGAAGCTGTTGTGCTTGATGCTGGGATGCAGGGCGGTCTCGACCGCGGGGGCGAACTTCACCGACGAGAAGTTGGTGTAGTTCAGGCCAACGCCCACATAGGGACGGAAGCTGGCGGCGGGGGCGAAGTGGTACTGCAGGCTCAGCGTGGGCGGCAGATGCTTGAGCGAACCGATTTCGGCGCCGCCGGCCTTCAGGGTGTGCTTTTGCGGATAGGTCAGGATCAGCTCGGCCGCGATATTGGGCGAGAAGAAGTAGCTGATGTCCACCTCGGGGATGGCCTTGTTGTTGATCGTCAGACCCAGGCCGGTCGTGTCCTTGTTGGCCGAGTCGATGTTGACGACGCGGGCGCGCACCAGCCAGGGGCCTTCAGCCTGCGCCTGAGCAGCAAAGCTGGCGGCGGCGAGGGCAACAGCGGCGAAGGTGCTTGCAATCTTTCCCATCATTCCAATAACTCCTTGTTTGCCGGGACCAATCCCGATGAAGCCATTGGACGCAGATCGATCGGGTTAACCCTTGATCTGACGCAAGTGCAAAAAAGCCCTCGTCATGAGGGCTTGGTGGTTTTGCGTTGCCTCAAGAAACTCAGCCGAGACCGAGGCGTTTGCACAACTCCAGCGTCAGCGCCGACTGGTTGAGCGTATAGAAGTGGATGCCCGGCACGCCATCGGCGATCAGGCGTTCGCACACGCGCGTCATCACGTCCAGCCCAAAGGCGCGGATGGAGGCGGCGTCGTCCATATAGCCCTCCATCTTCAGCGCCACCCAGCGCGGGATCTCGATGCCGTCGCGCGCCGCGAACTGGGCGATGCGCGCGTAGTTGTGGAAGGGCATGATGCCCGGCACGATGGGGGCATCCACGCCCAGCTTGCGCACCTCGTCCACGAAGTTGAAGTAGGCGTCGGGGTTGAAGAAGAACTGGGTGATGGCCTCGTCGGCGCCGGCACGCATCTTGTCGGCGAAGTGCTGCAGGTCGCGGGCGGCATAGCGCTGCTGCGGGTGGTACTCGGGATAGGCCGCCACCTCGATCTTCCAGTCCGCCCCCTGCGTTTCGCGGATGAAGCGCACCAGCTCGGCCGCATAGCGGAACTCGCCCGCGGTGGCCGTGCCGCTGGGCAGATCGCCGCGCAGCGCCACCACGCGGCGGATGTTCTGCGCGCGGTAGGTGGCCAAAATCTCTGCGATGTTCTCGCGCGTGGAACCCACGCAGGAGAGATGCGGCGCGGCCTCATAGCCCATCGCCGCGATCTCGCTCACGGTGGCCAGGGTCTTCTCGCGGGTGGAGCCACCGGCGCCGTAGGTGACGCTGAAGTACTGCGGCTTCAGCACGCTCAGCTCCTGCACCACGGTCTTGAGCTTCTCCGCCCCCACGGGGGTGTTGGGCGGGAAGAATTCGAAACTCACCGCTGTCATGGTGTGTGTTCCTTTGCTGCGTTCGTCTTCGCTGCCTGCGGACCTTCGGCCCACAGGAAGAATTCCTTGTTGCCATCACCACCGGTGATGGGGCTTTCAAAGTAGTCGCGTACCTGCCAGTCCAGGGCGGCGGCGGCCTCGCGGGCGCGCGCCTCCAGCAGCGGGTACTGCTTGGCGTCCTTCACCAGGCCGCCGCGCGCCAGGGCCTTGGGCCCCAGCTCGAACTGCGGCTTGATCAGCAGCAAGACCTGACCCCCGGGCGCCAGCCAGGGCGCCAGCTGGGGCAGGGCGCCGAGCATGGAGATGAAGCTCAGGTCGCCGACGATGAGCGCAAAGCCCTCGGCCGGGGCCTGCTCGCGCAGCGCCGAGCCCGCCAGCTCGCGCACATGCAGGCCTTCCAGCGCGCAGATACGCGGGTCGGCCGCCAGCGCGGCATGCAGCTGGCCATGGCCCACGTCCACGCCCACCACGCGCGCGGCACCCGCCTTCAGCAGGCAATCGCTGAAGCCGCCGGTGCTCTGGCCCATGTCCAGCACCGTCAGCCCGGCGACCGCCAGGCCCGTGTGCGCCAGCGCGCCTTCGAGCTTGAGCCCGCCGCGCGAGACATAGCGCAGCTCCGCGTCATCGCTGATGCGGAGCTCGGCGAACTCCGGCAACTCCTCGCCCGCCTTGCGAATGGCCGACCAGCCCTTGGCCGAGTGCCACTCGGCCGCGGCCGCGCTGATCAGCCGCTGCGCGGCCGAACGCGTGGGCGCCAGGCCCTTGGCGACCAACAACTGGTCTGCGCGCATTGCTCGCCGCTCAGTAGCGGTAGGTGTCGGGCTTGTACGGGCCCTGCTTGGGCACGCCGATATAGGCCGCCTGCTCATCGCTGAGCTCGCTCAGCTGCGCATTCAGCGTGGTCAGCTGCAGGCGCGCCACCTTCTCGTCCAGGTGCTTGGGCAGCACATAGACCTTGCCGATGTCGTAGGCGTCCTTGTGCGCGAACAGCTCGATCTGCGCGATCGTCTGGTTGGCAAACGAGGAGCTCATCACATAGCTCGGGTGGCCGGTGCCGCAGCCCAGGTTCACCAGGCGGCCCTTGGCCAAGAGGATGATGCGCTTGCCGTCCGGGAAAATGACGTGATCGACCTGCGGCTTGATCTCTTCCCACTCGTACTTCTCGATCGAGGCGATGTCGATCTCGTTGTCGAAGTGGCCGATATTGCAGACGATGGCGTTGTGCTTCATCGCGGCCATGTGCTCGTGGCGGATCACGCCCTTGTTGCCGGTGGTGGTGACGAAGATGTCGGCCTTGTCGGCGGCGTATTCCATCGTCACGACGCGGAAGCCTTCCATCGCCGCCTGCAGCGCGCAGATCGGGTCGATCTCGGTGACCCAGACCTGCGCCGACAACGCGCGCATCGCCTGGGCCGAGCCCTTGCCCACATCGCCATAGCCGGCGATCACGGCGATCTTGCCGGCGATCATCACGTCGGTGGCGCGCTTGATGCCGTCCACCAGCGATTCGCGGCAGCCGTAGAGGTTGTCGAACTTGCTCTTGGTGACCGAGTCGTTGACATTGATGGCGCGGAACAGCAGCGAGCCCTTGGCCGACATTTCCTTCAGGCGGTGCACGCCGGTGGTGGTCTCCTCGGTCACGCCGATGATCTCGGCGCTCTTGCGGGTGTACCAGCTCGGGTCCTGGGCGATCTTGGCCTTGATGGCGGCGAACAGGATGCGTTCTTCCTCGCTGCCCGGGTTGGCCAGCACGGAGAGATCCTTCTCGGCCTTCTGGCCCAGGTGCATCAGCAGCGTGGCGTCGCCGCCATCGTCCAGGATCATGTTGGGGCCTTCGCCCGGCGTGCCGGCCGCACCGAATTCAAAGATGCGGTGCGTGTAGTCCCAGTAGTCTTCCAGGGTCTCGCCCTTGTAGGCGAACACCGGCGTGCCGCGGGCCACCAGGGCGGCGGCGGCATGGTCTTGCGTGGAGAAGATATTGCACGAGGCCCAGCGCACTTCGGCACCCAGGGCCTGCAGGGTCTCGACCAGCACGCCGGTCTGGATCGTCATGTGCAGCGAGCCGGTGATGCGCGCGCCCTTGAGGGGCTGGCTGGTGGCGTACTCGCGGCGGATCGCCATCAGCGCGGGCATCTCGCTCTCGGCGATGTTCAGTTCCTTGCGACCCCAGTCGGCCAGCGACAGGTCGGCAATCTTGTATTCGGTGGTGGTGGCAGCGGCATTCATCAGCGGGCTCCTTCAATGACAAAACGTCGAAGCCGCTGACGCCGTGAGGGAGGGTCTGAAAAGACAACGATCACCCACGCAGGACGTCAGCGGGTGAGCGCGGTTGCAAAGAAAGTCTCCGAGCCTGGCCTCTAAGCAAGAGGTTGCAACGCTCCTCGGAAGCCACGGATTCTAAACGCATCGCGCAGCTCGTTCGCTCGAACAGGCATGGGGAATGGGCACAATCGGCGCCCATGCTGCCTCTTGCCTCCTGCCCGCCCGCGGCTCTCGGCCGCCTGCGCGGTGTGCTCACCGATATCGACGACACCCTCACCGCCGAGGGCGCCATCGCGCCGGCCGCCTTGCAAGCCTTGCACGATCTGGCCGCCGCCGGGCTGCCGGTGATCGCGATCACCGGGCGCCCGGCCGGCTGGAGCGAGCCCTTCGCGCTGGCCTGGCCGGTGCGCGCCATCGTGGCCGAGAACGGTGCGGTGATGCTGCAGAACCAGGGCGGCCAGTTGCGCCGCAGTTTTTATTGCCAGGACGAGGCGACCCGCCGTGAAAACTTCGCGCGCCTGCAGCGCTGCGCCGCCGACGTGCTGGCGCGCGTGCCGGGCGCCACGCTGGCCGAGGACAGCGCCGGCCGCCTCACCGACATCGCGGTGGACCACAGCGAGTTCGCGCATCTGGACGCGGCGCAGATCGATGCCGTCTGCGCGGTGATGCGCGCGCATGGCCTGCAGGCCACCGTCAGCTCCATCCACATCAATGGCTGGATCGGCGCGCACAGCAAGCGCACGGCGGCCGACTGGGCGGTGCAGGCCCTGCTGGGCGAGGCCTTCGTGCCGGCCGACTGGTTGTATGTGGGCGACTCCAGCAACGACGAGCAGATGTTCGCGTCCATCCCGCTCAGCGTGGGGGTGGCGAACATCGCGCGCTTTGTGCCGCAGCTGCGCAGCCTGCCGGCCTATGTCACGGCCGCCGAGCGCGGCGCGGGCTTCGCCGAGGCGGCGGCGGCGCTGCTGGCGGCGCGCGCCGCTGGGGCTTAGGCGGCAGCCGCTCCGCGCCACTGCGCCATATCGCTGCGCGGCGGCGTGCCGAACAGGCGCCGGTATTCGCGGCTGAACTGCGAGGGGCTTTCGTAACCCACCTGGTGCGCGGCCGCGGCGGCGTCCAGACCCTCGGCCAGCATCAGGCGGCGCGCCTGCTGCAGGCGCAGCTGCTTCTGGTATTGCAGGGGCGAGAGGCTGGTGAGCTGCTTGAAATGCTGGTGCAGGCTGGAAGGGCTCATATGCGCCAGCGTGGCCAGCTCCTCGATGCGCAGCGGCTCGGCATAGCGCTGCGTGAGCGCATCGACGGCGCGCGCGACGCGCTGGGTGCTGCTGTCGCCGCTGGCCAGCGCGCGCAGCTGAGCGCCCAGCGGGCCGGTGAGCACGCGGTAGAAGATCTCGCGCTGCAGCATCGGCCCCAGCATGGCCTGGTCCTGCGGCGTATCCAGCAGCTGCAGCAGGCGCAGCGCGGCGTCCAGCAGCGGCGTGGTGACGGGGCTCAGGTTCAGCCCCACCGGCGCGGCGGCGCGCGCGGCCTGGGCTGGCGAGGGGGCCGGGGCGGCCGGGCCGCACTGCAGCAGCAGATCGGCCAGCATCTGCGTGCTGCTGCTCAGGCGCAGGCACAGATAGGGCTGGGCGGGGCTGGCCTCGGTGATCTGGCCGAGCGGCAGCATGGTCATCGAGACCAGCAGGCAGTGCAGCGGGTCATAACGCAATGTCTGCGCGCCCAGCTGGGCCTGCTTGCGGCCCTGCAGCACCAGCACCAGGCCGGGCGCATAGACGGCCGGCAGGGCCTGGGCGGTGGCACTGGCGCGTATCAGGGCCAGGCCGGGCAGGGCGGTGTCGTGCAGGCCATCGGCGGGGGCGTGGCGCAGGGCCAGGGCCAGCGCGCGTTGGCGCAGGCGCTCCAGCTCGGCGGCGTCTTGGGGGTGTGGGGCTTCGGCCATGGGGCGGATTGTGCAAGCCTACGGCCAGGTGCGAGGCGGCCGGCGCGGCAGATTCGGAGTTTTGGGCAAGCATGGGCGAGCTTTTCGCTGGGCTCGGCGTGCCCTCGTTCCTATGCTGCGAGGGGTCAACAAACCAAGGAAAGAGAACAGCATGAGCAAGCAAGAATTGACGATGCCGCGCCGCCGGCTGGGCGCCCAGGGCCCCGAGGTTTCGGCCCTGGGGCTGGGCTGCATGGGCATGTCGGACTTCTACGGCCCGGCGGACGAGCAGCAGTCGCTCGCGGTGTTGCATCGGGCGCTGGACATCGGGCTGAACTTCCTCGACACCGCCGATATGTACGGCGTGGGCGCCAACGAGCGCCTGCTGGCGCGCCTGCTGGCCGAGCGCCGCGAGGAGGTGGTGCTGGCCACCAAGTTCGGCAATGTGCGCGCCGCCGATGGCCGGCTGCTGCGCATCGACGGCAGCCCGGCCTATGTGCACGAGGCCTGCGACGCCAGCCTGCAGCGCCTGGGCGTGGAGCAGATCGATCTCTACTACCAGCATCGGGTGGATCGCAGCGTGCCGATCGAGGAGACGGTGGGCGCGATGGCCGAGCTGGTGCGCGCCGGCAAGGTGCGGCATCTGGGCCTGTCCGAGGCCTCGGCGGCCACGCTCAGGCGCGCCCATGCGGTACACCCGATCGCCGCGCTGCAGACCGAGTACTCGCTCTGGACGCGCGACGTCGAGGCCGAGATCCTGCCCACCTGCCGCGAGCTGGGCATTGCCCTGGTGCCCTACAGCCCGCTGGGGCGCGGCTTCCTCACCGGCGCGATCCGCAGCGCCGAGCAGTTGCCGGCGGGCGACTGGCGGCGTGCCAATCCGCGCTTCCAGGCCGAGCAGCTGGCCGCCAATCTGGCGCTGGCGGATGCCCTCGGTGCGCTGGCGCAGGGCGAGGGGCTGAGCCCGGCGCAGCTGGCGCTGGCCTGGCTGCTGGATCAAGGGCCCGACATCGTACCCATCCCCGGCACGCGCAGCGTCAGCCGCCTGGCCGAGAACGCCGCCGCGGCCCAGGTGCATATCGGCGCCGCGCTGCGCGAGCAGCTGGCGGGCCTGCTGGCCGCGCATCCGGTGGCCGGCAGCCGCTATCCGGAGGCGGCGATGGCGGCGCTGAATGCCTGAGTTAGGCTGGTGAGTCCAGGCCCAGGAATTCGCTGACGCGCTGCAGCTCCTCCTCAAGCGCCAGCTTGAAGGCCGCGCCCTTGGGCCGGCCATGCACGAAGCCCAGCTCATGCTGGAGCCGGCCGTCTTTTTCGAGCCGCAGATTGGCCCAGCCCAGCATCGCGTCGCCCCATAGCAGGGGCAGGGCGTAATGGCCCATCTTGCGCTTGGGCGCGGGCGTGTAGGCCTCGAACTTGTATTCCCAGCCCCACAGCAGCTGGAAGCGGCGGCGGTCCCACACCACCGGGTCGAAGGGCGCCAGCATGCGCAGCTGGGTGTCGAGCCGGTGGCGCTTGGAGCGCGGGTTCTCGTCAGCGGGCCAGAACCAGGTGCGGCCGTCGATCTGCGCATGGGCATAGCGCGCCTTGGCGCGCTGGAAGGCCTGGCGGGTCTCGGTGCGCAGCTGCGGCGCGCCATAGCCCAGCAGCGAGGTCAGGTAGCCGAGGCTGGGCGCGGGCAGCGGCGCATACAGCGCCACCACCATGTCCAGCAGCGCCTCGGCGCGGGCCTGGCGCGCGGCCGGGCTCTGTTCGGCTTCGGGGTGCTGCACCGCCTCGTAGACGCGCGTGCCGGCGTCGCGCCGCTTGACGCGCAGCTGGCTGCGGTAATGCAGGCCGTCGAGCAGCTGGGTGCTGACGTTCAGCTCGCCGCCCCAGTAGCCGGGCATGCGGCCATGGTGGCTGAATTCCTCCAGCAGCTGCTTGGGATGGGTGGGGCCGCGCTCGCGCACCACCGCCAGCAGCTGCTCGGCCTGGGCGCGGGTCTTGGCGTCCCAGCTGCGCCTGGGCTCGCGCGGATGCAGCAGGGCCAGGTGTTGCCTGGGCAGGAAGCCGTAGTTGACGAAGCAGTCTTCCTCGACTGCCAGCCGGGTGTAGCGGCGCTCCAGGTCGCCGGCGCGGTAGTCCTTGACGCGATGGCGCAGGATCAGGTCCTGGGCGCGCGCCGGGGCGCGCATCGGGTCGGCCTGCACGAAGCCGAGCTTGCGGATCGCGGTGGGCAAGGTGGTCGGCCTGAAGAGGCTGCGCGCGATCGCATAGCGGCGCAGTTCCTCAAGGCTGGGGGCGGGGGTGGCTGCGGTCGTGCTCATCGGCCGCGAGCATCGCAAACAACTGTTTATTTGTCCAGCGGTCTGGCGGACGCCGGTTGGCGCTGCTCCAGCGTGTCCATCTGCATCTCGTAGCTGAAGAAGCGGTTGCGGCCATGCGCCTTGGCGTTGTAGAGCGCATCGTCGGCGCGCAGCAGCAGGCCCTCGGCGGTGGTGCTGGCATCGGCCACGCAGGTGGTGATGCCGCCCGAGACGGTGATGTGCGGGGCGATGTCGGAGTCCGGGTGCGGGATGCCGGCCAGCGCCATGGTGCGTATCAGGGCGCGCGCATAGGTCATCGCGCCGGAACGCGGCGTGTTGGGCAGGATCAGCGCGAACTCCTCGCCGCCGTAGCGGCCCACGCAGTCGCTGGGGCGGCGGCAGGCCTCGCGCAAGAGCGCGGCCACGCGCTTCAGGCAGGCATCGCCCTCCACATGGCCCAGGCTGTCGTTGTAGCGCTTGAAATAGTCCACATCGCACAGCACCAGGGTGAGCGGCAGACCATCGCGGCGCGCCTGGGCGATGCATTGGTGCAGGCGCTCGTCGAGGGCGCGCCGGTTCATCAGGCCGGTGAGGGCATCGGCGTTGGAGAGCTCGTGCAGCTGCGCGTTGGCGCTGCGCAATTCGTCGGAGAGCTGCACCAGGCGCTGGCGCATGCCCAGCAGGCGCTGCATGGCGCGCAGCTTGGCGTGCAGAATCATCGGCGAGACCGGCTTCACAAGGTAATCGTCGCCGCCGGCCTCGATGCCGCGCCAGACGTCCTGGTCCTGGTCGCGTTGCGAGAGAAAGATGATGGGGGTCCAGCCGCCCGGCTCGGCGGCGCGGATCTGCCGCGCCGTCCAGTAGCCGTCGTGTGCGGGCATCTCCACGTCCAGCAGCACCAGGTCGGGGCGGTAGCGCTTGAACAGCTCCAGCCCCCAAGCGGCGCTGTCGGCCTCGAGGGCGCGATGGCCGGCGCGGTCCAGCTCGGCCACCACCGCCACGCGCGAGGCGCTCTGATCGTCGATCACCAGGATGGTGAGCGGGGAGGGGCTGCTGGGGAGCATGGGGCGCCGGGTGCTACTGCGGAGGCCTCAAGTATGGCCGCGAAGCTGACGATATGTGATGGGATAAGGCGGCTTGCCGTTCGCCTGTTGGGAAAACCGGGCCATGACAGACACCACCCATCTCGAGGCCAAGGTCTTGCTGCTCGAGCACGACCCGGCGCAATACCAGCTGCTGGCGGATTTCTGCGCCGAGGTGGGCCTGCTGGCCTTGCCGCGCAGCGCGCGCGATGCGCTCAGCACGCTGGCACAGCACAAGGATCTGGCGGGCGTGCTGCTGGCGGAGGATCTGCCCGGCGTGGAGCCCGATGCCCTGAGCCTGGCGCAGGCCATCCACAAGCTGCGGCCCGAGCTGCCCACCTTTCTGCGCCGCAGCAGCACGCGCGAGCTGCTGCCCGAGGAGCAGGCGGCGCTGCGTCATGCCTGGCAACTGGGCGGCATCGAGGATCTGCGCGCCGCCGTGCAGCGCGCCATCTTCAGCCTGCGCTACCCCAGGAAGCTGGTGGACGGCATCGTCGAGCTGACCTGCGCCTCGCTGAGCTCGATGTTTCCCTACGCCAAGGTGCAGGCCGAGTCGCCCTATGTGGTGCACGACCGCATCATCTTCGGCGAGGTCTCGACCCTGATCCCGATCGAGAGCACCTGGTGCCGCGGCTACATGATGCTGCAAACCGAGGAGGGCGCGCTGCGCCAGGGCCTGATCCAGGGCTTCAGCTACGAGGGCCTGGGCGGTGATTTCAATTTCCGCGAGCTCAACAACCTGCTGGGCGAAACCACCAACCTGATCTGGGGCGCGTTCAAGAACCGCTACATCCCGCCGCAGGCCTTCACCACCCAGCAGATCCAGGTGCCGCTGGTGATCAACCACGAGCACAAATACATGTCCTTCGGCTCGCAGGACCCGCAGCTGTGCATACGCTACCAGCTCTCCGATCCGCGCCGCCCAGGGTTGCCACCCTTGATGATCGTGCAGCGTTTCATCTTCAATCTCTACTGGTCGCCCGAAGGCTTTGCGGAATTCGCGGCGGCCCCGCCCCCCGCCGCGACCGGCGAGCTCGATCTATTCTGAAGGGAACCCCTGCATGGCTCAGATTCTGGTGGTCGACGATTCCAGCACCATGCGGGGCATCGTGACGACTTTCCTGAGCAACAACGGCTTCGAGGTGGTGGTGGCGGTGGACGGGGTCGACGGCCTGCTGCAGCTGCGCCGGGACCCCGGCATCAAGCTGGTACTCAGCGACATCAACATGCCCAATATGGACGGCCTCACCATGGCCGAAAAGATCCGCGTGGAGCTGGGCAACCGCGCGGTGCACATCGTGATGCTGACCACCGAAGACAATCTGCAGGTGCGCGAGCGCGGCAAGGCGATCGGCGTCACCGGCTGGATCGTCAAGCCCTTCCGCGGCGAGGCGGTGCTGGGGCCGTTCAGGAAGATGTGCGGGCTGGAGTGACGCTCGTCACCCCAACCGCAGCGCGCTCGCTCAGCCCTTCAGTCCGGCCAGATCGCGCAGCACGTTCACCTTGTCGCGCGCTTCCCAGCTGAACTCGGGCTCTTCGCGGCCGAAGTGGCCGTAGGCCGCGGTCTTGCCGTAGATCGGGCGCAGCAGGTCCAGCATCTGGATGATGCCCTTGGGACGCAGGTCGAACACCTCGTTGACGATGGCGGCGATCTTGTCGTCCGAGATCACGCCCGTGCCCTCGGTGTAGACGGTCACGTTCATGGGCTTGGCCACGCCGATCGCGTAGGCCACCTGGATCTGGCACTGGCGCGCCAGGCCGGCGGCCACGATGTTCTTGGCCACGTAGCGGGCGGCATAGGCGGCCGAGCGGTCCACCTTGGTCGGATCCTTGCCCGAGAACGCGCCGCCGCCGTGCGGGCAGGCGCCGCCATAGGTGTCGACGATGATCTTGCGGCCGGTGAGGCCGCAGTCGCCCTGCGGCCCGCCGATGACGAAGCGGCCGGTCGGGTTGACCAGGTACTTGGTCTCCTTGAGCCATTCCTTGGGCAGCACCGGCTTGATGATCTCCTCGATCACGGCCTCGTAGAACTCGGGCTTCATCTTGTCGCCCAGGCTCATCTCGGGTGCGTGCTGGCTGGACAGCACCACGGTGTCGATCGAGTGTGGCTTGCCGTCCACATAGCGCATCGTCACCTGGCTCTTCGCATCGGGGCGCAGGAAGGGCAGGCGGCCGTCCTTGCGCAGCTGGGCCTGGCGCTCCACCAGACGGTGGGCGTAGTAGATCGGCGCGGGCATCAGCTCGGGCGTCTCGTCGCAGGCATAGCCGAACATCAGGCCCTGGTCGCCGGCGCCGGTGTTGAGGTGGTCGTCGCTGGCGTGGTCCACGCCCTGGGCGATGTCGTTGCTCTGCTTGTCATAGGCCACCAGCACCGCACAGCCCTTGTAGTCGATGCCGTACTCGGTGTTGTCGTAGCCGATGCGCTTGATGGTGTCACGCGCCACCTGGATGTAGTCCACATGGGCGTTGGTCGTGATCTCGCCCGCCAGCACCACCAGGCCGGTGTTGGTGAGGGTTTCCGCGGCCACGCGCGAACGCGGGTCCTGGGTGAAGATTGCATCCAGAATCGCGTCCGAGATCTGATCGGCTACCTTGTCGGGGTGGCCCTCGGAAACGGATTCGGAAGTAAACAGAAAGTCGTTCGCCACTTTTACACTCCTTGTTGTCAGTCCATCGGCGTTGCCGTGCTGCGGGAGTCGCGGCGAACGCTTTAGCGGCATTTGTTGAGCATCGCAGCCCGGCAGTGTTTCAATCCGCGGATCAAACCCTGCATCGCCCCGCAAGTTGTTCAGTAACTCGGCGATGCGCTCATTATAGAAATATGTGGTTTCTGCGTCTGCTTTCACGCTCCCCCCTGTGGTTTCAGCAAGGATTGGGCGCCCTGCTGGGCCGCCTGACCTGGTGGCTGGCGCCGGTCTATCGCCAGCGTTTCAAGGCCAATGTGGCGCAGGCCGGCCTGGGCATGGCCGAGGCCGGTGCGGCCATCGGCCACATCGGCCGCATGATGGGCGAGCTGCCCTGGATGTGGTTGCGCCCCTTCAGTGAGCCGCTGGGGGCGCGCGTGCAATGGGATGGTGCGGAGCTGATCACGGCGGCGCTGGACCAGGGCCACGGCCTGATCCTGCTGACGCCGCACCTGGGCTGCTTCGAGGTCACGGCGCAGGCCTATGTGGAACATTTCAGTGCCAAGTACGGGCCGCTGACGGTGCTGTTCCGCCCGGCGCGCAAGGCCTGGATGCGCGAACTGGTGGATGCCTCGCGCGAGCGCCCGGGCCTGCTGCCGGCGCCCGCCAGCCTGGCGGGTGTGCGTCAGATGCTGCGCGCGCTGCGCCAGGGCCAGGCGGTGGGCCTGCTGCCCGACCAGGTGCCGCCCGATGGCCTGGGCGTGTGGGCGCCGTTCTTCGGCAAGCCGGCCTACACCATGACCCTGGCCGGCCGCCTGGCCCAGCAGACCGGTGCCGTGCCGGTGCTGATCTGGGGTGAGCGCCTGCCCTGGGGGCGTGGCTTTGTGGTGCGGGTGCGACCCGGCCCGGTGATCGCGCGCGAAGACACGCCAGAATGCGCGGCCACCGCCGTCAATCAGTCCATGGAATCCATCATCCGCCAGCTGCCCGGGCAATATCTCTGGAGCTACAACCGCTACAAGGCACCGCGCCGCGTGGACGTGGCCGCCCTGGGGGATGGCTCGTGATCGGACGGGCGGGTGCCCATCTGCTGATCGGCCTGGTGTGGCTGCTGCACTGGCTGCCCTTCGGGCTGCTGGCGGCGCTGGGGCGCGGCCTCGGCGGCCTGCTGCATGGGCTGGCGCGCTCGCGGCGGCGCATTGCACTGCGCAATGTCGAGCTGTGCTTTCCCGCGCTCAGCGAGGCCGAGCGCCGCGCCCTGGTGCGCGAGCATTTCGCGCTGATTGGCCGCAGCATCCTGGAGCGCGGCCTGCTCTGGTTTGCCCCGCCCGAGCGGCTGCTGAGCCTGATGCGCGTGAAGGGCGACATCCAGCTGGCCGAGCGCGGCGAGCGCCCGGTGATGTGGCTGCTGCCGCATTTCGTCGGCCTGGAATGGAGCGCGCCGGCGCTCATGCTCAAGCAGCGCTGCCCGGGCGTGGACGTCTACCAGCGCCAGAGCAATGCGGTGTTCGACGCCCGCATGCTGGCCGGGCGCGCGCGCTTCGGCACTACCGCCTTCGTGGACCGGCACGAGGGCATACGCCCGGTGCTGCGCCTGATCAAGCAGGGCTATGCCTTCCTGAATGCCCCCGACATGGACTTCGGCGCCAAGGACTCGGCCTTCATCCCCTTCTTCGGCGTGCCCGCCTGCACCCTGCTGGCGCCCTCGCGCATTGCGCGCAGCATGGGCATGGCGGTGCAGCCCATCGTGGTGCGCATGCTGCCCGGCAGCGAGGGCTACGAGGTCGAGGCCTGTGAGCCGCTGCCCGGCTATCCGAGCGACGACCCCGAGGCCGACGCCCATACCCTGCATGCCTGGCTGGAGGCGCGCATCCGCGAGCAGCCGGCGCAGTACCTGTGGGTGCACAAGCGCTTCAAGACCCGACCGGCGGGCGAGCCCTCCCTTTATGCCTGAAGCGCGCGCGGATAATCGCGGCATGAATGTGCATTTCACCAAGATGCAGGGTGCCGGCAACGACTTCGCCGTCATCGATGCCACCCGCGCCCCGCTGGCCCTCAACCGCACCCAGCTGCAACGCCTGGGCGATCGCCGCTTCGGCGTCGGCTGCGACCAGATCCTGGTGATCGAGGCCAGCCCGGCCGCGGGCGTCGACTTCCGCTACCGCATCTTCAACGGCAGCAGTGGCGAAGAGGTGGAGCATTGCGGCAATGGCGCGCGCTGCTTCGTGCGCTATGTGGTCGACAAGGGCCTCACAGCCAAGCGCAGCATCCGCGTGCAGACCGTCAACAAGCTGCTCGAACTGCATCTGCAGGACGACGGCCGCGTCACCGTGGACATGGGCGCGCCCATCTTCACGCTGGCCGACCTGCCCTTCGTGGCCGCGGGTTTGCAGCCGCGCCTGCAGCAGGGCTTCGAGCTCTGGCGGCTGGCGTTGCCCTCCGGCCCCTGCGAGGTGGCGGTGCTGTCGATGGGCAACCCGCATGCGGTGCAGTTCGTGGCCGATGTCGATGCGGCCCCGGTGCTGCGCGTCGGGCCCGAGGTCGAGCATGACGCGCATTTCCCGCGCCGTGTGAATGCCGGTTTCGTGCAGATCATCAGCCGCAGCGAGATCAAGCTGCGCGTCTACGAGCGCAGCGCCGGCGAGACCCTGGCCTGCGGCACCGGCGCCTGCGCCGCGGTGGTGGCGGGCATACGCCTGGGGCTGCTGGACGAGGCCGTCGAGGTGCATGCGCGCGGCGGCGATTTGAAGATTGAATGGGCCGGCCGTTCGGCGGGCCTGGACGCACCGGTGCGCATGACGGGCCCGGCGCAAACCGTGTTTGAAGGAGAGATCGAGCTGTGACGACAAGCGAACAAGGTGTGACTGGCATCACCGAGCAGGACATTGCCAACTACCTGGCCAACAACCCGAGCTTCTTCGAGCGCCACGCCGAGTTGCTGGCTGCGGTGCAGCTGAGCCATCCGCATGGCCAGCGCGCGGTTTCGCTGCAGGAGCGCCAGGCCGAGATGCTGCGCGAGAAGATCAAGGGCCTGGAGCACAAGATCGTCGAGATGATCCGCAATGGCCAGGAGAACGTCGCCATCGCCGACCGCCTGCACCGCTGGACCACCGCGCTGATGCTCACCGCCGAGGCCGGTGCCATCCCCGAGGTGCTGCTGCGCGAGCTGCGCCATCACTTCCTGATCCCGCTCGCCGGCCTGCGCCTGTGGGTGGTGGACGAGGCCCATGCGCAGGCCGACTTCGCCGCTGCCGTGGGCCCCGATGTGAAGAGCTTCGCCGGCAGCCTGACCCAGCCCTATTGCGGCGTGAACTCGGGTTTCGAGGCGGCGCGCTGGCTGGGCGAGGATGCCGCGGTGAGCTCGCTGGCGCTGATCCCGCTCAGCTACGGCAGCCCGGCCAAGGCCTTCGGCATGCTGGTGCTGGCATCGCCCGACCCGACGCGCTACACGGCCGAGATGGGCACCGAATTCCTGGCGCGCATCGGCGAGATCGCCAGCGCCGCGCTGGTGCGCCTGCTGCCCGATGCCCAACGCAGCGACCATCCTGGCGCCTGAGGCCCAGGCCTATCTGGAGCACCTGCGGGTGCAGCGGCGCCTGGCGCCGCGCACGCTGGCGCTCTACCGCGATGCGCTGGGCCGGCTGGCCGCGCTGGCGCAGCGCGATGGCGTCGAGCTGCTGAAGCTCCAGCCCCACCAGGCGCGCCGCTGGCTGGCGCAGTTGCACGGCCAGCAAGACCTGGCCCCGCGCAGCCTGGCCCTGCTGCTCTCGGCCTGGCGCGGCTATTACCGCTGGCTGGGGCGCGAGCAACTGGTGAGCCTCAATCCGATCGACGGCCTGCGCCCGCCCAAGGCCGCCAAGCCCCTGCCCAAGGCCTTGGCCGTGGATGACGCGGTACAGCTGGCGGACTTTCAGGGTGGGCATGCCGATCGGCGGCTGGAGGCGCGCGATGCCTGCATCGTCGAGCTGCTCTACGGCTGCGGCCTGCGCGTGGCCGAACTGGTGGGGCTGGACCTGCAAGCCCATCGCGATGCCCAGGCCTGGGTGGACCTGGCCAGCGCCGAGGCCCAGGTGCTGGGCAAGGGCAGCAAGCGCCGTTCGGTGCCGCTGGGTGCGGCCGCCTTGCGGGCGCTGCGCGCCTGGCTGGATCTGCGCGGCGAGCTGGCCAGGCCGCAGGAGCAGGCGCTGTTCGTCGGCCTGCGCGGTGCCCGCCTCGGCGCCGCCCAGGTGCGCGTGCTGCTGAAGGCGCGCGCCCTGCAGGCCGGCCTGCCCACCCATGTGCATCCCCATATGCTGCGCCATTCCTTTGCCTCGCACCTGCTGCAGTCCAGCGGCGATCTGCGCGGCGTGCAGGAGCTGCTGGGGCATGCCAACATCAGCACCACTCAGGTGTATACCAAGCTCGACTTCCAGCATTTGGCCAAGGTCTACGACGCGGCCCATCCGCGTGCCAAGAAGCGCTGAGCCCATGCCGATGCTGGTATCGTGCGCGCCCATGCCTTCTCACCACCGTCTCGCCCGCTTGTTGCCGCTCTTGCTGGCTGTCTCCGCTGCATATGCGGCGGATGCGCCGGCTTCTTTCGTGACCTCGGCCGAAACCCGCCCCGCCGCCTTTGAAATGAGCTGGACCCCGCTGCGCCTGCCCAATGGCGACCGCAGCGCGCTGTTTGGCGGCAGCTATCTGGTGGCGGTGAACGAGGATTGGGGCTTCGGTCCCAGCGTCTATGGCGCCGCGCGCGGCAATTACGGCGGCGTGTTTGCCGCCGGTTTGACGGCGCAGCGCCGTTGGCGCCTGAGCGGCGACAGCCATCTGGCGCTGGGCCTGTATGCGGGCGCGGGCGGGGGCTTGAGTTCCGAGCAGATCCGCTATGGCGGCGGCCTGATGCTGCGCCCCGAGCTGTCGCTGCGCACCCAGGTGGGCAATTGGTACAGCGGCCTGGCGCTGAGCCATGTGCGCTTTCCCAGCGGCAATGTGAAGAGCAGCTCGATCGCCCTGGTGCTGGGCCGCTCCGACAGCTTTGCCAGCTTCGCCCCCAGCGACGCCGGCCGCCTGGGCCGCTCGTCGGGGCGCAGCGGCATGGGCTTTGACGAGATTGCGCTGAGTGCCGGCGTCTACCTGCCGCGCAAGGGCGCCAAGACGCGCTCGGGCCAGCCGAGCGCTAGGCGCATGTACACCGCCGGCGCCGACCTCAGGCAATACCTGGCCCCGGGATCCTGGTGGGGCCTGGAGGCCTCGGGCGCGGCCAAGGGCGGCGCCGACGGCTATATGGAAATCCTCGGCACCGCCGGGCAGGATTGGGCGCTCGGTACGCCCAATCTGCGTGCCGGCCTGCATGTGGCGGCCGGCCTGGGCGGCGGCGGCAATGTGGCCACCGGCAATGGCTGGCTGCTGCGCGCCGGCCCCAGCCTGCGCTGGCTGGCGCCCTGGGGTGGCAGCGTCAGGCTGGAGGGCGGCTGGCTGCGCAGTGCCTCGGGCGGCTTCAGTGCGCCCTATGGCCGGCTCTCGCTGGCGCTGCCGCTGGAGCGGCGCTCGCGCGCCGATTCCTTCTGGCAGCTGGAGGATGGCGTGGTGCGCACCCAGAGCTTCTATGCCGCCGTGCAGCAGCTGCCCAGCATGAGCTACAAGAACGGCAGCAGTGCCTCGATCGGCCAGATTGGCCTCTTGATGACGCGCGAGCTCAATCCCTGGCTGTATGGCGCCGCCCAGGCTGGCAGTGCGGCCTTCGGCAAGGCGGGCGCCTATTCCTATGGCCTGTTCGGCCTGGGCCTGCAGACGCCGCTGTGGGCGCAACAATGGCGCGCTGGCGCCGAGCTGCTGGTGGGCGCCGCCGGTGGCGGTGGCGTCGCCGTGGGCGGCGGCGCGGTGATGCAGGCCGAGGCCTGGGGTCAGTGGGAAGGCCGGGGCGACTGGGATCGCCTGCGCCTGCGCGCCGGCCTGGGCCAGTGGCGCACCATGAAGGCGGGCACGCAGTCCTCGCCGGTCTTCAGTCTGGCCGTGGGCTATGCCTTCGGTACCATGGCGCCATGAAATCGATACGCATACGTGCCGGCAAGGAGCGCTCGCTGCAGCGCCGCCATCCCTGGGTGTTCCAGGGCTCGGTGGAGCGCGGCCGCGCTGACGCCGGCGAAACCGTGCGCGTCGAATCCGCCGAGGGCCAGTTCCTCTGCTGGGCCGCCTACAGCCCCGACTCGCAGATCCGCTTGCGCGCCTGGAGCTTCGACGAGGCCGAGCGCATCGACGCCGCTTTCTTCCAGCGCCGCATTGCCGCCGCCATCGCGGTGCGCGCGCGCCTGCCCATCGCCTCCGACGCGGTGCGCCTGCTGCACGGCGAGGCCGACGGCCTGCCGGGCCTGGTGGTGGACCGCTATGGCGACACCCTGGTGGCGCAGTTCGGCACCGCCGGCACCGAGCGCTGGAAACAGCAGCTTGCCGATCAGCTGCTCGCCGCCACCGGCCTCACGCGCTTGTACGAGCGCTCCGACGCCAGCGTGCGCCAGCTCGAGGGCCTGGAGGCCCAGACCGGCTGGCTGCGCGGCGCGGGCGACACCGAGCTGGTGATCCGCGAACACGCGTGGCAGCTGAGCCTGGACGTGGCCGAAGGCCACAAGACCGGCTACTACCTGGACCAGCGCGACAACCGCAAGCGCTTTGCCGACACGGTGCGCCAGTACGGTTGCCGCGAGGTGCTGAACTGCTTCAGCTATACCGGCGGCTTCTCGGTGGCGGCGCTGGCCGGCGGCGCTTCGAGCGTGATCAGCGTGGACTCCTCGGGTCCGGCGCTGGCGCGCGCCAACCAGCATGTGGCGTTGAACGGCTTCGATGCCGCACGCCACCAGGCCCTGGATGCGGATGTGAACCACACGCTGCGCGCCTATCTGGCCGAGGGGCGGCAGTTCGATGCCATCGTGCTGGACCCGCCCAAGTTCGCGCCCACGGCGGCCCATGCCGAGCGCGCCGCGCGCGCCTACAAGGACATCAACCGCCTCGGGCTCAAGCTGCTCAAGCCGGGCGGCATCCTGTTCACCTTCTCCTGCTCGGGCGGCATCCCGCCCGATCTGTTCCACAAGATTGTGGCGGGGGCGGGCCTGGACGCGCAATGCGATGGCTATATCCTCGAGCGCGTGGGCGCGGCGCCCGACCATCCGCAGACCATCTACTTCCCCGAGGGTGAGTACCTCAAGGGCCTGCTGATCCTGAAGCGCTGAGCCGCCTAGCCGCGCGGCAGGGCCAGCTGCGGGGCGAACTTGGCGCGATGCACGCTGAAGAAGCTCTTCACATTGCGCACATTGGCGTCCTGTGTGAAGAGGCGCTGCACCAGCGCGTGATAGGCCGCCATATCGGCCACCTGCAGTACCAGCACGAAGTCCGGCCCGGGTGAGACGCGCCAGCATTGCTGCACCTCGGGGGCTGCCACGGCGCGCTGCTCAAAGGCGGCCAGATGCTCGGCGCCCTGGCGATCCAGCGTGATCTCGACGATGGCCGACAGGCCCGCGCCCAGCTTCTCGGGCGAGAGCAGGGCCACGCGCTTTTCGATCACGCCCAGTTCCACCAGGCGCTTGACGCGCCGCAGGCAGGTGGCCGGCGAGACATGGGCGCGCTGCGCCAACTCCTGGTTGGACACCGCCGCGTCCTGCTGCAGCAGATCCAGCAAGCGGTAGTCGGTGCTGTCTAGCCCCAGGGTTGTGGCTGATTCCGTCATTTCATCCGCTTTCGTGAAATATTGAGGCGCTGATTTATGAATGTGGATGATTGTTGCAAATGGCGATGAATTTTGAAAGCAACCATCTTCGCCATCTGCCTACGATGCGCAGCATTCCCTCCAGCCTCATCCTTCCTTCACGGAGACAACAGCTTATGTGCGGCATCGTCGGCGCAGTCAGTCAGCGCAACATCGTTCCCATCCTGATCGAGGGCCTGAAGCGCCTGGAGTACCGCGGCTACGACTCCTGCGGCGTGGCCGTGCACCAGGGCGGCGAGCTCAAGCGTGCGCGCAGCACCTCGCGCGTGGCCGAGCTGCACAGCCAGACCGCCGAAGACGGCATCGCCTCCGGCACCGGCATCGCCCACACGCGCTGGGCCACCCATGGCGTGCCGGCGGTGCACAACGCCCACCCGCATTTCTCGCATGGCCCGAATGCCGCCGCCGACAGCGTGGGGCGCATTGCCCTGGTGCACAACGGCATCATCGAGAACCACGACGAGCTGCGCCATGAGCTGAAGGCCAAGGGCTACCAGTTCAGCAGCCAGACCGATACCGAGGTGATCGCCCACCTGGTGGACCATCTCTACCATGGCGACCTGCTGGAGGCCGTGCAGGCCGCCCTGCCGCGCCTGAAGGGCGCCTACGCCATCGCCGTGTTCTGCCGCGACGAGCCGCACCGCGTGATCGCCGCCCGCGAGGGCTCGCCCCTGGTGCTGGGGGTCGGTACCGAGGCAGGGCAGGGCGAGAACTTCGTCGCCTCGGATGCGATGGCGCTGGCCGGCGTGACCGACCAGATCGTCTACCTGGAAGAAGGCGATGTGGTGGACCTGCAGCTGGGCCGTTACTGGCTCAGCCATCGCAACGCCGAGACCGGCCGCTTCGAGTCGGTGATGCGCGAGGTGCGCACCGTGCATGCGCACAGCGGTGCGGCCGAGCTGGGCCCTTACCGCCACTACATGCAGAAGGAAATCTTCGAGCAACCGGTGGCGATTGCCAACACCCTGGACGCCGTGGCCGGCATCACGCCCGAGCTGTTCGGCGACGGCGCCTACCGCATCTTCAAGGAGATCGACTCGGTGCTGATCCTGGCCTGCGGCACCAGCTACTACTCGGGCTCCACCGCCAAGTACTGGCTGGAGAGCATCGCCAAGATCCCCACCAGCGTCGAGATCGCCAGCGAATACCGCTACCGCGACAGCGTGCCGAATCCGCGCACCCTGGTGGTGACCATCAGCCAGAGCGGCGAGACCGCCGACACCCTGGCCGCCCTCAAGCATGCCCGCGCAC
The DNA here is from genome assembly GCF_030254645.1 of Paucibacter sediminis. Classification (NCBI taxonomy): domain Bacteria; kingdom Pseudomonadati; phylum Pseudomonadota; class Betaproteobacteria; order Burkholderiales; family Sphaerotilaceae; genus Roseateles; species Paucibacter sediminis. The sequence continues at coordinate 2,363,511 of NZ_CP116346.1, forward strand.
TGGGCATGAAGCACACGCTGACGGTCTGCAACGTGGCCACCAGCGCGATGGTGCGCGAATGCGAGCTGGCCTACATCACGCGCGCCGGCGCCGAGATCGGCGTGGCCTCCACCAAGGCCTTCACCACCCAGCTGGTGGGCCTGTTCATGCTGACCCTGGCACTGGCGCAGACGCGCGGCCACCTCAGCGACGAGCAGGAAGCCGAACACCTCAAGGCCCTGCGCCACCTGCCGGTGGCGGTGCAGGCCGTGCTGGCCCTGGAGCCGCAGGTGATCGCCTGGAGCGAGGAGTTCGCGCGCAAGGAAAACGCGCTCTTCCTGGGCCGCGGCCTGCATTACCCGATCGCGCTGGAAGGCGCGCTCAAGCTGAAAGAGATCAGCTACATCCACGCCGAGGCCTACCCGGCCGGCGAACTCAAGCATGGCCCGCTCGCGCTGGTCACCGCCGAGATGCCCGTGGTGACCGTGGCGCCCAACGACGCCCTGCTCGAGAAGCTCAAGAGCAATATGCAGGAAGTGCGCGCCCGCGGCGGCCAGCTCTATGTGTTCGCCGACGGCGACACCCAGATCGAGAGCGAGCCCGGCCTGCACGTGATCCGCATGCCCGAGCATTACGGCGCGCTCAGCCCGATCCTGCACGTGATCCCGCTGCAGCTGCTGGCCTACCACACCGCCTGCGCGCGCGGCACGGATGTGGACAAGCCGAGAAATTTGGCGAAAAGCGTGACAGTTGAATAACGGGTTAGGTTTGCGTCTTTATTTGTTCTCGACAATTAAAGTCGTAAACAGGTAAATAAAGTCGTAAACGACGAGTGAGAAATGGCGCGGCTTGGCGCAGCGCCGTCGGTCAGGTCGCAATGTCGTAAACAACGACTGAGCATTGGTGCGGCTTTGCTGACGATGTCTCGATCAGGTGGGCCTGCGGGGGCATAGGGCCGCAGCGATTGGCTGGGTTGCCAGGCGAGCAACCGCTTCAGGCTGGCAGGAGTCGCTCAGGCAATAACGGTGAACGACCGTTGCCACCCATTGCAGCGATTCACATGGCGGTCACTCAACCCCAACCCCAACCCCAACCCCAACTGCAACTGCAACTGCAACTGCAACTGAACTTTAGGACTAGCTGATGTCGCGAATGCCAAGTGCTGGGCGGAATGCAGGGTTCATGACGTATACGGCATCACCGCCGGCGCGCGCAGCGCGGATTTGAAGCACCTTGAGGTCGTAGTTCACGCCAAAGATGTAGTGAACTTGTTCCGTTGCGTCTTGAATCCCAAGGATCACCGCGGTACGGCGGTGCGTAGCTGGTGAGTGGGAGGAGCTTGACCGCCGTCTCTCGATGCCCCAGGGAGAGGTACTCACCGCGATCGCACATGAGGCAATAGGACAAGGTTGGGTGAGGAACCAGAGAGAGGATGGGTTCATAGCCCCACAGCTCACCGAGTTGCTTGGGATCGAACGCCGCGTTGAACAAGCTGATCTTTGCAGTGTTCCAACTCGGACCTGTCAGGCAAACATAGAAGCCGACGATCGCGGTCGACCAGATGTCCACGATGACATAGACGATGGGGCGGCCGACGATCCAGGAGCGGTCGAGCGACGAGCGGAGGTAGATGTCACCAACGGTCGAATCGATGGCCCAGGTATGGCCGGGCCCCGCGACGCCTTGCCAGTTGCGCGCTACAAGCCCTCGCATCGAGCTGTTGAAATGCCTAGCTGTGGTTGACTCGATCAGGCGCTTGAGCTTTTCGACCTCGACGGTCAGGACGCGTTTGATCTGGCGGGCATTGGGATAGGTGAAGATCTCCGGTTTGACGAGTTCGATCTTGCCGTTGACCTCTTCAGCGCGCCCAATGAACTGGCTCTTGATGATCTGGTCGGTTCGGGTTGGCCATGGCGGCTTAGGCGTTGCAATCTGATTGTCAGCGACCATGATTGCGGCAGCCCATTCCGTCGACATGCCTGGCTGTCCGGGGGGCGGCGGCTCGCCGAAAGCGCGCGCGATGCGCTCGTGGAGCGTCTTTCGGCCGGGTTTCTTCCTTTCTCCAGGGTCACAACGTCTCACGACGCCCTTGGCGCCACATCGGTCGCGCCTTGGCAGCAAACTCTTCGGGTCAAAACCATGGCGGCAGATCGAAGACCACTGCTTGTAGACGAAGGACCGACTCACGCCCGCGACGGTCGTGGCTTCTTTCACCATGCCGCTCAATCCTCCGTAGACAAGTACACCTTCTTCCAGGCGTCTGTTGGCCGGGAATTGACCAGGCACAGCGGCAGCTGCCCCAAGGACTTGCCGGCAAGACGCTTTTTGACCGCTTTCAGCGGGCTGGCCGGCGCAATCAGCAACTGGCGGGTACCGGCTTGCCGCGCAAATCGGACAGTCCCCTTTTCGGCTGAATTCACCTGGGCCTTCCGCCTTGGCCAAGGCGCGCTGCAACGAAGGTGGACATTGAGCGCGCTGACGTTGGATACTTTGTCCACGGTGGCCTTCGTGTTCGTCGCAGATGCCGCGCTTGGGCTGCCCCACCAAACACGCTGAAGACGTGCTTGTGTGCGTCGAGCAGCAGTTCGTGGCGCCGCAGCAGGCAGGTCCGGGCGTAGATGGCTCGGAAATGAGCATGCACGGGCGTTGGAGCTGCAGCAATTGGCAGTGGGTCCCGAAGGCCAATGCACAATGGTGCAATGAGCAGTACCAATTTGATGGCGGGGACCCAACAGCAATTCGTCGACAAGCAGATGGCCGGGGTGATCGAGTCGATCATGCTTCACAGCTACAGCTTGGCGAACCGGGGGATGATTCCCTCTGATGCCCAGCTTGTCGACTACATCCACCAAATGGAAGATGCCGTGGTGCTCGACAAGGTGCGCAAGCACCCGGCTGCCGCTTCTACCAAGGTGCTGTCGGCAGAAGACGCTGAAGTGCTGCGTTGGTCCCGCCTTGTTGGGCAGCGCAGCACTTCGTGAGCCTTCGCCGTCAGTGCTGGTTGTTCGCTGCCGGATTCGGTCCGACTGGAACCGCTGCAGCGCCTGATGCGGGAGGGACTGCCTTCTGCAAAGCACCGCGATCAAGAACGCTTTCGTTCTCCGTCGTGACATGACGCTGCCCGCCTAGATAGGCGAGACCCAGCGTGCATGCCAGGAACAGCGAAGCGCAGATGGCGGTGCTGCGAGACAGGAAGTTGGCGCTGCCGGTTGCGCCAAACAGACTTCCCGACGCGCCACTGCCGAAGGACGCGCCCATGTCAGCGCCCTTGCCATGCTGCATGAGCACCAAGCCAATCATCGCCAGGGCGCTCAGCAACTGCACCGCCAGCATCAAGTTCATCAAAACTTGCATCTCAACATCTCCTGTTGCTAGCGGCCTGACTCGGCCGCGCCTTCTTCGGCCACCGGGGCAGCGACGGGCGCTGCTTGCGGTGCGAATGCGGGCGCAGCGTCGCGGTCGATCAGGGCCTTCATCGACAGCTTGATGCGACCCTTCTCGTCGGTCTCCAGCACCTTGACCTTGACGATCTGGCCTTCGGTCAGGAAGTCGGTGACCTTCTCGACGCGCTGGTGGGCGATCTGGCTGATGTGCAGCAGACCGTCCTTGCCGGGCAGCAGGTTCACGAGCGCACCGAAGTCCAGGATCTTGGTGATCGGGCCTTCGTAGACCTTGCCCACTTCCACTTCGGCGGTGATCTCTTCGATGCGCTTCTTGGCGTGTGCGGCCTTGTCGGCGTCGGTCGAGGCGATGGTGATGGTGCCGTCTTCGCCGATGTCGATGGTGGTGCCGGTCTCTTCGGTCAGCGCACGGATGGTGGCGCCGCCCTTGCCGATCACGTCACGGATCTTCTCGGGGTTGATCTTCATGGTGTACAGACGGGGCGCGAACTCCGACACCTCGGTCGAGGCGCCGGCCACCGCTTCCACCATCTTGCCCAGGATGTGCAGACGCGCCTCCTTGGCTTGCGCCAGTGCGACCTGCATGATTTCCTTGGTGATGCCCTGGATCTTGATGTCCATCTGCAGGGCCGTGATACCGGTGGTGGTACCCGCAACCTTGAAGTCCATGTCGCCCAGATGATCTTCATCGCCCAGGATGTCGGTCAGCACGGCGAAACGGTTGGCGTCCTTGATCAAGCCCATGGCGATACCGGCCACATGCGCCTTCAGGGGCACGCCGGCGTCCAGCAGCGAGAGGCAGCCGCCGCACACCGAAGCCATCGACGAGGAGCCGTTGGACTCGGTGATTTCCGACACCACGCGGATCGAGTAGGGGAAGTCTTCCTTGTTCGGCAGCACCGCCACCAGGGCGCGCTTGGCCAGACGGCCGTGGCCGATTTCGCGGCGCTTGGGGCTGCCCACGCGACCGGTTTCGCCGGTGGCGAACGGAGGCATGTTGTAGTGCAGCATGAAGCTCTCGCTGAACTCGCCGGCGAGCGCGTCGATGGTCTGCGAATCGCGGTCGGTGCCGAGGGTCGCGGCCACCAGGGCCTGGGTCTCGCCACGCGTGAACAGCGAGGAACCGTGGGCGCGCGGCAGCACGCCGGCGCGGATCTCGATCGGGCGCACGGTGCGGGTGTCGCGGCCGTCGATGCGGGGCTCACCGGCCAGGATCTGGCCGCGCACGATGCGGGCTTCGATCTCGAACAGCAGGCCGTCGACCTCGACACCGTCGAATTCCACGCCCTCGGCCTTCAGGGTCTCCTTGACCTTGGCATAGGCCTCGCGGCAGGCCACGGTGCGGGCTTGCTTGGAGCGGATCTGGTAGGCGGCGCGCAGCGCCTCTTCGGCCAGGGCCGTGACCTTGGCGATGAAGGGTTCGTTCTTGGCCGGAGCCACCCAGTTCCAGCTCGGCTTGCCGGCGTCGCGCACCAGTTCATGGATCGCGTTGATGGCGATCTTGCCTTGCTCATGGCCGAACACCACGCCACCCAGCATGATGTCTTCGCTGAGCTGGTCGGCTTCGGATTCCACCATCAGCACGGCGGCCTCGGTACCGGCCACCACCAGGTCCAGCTTGGAGTCCAGCAGCGCGGTCTTGCCGGGGTTCAGCACGTATTCGCCGTTCACATAGCCCACGCGCGCAGCGCCGATCGGGCCATTGAAGGGGATGCCGGAGATGGCCAGCGCGGCACTGGTGGCGATCAGGGCAGCGATGTCGGCCTGCACCTCGGGGTTCAGCGACACCACATGCACCACCACCTGCACTTCATTGAAGAAGCCTTCGGGGAACAGCGGGCGGATCGGGCGGTCGATCAGGCGCGAGGTCAGGGTTTCCAGCTCGCTGGGGCGGCCTTCACGCTTGAAGAAGCTGCCGGGGATCTTGCCGGCGGCATAGGTCTTCTCGAGATAGTCGACGGTCAGCGGGAAGAAGTCCTGGCCGGCCTTGGCCTCACCCTTGGCCACCACGGTGGCCAGCACCACGGTGTCCTCGATATTCACCAGCACGGCGCCGGAAGCCTGGCGTGCGATCTCGCCGGTTTCCATGATGACCTGGTGGTTGCCCCATTGGAAGGTCTTGGTGACTTTGTTGAACAAGCTCATGTTCATCTCCTCTAGTGTTTGGGCGCTTGCGGTGCGCCTGCGAACCGGGAGTGGGGCTGGGTTTGGCCGGATGCCATTCCAGGGGGCCTCGGGTGAAACACCTTGGAATGACACATCTCAACCACGTCAGCTCAACTCCAAAACGTTGAACTACAAAGACAAAGAGCCTGTGCTGGCAGTAGTTCCAGACAGGCTCCTTGATCGCGACAGCTGCTTACTTACGCAGACCCAGCTTCTGGATCAGTGCGGTGTAACGCGAAGCGTCCTTGCGCTTCAGGTAAGACAGCAGGCTCTTGCGGGCGTTGACCATCTTCAGCAGACCGCGGCGGCCGTGGTGGTCCTTGGCGTGCAGCTTGAAGTGGGGGGTCAGCTCGTTGATGCGAGCGGTCAACAGGGCCACTTGGACTTCCGGCGAACCGGTGTCGTTGGCGCTGCGAGCGTTCGACTTGACGATGTCTGCTTTGTTCAGATCGGCGACTGCCATGGTGCGTTCCTAGATGCAGGAAGCCGCTGGCAGCGCACGCTCTCGCTAGAGACTCGTGACGCTCTCAGACGGTTTCCTATGATTGACTTGCGGTCACAGGTGAAACCGACCCGTGCCGTGCGAAAGCGCTGATGCACCTTCCAAAATCTCATGGAGCGGCGGCATCAACAGGTGTGGATTATCGCGGAAATGCGCGGGAGCTACGACTTCAGCCGCGGTGGGGTGTTAGACGGCGCAGCTAAGACCTGGCTAATGGCTGCTGTTCAGTGCAGCGAACTTACGCATCCGACCCAATGCATTCGGTCGGCTTGGCAAGCTCGACGACTGCTTCGCAGCGGGAGCGGGCCTTGAACAACGGCGACCGAACTCACGCTTCCTGACACCAACCAGCCATTGGGTCTGGTGTAAGGAGCTGACCCTCCCACGCCCTGAGGGCCAATGCGTTGACGATTTAGGACAATTGCCCTATTCTCGCCAACGCTAGGTCAATCGTCCTAACTGCGGATATTCATGAGCACTCGCGAATGTATTGTTCAAGCGGCTGACGCTCTGTTCTACGAACGCGGCTTTGAGCGCACCTCCTTTGCGGACATCGCCGAGGCGGTGCAGATTTCGCGTGGAAACTTCTACTACCACTTCAGGACCAAGGACGAGATCCTCGACGCAGTCATTGCGGCGCGGACGATGCGCACGCAGTGCATGCTTGCCCAGTGGGAGGCTGAATGCGAGGGTCCGCAGAATCGCATTCGGCTCTTCGCGGAGTTATTGATTCGCAACCAGGCCAAGATCATGAAGCACGGCTGCCCGGTTGGCGGCCTGTGCATGGAGTTGTCCAAGCTCGGTCACGCCGCTCAGGATGGTGCCAATGCCATCCTTGACCTTTTCCGGGCCTGGCTGCGCCAGCAGTTCGAACAGATGGGGCGCAAGAAGGACGCCGATGCGCTGGCGCTTCACCTGCTGATGCGCAGCCAGGGCGTAGCCACGCTGGCACAGGCGCTGCACGACAAGCAGTTCGTACAGCACGAGGTAGACCAGATCATGTCCTGGGTCCAGTCCTGCGCGCCCAGCACCAAGCGCAGGGTTGCCTGACATTTTTACAACGAGGAGGTTTCATGTTCGTGGTGTTCCTCAAGTTCTCGAGCAAGCAGTCGCAGGCAGCGCAGCACATGAATGGGCACAAGTCCTGGCTGCAGCAGGGTTTCGATGACGGCGTGTTCTTGATGTCCGGCAGCCTGCAAGCCAGGCAAGGTGGCGCGCTGCTGGCGCATAACACCTCTCGAGAGGAACTGGAGGCGCGGGTCAGGCTCGATCCCTTTGTGACCGAAGACGTGGTGACTGCGGAGATCACTGAATTCCTGCCCGGCAAGGCAGATGCCCGACTGCAATTCCTGCTGGAGCCAAGCTGATATGGGGTCGACGATTGCTGGTCCCGATGGGCTGCCTCGATGTGCCTGGTGTGCCGCGGCGCCGGAGTTTCTCCACTATCACGATACCGAGTGGGGTTTCCCGGTCTCGAACGATCAGCGCCTGTTCGAGAAGCTCAGTCTCGAGGCATTCCAATCGGGTTTGAGCTGGCGGACTATCCTGGCCAAGCGCGAGAATTTCAGGGCCGCCTTTGATGGCTTCGACTTCCGCCGCATCGCGACGTTTGGTGAGACGGATGTCGAACGCCTGCTGGGCGATAGCGGCATCGTGCGTCATCGCGGAAAGATCGAGGCAGTGATTCACAACGCCCGCATGGCCGAGCAGCTTGCCGAGCGGAATGGCTCGCTGGCCGCCTACTTTTGGGGTTTCGAACCCGATACAGAGCAATTGGCTGCGCCTCAGTCGGCATCGACGTCCCCCGCCTCGGTGGCCTTGTCGAAGGATCTGAAACGCTCAGGCTGGAAGTTCGTAGGTCCCACCACCGTCTACGCCTTCATGCAGGCCACGGGCCTCATCAATGACCATGCGGTGGGGTGCACGATCCGAAACAGGGCCGACGAAACGCGCAAGGCATTCCGCCGACCTGGCCGCCCAGGCTGAGACTCTGCATTCAAACCACCTGCTCCCATGGCGCCGACAGCCGCACCGCCCCGTGGATGATGCCCACCATCGAGTAGGTCTGCGGAAAGTTGCCCCAAAGCTCGCCGGTGGCAGGCGAGAGGTCCTCGCTCAACAGCCCCAGAGGATTGCGGCGTGCCAGCATCGCCTCGAAGGCCTCCCGGGCCTGTGCATGGCGGCCGATGCGCGCCAGTGCGTCGATACGCCAAAAGGAACAGACATTGAAAGCCGTCTCCGGGAACCCGAAATCATCCCTGGCCTCATAGCGCCTCATGTACGGTCCGTCGCACAGCGCCTGTTCCAGCGCATGGACGGTGCTGATAAACCGTGGATCCTTCGGCCTCAGAAACCCGACTTCGCCCATCAACAGGACGCTGGCGTCCAGGTCGGTGCCATCAAAGCTTTCGACGAAGGCCTGTCGCTTCTCGCTCCAGGCGCGCTCGACAATTTTGGCGTGAATGATCCGGGCGCGTTCGCGCCAGCACCGGGACCGCTCTGGCAGCGCCAGGCTGTCGGCCACATGGGCAAGGCGATCGCAGGCCGCCCAGCACATCAACGCTGAGGAGGTGTGAACGCGCGCGCGGGTGCGCAACTCCCAGATACCGGCATCGGGCTGGTCATGCAGGCGCCAGGCCTGCTCCCCCATTGACTCCAGAGCAGCAAAGTCACTCGCGTCACCACGCCGGAATAGTCGGTGGTCGTGGAAGGCCTGTGCGGCACCCAACACCACGCTGCCATACACATCGTGCTGGAAATGCTCCTGGGCCTGGTTGCCTATGCGCACCGGCCCCATGCCGCGGTAGCCGCTGACATGGGGCAGCACGGATTCTGGAAGCTCGGCCTCCAGGCCGATGCCATACAGCGGCTGCACATGACCGCCCTTGGCGCCACGCACCACGTTGTAGAGCCAGTTCAAGTAGCTCTCCATCGTGCCCACTTCAGACAGGCTGTTGAGCGCCCGCACGACAAAGAAGGCGTCGCGCAACCAACAGTATCGGTAGTCCCAGTTGCGGCCGCTGTTCGGCGCTTCGGGAATGCTGGTGGTCATCGCCGCGACGATGGCCCCCGTCTCCTCGTACTGACACAGCTTTAGGGTGATCGCAGCCCGGATCACTGCGTCTTGCCATTCAAGTGGCAAGGCCAGGCGATGGGTCCAATGACGCCAGTAGAGTGCCGTCTGTTCTTCGAAGCTGCGGGCGGTTTCCTCGATTCCCTCTCCCAACGTCTCGTCCGGCCCCAGCAACAGGCTGACCGGCCTGTGCAACGCAACCCAGGTGCCATCGACCAGATAGGTCAGTGGCACGTTGGTGGTCAGTCGCAAGGTGATCTCAGGCAAGACGTAGCGCAGGTGGTGGCTGCCGCGCGTGATGCTCGGTTGCGCCCGTCCCCAATCTCCGCGTGGGCATAGGCGAAAACGCACCCGAGGGTGGCCAGAGATTGGGTGAATGCGACGCACGAGCTGCGCAGGGCGGTAGGGACGATCTCTTGTGATGAAGCGCGGCGCAAAGTCGACCAGCTCAATGCCCTGGCCCTGCGTATCCCAAAGCCGCGTGCGGACGATCGCCGTTCCCGGGTCATAGCATTGCTCCGCGCGCTCGAAGTCTTCGAGCTCAATGCTGAATGCGCCCTCGGCGTCGACGCCTTGCGCCGAATGCATGAGGGCATCGAAGACCGGGGTGCTGTCGAAGCGCGGCATGCAGCACCAGACGATGCGGCCTCGTTCGTCAATCAGTGCGCTGACATTGCAGTTGCCGATCAACGCAAGGTTCAAAGAGGCCCGCTGGGCGGGAGCATTTGTCGTTGCTTGCATGAGGGCCTTCCTACGTCACAGGAAATCTTGTCGCTTTAGAGGCATGTATATTGGCACAAATGTAGTTTTGAAATACACACGACAAATCGCACTCCAACACCTCCCGATGAAGACCCTTCGCCTGCAGCTCAGGTTTCTGCTTCCGCTGGCCTTGACCCTCGTGGCTGCGGCCTATGTCGCGGTGCCCCTGCTCGACCAGGTCACGCTGCGCTGGTTCTCCCGCGACCTCAACAGCCGCGGCGTGCTCGTGGCCAATGCCCTGTCCGACTCCGTCGCGGAAGCCCTGCTGGCTGGCAAGCCTGAACGGCTTGAGGCCCTGTTTGACCGCACCATTCAGGACGAGCGCCTGTTTGCCATTGCCGTCTGCGGCGTCGACGGCCGCGTTTTGCAGAGCACACGCGCATTCCCGGCAGACCTGAGCTGCGCACGCGGCCTGGAACTTGCAGGCCGCCCGGACCCTCGCCTGGACCTGGCTGGGGGGGCGGTCCATGTCGGCGTCCACGCAGTGATGGGGCTGCGACAGGCCGTCGAGGAGCCAGTGTCGCCTGCATCTGCCGCCGCCGAGCCTGCAGCATCCTCTTCTGAGTCGGCGGCCGAGGTCGACCCGGTACGCCCATCGCCGGAGCCCGTGCTCGTCGGCAGGCTGGTCCTGCTTCACGACCTCAGCTTTATCGAGAAGCGCAGCCAAGACACGCGCCGGTACCTGATCGGCTTCATTGCCAGCCTGGGCTTCCTAATTGCCCTCATAACGGTGATCGTCGCGCAGCTGAGCTGGCGCGGCTGGGTCAATGGCGTGCGCGCCGTGATGCGGGGCGAGGGGCTGGTCAGCCCTTTGCTACCGCCGCCCGAGCTAGCGCCTTTCGTCGACGACCTGCGCGCCAGTCTGCGCGACCTCGAGGACGAGTACCGCCGCATGCAAGGCCCCGAGGTCGACTGGACCGGCGAGCGCCTGCGGATGCTGCTGCATACGCAGCTGCGCGGCGATCAGGTCATCGTGGTGTCAAACCGTGAGCCCTACATCCATGAGCATGGACCGGACGGCATCGTCGTGAAGCGGCCAGCCAGCGGTCTCGTGACGGCCGTGGAGCCGGTCATGCGGGCCTGCTCGGGCACCTGGATTGCGCATGGCAGTGGCAGCGCTGATCGAGACGTGGTCGACCGCGCCGATCGTGTCGGCGTGCCGCCCGGCCATCAGGACTACCAGTTGCGACGCATCTGGCTGACGCCCGAGGAGGAGCAGGGCTACTACTACGGCTTCGCCAACGAAGGCATGTGGCCGCTGTGCCATGTGGCCCACGTGAGGCCGGTATTCCGCGAATCGGATTGGGAGGCCTACAAGCAGGTCAACCAGCGTTTCGCTGATGCCGTGGTGGCCGAAGCGCGCAGCGAGGATCCTGTGGTTCTGGTGCAGGACTATCACTTCGCCTTGTTGCCGGCCATGATCCGGGCAAAGCTGCCCCAGGCCACCATCCTCACCTTCTGGCACATCCCATGGCCCAACCCGGAGTCCTTCGGCATCTGCCCATGGCGCCGGGAGATCCTGCAGGGCATGCTGGGCAGCACCATCCTTGGCTTCCATACGCGTTTTCACTGCAAGAACTTCATGGAGACCGTCGATCGCTATCTGGAGGCTCGCATCGAGGACGAGCACTCGACGATCAGCTTCCAGGACAAGGAAACCCTGGTCGAGAGCTACCCCATTTCGATCGAATGGCCTGACGAGGCCGTTGCTGCAGCTTGGCCTCCGATCGCCGAATGCCGCCGCCGCGTGTCTGAGCGCCTGCAGTTGCCGGCCGTCGTGCGGCTGGCCGTCGGCATCGACCGGTTTGACTACACCAAGGGCATCATTGAGCGGCTCAATGCCGTGGAACGAATGCTCGAGAAGGCCCCCGAATGGATCGGCCGCTTCGTGTTCGTCCAGGTGGCAGCGCCCACCCGCGCGGCGCTCGACGAGTACCGCAGCTTCCAGGAGCGTGTCGAGCGCATCACCGAGCGGATCAATTCACGCTTCTCGAGGCCTGGCTATCAACCCATCCATCTGCTGGCCCAGCACCATGAGCCGGAAGCAGTGAATGAACTATTTCGCGCGGCTGACATCTGCGTTGTCACGAGCCTGCATGACGGCATGAACCTCGTCTGCAAGGAGTTCGTGGCCGCGCGAGATGACCAGCAAGGCGTCCTCGTGCTGAGCCGGTTTGCCGGTGCGGCTCGCGAAATGACCGAGGCGCTGATCGTGAACCCCTATCACGTCGAGGAGACGGCCGATGCATTGCTGCGCGCAGCCCTCATGCCGGCGGCCGAACAGCGTGAGCGCATGGCCAGCCTGCGCAGCACGGTGCGGGAATTCAATGTATTTCGCTGGGCCGGCCGCATGCTGTCGGACGCAGGCCGTTGGCGCCTGCGAGCGCGTGTGGAAGCCAGGGTTCGACGGCTCGGCGAAGGGTGAGGACCGGGTCTCGATGCTGCATGTCTTCAGTCCCCAGGGTGAGGCGCATCTCGCGGTCACGATGTGTGCCCGACCTCTGCTCGCTTTCGATTTCGACGGCACGCTGGCGCCCATCGTGGCCCGACCCGACCGGGCGCGCATGGCCCCTGGCGTCGCAGCGCGGCTTAGCAAGTTGTCGGAGCATCTGCCCGTGGCCATCGTGACCGGGCGGGAAATCGCCGATGTCCGCCCCCGGTTGGGATTCGAGCCCGAGTTCATCGTTGGCAGCCATGGGGCCGAGAGCGAAGTCGGCAGTGACGATGCGCCATGGCGTTCTGCGCTACAGGACGCTCGCGTCTGGCTGCAGTCCTATCGGCCCGAGCTGCAGCAGCTCGGGGTTCAAATGGAGGACAAGCGCCATTCCATCGCCCTGCATTACCGCCTGGCCCCGGATCCGGAACGCGCGAGCCGCAGGCTCGAAGAGATCCTGCGTGGAGCCAGCCCTGCGCTGCATGTGTTCGGCGGCAAGCGGGTCTTCAATGTCGTCGCCGCCATGGCTCCCGACAAGGCAGATGCCGTGCACCGCCTGGCCCTGCTGGCGCAACGCGAAGCGGCGGTCTTCGTCGGCGACGACCTCAATGACGAACCCGTCTTCGAGCGCGCACCGCCAAGCTGGTTGACCATCAAGGTCGGCCGGACCGATCCACCCTCCAGGGCACGCTTCTATCTGGACAGCCCCAACGAGATGGCCATGCTCCTGGATCGCATGATCGTCCTGCTCGGCGAGCGGAGCCCTTGACGATTGTTGGCTACGCGGCCGCTGACTCGCGCTGTACCGGGGCAGCATCAAGGCGGCAAAGTTGCGCCTGTGCAAGCGCCGAGTACAAGGGCACGCTGATCCAGCGCGAGATCAGGTTGGCGCCGAGCGCACCGGTCATCAGGCTCAGCACCATGGCATGACCATCGACCATTTCCATCACGATGATGAAGGCCGTCAACGGCGCCTGGGTCACGGCCGCGAGGAAGGCCGCCATGCCGATCGCGATCAGTGGCGCCGAGCCCTCGTGCATGCCGGCCAGCAGCGCCATGTCATTGCCGATGCCGGCACCGATGGCCAGCGAGGGCGCGAAGATGCCGCCAGGTACGCCTGACCAGACCGCCAGCCAGGTCGCGACGAGTCTCAGCGTGACATAGAGCATGGGCATGTCCATATGGCCTTCAACCAGGCGGCGCGTGTAGCCGTAGCCACTTCCGAAGGTGGCACCATCGCTCACCAGTCCGACCACCGCAACGACCAGCCCGCAGGCAGCCGCGAAGCGGATCGGATGGCGGTGCTTGAGGCGGCTGAAGTAATCCTGGCCGCCGACCATGCTTGTGTGGAGCAGTCGCGAGAACAGGCCGCCGGTCAGGCCACAGCCCAGCACCACCAGCAGACCGGGCAGCAGGTAGTGCCAGCTCAGCAGCCCCACATGGATTTCGCCAAAATAGCTGGCATTGCCATAGGCCGAAACGGCCATCAGGCCAGCCAGCACGATGGCGGCCACGATGAGCCCGCTGTTGCGCTCCTCCAGCTTGCGTGACAATTCCTCGATGGCGAACATCACGCCGGCGAGCGGCGCATTGAAAGCGGCTGCAATGCCCGCGGCCCCTCCGGCCACCAGCAGGCCGTGGTGGTTGATCGCTGAACGCTCAGGCAGCCAGCGGCCAGCATGTTGCATCACGCCGGCGGCAATCTGGACCGAGGGGCCTTCTCGCCCTATGGCCAGACCGCCGAGCAAGCCGCCTGCAGTCAAGAGGATCTTGGCCATGCTCAATCGCAAGGACACGAACAAGGAGCAACGTTCGCGATCGACCATGGGCGACAGGGCAGCCATCACCTGAGGAATGCCCGACCCGGACGCGCCCGGCGCAAAGCGGCGCGTCAGCCAGACGAGGCTCGCCGTGCATGCCGGAACCCAGACGAGCGGCAGCCACGGGCTCCAGCTCCTGAGTGCAAAGAATCCGCCCAGCGCCTGTTCACTGAGCCAGGTGAAGGCCACCACGGCCAGGCCGGCGCCTGCCGCATAGGCCAGCACGACGACGCGGCCCACCCACTGACGCCAGTCGGCGAGGTCACGGCGAAGTGCCGTCACGAAGTCAGGTTGTTGCATGGGCGGCACTAGCGTCCTGTAGTTGCAGGGCTCCGTTGCGGAGCCCTTCACGACATGCACATGTCTTGCCTTCGGCAACAAAAGCAATAACATTGGCACAAATGCAATTAGTGTAAGCTTGCGCGCCGGCCGATCGAGCGCCGGTCAAGACAACCAAACAAACTACTGGAGACATCGTGCGTCGTTCACTACTCATCCTTGGCCTGATCTCAGCCCTTCTGGCTGCCTGCTCGAGCACCCCAGTCGCAACTCCGGCGCCCCCAACCCCTGTGGCGCCGGCTCCGGCGGCGGCACCGCCAGCCCCTGCACCCAAAGCCGCGCCTGCACCGGTGGCGGTGTCGCGCATCGTGCCCCTGCACCTGGATCCCAGCAGCGCGCTCAGCCGGGAGCACAGCGTCTTCTTTGACTTCGACAGTTCGATCATCGGCAGCGACTACGCTGGCGTGACCGAGCGTCATGGTCATTACCTGGCGCAGCAGGGCAATCTGAAGGTGACCGTTCAGGGAAATACTGACGAACGCGGCGGGAGCGAGTACAACCTGGCTCTGGGCCAGCGCCGCGCGGAAGCCGTGAAGTCGGCGCTGAAGCTGATGGGCGCCAAGGACGCGCAGATTGAAGCCGTCAGTTTCGGCAAGGAGAAGCCCGTCGCCATGGGTCACGACGAAGCAGCATGGCGCCAGAACCGGCGCGCGGACATCGTCTATCTGAAGTAATGCGTGAGGCAGCCTCGCGATGACTCGAGCCTTCGCGAAGCGGGTCTCCCGCAGTGGGAGTCCTAACGGGATTTGGGCGCCTCTTGGGGCGCCATTTTTTTGCCGAATATGATCTGCGTATGACGAAGAAGGCACGTACCCGACTCAGTAATCCCGACGTCGAAGACGAGGCGGCGATTCGTGTGTTGCGGCAGTTCAGGCAGATCTTTAATGCCGTCAAGACGCACTTTCAGCGCGTCGAGAAGAAGGTGGGCCTCGGCGGCGCGCAGCTGTGGGCACTGGGCGTCATCCGAGACCGGCCGGACATTGGCATGGGCGAACTTGGCAAAGCCTTGAACATTCATCAGTCCACGGCAAGCAACCTGGTGAAGTCGCTGGTAGAGCGCGATCTGGTTGTCGCCGCCAAGACCGGCAGCGATCGTCGGGCCGTCAGCCTGCGACTGCTGCCGGAAGGTGCGAAGCTGCTGAAGCGCAGCCCCGGTCCCTTTACGGGCGTGTTGCCGGAGGCGCTCGCCGCTCTCGATGCAGAGTCGCTCGAGCGGCTGGAAGCGGATCTGGCGCGTCTGATCGATGTGCTGCACGCCGACGAGCGCGGCGGAAATATTCCCCTCGGCAATCTCTGAGTGCCCCGCAAGCTCGGCGGCTGCCTGCGGTGAGCGCCACCGCTGACCTGCTACATTTGTACAAATGCATTTTTGCAGAGCGCCGCGACCCTGTGTCGCAGAGGCCGCATGCTCAGCAGCCATTGATCATCGCTAGAGGCCTGGGACCATGTTCGCGAGGATTCTTGTCGCCGTCGGTTTCGGTCGCAGCACAGGCGTCGCTGTCGAAGATGGACTGCGCCTGGCGGCCGAATTGAATGCGCAGGTCACTTTTGTTCACGTCGTGACGTCATTCGATCTGCCGATTGTCGAGGCCCCTGCCCAGGCCTACCTCACGCCCGATGAATTGCGCGCTGGGCTGGGTGCCGCCGCGGCGGCCGTCCTCGCTTCCGCAATGGCGCAAGCGAAGGCGCACGGCATTGACGCCAGGTGCGCCGCAATCAGTGGCGTCTCGATTGCCCGGCCTCTTTCCGAATTCGCGCGCGAAGAAGGCTGTGAGTTCATCGTTGCCGGCTCCAGCGAGCGCACTTGGTGGCGCCGATTGTTCGGCACCTCAGTTGCCAGCACCCTGGCAGACATCACCGATATGCCCATCTGGGTGAGTAGTCAACATCCCTGGCGGGAGGGCGGCAACTTTGCATCGCGGCGGGCGCTGGCACCTAGGTGAGCCCTCAGCTGGCTACGCTCCCGCCTGGTACTGAGCCTATCCCCGGGGCAGCAGGTTGCTCGCGCTGGTCGGGCCACCACGCGGTGCTGTCATGACCAGGCACCCGGTGCCCGATCAGACCATTCAGTACTTTGCACTCGCCGTCTTTGTGCTGACGCTGGCACATACCGGGCAATGATGCTGAACATGCTGGCGTTGCTCGGCGTGCTGTTGACGGCGCTCTATTTCATCGGACTGGCCGCGGTGGCTCTTGCAATCCCCGAGAGGGCGGGACGATTCTTGGCGAGCTTCGCGGAGACTCCAATTGCGCACTTCGTCGAAATGACCCTTCGCCTGAGGTCTCCGAGCTGAGACGGCGAGGAGAGGCTCTTCATGAACTTTCCGAGGTCCACAATAAGTTCAGCTGGACGTGCCGGCGGAACGTTTGCCACTGCCTTGACGCAGGCGGTTGGCGTGCCGCCGCACTTCGCTTGCCGGCAATGGTCCGCCGTGCCCCATGAAGAAGTGGAGGGAACCTTCCGCTGTCAAGCGATCCAGGGCGTCGGCAACACGCGATGGGTCGTCTTCGAAAGGCGGGCGCTTCGCCCGGCCCGTCAGCGCGATCCCGCCGAGGAGAATTCCGGATGAGATGAGATCGCCGACAAGCGCCTGGCCATCGTCAAGCGCGACACTCAACGATCCGCAGGTATGGCCGGGTGTGGAAACAACCGTACCGGCGACGCCATACGGCCGCAGGTCCAGCGTCTGGTTTCCCGAGAGCAGGATGTCTGGCTCAAAGGGCTCGTAGGCACGTTGGATCAGGCCGGTGCGATAGAAGAGCCGGCCGAATGCCCCAGTTGCACAGAACGTCATCCGCTTGTGCTGCCTGTAGTGATCCAGATCGCCCTGATGTGCACAGACGGGAGCCCCGGTCAGCGCCCGGATCCTGCCTGCATTGCCGGCATGGTCAATATGGGCGTGCGTGACCACGATCAGCTTGACGTCCGACCAAGCCAGATTCCGCGCCCGTAACGCTTGCTCCACGACATCCTGAGTGTCAGGTAGACCGGCGTCGACCAAGATTGCGCCGTCAGTGCCCAGCACAAGATGCGCGTTCACGAGTCCGAAGGGAAGGATGGGAATGCGCACGACTTCCTGACGCACTCTCATGCCGTGCCTTCCACGGAGCCATTGCCAGTGCTCGGCAGCCTTCCATGAACCCATGAGGTGACTTCGCTGAGTGGGACGTGTTCCGCGGCGGCACGCGCGTAGAAGGCGCGCTCGATGCGGCCGTCCGCGCCTATGAGAAAGTCTGCGGGCATTCTGTCGATGGGGCCATCCACGCGTCCGGGCAAGAAGCCCCGGAAGAAGGCGCGGAAGGCATGGAACACGTTGGCTGGGGCCAGCAGCCCCGCCCAGCTCCGTTCAACGCCATAGAGACGGTAGAGATGCATCTCCGGGTCTGGAATGAGGGAAAACGGCGAGTCCTGTCGACCCACGTACTCCCCCATGCTCTCGGCGCTGGACTGGAAGACGACCAGCATGACGAGCCCCGCTCTCGCCAAACGCTCATGCGCAAGCACCATATCGCGCACCCTGAGGTTGCACATCGGGCAAGACGCGTAGCGCATGAACGAAAGGAGTACCGGCCGCCCCTTGAAGTCAGAGAGTCGGATGGACTGGCCGAACATATCGGCGGTGACGAACTCAGGCGCCAAGGCGCCCTCTTGAAGTGGCATGGTCAACCTCATTTGGACGATCGACCAATATTATCAGGACGACTGTCCAAATTGCAATCAACTTTTGGACGATCGTCCAGATACAATTCGCCCATGAGCAACTCCTCAACCACACGTGATCGCGTTGTCGACGAAGCCCTGCGCCTCTTCGCCACGCGTGGATTCGCCGCCACGTCGATCGCTGATGTGGCTGAAGCCTCCGGGCTCTTGAAAGGCAATCTGGCGTACTACTTCAAGTCGAAAAAGGATCTGCTGGATGCTGTTCTCGACAAGAGATCCAAGACGCTATGGGCAGAGCTCGTCGAGCCCGCGCAGGAGGGAGAGGACGCCCGGACCACGATCACGCGGCTGCTGCAGCATGTCAGGGACACTGCCGAAGAGCTAGCGCTCTATGGTTGCCCTGTCGGCGGCTTGTCTACCGAATTGGGAAAGACCGACGCCGACCTGCACTCCCCCGCGGCCTCTCTGCTCTTGCAGCTTGAGAACTACTTGCGAGAGGCCTTCGCTCAGGTCCTGCCCAAGGCGCAGGCGCAGCGAGCTGCTGAACACCTGCTCTCCGTGTTGCAGGGTGCCGCGGTGGTCGCGCAAGCACGGCGTGACCCTGGCGTCGTTCATCGTCAAGTGGATGAAGCAACGGCCTGGCTGGGCACGGTGCTGCAGACTCCCAAGCAGCAGCGGGTGCGTGGCAAATAGACGGCGAGCGCGAGGGGCTGCTGGTGTCCCCGGATCACTTTGCCAACTTTGCATTTCGGCGGCGCTGGCAGCGAGATGAGCCCTCAGCTGGCTACACTCGCGCCGGGTGCTGAGCCGATTCACGGGGCAGCAGGTAGATCGCGCTGGTCGGGCCGCCACGCGGAACTGTCACGACCATGCAGCCGACGCCCGATCAGACCATTCAGTACCTTGCCCTCGCCATCTTTGTGCTGGCACTGGCGCATACCTTCGCCGCCAAGCAGTTCGAACGCCTTTCCCACCGATTCCCCAAACATGCCGGGCTGTTCCACCTGCTCGGCGAGGTGGAGGTCGTCTTCGGGTTCTGGGCGATCGTCCTGGTCCTCGCGATGGCCGGCATGCAGGGCGGGACGCAGGCGCTGGCCTATGCGGAAACGCGCAACTACACAGAACCGCTCTTCGTCTTCGTCGTCATGGTGGTGGCGGCTTCGCGGCCGGTTTTGCGCACTGTGGTCTGGGCAGTCGATGCCTTTGCCCGTCTGTTGCCGCTACCGACGCCGATGGCCAGCGCCTGGTTGGGCCTGGCGGCGGTGCCGCTGCTGGGTTCGCTGATCACCGAACCGGCAGCCATGACCATCGCCGCGCTGATGCTGGCCCCGCAGGTGTTCCGTCCCCAGGTGCCCGAGAAGCTGAAGTACCTGGCACTCGGCGTCCTGTTCGTCAATGTCTCCATCGGTGGCACGCTCACCTCCTACGCCGCACCGCCGGTGCTGATGGTGGCCACGACCTGGCACTGGGACAGCGCCTTCATGTTCGCGCATTTCGGCTGGAAGGCAGCGCTGGCTGTGCTGGTCAACGCCTCGGTCGTCACACTGCTGCTGCGCAAGCACCTGGTCATTGGGGGGGGAAGCGTCGCGCCGGAAGAGGCCGTGCCCCTGCCCGTCGTGCTGGTGCACCTGTCATTGCTCGCTGGCGTCGTGCTGCTGGCCCATCACCCGGTCGCGTTCCTCGGCCTCTTCCTGATGTTCCTCGGTTTCAGTCAGGCCTATGAGCGGCACCAGAGCCCGCTCATCATCAAGGAGGCGCTGCTCGTGGCATTCTTCCTGGCTGGCCTGGTGGTACTCGGCGGGATGCAGGCCTGGTGGCTGCAACCCCTGGTGTCCAGCCTCGAACCCTTGGCCCTGTTTTTCGGCGCGCTCGGCTTGACAGCCGTCACCGACAACGCGGCGCTGACCTACCTGGGCTCGCTCATCACCAGCATCTCCAGCGAGGCCAAGTACATGCTTGTGGCGGGCGCTGTTGCCGGTGGCGGCCTGACGGTGATCGCCAATGCACCCAACCCGGCGGGCGTGGCCCTGCTCAAGCGGGGCTTCGAGGACGAGTCGATCGGCGCCGGCGAGCTGCTGCTTGGGGCGCTGGGGCCGACACTGGTGGCGGCCGCGGCCTTCTTGCTGCTGTGAATAACGCCCCTCTCGTCATCGTGCTGCTGACAGGCAGCTACTTCGTCGGGCTCGCGGTCCTGGCCGTGATGGCCCCGGCGAAGGCCCGGCGTTTCCTGTCGGGCTTCGCGGGATCGGCGCTCGCGCACTACGCCGAGCTCTCCCCTCGCCTCGTCGCGGGTGGCGCTTTCGTGCTTCAGGCACCGTACCTGCTGCTCACAGATGCCTTCAGCTTGTTTGGATGGGCTCTTGTGGGGACGACAGCTTGCCTCCTGGTATTGCCATGGGGATGGCATCGGCGCTTCGCACAGATGGCGGTCCCGCGTGCGCTTGAACGACTGGGATGGATTGCTGTCGCGTCATTTGCGCTCGGCTGTCTAGTGCTGTCCTGCGCCGCGCTGGGACCGACTGGCGCTCCAGCGTGACATGCACGAGCGGGCTGCCTGAGAATGGGAGACACGCTCCCTCCAGACAGCGACCGAGCCTGAAATGCAAGCGGGGTGTCGGGCGGCGCGGAAGGCTTCCATGTCCACCAAGGGGAACTCATGAAGATCCATGGCCAATGCCATTGCGGCAGCATCAGCTTCACAGCCGAGGCGGACCCATCGAAGGTCGTTGTCTGCCATTGCACGGACTGCCAGACGATGTCGGGTGCACCCTATCGGGCCGTGCTGCCCGTGCCCGCTCAAGACTTCACGTTGACAGGCACGCCGAAGGTCTACATCAAGACCGCGCAGAGCGGCAACCGTCGCGCCCAGGCCTTTTGCGGAGAATGCGGCACGCCGCTGTATGCGACCTCGCCCGATGCTCCCGCCGTCTATGGCGTGCGTCTCGGATGCGTGGCCGAGCGTTCGCAGTTGGAGCCGGTCAAGCAGATCTGGACCGCCTCGGCAATGCCATGGGTCCACGACCTTGAGAACCTGCCGGGAACGCCAGGACAGTAAAGGCCTCGCGCCACGAGCCTCGCTGCGGGGCCGCCATTCAAGCTCATGCAGCTGACGTGCCCCAGCCCCCAGACGCCAGCAAGGAAAGCATTGCCCACTCATTGCCCTGGCCCATCGCGAAGCGTGAGCCGATGCCTTGAGCACAATGGTTCAGGAAAGCACACATGCCCTTCGATCCCCACCTCGCCGACTTGATGCGGAGCGCGCTCACGGGTCGCCCGGGCATCGAGGAAAAGAAGATGTTCGGCGGCTACTGCTGGATGCTGCGCGGCCACATGCTGTGCGGCGTTGAAGTCGGCAGGTTCATGTTTCGGGTCGGCAAGGACCTGGAGTCCGAGGCGCTCGCCCGACCGGGCGCGACACCGATGGACATCACGGGACGCCCGATGCGCGGCATCGTCTGGGTCAACGCCGATGACGCCATCGACGTCGGCCTGGACACCTGGATAGCGCTCGCCGCGCGCTTCGCCGGCTCGCTGCCGCCCGAGTAGCCTTGCGCTGCGGCCTGCACGGACCCAAGGCCGATTCGACAAGACTGGCGCACAGCAACAGCGCGCCGCCGTTCCGCCCAGCGAAACATTGCATTCGGCTCGGTGGTCATTCTGTTTTCTGACGTGCTCAACCATAGTTCGGTCACTCGCTGCAGCGCTTGCAGCGGGGTCAACGCCACGGACCGAACCATGAGCCGCGCCTACTCAGACCTTGCCTTCACGCCCACCGTGCGTGCCATGCAGACCCGCATGGGCAGCCGGTCGTCCTACGCACGCCTGGACCAGGCCGAGGATCGCCGCGATGCCTTGACTGAACGCGAAGCCGAGTTCATCAGCGAGCGCGACGGCTTCTATCAAGCCACCGTGGGCGAAACCGGCTGGCCCTATGTGCAGTTCCGCGGCGGCCCGGCCGGCTTTCTGAAGGTGCTGGACGCCAAGACGCTGGCCTACGCCGATTTCCGCGGCAACCTCCAGTACATCAGCGTCGGCAATCTCCAAGGCAACGATCGCGTCTCGCTCATGCTGATGGACTATGCGAACCAGCGACGCCTGAAGATTCTTGGCAGGGTGCGCCTGGTGAGCGAGGCCGAGGATCAGGCCTTGCTGGCCAGGCTCAGGCCGCCGCAGTACCGCGCGCACGTCGAACGGGCCTTCGTCATCACGGTCGACGCCTACGACTGGAACTGCCCGCAGCACATCACGCCGCGCTTCACCGAAGCCGAGATCGAACAGGCCGTGCTGCCGCTGCGCGCCGCGCTCGAGCAAGCGCGCAGCGAACTGGCCCGACTGCGGGCCGCGTCGCCACATCGGCCCTAGTCGGTCGACCCACTGTCAAGCCAGTCCCGGCGCGAGGCCGCCGGGGCGGGCGAACTCGTCCCGCCTCAACCCCAGGAGTTCCACCATGCACATCAAGCAAATGCTCACCAAGGCCCGTTCCGACGCTGCCATCACCCCGGTCGAGGCGCGCGACGCCATGCTCGGTTGCTTCGTCACCATTCATGGCGAGACGCTCAAGCGCGGTGCCGCGCTGCTGGGCAAGCCGCTCAATGACGATCAGGCCGAGCACCATGCCACCGTCATCATGAAGGGACTGCTGGGTCCGCAATGGGATCGCCCGACCAAGGCGGCCCTGGCCGAAGCGCGCATTCGCATGGACCAGAAGATGAACTTCTCGCAGGCACCGCAAGACTTGCAGGACCTGCACGAACAGGTGTGCAACCTGATCGTCAGCAAGACGGCCTGAGGCCGCTGCGAGCGCTTCAGCCGGGCGGCGCCAGCCGCTCGCGCAGCCGTTCGATGGCCAGGTCTATGAAGGCCCGCGCCTTGTGCGAGGCGTGGCGACCTTCGCGGTGCACCAGATGCACCGGCAGAGGCGCGAGTTCATACTGCTCCAGCACCAGGCGCAGCTCGCCGCTACGGACGAGGCCGTCGACCTGGTAGGACATCAGGCGTGTCAGCCCGAAGCCGCCCACGGCGGCCGCGATGGCCGAATCATTGGTCGTGGTCAACATGCGCGGCGCGAGCTTCACCGCCTTGACCTCCCCCTCCACCTTGAAGCGCCACTCCGGCGCCGGCGTGACCGCATTGGCCGAAATCAGCGCATGGCCGAGCAGGTCCTCGGGCAGCTGCGGCTCGCCGTGCTCGGCCAGATAACCCGGCGCGCCACAGATGACGCGGCGCACGCTGCCGACGCGGATCGCCTGCAGTGAGGAGTCCGGCAACTCGCCAATGCGCACGGCCACATCCACCCCTTCGTCCGTCAGGTTCACCACCCGGTCCAGGAACCAGCAGGAGGCCGTGACCTCGGGATAGCGCTGCAGGAACTCGGTCACGACCGGCGTGACATGCAGCGCGCCGAACAGCACCGGCGCGGTGACGGTCAGGCGCCCCCGCGGCGCGCCGTGCAGGCCGCTGACCGATTCATCGGCCTCCGCCAGCTCTGCCAGGATGCGCCGGCAATCCTCCACATAGCGCGCGCCGGCCTCGGTCACGCGAACCACCCGCGTGGTGCGTGTCAGCAGACGTGCGCCCAGGTGCGCCTCCAGCTCGCTGATGGCCCGCGTGACGGCCGGGGGCGAAATGCCCAGCTTGCGCGCCGCGCCGGCAAAGCCGCTGGCATCGACCACCGCCACAAAGACATTGATGAGATGCAGTCGGTCCAACTGTTCCTCCAGCCGTAACGGTGTATTGGATCTGGCGGTGATTCTAATCATCAGCCGATTCAACGACAGTTCAGTCATTCGCTGAACACCCAGTGAATGCCAGCCGAATCACCCATCACCCCACCGGAGTTTGAACATGTCCCGTCTCAGCATCCCCACCGTCGAGCAATCCCTCCAAGCCGCCAAGCCCCTGCTGGCCGCGGTCGAGAAGCAACTGGGCGTCGTGCCCAATCTGATGAAGCTGGTCGGCCACAGCCCGGCCGCGCTGGAAGGCTATCTGTCGCTGAGCGGCGCCGTGGCCAAGGGCAAGCTGAGCGCGCAGCTGCGCGAGCGCATCGCGCTGACCATCGCCGAGTTCAATGGCTGCGACTATTGCCAGTCGGCGCACAGCTATCTGGCCGCCAACGTCGCCAAGCTCAGCGCCAGCGAGATCGACGCTGCCCGCGACGCCCGCTCCGACGATGCACGCACGGCCGCAGCACTGCACTTTGCCCGCCGCGTGGCCGAGTCGCGAGGCCGCGTCTCCGATGCCGACCTGGCTGCCTTGCGCGCCGCCGATTTCGACGAAGCCGCGGTGCTGGAAATCGTGTTGAACGTGGCGCTCAACGTGCTGACCAACTACGTCAACAACGTGGCGCAGACCGACGTCGACTTCCCCCTGGTCACGGCCAAGCTGGCGGCCTGAGCACCCGAAGGACGGCCTGGCCGTCCTTTCCCACACTATTTCCCATTCGCTGCCATCATGACCACGACGAACGAAGCCCCACGCCCGCCCTTGCCACCGTTCACCATCGAGACTGCGGCACAGAAGGTCCGCATGGCCGAAGACGCGTGGAACACGCGTGATCCGCAGCGCGTGGCACTGGCCTACACGCCGGACAGCCGCTGGCGCAACCGCAGCGAGTTTCCGCGCGGTCGCGA
This sequence comes from Paucibacter sediminis, assembly GCF_030254645.1. Taxonomy (NCBI): domain Bacteria; kingdom Pseudomonadati; phylum Pseudomonadota; class Betaproteobacteria; order Burkholderiales; family Sphaerotilaceae; genus Roseateles; species Paucibacter sediminis. The sequence continues at coordinate 2,388,277 of NZ_CP116346.1, forward strand.
ACAGATCCGGCAACTGCTCGCGCGCAAGTGGGCGCGCGAGCTGGACTATCGCCTCATCAAGGAGCTCTGGGCTCACGAAGGTAACCGGATCGCTGTGCGCTTTGCCTATGAATGGCATGACGACGCCGGCAACTGGTTCCGCTCCTACGGCAACGAGAACTGGGAATTCGATGCGGGCGGCTTCATGGCCGTGCGGCACGCCAGCATCAACGACATGCCGATCCAGGCGCAGGAGCGCCTGTTCCATTGGCCCCAGGGTCCACGCCCCGTCGACCATCCAGGCCTCAGCGAATTGGGGCTTTGAACGATCCCAGCCGAGCAGGCTTGGGACTACCATGGTTGCCGGCTCTGGCCCGCAACATGACGCACAGAGAAATGACGAGTACTGAACCGCAATTGAATGAAGTACTGAGCCTGCGCCAGGAACTGGCGGGCCAACGCCAGGCGCTGCTGGCCAGCCTGCTGGTCTCTGCCTGGATGGTCGAGGCGCGCGACCCCTATACCGGCGGCCACCTCTGGCGCGTGGCGCGCATGGCGCACGCCTTGGCCCTGGAGTCCGGCAGCACGCCGCGCGAAGCGAGCCGCATCGCGATGGCAGGCTTTCTGCATGACCTGGGCAAGGTAGGTATCCCAGACGCCATCCTGCGCAAGCCGGGCCGCCTCACCGACGAGGAGTTCGCGACGATCAAGACCCATCCACGGGTCGGGGCCCGCATGCTGTCGGGCCATCCGCTGGCCGAGTTGGTCATCGGCGTGATTCATCACCACCACGAAATGCCGAACGGACACGGCTATCCCATGGGCATGGAGGGCGCTGAGATTCCGCACGATGCCCGCCTGGTCGGCATCTGCGATGCATTCGATGCGATGACGAGCACGCGACCCTACCGCGCAGGCATGCCCATCGCCAAGGCCCTGGACATCATCGAGTCCGAACTGGGCAAGCAGTTCGATCAGGTGCTGGGGGCGAAGTTCGTGCGCATGGGACGCGACGGAGCCTTCGACGCCATCGTCGGCCACAGCGACGACGGCATTCCGCTGCAACATTGCCCGGCATGCGGCCCAACGCTGGTCCGCACGCGCGATGCACGCGCTGGCGACCATCTGGGCTGCCCGGCTTGCACGGCGCGCTTCACGTGGACGAGCACCGAGCAGGGGCTGCAAGCCGTGCCGACTGGCGAGCACGCGCCGGCGCAAGAGCTGGAGCCTGGTTTGGACCGCGCCCAGATCGAAGCCCTGGTACTCGATTGGGCTGACGCAATCGCAGGCAACTAGAGGTGCCGGCTCAACGATTTCGAGAACACAAAATATGCGCTGCTTCTACTTGTACGTCGGCATCCTGACATCCGCACTCGTCTGCGCATGCGGCAGCCTGCCCGACCCTGGCGGACACCCCGTGGTGTCTCTGCCCTTGAACTTTGCCTGGGTGGATGGTCGCAAGGTCGAATACGTCACCACGGACATCTCCGATCCAGCGATGGCGAAAGCGCTGGGCGTCAACCTCGTTCCCCGCTTGGCCCAGGCCGTCCCGGCGCAAGGCCGGCCCTCGCTCGTCGAGCGGGTCTACAAGTTCGTGGACGACTCGCAGATCACCGTTTTCCAGTCGGCGCCCTCGCCGACAGGCCCGAGCAACGCAGACGCCTCCTACAGTCCGCTGTGGCGCATGGTGCTGGTACGGTGGAACAAGTCAGCGCAGGCCCGAGAGATGAAGTCGGAGGAGCAGATCCTGCGTGCCGTTGACGCCAATGAAGTGTCGCTTGAGATGACGAACATCGTCGTCAACTGTCCGATCACGCGGTCCGTGGACGGCCTGGCGATAAAAGGAGCACGCTAGCGCCGTGAAGTCGGGAAGGGGCTGACCCGCTCCAAGCCGCAGGCTGGCAAATTGCGTCAGTGACTGGTTATGACCAAAGCTGCCGTTCAGCCCATCCGAAACGAATGACCGAGTTCAGCCTGAAGAAGCCGTAGCTTGGGGAGGAACAGCTTTGCGGTTGCCGTCCTTGGGGCCCGCCTCGAGACCGACGGCTTAAGAGCCCATGGCGGTCAGCCGTTTGCTCGGACTTGCGCTTGTAGCGCTGTGTGGCAGCGGGATCTGGTTGTGGTGGCGACGCCGTTGAAACCAGCAAGTCGATCAGCGGAATGAAGCGGTGAGCAAGACGAACCACGGCGCGACGAGCCCGGCGCTGCGGTTCACTTTCTCGTGGGCATTTGCACTCGTGCGGCCGCTACGTTGGCTGCGACATGGCGTCGAGCGAGCCGCCGATGCCGCCACCATGAAGACAGCGCCATTACGGCCGTTCCGGCATGCGCCCACCCGGCGCCTGCATGCAGCGATTCTGGGAACATATAGCTGAGCCCATAAGCCAGCAGCACGCACAGCGCAAGACTGACGCTGACCCACAGACCAGTGCTTCGCTGCTGTGCCCATCCCATGCGTCCACTCAAGCGCCAGCCAGGCAGCAGATGGCTGCTGGTCAGCATGCCAAGCCCTAGCAGGCAGAACATGCTGGCCAGGCCATGCAGGCGCATCAACCAGGCCTCCCCGGTGGTGGGCAGGGCATCGGCATCGCGGCCGTAATGCAGCAGCAGCCAGGGCAGGCCGCTCAACAGCAGCAGCGCAAAGCCGGTATAGAGCCAGCGTTTTTGCCAGCGAGGAATCTTCAGTGCGTGGTGGTGGCGCATGGTTCAGACTGCGGGGTCGACGTGCCAGGTCCAGGCCAGGGCCCGCAGCCGATCAAGGAGGGCGGATTGTCCCTCAAGCCCAAGTGCCACCAGCTTGCACAGCGCGTCGGCCCATAACGCGCTGGGTGCGGCCACCGCCACCTGTACGTCCAGGCCAGGTGCTGCACCCGTCAGGCGGCTGCGGCTGTCGGGCCCGTAATAGCTGCTAGCAAAGGCGCCGTCGGCCAGGCTGCCGATCTCGCGCAGCCCACCGTGGTGCTCGTCGCGCAGGTACAGCGGCAGGGGCAGGGGTCCGAACACGCGCAGGTCGCCACCGGCATTCACCGCGCCCCAGGCGCAGCCGGCGCGGCGCAGCTGGGCGATCAGGCGGTCCACCACATAGCCTTTGGCAATACCGCCCAAGTCAAGATGGGTGCCAGCCTCCGTTTTGCACAGGCGGCCGCGCGCGAGGGTCCAGCCCCGGCAACCGCTGCCCTGGCTGATGTCGAAGGCGCCGCCGCTGCGGTTGCGCAGCCAGGCCGCCACGGCCAGCACATGCTGAGCCGCAGGCCTCAGGGTCAGGTCTTGCCCCGGCGGCAGAGCGTTGAAGCGCGCGATGTCGCTGTCTGGCTCGAAACGAGAGAGCTCGCCCTGCAGCCGAGCCACCAGCGCAAAGCCTGCCTGCAGGGCCGCCGCGCCGGCGGCCGCATCGGCATGCCGCAGGCTGATCTCCAGCAGCGTGCCCAGCCAAGGCTGGGCGCGGCGCTGCAGCTGCATATCAGCCCAGGCGCCCGGAGCGGCGCGCCTGCTCCACCACCGTGACGATGCGCTTCACGCCGTCGGTGACATGGCTGCAGGAGAGCGTGGCACCGGAGATATTGGCGATGTCCTCACCCAGCTTGATGGGCGCGCCCTGGGCTTTGCCAACGAACTGCTTGCGCCAGGCGGCGCTGCGGATCTCGTGTCCATGGCTTTCGCGGTAGGCCAGGATCTCCAGGCCGCGCAGCCGGCCGTCGGCGCCCACGCCCACCGCGTAGCTGATGAGCTCGAACTTGCCCAGCACCTCGTCGGCCACCAGCACGCCCAGCAACTCCTTGCCCTTGTAGGCCAGGCGCAGTTGCCAACGCGCGCTGCGTGGCTTCACGCCCAGGGCTGCGATGGCCTGCAACTGAGCCGCGTCGAGCAGCCAGTCCTGCAGCTCGAAACGGTCGGCCTCGGCGAACATCAGCTTGGCGGCGGCCTCGGCCGTCATGTAGTCCACGGCAAAGGCACCGCTGGGCGCCATGGCCGCGACGCTGCAAATGGCCGTCGTCAGAGCCAGGCGCATCAGAAGCTCCAGCCCAGGCCCAGGTTGACGCGGTTCAGATCCTTGTTGAGACGGAAGCGCTGCAAGTCGGCCTTCAGCACCACGCCGGGGGCGAATTCGAAGTTGGCGCCCAGGGTGACGACGCGTTCGCTGTCGCTCGCTTCGGGTGTCAGGCCGGCGCCCAGTTCGGCATAGCGGCTGGCGGTGTTGAAACGCTCCCAGCGCGCGAAGGGCTTGAGCACATAGCTGCCCTGTTCCCAGAGCTTGTAGGCGGCCTGCAGATAGGCGCCATCGAAGCGCGCCGGGATCAGGCTGTCGCTGCCCACCAGGGGCATGTTGAGCGCTGCGGTGTTGGAGATGCTGCCGCGGCTATAGAGGGCTGAGAGGTCCCAGCGGCCGGGCGTCCAGCGCGCATGCAAATCCCACAGGGTGATGCGCGAGCTGGCGGCCTGCTGACTATGGGTCGCCTGGCCGCTGAAGACGCTGGCGCCCAGCAGCAGACCGGGGATACCGCGGTAGTTGGCAGCGCCAAACAATGCCAGGTCGCGCGAGCGCGCCAACGCCAACTCCTGGTGGATGGCGCCCAGCGGCGACTCGCGGCCCTCGCTGCTGGCGGCATCCCATTTGTTCAGGTCAAAGCCGGTAGCGATGCCCGCCTGGAGCGTCCAGCCGCTGTCCAGTTGGCCGACCAGTTGGATGCCACCCTCGCGCCAGGTGCTGGGGATGATGGCAGTCTCGACGAAGTTGCGCTCCACACCGTAGTAGGCGGTGGGCTCGTGGTTCTCGTTCAGCAGGCCCATGGGCATCAGAAACAGGCCGCCGCGCAGCGCCCAGTTGGGGTGGAACTGATGCTCCACATAGGCCTGCTCGATCGCCACCTCGCCGGGGTCCCCGGCAGAGGCCACGGCATGCTCGACCTCGATTTCGGTGACGATCTTGGTCTTCTCGTCGAAGCGATGCTGGACCCCCAACACCAGGCGGCGCAGATCGGCCTGCGCGTCCTTGCCGTTGTTGTTGGGGCGGTTGTAGTTGAGTTCGGCGTAGCCGCCCAGCACGGTGCGGGCTTGAGCCGCGGGTGCGGGTTCCACCAGGGCTGCGATGCTGGCAGCCGGCGCCGAAGGCTGCGTAGGCGCCTGCTGCTGCAGTTGCGCCAGCTCGGTGCGCAGCTTGGCCAACTCGGCGGCGAGCTGGTCCACGCGGCGCAGCAACTCCTGTTCGGCAGGGGTCTGGGCTTGGGCCGTGCCGATCGCCAGCATCAGGCTCAAGCTGAGGGTGTGTAGCAGCGGTGTGCGAGAGAGTTTCTTGTTCATGACGGGTTTGCTTGGAGAGGGACTTTGGGAGCGGACTCAGCGTGCGTCGCTGAGCGTGCGCAGAAATGCCAGCAGATCGTCGATCTCAGCCTCACTGAGCGCTGGGGCCTGGCCGGGCCGGCGGTTGTAGGGCCCCTCGCTGACATTCACGTTGCCGCGTAATTCGACCGGCAGGTCGTTGAACTTGTCGATGCTGCCGTCAGGCAGGCGTGGGTACCACTTCTCCGGGGCGACGTCGCGCTGCACGTAAAAGCTCAGCACCTCGCGCAGATCGGTAAAGCGGCCGTTGTGAAAGAAGGCCTTGCGCAGCGCCACATTGCGCAGCGAAGGCACCTTGAATGCACCGCACAGATCGCGTCGCGCCGCCATGTCACCGCCTTCGCGGGCGCACAGCCCCAGGTCATAGAAGCTCGGGTCGGCGTTCTGTGCCAGCGCGGTATTGCGCGGCACGCCCAAGGCGTCGTAGCTGAAATCGGTAAAGAGCGGGAAGCTGCCGTCGGCGCCCCTCGCCGAGGGGTGGCAGGCGGCGCAGTTGCCCTTGTCCTTGGCATTGAAGAGGGCCAGGCCGCGCAGTTCGGGCTCGCTGAGCGTGATACGGCCGCGCAGGAACTCGTCGTACTTGCTGCTGAAGGCGCGCAGGCTCGCATCCTCCAGCTGGAAGGCCTGCAGGGCCAGCTGCATACGGGCCAGGGCGTCGGCCGGGCGCCGCAGGATGTCGGCGCCGAACTCCTGCTGGAAGGCTGGCGCATAGGGGGCCTTGGCCAGCCGCGCGATCAGTTCCTCGGTGCTGGCGTTGGCCATCTCCTTGGGGTTGAAGAAGGGCTTGCCAGCTTGATCCTGCAGGCTGGCAGCACGGCCGTCCCAGAAGAAGCCGCCGTTGGGCGTGCCCTCGGCGTCGAAGCCAAAGGCCTTGTTGCCGGCCAGGTAGCGGATGCTGGGGGAGGTGCGGCCACCTTGCAGTTCCAGCGCGACGCCACCAGGCTCGGTGACGCCGGTGCTGCGCGGGCCGGCATTGCCGGTTTCGGCCGCATGGCAGCTGGCACAGGACTGGCGGCCAGACGCTGACAGTGAGGCGTCATGGAAGATTTGCTTGCCCAGGCTGGCGCGGGCGCTGAGCGCGCCGTCCGTGGTTTCGCCGGGCCCGGTCTCAGGGGCGCTGGAGCCGCCACCGCAGGCCTGGAGGGCAAGGGCCAGCAGTGTCGCCAGCGCGGCCATGTAGCCTGTGCTGCGGGTCGATGGTGATCGATACCTCATGTTGTGAATCTGCTCATTGCAATCAATTTTGTGATGCGAATGATATCAATTCGCATTTGCGATTTGTAAAAACTTCCCGCCAGCGTTGCCTGAATGAGCGTTTGATCTCACGGCAGGGCTGGAACTTCCATGGATGACTGGGGGCCGTTGGCGCCCACGGACACAGCCCCGGCCGAGATCAGTCAGCGGCGGAAGTCAACCTTGGAAGTTGCTACTGGGCCACCGTGAGAGAGGCGCCACTTGGTCGAGCGTGAAGCGCATGCATTTGCGCCCGAACTGAAGCCGGAGGCGCGTTGGAGGTGGCCTGCGGATGCGTCGAGTTTGATGGCCCTCAACAAACCGAGCAATGTTGAGCGCAGCGCCTGGAACAGACGTTGACAGCTCTTTGGCAGGGCTCCTACATTGGCACGCAATGCGAATCATTCGCATCTGATGCCTCATTGGTCGCGTTGGGCGAACTTCCAGCGGTCCGAATCTACACACCTCAATTTCAGATACATCCGTGAACCAAGACCATGCCTTGAGCACCCTCGGCCAGACGCCGTTTGTTCGCCGCAGAACCGCCACTGCCGTCCGCCTCGTGATCTCCCTCGCAGTCACTTCCCAATGGGCATCTGCCCGTGCGCAAACGACGCCTGAAGACACCGTGCTCCCGGTCGTGAGGGCGGCAGCACAGGCCGAACGCGACAAGTACGCGGTCAAGCGCACCATGGGCGCCACCAAGACCGAGTTGGCCGTGCTCGACGCGCCGCAAACCATCACTGTCGTGACCGAAGCCTTGATCAAGGATCTGGCGATGCAAAGCATGGCGGACGTCACCCGCTATGTGCCAGGCATTGGCATGGCCAATGGTGAGGGCAATCGTGACTCGCCCGTCTTCCGGGGGAGCAACAGCGCCTCGGGCGACTTCTACATCGACGGTGTGCGCGACGACGTCGAGTACTACCGGGACCTGTACAACGTCGAGCGCGTGGAAGCGCTCACCGGGCCCAATGCCATGATCTTCGGGCGGGGTGGTTCCGGAGGCGTCATCAATCGCGTGACCAAGCAGGCGGATTGGCGCAAGGTTCGCGCCTTCGATTTGACACTAGGCTCGAATCAGAATCGGCGCCTGGTCGCCGACCTTGGCCAAGCACTCAGTGATGCCGCGGCCGTGCGCGTGACGGGCATGGTGGAGGACTCGGGGGGCTATCAACGCAACTTCAGCCTGAAGCGCTCCGGCGTCAATCCAACGGTGGCCCTTCACCCAAGCAGGGACACGACCGTGGTCCTAGGCCTTGAGCATCTTGAGGATCGGCGCACCACAGACCGTGGCGTCCCTTCCTTGCAGGGCCGCCCCGTCGATTTGCCGGTTGATGCGTTCTTTGGTGACGCCAACCCGGACAGCCGTCCGACGCGGCTGATCTCCAACGCACTGAGTGCCACTCTCGAGCACGACCTTGGCAGCGGCGTGCATGTGAGCAACAAGACGCGCTACACCGACTACGACAAGTTCTATCAGAACTACAACGCTGGCGCGGTGAACGTCGCTACCAAGCAGGTGCCGATCAGCGCCTACAACAACCACCAATGGCGCAAGAATCTGTTCAACCAGACCGACCTGACCTTCGACATCGCCAGCGGCAGCATCAAGCACAGAATCTTGGCGGGGGTGGAACTCGGTCTGCAAGACACCGACTACCTTCGCATGACGGGCAAGTTCGCGAATGCAACGGTCACGTCGGTCAACGTCCCGCTGGCGGCACCGGATGGTCCGCTGCCCGTCACCTACGTCCTGGGCGGCAGCAGTTCCGATCGCGACGGCCAGAGCAAGGCGAAGATTGCCGGCATCTACATGCAGGACCAGCTTGAGCTGTCGCCGCAGTGGCAGCTGATTGCCGGTCTGCGCTACGACAGCTTCAAGCTGCGCTATCGCAACCACGTCGCTACCGGCATCCTTGCACCGACGCCGTCGGCCCCGGCCGAGTTGTCGAGCAACGATCATCTGGTTTCACCGCGCGTCGGCATTCTCTTCAAGCCCGAAGCGGCTCTGTCGCTCTACGCCAACTACAGCGTGGCATCCTTCCCGCGCGGCGGAGACCAGCTGAGCAGCCTGAGCAACGTCAACAAGGGGCTCAAGCCAGAGAAGTTCATCAACTATGAGGTCGGCGGCAAATGGGAGATCAAGCCCGAGCTGCTGGCCACCCTTGCTATCTACCGCTTGAACCGCACCAACGTGGCGGTCCCCAATGCTGTCACTGGCATCGTGGACCAGCTGGTCGATGGCCAGCGCACCAAGGGTGTTGAAGTCGGTATCAGCGGCGACGTGACGAGGAACTGGCACATCCATGGCGGCTTCGCATACCAAGACGCCAAGTTGACCGCCAAGGCCTCAGCCACGGCCCTCGCTGGCGCCACCGTGCAGAACGTTCCCAAGCACACCTTGTCGCTCTGGAATCGCTACGACCTCACGCCATCGCTCGGTGGGGGCCTGGGCTTGATCCACCGCGGCGACAGCTACACCTCGACGGCGAATGCCGTCACCCTGCCCGCCTATACCCGCATCGACGCGGCGCTGTTCATGGCGCTCAGCGCGAACTACAAGGTCCAGCTGAACGTCGAGAATCTGACTGACAAGAAGTACTACGCCTTGGCCAATGGCGACAACAACATCACCCCTGGTTCGCCACGGGCGTTCCGTGCCAGCCTGCATGGCAGCTTCTGAGGCTCGGGCAAGGCCAGCAAGACGCCAGCTGAGTTAGGGCGCGGCGGCATGCTGCTCAAGCGCGCTCTGGTCGGTAAGATCCCGCCATCTATAACGCTGACCAGACCAGATGCCCGACCAGGGAAACACCCGCTACGAGCAGTTGGCGGATGAGATGGCACAGGCCATGCGCGACGGTCTGTTGCAGGCCGGCGAGCGCCTGCCGTCGGTGCGCCAGACCTGCCAGCGCCGCGGCGTCAGCCCCTCCACGGTGTTCCAGGCTTATGGCCTGCTGGAGACGCGCGGACTGATCGACGCGCGACCGCGCTCGGGCTACTACGTCCGAGCGCAAAAGCGGTCGGCGCGCGCCTTGCCGCAGCTGGCACCGCCGCGCACCGAGGCCACCGCGGTGGCCGTCAGCGCGCTGGCCTTCGAGCTGCTGGAGTCCACCCGCGATCCCGCCGTAGTACCGCTGGGATCGGCCTTTCCGGCGGCGCACCTGTTTCCGTTCGATGCCTTGGCGCGCAGCGGTGCGCGGGCCATGCGGCGCGTCAAGCCCGCGCAGATCACGGGGGCGCTGACGGCCGGCGATGCCGCCCTGCGCCAGGCACTGCGCCGCCGCTACACCTTGCAGGGCGTGCCGCTGGCCGAGGACGAGCTGGTGATCACCAACGGCGCGATGGAGGCGCTCAATCTGTGCCTGCAGGCCGTTACCGTGCCGGGCGATGTGGTGGTGGTGGAGAGCCCGACCTTCTATGCCGCGCTGCAAGCGCTGGAGCGGCTGAATCTGAAGGCGGTCGAGGTGGCGACGGATCCGCAGGAGGGCGTGGACCTGGCGGCCCTGGCCGAGCTGCTGGCGCGCCAGAAGGTGGCGGCCTGCTGGTTCATGCCTACGCTGCAGAATCCCTTGGGCGCCTTGATGCCCAGCGCGCGCAAGCAGGCACTGGTGGCCCTGCTGGCTCGACATGGCGTGCCTCTGATCGAGGACGATGTGTATGGCGAGCTGTATGCCGATGTACGGCGGCCGCCGCCCGCGAAAGCCTTCGACCAGGCAGGCGGCGTGTTGCATTGCGCCTCGTTCAGCAAATGCCTCGCGCCCGGGTACCGGGTGGGCTGGGCGGCCGCCGGGCGCTATGCGCCTCTGGTGCAGCGCCTGAAGATGATGACATCGCTGGCCACTGCCCTGCCGCCCCAGCTGGCCATCGCCGACTACCTTGCCCAGGGTGGCTACGACCGCCATCTGCGCAGGCTGCGCGCCGAGCTGGCGGGCGAGCAGCAGCGCGCGCGGCGCTTGATCGAGCGGCATTTCCCGGCCGGCACGCGGGTCTCCCGCCCGGCCGGCGGTTACTTCCTATGGCTGGAACTCCCGCCCGCCGTCGATGCCTTGGCACTGCACCATCGCGCGATGGCCTTGGGCATCAGCACCGCACCTGGCGTGCTGTTTTCGGCCGACCGGCGCTTTGTGCACCATCTGCGCCTCAATGTCGGCCACCCTGGCGATGCCCGTGTGGATGACGCCCTGCGTCGGCTTGGCGAACTGGCCATTGCGGAACTGGCTGCCGTCCGCTAACGACGCAAGCGTGCGGCGCGGATCCGGCCAACTGCCGCCGCGCTCAGGTGGCGGCCAATGCCCGGGCCAGGGCCGCGATGTCCACCTGCGCATTGCGCGGGTCCAGGGCTTTGACAATGCCGTCCCGGCGCAGGCCGCTGATCTGGCGGCTCACGGTCTCCTCGGTCAATCCCAGCATCGCGCCCATGTCATGCCGGCGCGGCAGCCAGACCGTCGGATGGCTACCGCGCGCGGCGCTGAGCAGCAGCAAGCGCTGGATCAGCTGCAGCGTGCGCTGCCGTGCGCAGCCGCGCAGCAGTTCGGCGGACCAGGCCTGCGCCTCGCTCAGGCCCTGCTGCCAGTGCCGCAGCAGCCGTGTGTAGCGCTGCGGTTGCCGCCGCATGGCGCGGTCCGCATCCCCGCAGCGCAGGCGCAGCAATCGGACCTCGGTGCAGCTGACCAGATCGTCGGCATGGGTCTGGCCGAGCCAGGCTTCCAGTCCCAGCAGCATGCCGCGTCCGGCCAGACCGACGATGCGCCGCTCGCCGGCGGCCGTCACCCGCTCCAGGCGCAGGATGCCCTGCCGCACGAACAGCAACTCGCCCCTGGGCGCGGCGCCCTGAGACCAGACGTGGTGGTCGGGGCCGAGCGCCAGACAGGGCAGCCGGCCCAGGGCAGCGTTCTTCCTGCTCATGAAGAGGGCGCCTCAGGCAGGCAGAAAGGTGCTGACCGCCTGCGCCTGTGCCGCAGCGCCGGGCGCCGCGTCATCGACCACGAAGCGGATCGGCACGGGTGTTCCGGCGCGGTGGCCATGGGCCTGCCCGGCCTCCATGCGCACGGTGACGACCAAGGTGGTGGCGCCGGCCGCGCCGACGCTCAGGGCCTCACGGTAGGCCAGTTGCAGCGGCCTGGCCTCGGACCCTTCTCCAGCCAGGGCCTGCAGGCGCAGATTGCGCGGCTGGATGCTGGCGTTCATCACCTGCAGGCGGTAGACGTTCTCCACCGCGCCATCGTCCACCTGCCGGGCCATCACGCTGCGGTCGCGCATCACGTTCAGCCGCAATTCGGGGCGCTGCGCCCAACCCCAGGCCATCGCCGCGGCCAGCACCGCCAGCGCCGTGCCATACACCAGCACCCGTGGCCGCCTCAGCGCCTGGCGCCAGCCGTCGGGGCCTGCGCCTGCACCAGCCGGCTGCATGGCCCCGAAGTGCACCAGGCCGCGGGGCGAACCGAGCTTGTCCATCACCTGGTCGCAGGCGTCGATGCACAGGCCGCAGCTGATGCAGGCGGCCTGCAGGCCCTGGCGGATGTCGATGCCCACCGGGCAGACCTGGACGCACAGCGTGCAGTCCACGCAGTCGCCCTGGCCCTTGGCACTGGCCTCCGTGCCGCGGGCACGCGCACCGCGCGGCTCGCCGCGCGCCACGTCATAGCTCACCACCAGGGTGCGGGCATCCAGCATCGAGCCCTGGAAGCGGCCATAGGGGCAGGCGTGCTGGCAGACCTTCTCGCGCAGCAGGCCGGCATGCAGATAGGTAGCCGCGCCATAGAACAGGATCCAGAACGCCTCCCAGGGCCCGAACGTGAGGGCGGGCAGGGCACTGGCCAGCTCGCGCACCGGCGCGAACCAGCCGACCAGGCTGAAGCCGGTGAGCAGGCTCAGGCCCACCCAGGCCGCATGCTTGCCGGCGCGACGCAGCAGCTTGGCACCCGACCAGGGGGCGGCATCCAGGCGCAGGCGGGCCAGGCGGTCACCTTCGGTGCGCTGCTCGATCCACATGAACAGCTGGGTGTAGACGGTTTGCGGGCAGGCGAAGCCGCACCACACGCGACCGGCAATGGCCGTGGCCGCGAATAGCAGCAGGGCGCTGAACACCAGCAGCCCGGTCAGGTAGATCAGGTCCTGGGGGAAGAGCACGGCGTCAAACAGGTAGAAGCGCCGCGCCTCGAGGTCAAACAGCACGGCCTGCCTGCCCTGCCAGTTCAGCCAGGGCAGGCCATAGAACAGCAGCTGCGTGAGCCACACGAAGGCCCAGCGCCAGCGGGCAAAGCGGCCGTTGACATGGCGCGCCTGGATCTTGATTGACGGCTCGACCCCGGGGCCGCCGGTGAGGTCGGTGACAGGGACCAGCGGGATGACCCGGCGGGTGGCAGACATGATGTGCTCCTGCAGTCGGTGCGCCTGGCTGCAGAACCCCACGTGGGGCAGAGCATGGCCAAGCTGGAGCGAATCGTCACAGCCCTTGCACTGGGTGCCAAGATTCAGATATTCGTCAAATTGACCATATCAGTTGTTGCGGCAATCGATCTGATCCGGTAGTGATAGGCCAGCTCTGATCCGGCTTGCCCCGGGTGCCGCCCTCCACAATGGAGCTCATGCTGGATCGCGTTCATATCCGTGTTTGCCTGGCTCTGCAATGGCTGCTTGGCGCAGCGCTGCTGCTTGCTTGCCAGTTGGCCGGGGAGGCTGCGGTTCGCGCCTTGTCCTGGCCGGTGCCCGGGGCTGTGGTGGGGATGCTGCTGCTGTGGGGCGGCCTATGCCTCGTTGGTTGCGTGCCCCGTGGCCTTGCGCTGGTGGCAGGTGCGCTGCTGTCGCATCTGATGCTGCCGCTGATCCCGCTGGTGGCGGGTGTTGGCGAGCATCTTGCGCTGCTGCGGCAATATGGGGTCGCTGTGCTGCTGGTGTGCGCTGCCGGAGTCGTGGCCACGACGATTTGCGCGGCAGTGGCCTACACGGCGGCAGCCAGACGGTCGCGATGAGTGACCCCGCAACGACGATGCTGTGGTGCGGGGTCACCGGCCTGGCCTATGCGGGGGCGCGTCGCCTGCAGGGGAAATGGGGTGCGCACTGGTACACGCTGCCCGTGGTCAGCGGCACGGCCCTGCTTCTGTCTGTCTTTGCGCTCGGTGGCACAAGCTACCAGCACTATGCCGAAGCCACCATCTGGCTTCAGCGCCTGGCCGGTCCGGCCGTGGTGGCACTGGCGGTGCCGCTGTACCAGCAGATGCCGTTGTGGCGGCGCCGCGCCATGCCTGTTCTCGCGGCCGTGCTGGCCGCTTGCACGGCCGCCCTGGCGAGCGGCTGGCTGCTGGGGCGCACGCTGCAATTGCCTGGGCCACTGATGCTGTCGCTGCTGCCGCGCTCGGCGACCATGCCGATGGCCATGGCTGCGGCCGGACAAGTAGGCGGCAATGCCGCATTGGCAGGGATTGGCGTGGTCATCACCGGGGTGCTGGGCAGCAGCATGGTGCCGATACTGCTGCGTCTGATCAGGTGTAAGGGCGCGGAGCCGACGGCCCTGGCGCTTGGGCTCGTCGCACATGCCATCGGAACAGCCAAGGCTCAGCAACTGGTGCCCCAGGCGCTGGCCTTCGCAGCGCTGGCCATGGGATTGATGGGCGCATTGACGGTGCTGGCGCTGCCGTGGATCTCGCGCTGGATGTGAAGTCGACCGGGCGCCCAGATTTCCGACCTGTCAACGCGCGAGGCAAAACGCCATGCGCTGGTCTAGTCTTCCTCCAGCTCCTTGAACTTCATCGCCAGGAAGTCGATCAGGCCGCGCACGGCCGGCAGCAGGCCACGCCGTGACGGGAATACTGCATGGACGATGGCGCCCTTGGAGCACCAGCCCGGCAGCAGCCGCACCAGCTGTCCGTTGCGCAGTTGATCGCCCAGCATCATCGCGGGCAATTGCACGATGCCTAGCCCTGCGACGGCCGCCGCGCGCAGCGAGTACATGTCGTCGGTGATCAGGCGCGGGGCATGGGTGATCATCGCCGTGACCTCGCCGGGGCCGATCAGATGCCATTTGTGCTCGCGTTCGGTGTGTCCGTCCGCCAGGCTGGGCAGGCCGGTCAGGTCGGCCGGGATGGCGGGCAGGGGATGCCGTTTGCAGAAGTCTGGGCTGGCGACCAGATACCAGTCGCGTTGCGCGAGTTCCCGCATGACCAGGCTGCTGTCTTCCTGCGGTGGGGTGCGTGCGCGGATGGCGATGTCGTAGCCCTCGGCCAGCAGGTCGACGGGGCGATTGATGCCTTTCAACTGAATCTCGACCTTGGGGTTCAGCGCCATGAACTCCACCAGCATGGCCGCAACGCGGGCGTGCAGCAGGGCGATGGGACAACTGATCCTGACCAGACCGCGCGCTTCGCCGGACACCTGCTCGACTGCTTCCTGCGCCGCCTGGGCCTCCACGAGCATGGCCTTGCAATGACGGTAGTAGTTGGTCCCGACCTCGGTGACCGCAAAGCGCCGCGTCGAGCGCTGGATCAGGCGTACCCGCAGCCGCTCTTCAAGCAGGGCGATGCGGCGGCTGAGCTTGGATTTGGGTACGCCCAGCGCTCGCGCGGCCGGCGCGAAGCCGCCGTGATCGACCACATGGGCGAAGTACATCAGATCGTTAAGGTCTTGCATGGCTCTTGGTCATTGTCCTATTCGTAGAACGATGAGGCCCGATATTAGGGACTACCGGGCGCATTGGTCAAAACCAACATTCAATTCACGACGGAGGCAGCCCGCCTCCAATCGGCAAGGAGCGTGAGATGAAGAAGGTTCTTGGCATCTATGGCAACCGCAGCCAGCATTGGGTCGGCAACGGTTTTCCGGTGCGCAGCCTGTTCTCGTACGACACGCTGGGTCGCCATGCCAGCCCCTTCTTGCTGCTGGACTATGCCGGTCCGGCCGTCTTCAAGGCGGGCTCGCATCGGCGCGGTGTCGGCGAGCGCCCGCACCGCGGCTTCGAGACCGTGACCGTGGTCTATCAGGGCGAGGTGGAGCATCGCGACTCCACTGGCGCGGGCGGGCGCATCGGCCCCGGCGACGTGCAGTGGATGACGGCTGGCAGTGGCATCCTGCACGAGGAATTCCATTCGGCGGATTTCACCCGCCAGGGCGGCACGCTGGAGATGGTGCAGCTGTGGGTCAACCTGCCCGCGAAGGACAAGCTGACGGCGCCGCGCTACCAGACGCTGACGAACACCGCGATCCCGGTGGTCCCGCTGCTCGACGAGGCGAGCCAGGATGCCGGCTCGCTGCGTGTGATCGCGGGCGACTATCTCGGCCACATTGGCCCGGCGCGCACCTTCACGCCCATCGACATGTGGGACCTGCGGCTGGATGCCGGCAAGGCCGTCGAGCTCGAACTGCCCGAGGGCCGCGACGTGGCCGTCGTGGTGCTGCGCGGCACGGTGCTGGTGAACGACAGCCAACTGGCCCGTGAGGCCACCATGGCCCTGCTCGACCGCAGCGGACGCCGCGTGCGCCTGGAGGCCAACAACAGCGCCACGGTGCTGCTGCTCAGCGGCGAGCCGATCGACGAACCGATCGTCGGCCACGGCCCTTTCGTGATGAACAGCGCCGAGCAGATCGAGCAGGCCATCGCCGATTTTCGTAGCGGCCGCTTCGGACGCATCCCGCCGCAGGAGCTGGCGCGGTCCGCCGCATCCCACTCCGAGTCGCCCGCAGATTGACCCTGAACCCCACCCCACCCCGAGAACCCACCGAAGGAGAGTTTCACTCATGACTGCATTTGCCCAAGTCGCCAACTTCAACGGCGCCCGCCCCGTTATCGATCCCGCCAACGCGGCGATACTGCTGATCGACCACCAGAGCGGCCTGTTCCAGACCGTCAACGACATGCCTTTCACGCGGCTGCGTGCCCATGCCGGGGCGCTGGCCAAGATGGCGACGCTGGCCAAGATTCCGGTAATCACCACCGCCTCGGTGCCGCAAGGCCCCAACGGCCCGTTGATCCCCGAGATCCATGAAAGCGCGCCGCACGCCAAGTACGTGGCGCGCAAGGGCGAGATCAACGCCTGGGACAACCCCGACTTCGTCGCCGCCGTCGAGGCTACCGGCCGCAAGCAGCTGATCATTGCCGGCACCATCACCAGCGTCTGCATGGCCTTCCCCGCGATCAGTGCGATCGCGGCCGGCTACCAGGTCTTCGTCGTCATCGATGCCTCGGGCACCTACTCGAAGATGGCGCAGGAGATCACGCTGGCGCGCGTGATGCAGGCCGGCGCCGTGCCGATGGACACCGCCGCCGTGGCCTCCGAGATTCAGAAGACCTGGAACCGTGACGACGCCATGCAATGGGCCGAGATCTACACCAAGATCTTCCCCGAGTACGGCCTGCTGATCGAGAGCTACACCAAGGCCCAGGCCGTCGCGCAGAGCCACGAGCAGCTCGACTCGGCGCGCTGATCTTTCCCCTCATTCAGTCATTCAACCGGAGTTCACCATGTCCAAGCCCTATGTTCGTCTCGACAAGAACAATGCCGCCGTGCTGCTGGTCGATCACCAGGCCGGTCTGTCGTCGCTGGTGCGCGATATCGACCCCGACAAGTTCCGCAACAACGTGCTGGCGCTGGCCGATCTGGCCAAGTACTTCAAGCTGCCGACCATCCTGACCACCAGCTTCGAGAACGGGCCCAACGGCCCGCTGATGGCCGAGCTGAAGGAGACCTTCCCCGACGCGCCCTACATCGCCCGCCCCGGCCAGATCAATGCCTGGGACAACGAGGATTTCGTCAAGGCGGTGAAGGCCACCGGCAAGAAGCAGCTAATCATTGCCGGCATCGTCACCGAGGTCTGCGTCGCCTTCCCGGCACTGTCGGCCCTGGAGGAAGGCTATGAGGTGTTCGTCATCACCGATGCGTCGGGCACCTTCAACGAGGTGACGCGCCAGTCGGCCTGGGACCGCATGACGGCAGCCGGCGCGCAGCTGATGGGCTGGTTCGGCGCCGCCTGCGAACTGCACCGCGACTGGCGCAACGACGTCGAGGGTCTGGGCGCACTGTTCGCCAACCACATCCCCGACTACCGCAACCTGATCAACAGCTACACCACGGTGCAGCGCGCCAAGTAAGCTGATCTGGCCCTTGCCCTCAAACCGCGAGCAGGCGGGGAGGGTGGGGGTGGCTAGCCAAGGAGAAAGCCGTGCAGATGCAGAGCACCGTGGAAATTGTGAGCCCGCGCGGCGGCGTCGTCCTGCGCGCCGCAGATGGCAGCTATGTGCTGGCGCAGCAGATCGATGCCAAGCCGCTGCGGGCGGCCCAAGTTCTCGTGGGGACGTTGGACGACGTTGGCATCGACGGCGCCACCGATCTTGATACGGGTGCCAGCTACCAGTTCTTCGTCGAGGCCTATGGTCTTTCGCGCGAGGCGGCGCTGATGGCCCTGGCCTGAGTCGGCACACACGGAGCCATAGCCATGACCAAGCGATTTCCCATGCACCCGAAGAACCCCGAACGGATCTGTTGGGGTTGCGACAGATACTGCCCGGCGGGCGACATGGCTTGCGGCAATGGCTCGGACCGTACGCAACACCCGGTCGAACTGCTGGGCGAGGACTGGGCCGAATGGAGCCCTTTGGATCATCCCGCCGAGCCCGATGACGCAGCTTAATTAGGCTGCGCCCGTTGATTCATCAAAAAGCAAGGCTCTCGTTTGTCCTTGCTGGCACCGCAGCTTTCGCGCTAGCTGCCGAGGCCACAGTACGATCCAGCAGACCTTTCCAGGAGGTTCGGTATGAATGGCGAACTGAGCTTTTGTACGGTTGCGTGGATTGAAGCTGGGCGGAGAAAGGTCGCGCTGCGCATGGCGGATGGCTCGTTTCGCCTGGCGGAAATTCATGACGCCTACTCACCGAAACTTGGCGATCGGCTTTGCGGGAATTTCTCTGACGCTGACCCCGTGACCGTCACCACGATTCAGCCGACGACTGCGGTCTGCTTGACCGTCCGCCTGAGTGCTGGCTCGCTAGGCGAACTGCGGGCTGGACTGCTGGATTCAACCGGCCACACACAGCGTCAAACGGTCACCAGAAGTGTGGGAGCGAATCCCTTCGTGTAGCCGGGTGCGGAGATGACTTCCGGTCTTAGTCTGACGATCGCAAGCTCAACTGGCGTGGGCATCGGCGTCTGACCGGGGGCCGATCGGCCTCAACGCCATGCCACCCTGTTGCGGCCTTCTTCCTTGGCCTGGTACAAGGCCTCGTCCGCCCGGATGACAGCCTCCTCCTCGTTCTTGTCCTCGGCACGGATGGCCGAGGTGCCAATGCTGACGGTCACGGGCGCGCCCGTGATGGAGACCGACTCAGCAATCGCACTTCGAACCTTTTCGGCGATGACTTGAGCGCCGGCAACATCCGTGTCCGGCAGCACGACCACGAATTCTTCGCCGCCATAGCGGGCTGCAAAGTCGGTGGCGCGCACCGTACCGCGCAGCACCTCTGCCAATCGCCGCAACACTTGATCGCCGGTCTCGTGGCCGTAGCTATCGTTGATTTTCTTGAAATGGTCGATGTCGATGAAGAGTACGGCATAGATGCTGCCGGTGCGCTTCTGGCGCAGGAACTCCTGTCGCAGCCTGTCGTTGGCGGCGTAGCGGTTCTGCAAGCCGGTCAACACGTCTGTGCGGGAGAGGCGTTCAAGCTCCTGGTTTGCTGCTTTGAGCGAGGCCGTCCGCGCCGCGACCTCCTGCTCCAGTTGCCGCATGTGCGACTGCCGGCTTTGGTCCAGGGCCAGCTCTGCCTGCTTGCGTTTCGTGATGTCCAGAATGCTGCCGCGCAATTCACAGACGCGGCCTGCCGCGTCAAAGAGCGGCTTGCCCTTCAAGTTGACCCAGACGATTGAACCGTTGGCGTGGTTGACTTGCAGTTCCAGGTCATAGGCTTCACCGCTCCGGGCGGCCTCCTCGCCGGCGGCCTTCAACTGCTCCCAGCACGGCACAGAAAAAAGCGTGCCACGTTGACTTGGGAAGGACGGTACCTCCTGCCCGAACATTTCGTGGATCGAGTCTGAGACGACCAGCTCCTTCGTCCTCAGGTCATGCCGCCAGACGCCAAAGCCCGCGGCACGCTGGATCGCCGTGATTTCGGCCGCGCGTGCGGCCAGCAGCTGTGCCGTCTCGCTGATAGCCTGGGCCACTTCGGCGGACTCCTCAATCTCCAGATGGGGCATGGGCGCCAAATCGCCTTCGCGCATCGCCAAGGCCGGGGCAGTCAGACCCCGTACCGATACCGCAATCTTTCTGGCGACGAACCAGGCCAGGCCGAGGCCAATGGCCAGCAGCGCCGTCATGCCGAAACCCAACCAGGCGAGCCTGAGCATCAGGGCGTGTTCGAGCGAAGCCGACGGTATGCCGATGCCGACGCTCCAGCCGGTCTCGGCCGAGCGGCTCCAGACGGACAAGGTCGGTATGCCTTCACGGGTGATCGTCCGCATTCCGCCTTCGGGAGTCTGTCGAATCTGCTGGATGTATTCGGCCGTACCCTTCTGCCCGACGAATTTCTCGGGCGAATGGGTCCGAGCGACGATGGTTCCCTCGGGGTCGAACACCGCCGCAACGAGGTCAGTCGAGAAGTGCTGGGCCACCAGAATGCTGTTGAGATCGCCGGGCAGCATACCGACAGACAGCACATAAGCTACCTTGCCGCCCACCAGCACCGGCACGTCGACACTGATGACCGGTTTGTGCAGTGCGCCGCCGACGTACAGGCCGGAAACGACCGGACGCGCGGTGATGAGAACCTGCCGCAACACCTCTGGGTTGCCGTGTTGAGGCAAAGGTGCTCCGAGCTCCCGTAGGGTGTTCAGGATCTGCTGGCCGCTTGGATCGCTGACGACGACGTTCATCCCGACACCTGTCGATGCCAGTACATCGCGAGCAAGCTGGTGGAACTCTTTGAAGTCGCCACGGAGCAAGACTCTGGACGCGGCGAGCGTCTGAGCCGTGGCCCTGGCAATGAACAGCTGCCCGTCGACCGCTTGCGTCATGGCCCTAGCCCGGGCGATCGTATCTTGCTGCAACTGAACCATGCCGTCCGCGTACTCGAGCCCGAAGAGTACGCTCGTGCCGATCATTCCAGGCAGCAGGCACGCGAGCACCAGCCAAGTCAGGACCGTGCGAATCCGCCACCGCGATGGACGGGTGGGCAACTGAGAAGATGACATCTTGTGAGAGTGAGCCGGCGCCGCCAATCCAGAGCCGGTCCCAACGACCTTGTTTTGCTAGTTGTAACTGCAGATCATTTCACGACTAGCCTAGGCGCAGCAGCCTCTGTGTGAGTCTGGCGCGACATCGGGGCTATGCCGCATCGGTGCGCTCACTGGCGCAGGCAGCATCCTCGGCTTCGATGCAGAAACGATCGCGTCCAGCGGCTTTGGCGGCGTAGAGCAGGTCGTCGGCGCGCTTGCTGATATCGCGTGGGGTAACGCCAGGTTCGTCGCGATACAGCGCTACGCCAATGCTGGTGCTGACTTGGACGGAGCGGTGCTCCAGCACGAAGGGCGCGCGCATCGCTTGAACGATGTTGTCTGCAATGGTGGCAGCGTCGGCGGGTGTGGCCAATTGCTCGATGATGATGGCGAACTCGTCACCGCCGGGACGGGCCACGATGTCGGCTGCACGCAGACTGCGGGCCAAGCGGCCCGCGAAGGCCTTCAAGAGCAGATCACCAGCGAGGTGCCCCAACTTGTCGTTGACTTGCTTGAAACCATCGAGGTCGAGCAGCATCAAGGCCATGGCACTGCCTGTGCTTCGGGCGCGTTGCACCGCCTCGTGCATACGTTGTTCGAAGCCTGCGCGATTCAGCAGACCCGTCAGGCTGTCCGACTGACTCAACTCGATCAGGCGGCGCTCCTCTTGCTTTTGTGCCGTGGTGTCCAGGATCATGGCGACGAAGCCGAGTACCTCGCGGCCGTCGTCCGCAAATTGAGGCAGGTAGCTGGCGCGGTAGCAGCGATAGCCTTCGCGCGTGGTGATCTCACTGTCGAAGCTTACGGTCTCACCAGCAAGGGCGCGCCGGATGCGAGGCGCGGCCTCTCCATAGGCCCCATCGCCAATCACCTCGCGGACCGTGCGTCCCAACAACTCCTGGCGCGGTCTGCCGAATGCGCGTTCGTAGGCGAGGTTGATAAAGCGGTACCGTTCGTCAGTACCAATATAGGAGATTCGCATGGGCAACTGGTCGGTGATGCTGCGCAAGCGCTGCTCGCTCTGCCGCAGGGCCTGCTCAGCGCGAAGGCGCGGCGTGATGTCGCTGGCCAGGGCGTAGAAGCCTTCCACCGAACCCGCTACATCGCGCCGAGGCACCAGCGCTACATGAATCCAACGGTCCTCCGCCCGACCTTGAATGTGGCGTTCGTAGGTCGCGGGCTCGCCGCGCAATGCGGCTTCCATGGCCGGCCGCACCTCGGCCCAGGCCGCGTCGCCCAACACGGAGGCCACGGTCTGACCGAGCACCGCGTCGGGCGCGACACCCAGCCAGTCCTGGTAGGTGCGGTTGGCGAAGCGATAGCGGAATTCGCGGTCGTGATCGGCGATCAGGGCGGGCGCGTTGTCGGTGATGGCGCGCAGCCGTTCCTCGCTGGCGGCCAGCTTGGCCTGGGCCTCGCGGCTGTCGGTCACGTCACGCAGCAACAACTGCGACAACTGACGGCCGCGTGCGTCACGGAAGCGTGCAATCTGCGCTTCCACTTCGATGTGCTGGCCATCACGGCGGCAAAGCCTCAGCAGGCGTGGCGCGCCCGAAGGCTGTTGCAGACATTCGGCGAGGCGTGCGCCATTGTCGCGAGGCAGTTGCAACAACTGGACTTCGCCTGTGCCGGACACCTCAGGCGCCGGCAGTTCCAGCATGGCCCGCGCCACGGGATTGATCGCGTTCAGCTTGCCTGTGGAATCGACCACCAGGATGCCCTCGCTAGCATGCAGGAACTGCGCCTGCTGCTGGCGCTGGCTGGCCAGCAACTCGGCGGCCAGGCCACAGATCAGCACGCCGGTGCAGACCTGGGCCGTGACATAGCTCCACAGGGCGAGCAGGCCGGCATGGGTATCGTGTCCAGCGAATGGGCCGATACCATTGGCGGTGCCCCAGGCGGCCGTAGCCGACAATAGCAAAACCGCTAGCGAGGCCGCCAGCACGCCTGCACGCAGCGCCAGCACGGCCATCAGGAACAGCGGCAGGGCCAGCAGGGGGAAGGTCAACGCCGTCGAGGGCGCCGTCCAGGGCGAGAAGGTCAGCAGGCCGCAGGCCAGCACGAGGCCCAGCAAGGCCATGTTGAAGCGGCCGCGCCGGCCGGCAAAGCTGGTGCGTATGTTGGCACGGGACATAGCAACTAGCGGAATCCCACCCAGCAGGGCCCCGACCGCATCGCCGGTCCACCAGGTGAGCCAGGCGGGCGCCCATTGTTCGGCCGTCAGGAAACCTGCCATGCGCAGCCAGGCACAGCCGTTGCTGGCGGTGACCAACATGCCCAGTGCCACGGCCAGCAGGTACTGGCCCAAATCGACGCGGCGTGTCAACGCCGCGTCGAAGCCCAGCCGGCCGAGCAGTTGGGCGCTTAGCCACGGCCCCAGTGCATTGCCTGCCGCCATGCCAGCAGCAGCCCAGGCGGGCGTACCAATCTGGTAGTTGATCAAGAAGGCGGAAAACAGCATGGCCGGTGCCATTGAGTGGCCCCAGCGCAGGTAAGCCGCCAGCGCGATGCCGGTGGGCAGCCAGATCAACGAGACGTGCGATCCGATATAGGGGATCAGCAGCCCCAGGCGTGCTGCCAAGTAGTAGGCGAGCGCGGTAACGCCCATGCGCACGAACTGCTGTGGGCCTGATGCCTGCAGCGGCGCTTCGTATTGGGTGCTCGAGTTCACGGCCAGCCCAGGCAATGGCGCTGCGTTGGCACCAAACTGCTCCCATGACGTTCTCGGCCTGGTGGGTAACCGGCCGGACGCCATCTTCGTCGCCCGCCCTGTCTGTTGCCTGACATTTGGGCGTAGCCGTCGCGTTGCCTGGGCGCGAATAAGATCGACCATGCCCGGAGATTGCACGCAGTTGGCTTCCAGTACCTATGAATGAGCAGCAGACCGACCTTCCATCTGAGTTGCCAGCAGAGAATCCGCACTATGTGCGCGCCGTCACGGACCTAGGGGAGAAGCAAGACGTCGTCGTCCAGCATGACATCTACTCCCAGACGGGCATCAAGCTGGTGGCCAAGGGGGCGCGGATCAACCGCGGCACCTATGAGCGCTTGTCTCAACATCAGCTTCGCGAGCCCCTTGACAGCATGCTCAGTGCGGCTGATGCCGTATCTGCAACGCAGCTTGCCTTTGACAGTGCGGAACTGTTGGCGTCCAACAGTTCGCTGAGCATATTGGCGGCACAAACCGGTGGAGCCGAGGTGGTGAAGCACGCGTTCGCACAACTCGTGCTGCCGACACCGATTTGTTTCCGACTGACCGTCATGCGCGATAGTCGACTGGAAATGCTCCAGCATTCCTTGCGTGTGGCCGTGATCGCCTTTGCGACGGCGCGCCGGCTGGGCATGAGTGTGCAGGAGCAAGCACAGCTACTGGTGGCAGGCCTGTGTCATGACTTCGGGGAAATGCATACCGACCCTAGTCTGCTGGAACCTGCGCACCTGATAACGCCGCAGGAGCGGCGCTTTGTCCATGTCCACCCTATTACCAGCTACGTGGTCATCAAGGACCTTCCGGGCGTGCCCTCAGCAGTTGCCCATGCCGTATTGACTCACCATGAGCGCCTGGATGGCAGTGGCTATCCGTATGGCCTTCGTGGGCGAGACATCCATCCGCTTGGCAAGGTGCTTGCTGTGGCCGAAGTCATGGACGCTTTGCTGCGCCGCTTCGATGCCAAGCACCTGGACGTCGTCTACCGGCTCAACTTGAGTCGATTTGATCCTGCCGCCATCCGCGCGTTGCGCGACATGCTCAAGCCACGGCATGACGTTGGCGCAAGCCCTCTTTCGGAAGGCAGTACGTCAACGCAGCTCCAGTTCGTGGAAGGCGTCCTTCAATCTTGGCAGGACCTGCACAGCAAGTCGTTGGGACTGCTGCCTTCGCAAAGTCAACCGCTTGGTTTCATTGCTGAACGCATGGCGCGCATCCATTCTCTCTTGCTCCAGGTCGGTTTCAACCCGGACTACCTGGGCACCATGCTGGACATGGCACGGGACGATTCAGCGCTGCTGGCGGAGTTGCAAGCAACCTTGGACGAGTTGACCTGGCAATTGCAGGATTTGGCTAATGAGATCACCCGCCGCAAGCCGGCCGTAGACCGCGAGTTGCAGGAAGGCTTTGAGGCGTTCGTCGTTCGCTTGTGCCCAGCCTAGCGGAGCTGCCGCCTGGGGTGCCTGACGGCCGACAGGAAGAGATCAGCAGTCGTTGCAGTTGCATGGCAGCGGTTGGGCGAATCATCGCGGGCCCTCATCAAGCGCCCTGCGGAATCACGACCCTGAAGGTCGCGCCGGCGGGACTGTTGCGAATCAAGATGACTTGGCCGCGGTGCCTCTCCATGATGCGACGGACGATGTAAAGACCCAGGCCGTGACTGAGGCCGGTGCGGGCGTTGCCCGCGCGTGCTCCTCGGGTGAACAGGCGGTCAATCAGTTCGACAGGCACGCCTGGGCCTTCGTCGGCCACATCGAGTAACAAGGCCAGCGGCTCTTCGCTCTCGATGATGTGGATCGTTATCTGGGCGTTCGCCGGAGAGCAGCCAAGCGCATTGGCCAGCAGGTTGCGCAGGGCCAGTCGCATCAGCCCCATATGCATGGTCGCGGTGCGGGTGAGGGTTTCGCGGACAACTTGGATGCGCTCGCGCTCAGAAGGGGCGAAGTCGCCCAGCGTCAGGTCGATCAATGTGTCGATATCCACATCGTCCTTCTCGAGCGGCAAGGCATCGTCAAGCAGGACAGCATCGGCCAGAGTGTTGTCTACGGCGGCCGTTACATGCGACATCACATCGGCCGCGCGCTGTAGGGTGGCGCCGGCTCGGCGCCAGTCGTTCGACTGCTGGAGGATCGCGGCGCGCGCGCTCTGTAAGGCCGCCGAAGCATTGTTGAGGGGTTGACGGACCTCATGGGCGAGTGAGGCCAGCAAGGCCTCGCGTTGCATCAGAAGCTGCTCGCGTTCGTGCAGAAGCTGCGCCAGTTCGGTAGCACGTAGCTCTGACTGTCGGCGCTGCTCGAGTTCGCGCGTCAGCGCTACGGTACGAGCCACTTCCATGGCCTGCGACGATTCGAGTGTGATGCCGATATAACCAAGATTGCCGTATAGCGCGGCAACCAGGCTTGCGATATAGACGACGGCGACTTCCGCTCCTGGCGCGAAGGCCCGGTACTCCTGCTTCTGAAGCGCGACCGACAGGCCCCGCACGACAAGGGCCAACGCAAAGAACAGGTAGGCGCCCGACACCAAGCCGGCGCTGCGATATCGCGTATGCCGGTAGAGCCGTGCTGCGGTCCATGCCACCCAGCTTGATGCGAAGACGTAGAAGCTGCTGACCACGATTACGCGCGTGCCGTCGGACGCGTCGACGATCCGCATGGTCACGTAGGACGCACAGGCAAGCAGCCACAGGCCGAGCATGCGAGCCAAGGGCGGCCGTTCCCCGAGAGCCCGGATCAGCGCTGAGCCCAGCAGGACCCAGGCTGTAAACACGACCAAATTGGCGACGGTCAAGGTCAGCCAGTCAG
Source organism: Paucibacter sediminis (assembly GCF_030254645.1). Taxonomy (NCBI): domain Bacteria; kingdom Pseudomonadati; phylum Pseudomonadota; class Betaproteobacteria; order Burkholderiales; family Sphaerotilaceae; genus Roseateles; species Paucibacter sediminis. The sequence continues at coordinate 2,414,532 of NZ_CP116346.1, forward strand.
GCAGTTGCCCGCGTAGACCGAGCAGGACGAATGAAACACCGTAAAGAGTGCTTCCCAAGCTCCAGAGCCAGGCGGATTGGCGATAGTCGCTGGTGCGGACAATGCTCCAGGCAACGAAGGGCAGGGCGACGTACAGGAAGCCGATGACTTGCAGTGCGGTCTGCGGATGGAAATTCATGAGCCGATCAACGGTTGCGGGCCATCCGTTCAACTGGCCGACAACTGGGCCCTGAATTGGTACCCGACGCCTGACTTCGATTGCAGCGGTACCAGGCAGGGGGTTGCGCGCTCGATGCGTCGACGCAGGCGGTAGATGGCTGCGTTTACGCTGTCTCCGGTCTCAACGTCGGCTGACGGCTTGCCAAGCAGTTGCCGCAGCGTCTCCCGGGGTACGACCTCACCCGCTGCCTGCGCAAAACAATCAACCAGCGCCAGATCAGTCTCACTGAGATCGATCCTTGCGCCATCCGGCGCAATCAATTGCTGCCCCTGTCTGTCGAGATGCCAGCCGCTGGGATTCAGCGCTGCCGATTTGACGCGCCGCTGCACCGCCCTGATGGCAAGGCCAACCTGCTCAAACTGGACAGGCTTGGCCAGATACATGTCGGCACCGGCAAGAATGACCTGGTTGAACGCGTCGGGCGCCAGGCGGCCCGACACGACCAGTAAACCGGCAACGCTTCGTTTGCGAATCACCTTGATCAATTCGACTCCGTCGACGCCAGGAAGCATCAGGTCGATGACGAAGAAGTCGAAGTCGAAGGCCGACACGTGGGCCAGCAGGTCGTTGCTGTCGTCAAAGACGTCGACCTTGATCCCCAGCGAACGTAGGTACTCCGACAGGAACTCGGTGTACTGGCGATCGTCATCAACAAGTGCGAGCGTCTTTGGAAGCATGGCCAATCTGAGTCAGCGAGTCGTGCAAGGCGGCGGTTGGTTTCATGTGCGACCGCGAAGTTCCGAGGCGGGCCGGTCTACGCCGATCAAATTGCAACGCTCACAGCCATGGCCATCTACACATACACACGCTACGTGGGCGATGTCGAGCACACGGATCGCACGATGGCCTTGAAGCTGTTCGCTGGCAAACACCACACGAAGGCCTACCCGACGACCGAGGAGTTGATGCAGTTCGGCACAGAGGTGTGCGGCGTGGTGCGCCCAGGCCCAGTACTGCAGCGCATTGCGCAGGCCATGCAGGAGACGCTGGATGATGCGAAGGGGGACGCGCGCATCCCACCGGACTTACTTGCACTCATGGAGCCGGTCTGGCAGGACGGGATGGCTTACGCGCCAAAAGCGTAAGACTCAATGGGCATGGATCATCCTGGCCCATATTCTGTTGTTTACGGCTTTGGGTTGGCGGTGAAGCTGATTGCCTCCCGGCAAACCCGCAGCAACGCTGTGTCGTTGTTTACGACTTTAATTGCCCGGAACACCTGGCGACCGAAAGCCGGATTGCGGGAACAAGCTCGTCCCCGCGGTCGGCGCCGAACGCCTGAACCTGGATCTGCTTCAGTGGCTCCCGGGCGAGACCCTATTCAGCCTTGTCAGCCGGCTCCACCGCCTGTGGGGCCATCGATTGGCAGATCAAACGGCAGACGTCCTCTTCGGGCGTCGTCGGCAGGGCTATCAGCACGACTTCCCGAGCGGCCTGCATGAGTTCGAGCAGAACACGGCAGGACTGCTCGGCGACGTCAAGGCCATCGCGCTCGAGCGAACGCTTCTTCGCTTCTATCGCCCGTTCCTGAGCTCAGCCAAGGTGGATGAAGCCATCGCCGCGATGGCCGGCCCGTCCGTGGCGCACCTCAAATTCCGCCTGGGCCTACTCACGAGCCGATTCCGAGCGCATCACCCGCTGAAGGCTTGCGCAGCGTGTATCGCCGAGGACCGTACCACCTACGGGTGGGCTTGGTGGCACCTTGATCATCAGTACCCGGGCTTCTGGGTCTGCTTGACACATGGCGAACGCCTGCTGGAATCCGCGACCAAAACCAACGGAGTCGCGCGATTCCAGTGGCAGCTGCCGGAGCTCGATAGGCCACATGCGTGGCTGCCGTGGGATGCAGCGCCAGATCGCGGCGCCGCAGAAGGGTTGTCCCGGCTTGCCAGACTTGTCGTCGAGCTGGTTGATCAGCGCGCAGTGCCACACCTGGACGGCGACGTGCTGAAGCGCCTCTAGCAGTGAGTGCTCGGTTGATGCCTTCGTCATCGACAGAAATCGCTGCGGAGCCGAAGTCCGAAGAACTTCGGCATCAGGTTGGTTGCGACCGTGCAGTCGCGGTAGTTGAGCGGCGCCTGAGAAGGAAGCAGCCGGCGCTCAGATTCCGTGCCAGTCAACGCAAGCGTGTAAGCTGACGGGCATCTGTGATTTGCTTGAGGCTGCTGGCAGCTCTATGAGTTCTGGAAAAAGTTCTGCTTGGGTTACTTCCGCCGACGTTGCGCGCCACGCCGGCGTCTCCAGATCAGCCGTTTCGCGCACGTTCACTGAAGGGGCAAGCGTCGCCCCCGAGACGCGAGCCAAGGTACTCAAATCGGCTGAAGCCTTGGGGTACCAAGTGAATATGCTGGCTCGCAGCATGATCCAGCAGCAAAGCAATCTGGTTGGTGTGGTGGTGTCGGGGTTCGACAACCCATTCCTACTGAGCTTGCTCGGCCCATTGACGCACCAGTTGGCGCTTCGGTCGCAGGCGCCCTTGCTGATGGATGCGAGCGAACCGGAGCAACTTTCGAACAGCTTGCGCCAGTTGATGCAGTATCGAATCTCCGGCGTGATCCTGACCTCCGGCACGCCGCCGATTCAATTGGCCAAGGAGTATCTGCGCCTGCGCATTCCTGTTGCCATGATCAACCGCGAGCCGCTGCTGGAAGGTGTTGATGTCATCAACAGCGACAATCGGCAGGGCGGGGCATTGGCTGCCGAGGTCTTGTGTCGTGCAGGCGCTCGCAACTTGGTCTTTCTGAACGTGGTGACCGGCACGCTCAGTCCCAGTGCTCGCGGTGCCGCTTTTGCGAAGGCTCTCGCGGGTCAGGTCAGGCGCGGCGCTGTGAAGCTACGCCAGGCCACGGCAGGAGGTGTTTCCTATGCCCATGGTTTCGAAGCCGCGCGACAACTGTTCGCCGAGCCTTCGGCACGGCCCGATGGCGTGTTCTGTACCAACGATGCGCTGGCTTGTGGCTTGATCGATGGCGCACGTGCGCTGTATGGCTTGCGCGTTCCGGAAGATGTGAAGGTGGTCGGTTTCGACGACATCCCGATGGCCGCATACGAGGCCTACGCGCTGACGACCTTTCGTCAGGACATTGGTGCATTGGCTGAGCGTGCCGTGGCTTGTCTGGCTGAACGAATGGGTGCGCCGGACATGCCAAGCCGTACGCTGGAACTTCCCGTGAGCCTGGTCGAGCGCCGGTCGACCCAGATTCCGTCCATTGAATCTACGGAGTCGGCTAAGGCGCCGGTGCGCCGCCGTCGGCTGGTTTCGCCACCCGTCTAGGGAAGACCCTGACTTGCTGATCCGGGCCTGGGCAGTACATTGCACACGTGTGCAGTGCACACGTGTGCAATCAAAAGAACCTGCAAGATAAACAGACGCTGGCCAGCGATGCCAGCCTCTTTCCGGAGACGAAGATGAAGATCAAATGGATCTGTGGGCTGTTGCTCGCGTCCCTTTCGGCCGTGCCGCTGAGCAGCCAGGCCGCAGAGCGATTGAACGTGCTGTGCGCCGCTGACAACGACTGGTGTGAATTGATGCGTAACAGCTTCGAAAGCGAGACCGGCGTTCAGGTGTCGATGGTGCGAAAAAGCGCTGGCGAAATCTTTGCGCAGATCCGCGCTGAGGCTGGCAACCCGAAGACCGACATCTGGTGGGCCGGCACAGGCGATCCGCATCTGCAAGCCGCTGCTGCCGGCTACACCGAGGTCTACAAATCGCCGCAGCTGGATAAGTTGCAGCCCTGGGCGCAGAAACAGGCCGAGATCGCTGGCTACCGTACCGTAGGTGTCTATGCCGGCCTGCTGGGCATTGGATACAACCCCGAGGTGCTCAAGCGCAACAACGCGCCGGCGCCAAAGTGCTGGAAGGACCTGCTCACCCCGGCCTACAGGGGCGAGATCCAGATTCCGAATCCGAACTCCTCGGGCACTGCCTACGCCGCCATCGCGACCCTGGTGCAGTTGCAGGGCGAGGCCGAGGCTTTCGCCTTCATGAAGAAGATGAACGACAACGTCAATCAGTACACCAAGAGCGGATCGGCTCCGGCCAAGGCGCTGGCACGTGGCGAGATCGGCGTGGGCATCACCTTTCAGCATGACCTGCTGAAGGAAACCGTCGCGGGCTTCCCGGTTGAAGTGGTGTCGCCCTGCGAGGGCACCGGCTACGAAGTCGGTTCGATGAGCATCGTGAAGGGGGCGAAGAACATGGCCAGTGCCAAGCGCTTCTACGAGTTCGCGCTGCGCGCCGACGTGCAGTCCCTCGCAGTCAAGGCCAATGCCTTCCAGGTGCCCTCGAACAAGGCCGCCACTATCCCGCCGCGTGCGCCGCGCCTGGAGACGGTGAAGACGATCAACTACGACTTCGCCAAGTACGGCAGCGAGGAGACACGCAAGCGTCTGCTCAAGCGCTGGGACGACGAGATCTTCTCTCTGCCGCGCTGAGCAGCCACAAGGAGCGCCGTCGTGGACAAATCATTGCGTGTCTGGCTGTTGCTGGCCTTGCTGAGCAGCCTGCTGCTGCCCTGGCACCAGCAGGAGGCAGGACTTCTGGCTGGCGAGTGGTTGGGAGCCGGCTGGCCCGGGGACCGGGCCACCGCCACTGCAGCCTGGCAGGTGCTGGGGCTGGGCCGTCTGGAACTGCTGCCGCTGCTGCTGCTGCCGATCGTGGCCGGTCTGCTGGACATGGCCAGGCTTGCGCGGCCCGCGCTTGGTACGGTCCTGATGGCCCTGGCCGTCGCGGCCTTGGCTTGGCTGGGATGGCTGAGTTGGGGCGCTGCCCCAGCCGATCAGCCGGGGCTCGGCTGGGGCGCGCTCCTGTACGCGATCTGCACGCTGTTCATGCTGAGCACCGGCGCAGCTTGGCGCGGCGCCTGCCGCGGGGACGTTTTTGTCTGCGGTGTGATTGCCTTGCTGGTGGCTCTGGTTGGCCTGTTCGTGATGTTTCCCGTACTGCGTGTGCTGGTCGGTGCCTTCGAGCAGGATGGCGCCTTCAGCTTGGCCGCGCTGTGGTCACGCACCACCGACGCTCGCGTCTGGTCCTTGGCGTGCGTGGCAGGCGGGCAGCGTTGCGGCGTGGCCTGGAACACCTTGTTTCTGGGGCTCAGCACCGCCGCAGGTGCAACCCTGCTGGGTCTGGCATTCGCCCTGGTCATGACGCGCACCGGCTTTCGGTTCAAGAAGGTTCTGCGCGCATTGACGGTGCTGCCCATCATCACCCCGCCCTTTGTGATCGGGTTGGCGCTGATCCTGCTGTTTGGCCGCAGCGGTGTTGTAACCGGCTGGGTCTCGGCCTGGTTCGACGTGGCGCCAGGCCGTGGCCTCTATGGCTTCTATGGCGTATGGCTGGCGCAGTTGCTCTCGTTCACGCCGATCGCTTTCATGGTGCTGATCGGCGTGGTTGAGGGCGTGAGCCCTTCTGTGGAGGAGGCGTCGCAGACCTTGGGTGGCTCGCGCTGGACCACATTCTGGCGGGTCTCGTTGCCCCTGATGCGTCCGGGCCTGGCAAATGCCTTCCTGGTGGCCTTCATCGAGAGCATGGCCGACTTTGGCAACCCGATGGTGCTGGGCGGCAATTTCGGAGTGCTGTCCACCGAGATCTACTTTGCCATTGTCGGCGCGCAGAACGACGCCGGCCGTGCCGCGGGTCTCGGCCTGATCTTGCTCTGCTTCGCCGTTGCAGCCTTCGTGGCACAGCGGCGCTGGGTGGGCAAGAAGTCATACGCCACCGTCACCGGCAAGGCCGACAACGGCCAGCATGCCGGGCTGGACAAGCGCATGTCCATGGCGCTCGCCCTGCTGGTGAGTCTGTGGACGGCCTTCACCCTGGTGCTCTACGGCATGATCCTGGCCGGCGGCTTCGTCCACCAATGGGGCCGCGACAACAGCTTCACCCTGCGCCACTACAGCGACGCCTTCGGCATCAGCTTCGGCGAGCAGGGCCTGCGCTGGGTCGGTACCGCCTGGGACTCGCTGTTCACCACCCTGGCCATCGCCGGCATCTCCGCCCCGCTGACGGCCGCCCTGGGGCTGCTTGCCGCCTGGCTGCTGGTGCGTCAGCGCTTTGCCGGCAAGGCAGCATTCGAGTTCGCCACCATGCTCAGCTTCGCGATACCGGGCACGGTGATCGGTATCAGCTACATCCTGGCCTTCAACGCGGCACCGATCGAGCTGACCGGTACAGGCTCCATCCTGGTGTTGTGCTTTGTGTTCCGCAATATGCCGGTGGGACTGCGCGGTGGCGTTGCGGCCATGAGCCAACTGGACGGCAGTCTCGACGAGGCCTCGACCATGCTGGGTGCCAACAGCTTCACCACCGCCCGGCGGGTCGTGTTGCCGCTGATGCGACCGGCGCTGACCTCGGCCCTGGTCTACAGCTTCGTGCGCTCCATCACCTCCATCAGCGCCGTGATCTTCCTGGTCAGCGCGAAATACAACATGGCCACGGCCTACATCGTCGGCCTGGTCGAGAACGGTCAATACGGCATCGCCATCGCCTACGCGAGCGCGCTGATCGTGGTGATGTTGCTGTGCGTGCTAGTCGCGCAAAAGCTGGTCGGCCAGCGCCGCTTGCGGCGTGTCGAGCGCGTGCAGGGCGCGGCGCCTCAAGCCACACCGACCCCCAGTGAATTAGTTTTGAAGAAGGTTCAATCATGAAAGCCGACAACTCGTCCGCGATGACGGCCGGCCTGGCCTCGGGGGCCCTGGTCTTCGATCAGGTGAGCAAGCAGTACGGCTCGGTCACTGCCGTCGACAACGTCTCGTTCAGCATTCCCAAGGGCGATCTCGTCACCTTGCTGGGTCCGAGCGGCTGCGGAAAGACCAGCACCTTGCGACTGATCGCCGGGCTGGAACACGTAAGCCGCGGGCGCATCCTGATTGGAGGACAGGACGTAACTCGTCAGTCCGCCATAGAGCGCAATGTCAGCATGGTGTTCCAGTCTTACGCCCTGTTTCCTCATATGACGGTGCAGGAAAACGTGGCCTATGGCCTGGAAGTGGGCGGAGCCCGCAAGACGGAGGCCAAGGAGCGCGCCATCGAGGGCCTGCGCTTGGTAGGTCTGGCCGACTTCGGCCCACGCCTGCCGAGCGAACTCTCAGGTGGGCAACAGCAACGCGTGGCGGTGGCGCGCGCGCTGGTGCTGGAACCCCAGGTGCTGCTGCTCGACGAGCCGCTGTCCAACCTCGACACCAAGCTGCGTCGCCGTGTGCGCGACGAGATCCGTGAGATCCAGCAGCGATTGCGGCTGACCGCCGTCTACGTAACCCATGACCAGGAAGAAGCCTTGGCCGTGTCAGACCAGATCATTGTGATGAACAAGCAGAAAGTAGCCCAGCAGGGCAGCCCGCGTGACCTGTTCGAAACCCCGGCCGATGAGTTCGTGGCCGACTTTATCTGCGACGCCAATCTGGTGGCGGGCGAGTTGCAGGGCGAGGCCTGCGAGATCGGCGGCATTAAGCTGCAACTGGCCAATCCGCGGCGCTATCGTGGCGCCGTGCGCGTTGCCGTGCGCCCCGATGCGATGCGCTTGCGCCCGGCTGCTGCTAACGATCCACTGGTGGGGGCGGTGCTGCACGCGGCCTTCCTCGGCACCGAGATGCAATACACCCTGGCCTCGCCCTTGGGAGAACTGTTCGTGCGTCAGGCCGAGGTGCGCCGCCCCCTGGCGGTCGGATCCTCTGTCGCCATCGATTTCGCAGACCACGGCCTGTGCGTTGTCGGAGGCCAGGCATGATGCTGCTGCAGGATCGCTATGAACTGGCCCGCAGCGTGGCCCGCGAGGCCGGCTTGCGCGCGCTGGAGATGTTCCGCCGCCGCGATGAGCTGGTGATCGAATCCAAGGGTTTGCAGGACATGGTCAGCGCTGCCGATCAGGACACCGAGGCCTTTATCCGCCAGCAAGTGCTGGCCCGTTTCGCCGCCGATGGATTCCTCGGCGAGGAAGGCGGCCTGGACCGCGGCGATGCCGATTTCCTCTGGGTCATTGATCCGATTGACGGCACTGCCTGCTTCGTCAACGGCATGCATGCTTGGTGCTTGTCGATCGGCGTGCTGTGCCAGGGGCGGCCGGTCATCGGCGTCGTCTACGACCCGAACAGCGACGAGATGTTCCATGCCGCACAAGGGCAGGGCGCGTTTGCCAATGCCAAGCGCCTGCAGGTGCATTCGGCCGCCCGGGTCAGTGAGGGTGTGCTCGGCGTGGGCTTCTCACATCGGGTGCCGGTTGATGCCTTCGTGCCCTTTCTTGGCCGTGTGTTGGCCGATGGAGGCATGTTTATACGCAATGGTTCGGGTGCCTTGATGCTGGCCTATGTGGCCGCGGGGCGCTTGATCGGCTACTACGAGCCGCACATCAACGCCTGGGACTGCCTGGCGGCCATCGTCTTGCTGCAGGAGGCTGGCGGAGTCGTCAACGATTTTCTGGCTGATGGGGGACTGCAGCACGGCAATCCAATCATCGCCGCCGGGCCGGCGCTGTACCCGCAGTTGCTGGCGCTGATCGCCCCGGAGTCCTGCAGCCCGCCGCTGCAGTCCAACAAATTGCCAGCGCTTTTTTGAGCCCTGAAATGCACACGTGTGCATTGCCTTTGCGATACCTGCCCGATACCGCCCGGGCCAACAAATCAATCAAGGCGGGCAGCCTACGGAGACATGGCATGACGACAACAGCAATCCTCTCGCGACTCTGGGTCGCCGCCGCACTAACGGCGGGACTGGCCGCATGCGGTGGCGGTGACGACACCAGCACACAGACCCCGCCTCCGCCTGCACCGCCGCCGGCGCCGACCAATTTCTACTACCAGACCAAGACGCCTTACGCGCCGCAGCAGGACGCGGCCAGCTACGAGGCGCCGCCCAGCGGCTTCAGCACCGTCTTCACCGAACTGGTGGCGCGCCATGGCTCGCGCGGCCTGTCCAGTCTGAAGTACGACCTGGCGGTCTACAACATGTGGCTCAAGGCGGCATCCGAGGGGGCGCTGACCGATCTGGGCCTGAAGCTGGGCCCCGACGTCCTGAAGCTGATGAAGGCCAACTTCCTGCTCGGCTACGGCGTGCCTGGCATCAGCAAACCCGGCTACGGCAACGAGACGCAAGTCGGCATCGACGAGCACACCAACCTGGCCAAGCGCCTGCTGAGCCGCCATGCCGCGTTGTTCGAGCAGGTGGTCGGCACGGCCGCCACCAGCCCTCGGCGTATCGAGGTCGTGACCTCGGGCGTGGACCGTGCCGTGGACAGCGGCGCCTTCTTCGTCAAGGGCATGTTGGCCACGCAGCCCAAGCTGGCCGAGCTGGTCAGCTACCCGGCCGCGCCCGGCCCCTACCCGGTCAGTGCACCGGTGGCGCAGCCGGCCGGCACCGACCGCTTCCTGCTCTATTTCCACAAGCTGGTGGCGGCGACCGATCTGGTAAGCAACGCCTCCGATCCGCTCTACACCACTTACCAGGACAGCCTCGCCTTCCAGAAGTGGCTGAAGGACGCCGACCTGGCGGCCAAGCAGGCGGCCATCCTCGCCGACCCGGCGGCCAAGACGGCCGGCCGCGTCGTGCTGGAGCGCCTGTTCACCAAGGCCTTCGTCGACAAGATCGAGTCCGGCGCCTACAGCTTTGCCAACACCGGCAGCTTCACCTACAGCAGTGCCGATGGCAAGTTCACCAGCACCCTCAGCGGTGACGGCGAAACGCCCATCGGCAATCTGGCCGAGGCGGCCTCGCGCATCTACGAGCTGTATGTGATCGCTCCGGCGATGAAGGCCGAGGCCGGTGTCGACTTCTCGCCCTATATGCCGCTGGAGCAGGCCAAGTACTTTGCCTTCACCCAGGACGCGGCCGACTTCTACAAGATGGGCCCCGGCATCACCGAGAAGGGCAGCGTCACCTGGAAGATGGCCCAGCACCTGGAGGATGACTTCTTCAACCAGGTTGATGCCATCGCCAAGGGCCAGCTGGGCAAGGTCGCCAAGCTGCGCTTCGCCCATGCCGAGATCATCATTCCCTTCGCCTCGAAGATGGGCCTGAAGAACGTGCTGCAGCAGGTGCCGCTGGCCACCATGTACAGCTACGAAAACAACCCCTGGCGTGGTGACTATGTCTCGCCGATGGCGGCGAATATGCAGTGGGACGTGGTGCGCAACGCCAGCGGCACCCTGCTCGTGAAGATGCTCTTCAACGAGAAGGAAACCGACTTCAAGGCCGACTGTGATGGCGCTCGCTATGCCGCCAACAGCCACTTCTACGACTACACGAAGCTGAAGGCCTGCTACGGCCACACGCCGGCGCCCTGAGTCGCAGCGTTTCGCTCCCAAGGAGAATCCAATGAAAGCAAGACTCAGCGCCGCAGCGCTGGCCGCCGCCGTCGCCCAGCTGCTGGCCGGCTGTGCCGCATCGACCGGCCCCTCGGCACAAGACCCGGCCCCCGATCCCAAGCTCGCCAAGATCGGTCAGATCGTCGTCGTCTACATGGAGAACCGCAGCTTCGACCATCTGTTCGGCCTCTATCCCGGCGCCAACGGCCTTGCCCAGGCCCGGGCCGAGGGCCGCACCGTGCAGACCGACAGGGACGGCAAGCCCTATGCCCAGCTGCCGGTGCCCCTGGCCGACAAGAACGGCAAGCCCGATGCGCGGCTGCTGGATCCGATTCCCAACGGCCCGTTTGCACTGGAGCCGCGGGTGGCGCTGAACCAGCCCATGTTCAGCCCCATTCACGCCTATTACGCCAACCAGCGCCAGATCAATGGCGGGCGCAACGACCGCTTCGTCGCCGAGGGCAATAGCGGCGGCCTGCTGATGGGCTATTACGACGGCAGCCAGATGGGTTTGTGGAAGCTGGCCCAGCGCTTCACCCTGGCCGACAACTTCTTTCAATCGGCCTTTGGTGGCTCCTTCCTGAACCACTTCTGGCTGGTCTGCGCCTGCACGCCGGTGTTCCCCGACGCCCCGGCCACTATCAAGGCAGTGGACGAGGCCGGCAATGTGCCGGGCAGCCACGAGGAGGCCTATGTCACGACCGACGGTCATGCGGTCAACACGATGCAGGGCAGCTGGCTCTACGACCCGACGAAGAAGCAGGCACTGCTGCCGCCGCAAAGCCTGCCGACGATAGGCGACCGGCTGAGCGACAAGGGCATTGCCTGGGCCTATTACGCCCAGGACTATCAGCGCGCGGTGGCGGCCACGGCGGCGGGCAAGGGACTGTCGAGCTTCTCCTACCACCACCAGCCCTTCACCTTCTTCAAGCGCTTCATCGACAGCCCGGCGCAGCGCGCCACCCATCTGAAGGACCGCGAGGATTTCATCGCCGACGCCCGCGCCGGTCGCCTGCCACCGGTGTCGTTCTACAAGCCGACCGGCGGCAAGAACATGCACCCGGGCCGTGGCAATGTCGCCGATGGCGACGCCGAGGCAGTGGCCATCGTGCAGGAGGTGATGAACGGCCCGCAGTGGAAGAACACCGTCGTCATCGTCACCACCGACGAGAACGGCGGCTTCTGGGACCACGCCGCGCCGCCCAAGGGCGACCGCTGGGGCCCGGGCTCGCGTATCCCGGCGCTGGTGGTCTCGCCGTTCAGCGAGGGCGGCCACGTCGATCACACCCCGTACGAAACCGTGTCCATCCTGCGGCTGATCGAGGAGCGCTTCGGACTCAAGCCTCTGAGCAACCGGGATGCCAAGGCCACCAGCCTGGCACGCGCACTGAAGCTGTAAGCACACTGCAACCATACTGAGAAAGAACGAGACAAATGCAAACCCATCAAAAACTCACCGTGGCCCTGGCCGCCCTGCTGGCTCTTGGTGCCGCCCAGGCCCAGGTCAGCCTCGGCGGCCGCATCGACCAGAGTGTCGTTAAGAGCTCGCCTGGCGTCTGGCAGCTGACCCACGGCTCGGCCAACCGCATCATCTTCAAGGCCGAGGACGATCTTGGCGACGGCATGAAGGCTTACAGCTATCTGCAGCATCGCTTCCTGGGCGACACCGGGGCGCAGCGCTCGGGCCCGTTCTGGTACTACTCCTATGTCGGCATCAAGGGCCGCTTCGGCGACATCCGCCTGGGCCACCAGAAGTCGCCGCTGGACGACGCCACCGGCAGCGACTACGAGGTCTGGGACGGCGACACCGTTGCCTCCAGCTACTCGCGCATTGCTGGCGGTCAGAAGATCTGGGACAACGCCGTCAACTACACCTCGCCCGTGCTGGCCGGCTTCAGCATCAATGTCGGTGTGTCGCCCAGCGAAGGCGTGGCCAAGACCGTGCGCGGCCAGGGCTTCTCGCTGATCTACGAGATGGGCGGCCTCAGCGCCAGCCTGTCCACGCAGCGCAGCCCGACCAATGTGCAGACCCATGGCATCGGCGGCCGCTACACCTTCGACAAGTTCCGCCTGTTCGGCACCTGGGCCAGCTCCACCCGCGTGGGTGGCAACAAGAAGCAGACCGATCTGCAGTTCAGCGCCGGCTACCAGGTCACGCCCGAGGGCGAGGCCCGGGTGCTCTACAACAGCAGCAAGCTGGTCAATGTGAAGACCGAGGTCTATGGCCTGGGCTACTTCCACTTCCTCAGCAAACGCACCGCGGTGTACGCCTCGCTGTCCGACACCCGGGCCGACAACGCCGCCACGGTCAACGCCTACCAGCTGGGCGTGCGGCACTCGTTCTGATCGTTCCGACACCGGCGGCGGGCGCAGCAGTGCTCGCCGTCGTCCGACCCTCTGTTGTACCGCCCCCGCCATGAGACTTTCCGATATCCCTTCAGGCCGCCGCCACGACCTGGCCTGCCTCGGCCGCCTGGCCGTGGACCTCTATGCCCAGCAGCTGGGCAGCCGGCTCGAAGACGTGAGCAGCTTCGCCAAATACCTGGGCGGCTCCTCGGCCAATATCGCCTTCGGCGCGGCGCGGCTGGGGCTGCGCGCGGCGATGATCTCGCGCGTCGGCGACGAGCAGATGGGCCGCTTCCTGACCGAGACGCTGCAGCGAGAGGGCTGCGACACCTCGCAACTGCAGATCGATCCGCAGCGCCTGACCGCGCTGGTGCTGCTGGGCCTGAAGGACCGCGACACCTTCCCGCTGCTGTTCTACCGTGAGAACTGCGCAGACATGGCGCTGGCTGCCGACGCCATCAGCGAAGACTTCATCGCCAGCTGCCGTGCGCTGCTGATCACCGGCACCCACCTGAGCACGCCCACCGTGCTGGCCGCCTCGGAGCGGGCTCTGGGCTTTGCCCAGCGCCATGGTGTGCTGCGCGTGCTCGACATCGACTACCGCCCGGTGCTGTGGGGGCTGACGGCCCGCGGCGAGGGCGCCAACCGCTTCGTCGCCGATGCAGCCGTGACCACGCGGCTGCAGGCGGTGCTGCCGCAGTTCGATCTGCTGATAGGCACCGAGGAGGAGTTCCTGATTGCCGGTGGCGTGCCCGGCGATCTGCTGGCCTCGCTGCGGGCGGTGCGGGCCGTCACCCAGGCGGCGCTGGTCGTCAAGCTCGGTGCAGCCGGCTGCTGCTTCATTGACGGCGAGATCCCGGCGCGCCTGACCGACGCCGTCACCGTGCGCGGTGAGCGCATAGCGGTCATGAATGTGCTGGGCGCCGGCGACGCCTTCGCCGCCGGCCTGATGACGGGCCTGCTGCGCGGCCAGGGCTTCGAGCAGGCCGCGCGCCTGGCCAATGCCTGCGGCGCCATCGTCGTCTCGCGTCATGGCTGCGCGCCGGCCATGCCGACGCCGGCCGAGCTGGAGCACTGGTTCAGCGGCCAGCGGCTGCCGCGGGTCGATGCCGACGTGCAGCTGGCCCATCTGCACCGCACGACCGCGGCGCGCAAGGCCTGGCCCCAGCTCTGCGTGCTGGCCTTCGACCACCGCAGCCAGTTCTTCGAGCTGGCGCGCCAGGCCGGCGCCGACCCGGCGCGCCTGCCGGCACTGAAGCAGCTGCTGGTGCGCGCGGCCGAGCGCATCGAGACCAGCCACCGCCTGCAAGGCCAGGTCGGCGTGCTGATCGACGATGTCTATGGCGAGGACGCCTTGGCCTCGGCCACCGGTCGCGGCTGGTGGGTGGGCCGGCCCGTCGAGCTGCCCGGTTCGCGGCCGCTGCGCTTCGAGCATGGTGCCTCGCTGGCCACGCGCCTGCAGCAATGGCCGGCCGAGCAGGTCGTCAAGTGCCTGGTGCACTACCACCCAGACGACGCGACCGACCTGAGGCTTGAGCAGGAGCAGCAGCTGCGCCAGGTCTGGGACGCGACACGGGCCAGCGGCCATGAGCTGCTGCTGGAGCTGATCTCTCCGCCGGCCGTGACGCCGCCCGGCACCGCCGACACGGCCGTGCTGCGCAGCGTCAAGCGTCTCTACAACCTCGGCTTCAAGCCCGAGTGGTGGAAGCTGGCGCCCATGACGGCGGCCGGCTGGGAGGCCCTGGCCGCGCTGATCGCCGAGCGCGATCCGCAATGCCGCGGCGCCGTGATACTGGGCCTGAACAAACCGCTGGCCGAGCTCGCCGAGGGCTTTGGCCGGGCCCGCCATCCCATCGTCAAGGGCTTCATGGTCGGCCGCACGCTGTGGGCCGGGCCGGCGCTGGCCTGGCTGCGCGGCGAGTTGGATGACGAGGGCCTGGTGCGCCAGGTTTGCGGCAACTTCGCCACCCTGGTCGAGGCCTGGCGCGACGCTCGTGCGGAGGTGGCAGCATGAGCAGCAAGACGGTACGCCTGACGATGAGCCAGGCGCTGGTGCGCCACCTGGCCGCGCTGCGCATCGAGCTGGCCGATGGTTCGGTGCAGCCCTATGTGGGCGGTGTGTTCTCGATCTTCGGTCACGGCAATGTGGCCGGCCTGGGCGAGGCCCTGTGGGCCGAGCGCGAGGCGCTGCCGACCTACCGCGCGCACAACGAGCAGGGCATGGCCCATGCGGCGATTGCCTACGCCAAGGCGCAGCACCGCCAGCGCATCATGGCCGTCACCAGCTCGATCGGCCCCGGTGCCACCAATATGGTCACGGCCGCCGCGTTGGCCCACGTCAACCGGTTGCCGCTGCTGCTGCTCCCCGGTGACGTGTTCGCCACGCGCGCACCCGACCCGGTGCTGCAGCAGATCGAGGATTTTCATCACGGCGATCTGTCGGCCAACGACTGCTTCCGCCCGGTGACCCGCTACTTCGACCGGCTGATGCGGCCCGAGCAGCTGCTGACGGCGCTGCCGCGGGCGATCCAGGTGATGACTGACCCCGCGCTGTGCGGCCCGGTCTGCCTGGCCCTGCCGCAGGACGTGCAGGCCATGGCCTTCGACTGCCCGGACGACTTTCTGCAGCCGGCCCTGCTGCGCCTGCGCCGCCCCATGGCCGACGCTCGCGAGCTGCAGCGCGCGGTCGAGCAGCTGCGTGCCGCCCGCCGGCCGCTGATCATCGCCGGTGGCGGCGTGCTCTACAGTCAGGCCTGGGAGGCGCTGCGGCAGTTTGCCGAGCGCCACGGCATTCCGGTCGTCGAGACCCAGGCCGGCAAGAGCAGCCTGCCCTGGGACCATGGCCTGAACCTGGGCGCCATCGGCGTCAGCGGTGCGCCGTCCGCCAACGAGCTGGCCTGCACCGCCGATCTGGTGCTGGCCGTGGGCACGCGGCTGCAGGACTTCACCACCGGCTCGCATGCGCTGTTCAGCCAGGCCGCGCTGCTGAGCCTGAATGTGCAGGCGCTGGACGCCGCCAAGTGGAACGGTCAGGCCCTGGTGGCCGATGCCCGCGAGGGCCTGCTGCAGCTCGACGCCGCCCTGCGCGACTGGCAGGCGGTGCCGGCCTGGACCGCGCACGCGCAGCGCCTGGCCGAGATCTGGCGACGGCGCGTCACCGAGCTGACCCTGGCCGAGCCGCAGCGCCAGCTGCCCTATGACGCCGAGGTGATAGGCGCGGTGCGCGACTCGACGCCGGACTCGCCGGCGCACGATGTCGTCGTCTGCGCGGCGGGCACCCTGCCGGCCGAGCTGCACAAGCTGTGGCGCGCCGGCGCACCGGCCAGCTACCACGTCGAGTACGGCTACTCCTGCATGGGCTACGAGATCGCCGGCGGCCTGGGCGTGAAGATGGCCCTGCCCGAGCGCGAGGTCATCGTCATGGTTGGCGACGGCTCCTATCTGATGATGAACTCGGAGATCGCCACCTCGGTGATGCTGGGCCACAAGCTGATCATCGTCGTGCTGGACAACCGCGGCTACGGCTGCATCCACCGGCTGCAGCGTGCCAGCGGCGGACCACGCTTCAACAATATGCTGGACGACTGCGTGCCCGAGGGCGGCACCCTGCCCCAAGTCGACTTCGCCGCCCATGCGGCCAGCCTGGGCGCCGAGGCCTGCCATGTGGCCGATCTGGCCGAGCTGCGCGAGGCCCTTGTCCGCGCCCGCGCCGCCAGCCACACCCAGGTCATCGTCATCGACACCACCGCCGAGCGCACCACCCCTGATGGCGGCTGCTGGTGGGAGGTGGCCATTCCCGAAGTCTCGACCCGCGTCGAGGTGCGCGAGGCGCAGATTCTTTACCGCGCCCAGAAGGCGCAGCAGCGACCGTGATGATGATGAAAGAGCAGCAGAAGATGAAACCCTGGAACGTCCGCATCGGCATCAACCCGATCTCCTGGAGCAATGACGACCTGCCGGCGCTGGGCGGCGAAACCTCGCTGGACACGGCGCTGAGCGAGGGCGCCGAGATCGGCTATCAGGGCTTCGAGCTCGGCAATAAGTTTCCGCGCGAGCCCGAGGCGCTGAAGGCCAAGCTGGCCGAGTACGGCGTGGCCTGCGTGTCGGGCTGGTACTCGGGCCGACTCGCCGAGGGCGGGCTGGAGGAGGAGATCGCGCGCTGCCATGAGCACATGGCCAAGCTGCAGCACAACGGCTGCAAGGTGGCGGTCTATGGCGAGGTGGCGGGCTCCATCCAAGGGGCTATGGACGTGCCGCTGGCCCAGCGCCCGCGCTTCGCCGACGACGCACAGTGGCAGGCCTATGGCCAGCGCCTGAGCAGCTTCGGCGAGCACCTGCAGGCCCGTTACGGCCTGACCCTGGCCTACCACCACCATATGGGCGCCTATGTCGAATCGCCCGAGGACGTGGACCGCCTGATGGCCGTGACCGGCCCCACCGTGGGCCTGCTGTTCGACACCGGCCATGCCTACTACGGCGGCGCGCAGGACCCGGTGGTGCTGCTGAAGAAGCATCTGTCACGCGTCGTCCATGTGCATTGCAAGGACGTGCGGGCCCAGGTGGTGGCGCTGGCTCGCAACGACGGCTGGTCCTTCCTGGACGGCGTGCTGAACGGCACCTTCACCGTGCCCGGCGATGGCGTGATCGACTTCGAGCGCGTGCTGCGCACCCTGCACGGCGGCGGCTACGAGGGCTGGCTGGTCGTCGAGGCCGAGCAGGACCCGGCCGTGGCGCCGAGCTTCGAGTACGCGGCCAAGGGTTATCAGACCCTGGCCCGTCTGGTGGCA
This sequence comes from Paucibacter sediminis, assembly GCF_030254645.1. Classification (NCBI taxonomy): domain Bacteria; kingdom Pseudomonadati; phylum Pseudomonadota; class Betaproteobacteria; order Burkholderiales; family Sphaerotilaceae; genus Roseateles; species Paucibacter sediminis. Next base: position 2,432,178 of record NZ_CP116346.1, read on the forward strand.
CAGATCAACCCGGCCTGACGGCGATGCGCGGGCAGGCGGCATTTCTCATCGCGTGGCTGCTGGCCGGTGCGGCGGCGCTGGCTCAACCGGTCGCGCCGACGGCGCAGGAGCTGCGCCCGGTGCTGCAGCACCATGCCGCCCTGGTCCATGCCACCTATGCCGACACGCTGACCCTGGCCCGCCGCCTGCAGCAGGCGGTGCGGCGCTTCACGCAGGCGCCCTCGGCCGCGGCCTTGGCCGGCGCCCGCCAGGCCTGGCTGCAGGCGCGCGAGCGCTATGCGCTGACCGAGGCCTTCCGCTTCCACGGCGGCCCCATCGATGGCGACGACGGCCCAGAGCCCCGGCTCAACGCCTGGCCGGTCGACGAGACCTATATCGATGCGCTGATCGCCCGGTGCCGGCAGCCCATCAGCAAACGCACACTGAGCGCGCTGAACACCCGCGACGGCGAGGAGAACGTGGCCACCGGCTGGCATGCGATCGAGTACCTGCTGTGGGGGCAGGACCTCAGCGCCGAGGGCCCCGGCGACCGGCCGCATACCGACTACGTCGATGGCCGGGCCACCAACGCCGACCGGCGCCGCCTGTACCTCGCCACCGTCACCGCCCTGCTGGTCGACGACCTGGCCTGGCTGGAGCAGGCCTGGGCACCGGCCCGCGCCAACTACCGCCGGCGTTTCGAGCGGGGCGATCAGGAGTCCCTGCGCGGCCTCATCGTCGGCCTCGGTTCGCTGTCGCGCGCCGAGCTGGCCGGCGAGCGGCTGGAGGTGGCGCTGGCCAGCCGCGACCAGGAGGACGAGCAGTCCTGCTTCTCCGACAGCACGCACCGCGACATCGTCGGCGACGCGCTGGGCATACAGAACGCCTGGCTGGGACGCTATGCCGGGCTCGACGACAGGCAGCTCAAGCAGGGGCCGGCGCTGCGCGATCTGGTGGCTGCCCGCGATCCGGCCCTGGCCGAACGCCTGACGGCACAGATGGCCGAGTCGCTGCAGGCGGCCGAGGCGATCGAGCCGCCGTTCGACCGCGAGATCCTCGGCGGCAGCGATGCGCCTGGGCGGCAACGCATCAAGCGCGTCATCGATGCACTGCTGCGCCAGTCGAGCTCGCTGGTCGAAGCCGCGCGGGCGCTGGGCATACAGAAGCTCAACTGGGTGCGCAAGCCATGAGGGCCGGCATCGCGTTGTTGCTGGTCGCCACGCTGGCCGGCGCGGCGCTGGGCCAGGCGGCGAGCGATGACCAGCAGCGCCCCGGCGGCGCCACCACGGTGGAGGTCAATGGCCGGCGCGCGTTCTCGCTGGCCGCCGCCAATCTGACGGCCGAGGAGCAGACGCGCTTTGCCGTCGGCAACTCCTTCTTCCGCCGCAACTGGGTCGCGGCGCCGGCCTCCACCGGCGCACGCGATGGCCTGGGGCCGCTGTTCAACGCGCGCTCCTGCAGCGGCTGCCATGTCAACGACGGCCGCGCCGCGCCGGGCGAGGCCGGCCTGCTGCTGCGCCTGTCGGTGCCGGGCCGCGACGCCCACGGCGGCCCGCTGCCCGAGCCGCGCTATGGCGCGCAGCTGGCCACGCAGGCCATTCCGGGCGTGCCGGTCGAAGGGCGCCTTCAGATGACCGAGCAGGCGCTGCACGGCCGCTACACCGACGGCACGCGCTACACGCTGCAAAGTCCCCGCTACCGCCTGGCCGCGCTGCGCCACGGGCCGCTGGACCGCCAGGCACTGCTGGGCCCGCGCATCGCGCCGCAGCTGATCGGCCTGGGCCTGCTGGAGGCTATTGCCGAGGCCGACATCGAGGCCAATGCCGCGGCCCAGGCCGCGCGTGGTGACGCCATCCGCGGCCAGGCCAACCGGGTCTGGGACGCGCCCAGCGGGCAGCAGCGCATCGGCCGCTTCGGCTGGAAGGCCAACGTCGCCTCCCTGGCCCACCAGACCGCCGCGGCCTTTGCCGGCGATATGGGCATCACGTCCCGCCTGTTCCCGCTGACCGATTGCACGGCGGCCCAGCGCGAGTGCCTGGCCGCGCCCAGCGGCGGCGCGCCGGAGATCGAGGACGACGTGCTGGCCGAGGTGGTGTTCTACGCCGCCACGCTGGCACCACCGCTGCGCCGCGATGGGGGCGATGCCGAGGTGCAACGTGGCCAGCAGCTGTTCCAGCAGGCGCAGTGCGCGGTCTGCCACCGGCCCAGCTATGTCACCGCGCAGCCACCGTTCCCGCGTCTGAGCAGCCCGGCCCTGGCCGGCCAGGCCATTCATCCCTACACCGACCTGCTGCTGCATGACATGGGCGAGGGCCTGGCCGATGGCCGGCCCGACTTCCTGGCCAGCGGCCGGCAATGGAAGACGCCGCCGCTGTGGGGCCTGGGCCTGATCCATGGCGTCAACGGCCACCAGCGCCTGCTGCATGACGGCCGCGCGCGCGGCGTGCTGGAGGCCGTGCTGTGGCATGGCGGCGAGGCCGATGCCAGCCGCAAGCAGGTGCTGGCGATGAGCCGCGCCGAGCGGCAGGCCCTCATCCGTTTCGTGGAGTCGCTGTGATGCGCCGCCTCGTCGGCTGCTTGATCCTGCTGTTTGCGGGCACTGTTGCCCGAGCAGCCGATCCGCTTCCCTACGCGGCCTACGCCGCCTTCGTGCGCCAGCTGCACCAGCACTGGTATGTGCCGCGCAGCGCCGAGTTCGCCGAGCAGAGCCGACGTCTGGCCGCGGTGCTGCAGGGCGACTGCGCCGACACCGCCGCGCTGCGTGCGCAATGGCTGCAGACGGTGGCCAGCTGGGAGCGCTTCTCGGCGGTGCGCGGTGGCGCCCTGCTGGCACGTCGCTCGCCGCGCGAGATCGACTTCATGCCGACCCGGCCCGAGGCGATTGCCAAGGCGATACGACGTGCGCCTGCGGATGCCGCGGCGATGGACCAGATCGGCTCGCCGGCCAAGGGCCTGCCGGCGCTGGAGTGGCTGCTGTGGTCCGGCGCGACGCCCCTCGATGCGGCGGGCTGCCGCTATGCACAGCTGGCTGCCGCGGCCGTGGCCGCCGAGGCGCAGCTGCTGCAGCGGGCCTACGAGCTGGCGCTGGCGCGGGGCTGGGATGACGGCGAGGCCGAGTACGCGATGTACGAGTTCCTCAACCTCTGGGACGCCGGCCTGCAAAAACTCTGGTGGGAGGAGCTGGACCGGCCCTTGCAGAAGGCGGCACCGAACCGGCCCGCGCTGTTCTCGCGCGCGCTCAGCGGCCACAGCCTGGCCGGCTGGCGCGGGCAGTGGCAGGGCCTGCGCCAGCTGGCCTTGGGTGTGGAGGCGGGTGGCCCCTCGATCAGCGCCTATCTGCGTGCCAGCGGCCAACAGCCGGCCGCCGACAAGCTGCTGCAACAGGTGCTCGAGGTCGATCGCGCGATGGCGGCGCTGGAGCTACCTGCGCATGCCGCGCAGGCCCGTGCGGCCGTGTCCGCGCTGAAGGCGCTGCAGCAGTTTGCCGAGGGCGAGATGGCGACGGCCCTGCATTTCGTCATCAGCTTCTTCGATGAAGACGGAGACTGAGCGATGCGCCGCCGTGACTGCCTGATCTGGACCGGGGCGTTGGCGCTGCCGCAGGCCCATGCGCGAGCGGATGCGCCCCTGTTGGCTGCCAGCTGGGCCAGCGGTGGCCAGCATCAGCTGGGCGTGCTGCGGGTGCATGAGGGGCGCACGGTGGTCGCCGCCGCCATCGATCTGCCCACCCGCGCCCATGGCCTGCTGGCCGAGCCGGGCGGCAGCTTGCTGGCCGTGGCCCGGCGGCCCGGTGACTGGCTGCTGCGCTGGCGGGCTGATGGCCAGGTGATGGCGCGGCAGTGGATAGAGCCGCAGCGTTGCTTCAACGGCCACCTGCTGCTCAGCCGTGACGGCCGTTGGCTGTTCAGCAGCGAAACCGACCTCGACAGCGGCCAGGGCCTGATCGGTGTGCGCGATGCCGCGACCTTGGAGAAGCTGGCCGAATGGCCGACGCAGGGCCTGGACCCTCACCAGCTGCTGCTGGACGACGATGACCATCTGCTGGTCGCCAACGGCGGCGTGGCTACGCAGGCGGAGACCGGCCGGCTGAAGCTGCAGCGGGCGACGATGGATGCCTCGCTGGTGCGGCTGGACGGACGCAGCGGAGCCCTGCTGGGGCAGTGGCGCTTGGCCGATGCGCGACTGAGCCCGCGCCATCTGGGCTGGGCCGGCACCGGCACCAGCGGGCGCCGCCTGCTCGGCATCGCCCTGCAGGCCGAGCATGACGATGCGGCCGCGCGCGCGGCAGCGCCTGTGCTGGCCCTGTTCGATGGCCAGCGCCTGACGCCCTGTGCGCAGCCGGCTGCGCTGGCCGGCTATGGCGGCGACATCGCCTTCGATGGCTCGCGCTGGGCCGTCAGCTGCCCGCGCGCCGACGCCCTGGCCTGGTGGCAGGCCGATGGTCGCTGGCTGGGCATGCAGCCCGCGGCCGGGGCCTGCGCGCTGGCCGGCGACGTGCAGGCACTGTGGTCGGGCGGCGGTGCGCTCGGCCGTTGGCGCGCGGGCCTGGCTGACGGATCAGCTCCTCTGCCCGAGGCCGCGCTGCGCCTCGACAACCACTGGCTGCGCCTGCCATCGGCGTGACCCCTCTGATTCCCTATTCCGAACCCAAGGAGACACCGTGAGTCTGCTGAAAAAAGCCCACAAGACCGGACGCGAGATCGTCAACATCACGCCGGAGTCGGCCGGCTGGCAGTTCGTTGGCTTCCGCGCGCTGCGGCTGGGCGCCGGCGAGCGCGAGGCGCTGTCCACCGGCAAGCGCGAGCTGTGCCTGGTGGTGCTCAGCGGCAAGGTCGATGTGGCCGTGGGTGGCCAGACCTTTGTCGGCCTGGGCACGCGCGAGCATGTGTTCGATCCGGTCTCGCCGGCCGCGCTCTACGTGCCACCGGGCCAGCCGCTGGTCATCACCGCGCAGGGCGAGGCCGAGATCGCGCTGGCCACCGCGCCGTCCAGTGGCCGCCATCCGCTGCGCCTGATCGACCCGGCGGCGATGCAGCGCAGTGTGCGCGGCCAGGGCAGCAATCTGCGCCATGTCTGCGACATCCTGCCGCACACCGACCCCGGCGCCGACCACCTGCTGGTGGTGGAGGTGCTGACGCCGGCCGGCCATTCGTCCAGCTACCCGCCGCACAAGCATGACCGCGACGCCGCACCGCTGGAGACGCAGCTGGAGGAGACCTACTACCACCGCATCGATCCGCCGCAGGGCTTCGGCTTCCAGCGCGTCTACACCGACGACCGCAGTCTCGACGAGGCGATGGCCGTCGAGGACCGCGACACGGTGATGGTGCCGCGTGGCTATCACCCGGTCGTGGCACCCCACGGCTACAGCCTCTACTACCTGAACGTGATGGCCGGGCCGACACGCAACTGGGTGTTCATGAATGACCCGGCGCACGAGTGGATGCTGAACAGGACATGAAGACAAGGCGATTGGACGAGCTGTCCCTGAAGGCCCTGCTCAGTGCCGGCTTCGGCAGCGTGGCGCTGCTGATTGCCGCCCTGGGCGCCGCCGGCTGGCTGGGCATTGGCGCGCTCAATGCGCGGGTCGATGAGCTGGTGCGGGGCCAGTATCCGCGCATGGCCCTGGTCGGCGAGGTCGAGCGCGATGTGCGCGAGATGGGCCGCTCGCTGCGCAATCTGCTGCTGTGGAACGACATCCGCGAGATCAAGCAGGAGACGGCCAGGGTACAGGCCGCGCGCAAGCAGCTGGGGCAGGACCTGGAGGCGGTGGCGGCGCGGATCACGACCGCGGAGGGCCTGGCCATACTGGCCCGCATGCAGCAGGCGGGCAAGACCTATCTGCTGCTGCAGCGCCGCTTCGAGGACCTGGTGAATGCCGGCTCCAGCGACGATGGTCGCGATCTGCTGAAGGCCGAGGTGATACCGGCCGAGGCGGTGTTCCAGGCCGGCGTGCAGGAGTTGCTGCGCCACGAGACCGAGGCGATGGCGGCCGCGGCGGAGCAGGCCACCGCCAGCGCGACGCGGCTGCAGCGGGGTATTGCCGCCGGCGCCCTGTTCGCCCTCTTGCTGGCCCTGCTGCTGGCCTGGTGGATAGTCCGCACGACGACGCGGCCGCTGCAGCGGGCGGTGCTGCTGGCGCGGGGCGTTGCGGCCGGCGATCTGAGCCTGGCCATAGCCGCGCCGGGCCGCAGCGAGACCGCGCAGCTCTTGCAGGCGCTGGCCGAGATGCAGGTCGGCCTGTCCGGCGTGGTCGGACAGGTGCGCAGCAATGCTGAGCACCTGGCAGCGGCCAGTCAGGAGATTGCCCAGGGCAATCAGGATCTGTCGGGCCGCACCGAGCAGCAGGCCGGTGCGCTGGAGCAAACGGCGGCGGCGATGGAGCAGCTGGGCAGCACGGTGCGCAACAACGCCGAGCAGGCCGGCCAGGCCAGCCGGCTGGCGCAGGACGCCAGCGCCGTGGCCCTGCGCGGCGGTGCCGTGGTGGGTGAGGTGGTGGCGACGATGAAGGGCATCATTGACAGCTCGCGCCGCATCGCCGAGATCACCAGCGTGATCGACGGTATCGCCTTCCAGACCAATATCCTGGCGCTGAATGCCGCCGTCGAGGCCGCACGGGCCGGCGACCAGGGCCGCGGCTTCGCCGTCGTCGCCGGCGAGGTGCGCAGCCTGGCGCAGCGCAGCGCCGAGGCGGCCAAGACCATCAGCGGCTTGATAGACACCAGCGTCGGCCGTGTCGAGCAGGGCAGCCTGCTGGTCGATCGCGCCGGCGCGACGATGCAGGAGGTGGTTGCGGCCATCGAGCGCGTCAGCGGCCTGGTGGCCGACATCAGCCGCGCCTGCGCCGAGCAAAGCAGCGGCGTGGCCCAGGTCGGCGAGGCCATCACGCATATGGACCGCGCCACCCAGCAGAACGCCGCCCTGGTCGAGCAGAGCGCCGCCGCGGCGCTGTCGCTGCAGCAGCAGGCAGCTCAGCTGCTGCAGGCGGTGGCGGTGTTCAAGCTCGCCCAGACCTCTGTTTCCCCTTCTTTCCCATCCACATCCAAGGAATCTCGATGAAAAACGTCGCCCTCTTCGGCGCAGGCCGCATCGGCCGCATCCATGCCGCCAATCTCGCGGCCCTGCCGGGCATACGGCTGAAGACCGTCAGTGACCCGATGGCAGATTCGGCCCGTGAGGTTGCCGCCCTGCACGGTGCCGACGTGGCCCCCGATATCGACGCGGTGTTTGCCGATGCAGCCATAGACGCGGTGGTGATCGCTTCGCCGACGACCACGCACAGCGACCTCATACTGCGCGCCGCCGCCGCGCGCAAGCACGTGTTCTGCGAGAAACCGGTGGACCTGTCGGTGGCGCGCGCCCAGGCCTGCGCGGATGCGATCGCCACCGCCAATGTCGCCTGCATGATTGGTTTCCAGCGCCGCTTCGACCCCACCTTCAATGAAGCCAAGGCGCGGGCGCAGCGGGGCGAGATCGGCACGCCGGAGATGCTGGTCATCACCAGCCGCGACCCCGGCGCGCCGCCGGTGGACTACATCAAGCAGTCGGGCGGCATCTTCCGCGACATGCTGATACATGACTTCGACGTGTTCCGCTGGATGCTGTGCGAGGAGGGCGATGAGGCGGTCTGGCTCAGCGCCACCGGCTCCTGCCTGACCGACCCGGCAATAGCCACCGCTGGCGACGTGGACAGCACCGCCGTTACCCTGCGCACGCGCAGCGGGCGCCTCTGCCAGATCAACACCAGCCGCCGCGCCGCCTACGGTTACGACCAGCGCTTCGAGCTACTCGGCTCCAAGGGCCTGCTCGCCTGCGGCAACCACCGGCCCACCGAGGTGCTGCAGATGGACGGCCAGGGCGTGCGCACCGATCTGCCGGAGAACTTCTTTCTGCAGCGCTACCGCGAGGCCTACCGGCTGGAGTTGGCGCATTTCTTCGGGCAACTGCAGGCGGGCAGGGCGGTTCGAACCACCATCGAGGATGGTGTCGCTGCGCAACGCTTGGCAGACGCCGCTGCCGAGTCCTTCGCGCAAGGGCAGCCCGTGTTGTTTTAGGTTATGGACAGTCGGCCTGCATCGGTAGCTGAGTCACAACCGTGACGCTCGGGCTAGCTTGAGCACGCGGAATGGCGCCCTGCAAGCTCCTAGCTGGCCCGTTTCAACTTCTCCGTCCGTTTCTGCGGCTTCAGTCTGGCGGGCTGAATTCTTGGTCGGCAAGAATGCCTGCAGGGATCGAGGCCCGACTACTGGCTGAACTGGGTCCAGTTGCTGAAAGGTGATCCCGTTGTTTACGACTTTGGGTTGGCGGGGTAACTGATGCCTAACCCCTCCGTCAAAGAGACGTCTTGCGCCAGGGCGCAAGCCGCCCCTTGCGTCGAACGTTAGACCCCATGAAATCCAACACGCGCAGGACGTTGCTTCATTGGCTGCTCGTCGCCGGGTTCGCAGGCAGCCTCTTTTGCGCCGCTCGTGGCGCGATGCTGGTGTACTCCCTGAATTCTGTTGGTGGCATTTCGATCCTTCAATCGGCGAGCGCGGAGACAATCAGTGCACAAGCTGCCGGGTTTAGTCCAATACACCGGAAACAGATGGTCTGTTTCGCATTGTTCAGAGGCAGCACAGTGAGCTTGACCTCATGTATTCATCGCTAGAAACAGCAAGCGAACTTAACTGGGAGCTAGCGATTTTTGGAACTGCCGGATTCACGTTGCTGTCGTGCCTGTTTTCCGTCTGCCTTGCCATTCAAGCGCGCGGAGTGGGGAGTCAGAACCATGTGGTCTAACCGGTCGGTCAAGGGGACACACAACGGCGGTCCTGGCCTGTCCGCCTATGCTAGCGCCGTGCCGCCGTCGCGTGCCACTTACCTCCAACGTTAAAGCGCCAGCCACATGCGGGAACTGCACCGGTCTTCACAAGTTGTCCTAGCCTTTGCGATCGGTGTCGGCCTGCTTTCTGCACTTCGCTATCTGGTTGGCGCGGGCGCGCTCTTAGTTGCTGCCTTGCTTGCGATCCTCGGTGTCCTTGCACTTACCTGGTCAGGTTGGCGCGCTGTGAGCTTTCGGACAGCCGAAACGACGAACTACTTCGTTGTCGCTGCAACTGTTTGGCTTGCTTGGGTCTTCGCACCGTTGGATACCGCTGGTGTCTATGTGAAGTTTTGGCTGGAGCGCCCGTCATACGACTCAGCGGCGCGGGAAGCTGCACGAGGCGTTCAGCCCCCCTGCGCAACCACAAAGGCCTGCATGTTCGAGGCTGGATCCGATGCGAACTTGGCTTTCCCTTGGGAGGGAATCATTGATAACTGGATTGGGGTTGTTCATGACCCCTCCGGTCGGATTGAAGATGTGGACTCGCACAAGGGAGCTTTTGGCGGAGATTTGGTAGGCTGCCAACACCTTAGCGGACCCTACTACCTGTGCAGCTTTACATGAGCCGCTTTAACCATTTGCTCGATCCGACTCGCGTCGGCCAGCCGCCGCTCGCGGCTCAGCGTCACCGTTGAACAGCGGCAATGCGGCCAGGCACAGCTTTCATTGCTGTAGGAATTCTGGGTGCACTCTACGGATGCGACGCGGGATGTGGGAACGATGTCACGTCAACCTTTGAATCGCCTGGAGGTGGTCACATCGCGGTGATTTTCAGTCGCAACTGCGGGGCAACTACTGGCTTCAATACGCAGCTATCTGTCTTGGCGCGAGCCGACGCGTCTTCCAGCGAAGCTGGAAACACTCTTATTGCCGATGGCAAGCTGCCGCTAAAGGTTCGCTGGGCTTCGGAGTCCGAGCTTGTGGTCACAGGCTATCAGGGCGCGCGGCATTTTAAGCAGGAGAAGCTCGCCAACGGAGTGACGGTCACATATGAATGAAACGCTTCTGTTCAACCCTGCGCCCAAGCGGACCTGCGCCAGCTATGCTGGCTGGTCCGCTTAGCTAGATCGTTGAGTGTCCGCATTGGGGCTGCGAATTCGACAGTGTGACTGACTGCAATCGCTGCCAAGGCGCCCTTCAATTGGGGCTCAGATGTGTATTGCCAACGGGTTGAATCTGCCTTGATGCCGCTTGAATCTGGGAGAAGCCTGGCTCCGACTGATTTTATTTGGAGCGACTCGCTGAAGGTCGCAGATTTAAGGAGTTCCGACGGACTTTCCAGTTTCGCACCCGGTAGAAAAATCAATGACATACGCGCGTCAATCCCGACGGACCTTATTTGTTGGAGTCACATTCTTTCTGTCTATTTAAAGCCGTAAATGGTCTGTCCACTAGTGGCGCTTAAGCAGCCTTCGCCATGGTGAGGTCAGCTTTGCAGCGATTGCAGTCAGTCACATTGTCGAATGCGCAGCCCCAATGCGGATACTCAACGTTCGAGCTGAGCTGAGCTGAGCTGCGCGCGGAGGATTGCCGACGCGATTCGGCTCGAGCGAGGGGTTAGGCAGCGTTCGGCGAGCTTGCAACATGACCAGGAGCGGTCTCCAAACCTTGTGTCATCCGACCTGCGTCTCGGATCAGGCGCTCCGCCGCAAGCTCCAGGAAGAAGAAGCCGAATCTAGGGTTCTGGTAGTACATCTGCCGGACCTCGTCGTAGGTGAGGAGCAGGAGCTGGCCGTCTTGGTCGCATACAACGGTCTGCGTTCGCTTGTGCCCTTTCGTGATCAGCCCAAGCTCGCCGATAACTTCACCTTGCTTCAACACGATATCAGCCTCTACGGCGCGAAACCTTCCGCTGAGCACGAACATAAACTCCGCGGCCTCGTCGCCCTGCTTGAAGAGAGTCTCCCCGGCGTGAACGGCCTTGCGGCGCGAGAACGGTCTGAGCCAGTCCATGGACAGGTGCCCCGTGGAGGCCTCCTCAATCTGACGGGTCAGTTGCAGCAGCTGCCGCAGGCGCCAAAGGTTCAAGGGCAGCAGAGTCAAGTGCAGAAGCAGCACTGGGTAGACGCTGCCCATCGCACCATAGGTGACAAACGCTAGATTGGAGACAATTCCAGCCATGCGTAGGTGCAACATTGTCTTCATTGAGAAGGTCGTCAGCGTCAGCAGTGCGCCCAGATAGCCAAACATCTCCACCCATTGCATGTCCGCCCCTCCATGAGCACTGAAGGCCCTTGGGGGCCTGGAGGAATACATTGTGCTCTGTGACAGACGGCCCCCAAGTTCTGTGAGAGCTAACGTTGACGCTGAGCAGCGCGCGGCGCCTGCCGGCGCTTCAACATTCGGGCGCCCATCCGAGCATGCAGCTTGCCACCCCAGCAAGGAAGGCCATGCAAATGCTGATAGCTTAAGCGGCGAGATGCGTCTATCCGTTGATCTGGAGTCGGCCGCAAAAGTGGCCGATTTGTTGTTTACGACTTTGGGTTGGCGGTGAGGCTGACTGCCTCCCCGTAAAGTGCGTAAACACGGGCTGAGCATTTATGCAGGCTGGCGACCGAAATCCGATTTGCGGTGACGTCCAGGTCCCCGCCGTCGGCGTTCAACGCCTGAATTGGTGATTGCTCCAGTGGTTCCCGGTTGAATAGCTGTTCAGTTTGGTCAGCCGGTACCACCGAATGTGGGGCCACCGGTTGTCAACGTGACATCGTGTCAGGAGTCCGACGTACACGGCGCTTCTGCAGAGCCGAGACAGAAGCGGTCCCGTCCTCCTGCCTTGGCGGCGTACAACAAGTCGTCCGCCCGTTTGCTGAGGTCGCGCGGCGTCAGCCCAGGCTCGCCGCGATAAAGCACCACGCCGATGCTGGTGCTGACGTGGACGGACCGGTTCTCCAGCACAAACGGCGTGCGCATCGCCTCAACGATATTGCCTGCAATGGTGACGGCATCGGCCGGCGCGGACAGTTGCTCGACGATGACGGCGAACTCGTCGCCGCCGGGGCGGGCCACGATGTCGGCGCCGCGCAGGCTGCGCGACAGCCGGCCGGCGAAGCCGCGCAGCAGCAGGTCGCCGGCCAGGTGCCCCAGGCTGTCGTTCACCTGCTTGAAGCCGTCCAGGTCCAGCAGCAGCAGGGCCATCGTGCCGCCCACGCTTTGGCAGCGCTGCACGGCCTCATACGCGCGCTGCTCGAAGCCGGCACGGTTCAGGAGGCCGGTGAGGCTGTCGGACTGGCTCAGCTCGATCAGTCGGCGCTCCTCCTGCTTCTGCGCGGTGGTGTCCAGAATCATCGCCACAAAGCCCAGCACCTCGCGGCCGTCGTCGGCGAACTGGGGCAGGTAGCTGGCGCGGTAGCAGCGGTAGCCTTCGCGCGTGGTGATCTCGCTGTCGAAACTCACGGTCTCGCCGGCCAGCGCGCGTCGGATGTGCGGTGCGGCCTCGCCGTACGCGCCCGCGCCAATCACCTCGCGGACGGTGAGGCCCAGCAGCTCGTGGCGCGGCCGGCCAAAGGCGCGCTCGTAGGCCAGGTTGATGAAGCGATAGCGCTCGTCCGCGTCGACATAGGACACGCGCATGGGCAGTTGATCGGTGATGCTGCGCAGGCGCTGCTCGCTCTGACGCAACGCCTGTTCGGCACGGCGGCGCGGCGTGATATCGCTGGCCAGGGCGTAGAAGCCGTCCACCGCACCGGCGGCGTCGCGCCTGGGTACCAAGGCGACGTGGATCCAGCGCTCCTCGGCCCGTCCCTGGATGTGGCGCTCGTAGCTCGCGGCTTCGCCGCGCAGTGCGGCTTCCATGGCCGGCCGCACCTCGGCCCAGGCCGCCTCGCCCAGCACCGAGGCCACGGTCTGCCCGAGCACGGCCTCCGGCGCGATGCCCAGCCAGTCCTGGTAGGTGCGGTTGGCAAAGCGGTAGCGGAATTCGCGGTCGTGATCGGCGATCAGCGCGGGCGCGCTGTCGGTGATGGCGCGCAGGCGCTCCTCGCTGGCCGCCAACCTGGCCTGGGCCTCGCGGCCCTCGGTCACGTCGCGCAGCAGCAGCTGCGACAACTGGCGGCCGCGCGCATCTCGGTAGCGTGCGGTCTGGACCTCCACCTCGAGGCGCCGGCCATCGCTGCGGCATAGCGTCAGCAGGCGCGGCTGGCCCGCCGGCTGTTGCAGGCATTCGGCAAGCGATGTGCCATTGCCATTGGGCAGTTGCGTGAGCGCCAAGCCAGGCGTGCCTGGCGGCTCTTTCGGCGCCAGCTCCAGCATCAGCCGCGCCATCGGGTTGAGCGCGGTCAGCCGGCCTTCCGGATCGACCACCACAATGCCTTCGCTGGCATGCTGGAACTGCGCCTGTTGCTGACGCTGGCTGGCCAGCAGCTCGGCCGCCAGGCCGCAGATCAGCACGCCGGTGCAGACCTGGGCGGTGACATAGCTCCACAGGGCCAGCAGCCCGGCGTGGGTGTCGTGTCCGGCAAACGGGCCGATGCCGCTGGCGGTGCCCCAGGCGGCCGTGCCCGACAGCAGCAACACCGCCAGCGAGGCCGCTAGCACGCCGGCACGCAGCGCCAGCACGGCCATCAGGAACAGCGGCAGGGCCAGCAAGGGAAAGGTCAAGGCCGTCGCGGGCGCCGTCCAGGGCGAGAAGGTCAGCAGCCCGCAGGCCAGCACCAGGCCCAGCAAGGCCATGTTGAAGCGGCCGCGCCGGCCGGCAAAGCTGGTGCGCATGCTGGCGCGGGACATGGCGACCAGCGGAATACCGCCCAGCAGGGCCCCGACCGCATCGCCGGTCCACCAGGTGAGCCAGGCGGGCGCCCATTGGCCGGCCGACAGGAAGCCCGCCAAACGCAGCCAGACGCAGCCATTGCTGGCGGTGACCAGCATGCCCAGCGCCACGGCCAGCAGGTAATGTCCCAGGTCGGCGCGGCGCGTGAGTGCCGCGTCAAAGCCCAAGCGGCCGAGCAGTTTGGCGCTTAGCCAAGGGCCCAGCGCATTGCCCGCCGCGATACCGAGCGCCGCCCAGGCGGGCGTGCCGATCTGGTAATTGATCAGAAAGGCGGCCAGCAGCATGGTCGGCGCCATCGAGGTGCCCCAACGCAGATAAGCAGCCAGTGCGATACCGGTGGGCAGCCAGATCAGCGAGACATGCGATCCGATGTAGGGAATCAGCAGGCCCAAGCGCGCTGCCAGGTAGTAGGCGAGCGCGGCCGCGCCCATGCGCGCGAACTGGTGCGGGCCTGATGCCTGTGACGGCGCTTCGTATGGGGTGCTCGAGTACACGGCCAGCCCAGGCAATGGCACTGCGTTGGCACCAAACTGCTCCCATGACATCCTTGGCCTGATGGGTAACCGGCCGGACTCCATCTTCGTCGTCCGTGCTGTCTGTTGCCTGACATTTGGGACGGACCGCGGGCTGAATATGTCGCTACGCTTGCGGATGCCGGACGCACCGGGCTGCGCGATGCTGTGAAGGCTGCCTGGGCGGTCAAGGGCATCGCTCCGGCCTGAGATGGCGAGGCCCTGTGGCGATTGGCGGTCTACCTTGATTGAGGAGTCGGCGATGAAGTACAAACTGCTCTCGTTTCTGTTTGCTGCCTTGCTGCTGTCCAACGCGAGCGCGCAGGTGCAAGGGGTGGTCGCCATGCCCAGCAAATTCTCGGTTGCTGAAACCATCGACCGCGCCGAAGCCGCAGTCAAGGCAGCCAGCGGCTTTCAGATCTTTGCAAGAGTCGACTTTCAGGCCGTGGCGGCGACGCAGGGCGGCAAGGTGCGCCCCGCCCAGCTGTTGATCTTTGGCCGAGGCACGGTGCTCCCAGCCCTGCTGCCGCAGTACCCCGCCACTGCGATCGATCTTCCGCTCAAGATCGTTGCCTGGGAGGATGAAACGGGCAAGGTCATGCTGGCCTACAACACCGGCGAGTACCTGGCGCAACGGCATGGAGTCATGGGCAAGGACGACGTCCTCAAACGCATCACCGACGCCACCGCCTCTTTTGCAAAGCTGGCGATTGAGTAGTGCCCGAGCCGGCTGCACACGCGCCCTAGCGAAAGCAGCGGACGCGCGCCGGTGATCGCAGGATTGACGCTTTCCAACTCCGGTGCGCAGAATCAAAAAGAGAGCCCTCGGGTGAAGACTCTCGTCCGCATCGGTGGCGCGCCGATCCTGCGCTCTGTCCAACCATACGGCGCGAAGAGAGGTTTATCCTATGTCTCCGACCAGGTTTCTTGGACTCAGGCCGCTCATCGTGGCCGCGATCACCGCGCTGGGTACGACGAGTGCGCACGCGCTGATCTTGTGTGTGGATTCGGGCGGCAACCTGTCCGCCGGAACGACGTGCAAGAAGGGTTGGACGCCTCTGGATCCGGTTGCTACGGGCCTTCAGGGGCCGATGGGTCCACAGGGTCCGCAAGGTCCGCAGGGGCCACAAGGGTTGACAGGGCCTCAAGGCAACGTCGGGCCCATGGGGCCGCAAGGTAGTCGGGGCCCCAGTGATGTCTACGCCGTCGACGGGGTATTCGCGCCGGATCTGCTGAACGACGTCATCACCAATGTCGTTTCCATCAACCTTCCCCCTGGAAGTTACCTCGTTGTCGGGCGCGTGATGGTGGAGAACGACGATGTTCAAAGCAGGGCGACATGGTGCCGCCTCAGCGAGCCAAGCTTCACCCTGGACAACGCCGGACCGGAATACCAGCGAACGCTGCCGGCGGGGACGATGGACAACATCAGCCTTCAGCACACGCTGGTTTTCTCGTCGGCAAGCACAGTGACGATGCAATGCAAGTCCTATAACGCGAGAGTGTTCTTTCCCCGTCTCGCGGCCATTCAGGTGGGGGCCGTTCACAAGTAGGAAACGGCGTGGCGCAGCGGGAGCGCCTGAGCTCTTCCGCTGACCTGGCCGACCAGGGGCGCACGTTGAAGGACCGATAGCCTCTGGAGGGCAATCAATGCAGTCAGGCTGACGCTGGCGTCGCGGCAGCGAACGGCAGTTGTGCAGCGATGGCAGCCTGAGCCCGACTAACTCTATGGGCTGCTCTCGGCCAGGCGCGGCCGTTCAACAACGACAGTGCGCATGCTTCAAGCATCGCTCACGGTCTCGTGCTCGGCAGGAATGAAGATCTCGAGCAGTTCGCAATCCTCGGACCATCCGACCACGGTGTGGCGGATGTTGGGTGGCTGCACCCAGCTCGAGCCCGCATGCAGCCGGCGCCGGCCGACACCCTCAAACTCGGTCTCGAACCACCCTCTCAGGCAGTAGACCATCTGGAACTGCACGTCATGGCGATGACGGACGCTCAACTCGGGCCGGTAGGGCTCGATCATGCGGATCACATGCGCTCGCGCGAGGCCGTTCGTCGCCTCAGCGACACCCAGATCACGATAGGACGAGTAGCTGCGTAGCCCCCCGGTCTTGAAGGCAGCCTCGTCATGGTGGCTGAGGACGAAGTGGTGCTGCTCGTTGGATGACGGCGTGTTCATGTGAGCTCCAGTGACTGCCCGAATTCCGATCAGACCTCGCGACAGCGAGCTTGGCAATCCTAAGACCACGCTTGCAGCGCTCATCGGGGCTGTCTGCAGGCGTGCGCTGGGCCAGCGTTCAAGGGTTGCGGATTTGATCGGGCGCGCGGCGTACATGACGAGCGACGGTATTTGGACTTCCATGTCCACGCAGCCCAGGCGCTCA
The DNA here is from genome assembly GCF_030254645.1 of Paucibacter sediminis. Lineage (NCBI taxonomy): Bacteria > Pseudomonadati > Pseudomonadota > Betaproteobacteria > Burkholderiales > Sphaerotilaceae > Roseateles > Paucibacter sediminis. The sequence continues at coordinate 2,448,687 of NZ_CP116346.1, forward strand.
CAGACCTGGACCAGGCCGAGCTGTCTGTCACTGATGCCAGCGCCAAACTGTTCGGCACGATCCGCCTCGCTGCGCCGATCGTGCTTAGTCCATAGGCAGATCTAGCGCGGGCCGCCTAATGCTCCCGTTCTTTACGAAGTTACCGTAGGAGAGCGGCGGAGTGCTCCTGGGCTTCAGCGATCTCAACCCGGGCGAGGCCGTCATCGTCGATTTCCTGCCACTGCCGCCGGACGCTCGCCACAGCACAGGGCACTTCGAGCGAGGCGTCGAAGGGTTACTGGTGGAACGTCTTCAGCAATTGCTTCAAGCGTTTTCGTCCGTCGCTATTCGTCTCGCGAAACGTCTTCAGCGCCAGTGCCAGGAACTGCTGTTCTCCTGGTGACAGACCCGTTGGCTCGCGCTCTTCGTCCAGCCACCCGGGCTCCTTGCTGCAATGCTGCTCGATCTGTCGAGCCAGCTTGTCGCCGATCGGCCGAGCGCCGCTCTTGGCCATGGACCAGGTGGCGCTACTCACCTCGATCTTGCTTGCCCAGGCCGACTCAAGTCCCTTGGGTGGGTCGCCGGCGGCGATGCGTTCTTCCGCAAAAGTCTGGAAGAGCGCAATGGCGTTGAGTCGGCGAAATGTAGAGATGCTGGACACGGCGTGTGTTGTTAAAACACTTCACATGCATTCTAGGGGATCGAAGGAGTTGACGGGGCCGTGAACACTCTTCACAATTCATCCATTCGTTAATTCACCCCAACCCGCCAGGTCTCATCATGCTTCGCACAGCCTACGTCACCAACGCCAAGCGCCCCCTTTCGGGTGAGATGGCTGTGTGCTTCGCTGCGGCTCGCCATGAGATTGCGCTGGCACTGAGCCAGCCGCGCCAAGACCGATACGAAGGTGAATCAATGCTACCGGGGAAGGCTCCAGCCCGCTGAAGCTTTCGTACTCCAGGGATCCGTCGATCCCATGAAGCCCGGTCTCCTGCAGGAACCGGGCTTTTTGTTTGGCTCCTGCGAATCGGATTGATGCCATCTCGGGTGTGCCCGTGCACAAGCACCGGCCGGCCCGGTGCGCATGTGTGCCCAAGCACGTTCTGCAGACGGAGCCGGCATGCAGCGGTCAAGACAAGCCTTGCTTGCCTGGGTCGCGTGCGGACACAGCCGAGATGCCATCGCCTCGTTAGCTCAGTGGATCAGAGCGTCGGCCTACGAAGCCGGAGGCCGGAGGTTCGACTCCTTCACGAGGCACCAGTTTTCATTTCTGTCCCGTTGGACTTCCGGTGAGGTCCTCGGCCCTTCAAGCCGAAGAGGCGGGTTCGACTCCCGCACGGGATACCAGATCAAAAGCCTGTCGTCGAGCTCGCGCTTCGACAGGCGCAAACCGGCCGCAACGATTGGGCGGCGTCGGAACCCGTCACCGACAGCTATAGCGAGCAAGACCCGTGTGTAGCGCAACTGGTAGCGCATCTGCTTTGGGAGCAGGCGGTTGCAGGTTCAAGTCCTGCCGCACGGACCAGGAGAAACATGTCGCCATAGCTCAGTTGGAAGAGCAGCGGGTTTTGATCCCGCAGGTCGCAGGTTCGAACCCTGCCGCCCCTGCCAGAACACATGAATCGTGCCCAGTCACAGAAAGGAGGACGCCATGCACGACGTATTGCAGCTGGACATCATCGGCCAGCCTCAGGCCTGGATCTCGATCAAGCAGGCGGCCGTCCATGTGGCTACGCGCTCGGTCGCCTGGTCGATCGGAGAACTGCCACTGGCTGTGCTGCGTGGTGGAACGAACGTTCGCAGCGGCCAGCAGTCGATCCTCGAGGTACCGGCCATCCTGGCTCTCAGCGGCAACTCGCGTCTGAATCTGTTCGACATGACGCCAAGCTTCAACAAGGCCAAGGTGATCCGGCGCGACCGCCAGACCTGCGCCTACTGCGGCGATGCGCATGATGTGCGCTGCCTCACGGTCGACCACATCCTGCCGGCATCGCGTGGCGGGCCGCTCAGCTGGATGAACACGGTCGCTGCCTGCCGCGCCTGCAATGCGCGCAAGGCCGACCGCACGCCCGAGGAAGCCGGGATGCCGCTGCTGTTCACGCCCTACGTGCCCAGCCGTTTCGAGGACTTCCTGCTCAAGGGCAGGCGGATCCGCGCGGACGTGCACGAGTGGCTGGCCGCGCGGCTACCGAAAGAATCGCGTCTGAGCTGACCCACCCGGTCGGCCCAGACGCCCACAGATCTGCCTTGGAAGGTAGGGCTCACAGCTTGGGGGTTCCACCCCACCGGTGCGTTGTGGCCGGGCTCGTCCCGTCGCTATGACGCATGCCGCCCTGCTGAAAGGGGCCGATACGGTGAAACACGGTTGTCCTGCAAGGGTTCGGGTTCGACTCCCGGGTTCGCCACCACTGGATAGCTCAGTCGGGTAGAGCAACGGATTCGTAATCCGTGTGTCGTGGGTTCGACGCCCACTCCACCAATGGCCTGTCACGCCAGTGAAAGAAGCGGTCGCAAGACCAACCCGCCGAACGTGCCGGCCTGCCCTCGGGTAAACCGGCATCAGCGCGGCCACCCGTGCTTCGGGCACGCGGGGCCTGCGTCCACGGCCAGTTCGAAGTGTGTCCAGGGAGGGCATGCCGACGACGCGCCGCGGCACCCAGTCCCAGGCATCCGGGGTCCGTGGCCGTGCTGTAACGGCACCCCTATTCAAACAACACGCTGCAAAACAAGGAGAACCTCATGATGATCAAGCGTGTCACTGTGAAGAAGAACGAGCGCGGCCTGCTGCTGCGCAATGGTGATTTCGAGCGCGTGCTGCAACCCGGCACGCACTGGCTGTTCGCCGGCCTGGACCAGCTTCAGGTCGAGCTGTTTGCCATTGGAGCGCCGGCCTTCGTGCACCCTCTGACCGATTACCTGCTGGCCAAGGAGCCGGCGGTGGTCGAGGCCGAGTTCGTGCGCGTCGAGTTGAACGCCAACCAGGTTGGCCTGCGTAGCGAGAACGGCGTGCTGGTTGAGCTGCTGCCGCCCGACACGCGGCGCCTGTACTGGAAGGGTCTGGTGGATGTGCGGGTCGAGGTGATCGACCTAGCGAGCTCCATCGAGCTGTCCCCGGCGCTCACCGCTCGGCTGCTGCAGACCCAGTTACGCCCACGGAGCATCACCGGCCTGGCCGGCGCGCTGCAAGTGGTCGTGCCGGAGCACGGCGCCGGCCTGCTGTGGGTCGACGGCAAGGTCGAGCGGCTGCTTGGCGCTGGCTCGTTCGCGTTCTGGAAGTTCAACCGCAACGTGAGCGTGGATCTGGTGGACCTGCGGCTGCAGGCTGTCGAGGTGACGGGGCAGGAAATCCTGACCCGCGACAAGGTGGCTCTGCGGCTCAACCTCTCGGCCACCTGGCGCTACTCGGACGTGCTGAGCGCCTACAAGGCCTTGGCCAAGCCGGCCGAGCATCTGTACCGTGAGCTGCAGTTCGGTCTGCGCGCGGCGGTGGGCACGCGCTCGCTCGATGAGCTGCTCGAAAACAAGGGCGTCATTGACGAGGTGGTGACCGCCCAGGTCAAGGCCAAGCTCGCGGCGCTCGGGCTCGAGCTGACCAGCGTCGGCGTGAAGGACATCGTGCTGCCGGGCGAGATGAAGACCATCCTTGCCCAGGTGGTGGAGGCCGGGAAGTCGGCCGAAGCCAACGTGATCCGCCGCCGCGAGGAAACCGCCGCGACCCGTTCGCTGCTGAACACCGCCAAGGTGATGGAGGACAACCCCGTCGCCCTGCGCCTCAAGGAGCTGGAAACCCTGGAGCGCGTGGCGGAGCGCATCGACAAGATCTCCGTCTTCGGAGGTCTGGACCAGGTGCTCAATGGGCTGGTGAAGCTGCGTTGAGTGCCGCCCCGGCCTGGCTCAATTTGAATCTCGCCCGGCTGGGGCTCTACATTGGAACAACATCATGGAAGCTCAACACATTCACGAAGACGTCCCAGGCGGTGTGCCGCTGAAGATGTGGACGCGTGGCGTGCCCGTCGAGTCCGAGGCCAAGCGCCAGCTCACCAACGCGGCGCGCCTGCCCATCGTCTTCAAGCACATCGCCGCGATGCCTGACGTGCACTTCGGCATCGGTGCCACGGTGGGCTCGGTCATCCCGACCATCAAGGCCATCATTCCGGCGGCCGTGGGCGTGGACATCGGCTGCGGCATGATCGCCTGCAAGACCACGCTGCGCGCCGAAGACCTGCCCGACAACCTCGCCCCGCTGCGCGCAGCCATTGAGCGCGCAGTGCCGCATGGCCGCGTGCCCGGCAACCGTGACCCGGGCGCCTGGCAAAAGCCGCCGGGCTCGGTGGATACGGCCTGGGCGCAGCTCGAGCCCGAGTTCGCTGAGCTTTGCCGCAACTACCCCAAGCTGGAAAAGACCAACCATCACAAGCACCTGGGAACGCTCGGTGGCGGCAACCACTTCATCGAGGTCTGCCTGGACGAAGCTGGCGCGGTCTGGTTCATGCTGCATTCGGGCTCGCGCGGCGTGGGCAATGCCATCGGCACGATGTTCATCGAACTGGCCAAGCAGGACGCGATGCGCCATCAGGCCAACCTGCCTGACCGCGACCTGGCCTACTTCGAGGAAGGCAGCCGCTACTTTGGCGACTATGTCCGTGCCGTGAGCTGGGCTCAGAAGTACGCCGCTATGAACCGTGAGGTCATGATGCGCCGCGTCATCGAGGCTGCAAAGACGGTCCTGCACAAGAACTTCCAGAGCCACATCGAGGCGGTGAACTGCCACCACAACTATGTGCAGCGCGAGCAGCACTTCGGCGAGGACGTGTTCGTGACCCGCAAGGGTGCGGTGAGCGCCAAGGCAGGCCAGCTGGGCATCATCCCGGGCAGCATGGGCGCGCGCAGCTACATCGTGCGCGGCAAGGGCAACCCGGAGTCCTTCGAGTCCTGCTCACATGGCGCGGGCCGCGTCATGAGCCGTGGCGATGCCAAGCGCAGCTTCACGCTAGCCGACCACCGCGCGGCCACGGAAGGCGTCGAGTGCCGCAAGGACAAGGACGTGCTGGATGAAACGCCCGCGGCTTACAAGGACATCGATGCCGTCATGGCCGCGCAGGCGAACCTGGTCGACGTGGTGCATACGTTGAAGCAGGTGGTTTGTGTGAAGGGTTGAGCCGCAGGGCTGCTCGGATGTTGTCTCCCGGCTTGACCATGGCGCCGCGCGAGGTCTCGAACACTTTCGGGAACGCAACCCCCGGATTCCGCATCCAATGGGCAACACTCGCAAACTCCGGTGAACGCACCATGCCAGCCAAGCTCGCCATACCCGCCATTAGCCACGCCCAAGCGCATCCCGCCAGTCAGGCGGATGGCGAACTCGCGCGCCTTGCCGCGGGCGGGGACGAGGCCGCCTTCGAGGCCTTGATGCGGCGCCACAACCGGCGCCTGTTCCGCACCGCGCGCAGCATCGTGAAGTGCGACGAGGAAGCCGAGGACGCGTTGCAGGAGGCCTATCTGCGGGCCTGGTCCGCCTTGCCCGGCTTCCGTGCCGAGGCGCAGTTGTCCACCTGGCTGGTGCGCATCGTGGCCAACGAAGCCCTGGGGCGGCTGCGCAAGCGTGCCCGCGGCGCACAGGTGATTGCCTTGGAGGGTCTGGCCATGCCGTCCGACGATGAGTCCGCTGCGTCGACGACGCTCGAAGCGCTGATGAGCGATCCTGCCGCGCAGGAGCAGCCCGAGCGGCTGGCGATGCGCGGGCAGATGCGCCAGCTCATCGAGGCGCGCATCGATCAGCTGCCCGCCCTGTTCCGCACGGTGTTCGTGCTTCGCGCCGTCGAGGAGATGAGCGTGGAGGAGGTGGCCCTGGCGCTGCAGTTGCCGGCCGCCACGGTGCGCACCCGCTTCTTCCGCGCCCGCGCCCTGCTGCGCGAAGCGCTCTCGCAGGACATGGACGTCGCAACCGGCGACGCCTTCTCCTTCGACGGCGCGCGCTGCGACCGCATCGTCGCCGCGGTGCTGTCACGCCTGGCCGCGCAAGCCAGCGCCAGCCCCGCGGCCTCGGACCCCTAGCCGCCCGCGCCCGGCCGGCGCCGCCGGCCTCACCCACCCCGTTCGGCACTGACGCCAGCGCGCCAGCGCCTGCCCACGCCCCTGCGCGCTCGGTTTTGCAGGGGCATCCACTTCACTCGTTACCACCCCGCGCAAGGAGTTTCATATGTCGTTCCTTCAAATCTCGAATCCCGCCATGGCGCGTCGCCTGTTCCTGGGCAGCTCCGGCCTGTCCTTGTCCGGTGCCGCCGTGGCGCTGCTGGCCGGCAAGCATGCGCTGGCGGCGGCCAGCCCGGCCGGTTCGACGGCCAATGATGTGCAGATCATCAATACCGCCCTGGGGGCGGAGCTCGAGGCCATCGCGGCCTACCAGCTGGGCGCGGAGAGCCAGCTGCTGCAAAAGCCGGTGCTGGAGCTGGCGCTCGGCTTCCAGGGCCACCACAAGGAGCATGCGCAGACGCTGGCCAAGGTGGTGGAGCAGCTCGGCGGCAAGCCCGTCACGGCCAAGCCGGCCTACAACTTCCCGGTGGATCAGCTCAAGACCCAGGCCGATGTGCTGCGCTTTGCGGCGCGGCTCGAACAGGGCGCCGTGAGTGCCTACCTGGGGGCCGTGCCGCTGTTCGCGGACCGCGCGCTTGCCAAGGCGGCGGCCAGCATCCTCGGCGACGAGGCCATGCACTGGGCCATCCTGCGGCAGGCGCTGGGCGAGGTGCCGGTCCCCAGCGCCTTCATGGCGTGAGCCGCCGGATGTGGGCGCGCGCATCCAGTCGGCTGTGGTGCCAGGTCTTGATCGCCGGCTTGGCCGCCGCGGCCAGCATCACCGCCGTGGCCGGCCCCGGCCAGCAGGCCCCGGATGTGCTGCGCGGCGAGCAGCTGTACGGGCGCTGCATGGGCTGCCATGCGCCGGCGTACGACAGCGTCGGGCCGCGGCACTGCGGCCTGTTCGGGCGGCGCGCCGGGAGCCTGCCGGGCTATGCCTTCAGCGCGGCCATGAAGGCGCAGCCCTGGGTCTGGAATGCCGCCACGCTGGACCGCTTTCTGGCCGCACCGCTGGCGGCCGTACCCGGCACCAGCATGACTTACGACGGCATCGCCGACGCGCGGGAGCGGCGCGACCTCATTGCCTACCTTCGCGCGCTGGACGCCAGCCCGCAATGCCGGGCCGCGAGTCCGGCCAAACATCAGGAGTGAGCGACATGCTTGAACGCAACACAGCAAACAAGGCCTGGCCGGTGATGGGCAAGGGCCTGCGAACGTACTGGGCCCTGCCGCTGGCCGCGGCCGTGACGCTGACGGCCTGCGGCGGCGCGGACGAGACCTCGCCCGCCGACACCGCCGCAGCGGATGCGGCGGCCATGGCCGAGCAGGGGCGGCAGATCTTTCGCTACGACACCTTTGGCGACGAAGCACATTGGACCGACACCCTGCGCATGCACGAGGTCATCAGCGCGGCCGTCGATCCGGCCACGGCCCTGTCCGTCGGCCTGAAGGTCGATGCCCAGGCGCTGCCGGCCAGCGTCGTCGAAGGCATCAAGAACGGCAGCATCGACCTGAGCAAGCCCGCGACGACGATCGCCCTGCTGAAGCTGGACGCGGTGCTGGGCCTCAAGGGCACGGTCGAAACGGTGAACGGGCAGGACGTGCTCAAGCGTGTCGGCATCACCTGCGCGCTATGCCATTCGACGGTCGACAACTCGTTCGCGCCGGGCATCGGCAAGCGCCTGGACGGCTGGGCCAACCGCGACCTCAACGCCGGCGCCATCATCGCCTTGTCACCCGCGCTCAGCGACGCAATGAAGAAGGTGTACCGGAGCTGGGGGCCGGGCAAGTTCGATCCGCGCCACAACATCGACGGACTGAACAAGCCCGTCGTCATTCCTCCCGCCTATGGTCTCAAGGGCCTGCACGCCATCACGGTGACCGGCGACGGGCAGGACCTCGCGTACTGGAACCGCTACGTGGCCGTTGCGGAAATGGGTGGCCAGGGCACGGTGACGGAGCCGCGCCTGCAGCTGAGCATCAGCAACGGCAACCAGGATCTGGTCTCGGCCAAGCTGCCGGCGCTGCAGGTCTATCAGCTGACGCTCGCGGCCCCGCCCGCGCCGGCGGGGAGCTTTGATGCCAATGCCGCCGCCCGCGGGAAGCTGGTGTTCGAAGGGCAGGGCCAATGCGCAAGCTGCCACAGCGGCAGCCTGTTCAGCGATGCCAACAGCACCCTGCACCCAGCCGCGGACTCGATGGCCGAACCGGAGACGCCGAGCTACGCCGCACGTTCGGCCAGCCGGCAGTACCGCAGCTCACCGCTCAAGGGGGTGTGGCAGCACGCGCCGTACTTCCATGACGGCTCTGCCGCCAGCTTGCTCGACGTCGCACGCCGCTACAACGCCAGGCGAGGGCTGCAACTCACGGAGCAGCAGATGGCCGAGCTGGCCGAATACCTGAAGTCGCTGTGAGCCCGGCCTTAGACGACGACGAGATCCGTGTGCGCAAAGCCCTTGGTGTAGTCGAGCACGGAGACGATTTCCGGCACCACGCGGAAGATCGCCACCTCCTCCGGCCTGGGCATCGTCATCTGCGCGGTCGCGGGCGGCGCGTCGGCGTACTTCAGCGGCAGCATCGCGATGACCTTCACCGCCTCGGCGCGGTCGTTCACGCGCTGGGCTCGCGCCGCCATCGTCAGGCCGGTGATCGACATGATGTCGGGCGTGTCATGGTCAACCGTGAGCGAAACGCGATCATCGTGCGCGAGGTTCCTGGCCTTCTGGCTGTCGAGGCCGCAGAGAAACCACAGCGTGAGGCCCTCGTTCACGTAGCCCACCGTGGTTGCCTGGGGCCAGCCGTCCGGCCGCAGTGTCGCAATCGTCATGATTCTGTGGCCATCAAGCAGGGCCAGGATCTTCTGCTTCATCAGATCGTCCATGGGGATCTCCATAGCTGCCGTTCGGCGGGATGCCAGGGCCAGCCTGCCATGGCGGTGCCCGGGCCGCGTTGACCGCAGTCAACGCAAATTCCCCCTCGGAGACGCCGCGACTGAGGCCGGGAGACAATCCGCAACTCATCCACCACGGGGCGTTGGCATGGAAGCAAAGAACCATTGGGACAGGGTCTACGCGAGCAAGCCGGCCGAAACGGTCAGCTGGTTCCAGCCGCATGCCCAGCAGTCGCTGGCGCTGATACGGCGGATCGCCGGCCCGGGCCCGATCCGCGTGATCGATGTGGGCGGCGGTGCCTCGACGCTGGTCGACGACCTGATGGCGCAGCCGCGGTTCGAGGTCTCGGTGCTCGACATCTCCGCGGCCGCACTCGCCGTGGCGCAGCAGCGGCTGCAGGCGCGGGCCGATGCCGTGCGTTGGATCGTCGGCGACATCACCCAGGTCGAATTGCCCGAGAACGCCTACGACATCTGGCACGACCGCGCGGTGTTCCACTTCCTGACCGAACCGGCGCAGCGCGCGGCCTATGTGGAACGGGTGCGGCGCGGGGTGCGGCCCGGCGGGCATGTCATCGTGGCCGCCTTCGGACCCGAGGGCCCCACGCAATGCAGCGGCCTGCCGGTGGTGCGCTACGCGCCAGGCGAACTCCACGCCCAGTTCGGCGGCTCATTCGAGTTGCTGGAGCACCTCAGCGAGGCGCATCAGACGCCGGCCGGTGCGATCCAGCAATTCGTCTATTGCCACTGCCGGATGCACTGAGCCGCCGGCGTCCGCCGGGCATCCTTGAGTACGCGCTGCAGCGGTTGGTGGCGCCGGCGCTCAGGCGGCCAACTTGGCGTGCACCGCCGGGAAATCGATGTCGGTGGCGGCCACGTTGTTGACGTAGTTGGTCAGCACGTTGAGGGCCACGTTTAGCACGATCTCGACCACGCTGGCTTCATCGAAGTCGGCAGCGCGCAGGGCGGCCAGGTCAGCGTCGGAGACGCGCCCACGGGTCTCTGCCACGCGGCGAGCAAAGTGCAGCGCCGCCGCGCTGCGCGCGTCATCCGAGCGGCCCGCACGTGCGGCGTCGATTTCGGCGGCACCGATCTTGGCGACGTTGGCGGCCAGGTAGCTGTGTGCCGACAGACAGTAGTCGCAGCCGTTGTATTCGGCGATGGCCAGAGCGATGCGCTCACGCAGCTGCGCGCTCAGCTTGCCCTTGGCCAGGGCGCCGTTCAGCGACAGATAGCCTTCCAGCGCGGCGGGGCTGTGGCCCACCAGCTTCATCAGATTGGGCACCACGCCCAGTTGCTGCTTGACGGCTGCCAGCAGGGGCTTGGAGGCTTCGAGCGAGGTTTCGACGCTGGGGATGCTGATGCGCGACATGTTCAATCTCCGGTGGGTAGCAGGGGCAAGTTGATTGGGGTTTGGTCTCATCCGCTCTGTGTTGAGCGAATGGCTGAACTGTCCTTGAATCGCCCGCTGCTTAGAATCACCTGCAAATCCAAGACACCGTTACGTGGAGTGAAACAGTGGACCGACTGCACCTGATCAATGTGTTCACGGCGGTGGTGGACGCGAACGGTTTTGCCGGCGCCGCGCGCAAGCTCAACATCTCGCCGCCCGCGGTCACGCGGGCCATCAGCGAGCTGGAAGCCCATCTGGGCGTGCGCCTGCTGACCCGCACCACGCGGGTGGTGCGGGTCACGGACGCGGGGGCGCGCTATGTGGAAGATTGCCGGCGCATCCTGGCCGAACTGGCCGAGGCCGACGAATCGGTGAGCGGCCTGCACGGCGCACCACGTGGGCGGCTGACGCTCACGGCGCCGGTGCTCTTCGGCGCGCTCTACGTCACCCCCATCGTGACGGAGTATTTGCAGCGCTATCCCGAGGTGACGGCCTCTTGCTGGTTTCTCGATCGCGTCGTGAACATGATGGACGAGGGCGTGGACATCGCCGTGCGCATCGGCGAATTGCCCGACTCTTCGATGCAGGCGATCCGTGTCGGCAAGGTGCGGCGCGTGATCTGCGCGGCGCCCAGCTATCTGGAGCGGCATGGCGAGCCGCAAAGCCCGGACGAGCTGGCGGCCCACACCATTGTTTCCGCCAGCGGCGTCACCCCCGCGCCCGAATGGCGCCTGGTGGAGAACGGTGCAGCCAGGATCGTCAAGCTGCAGCCGCGCATGATCACCACCACCAATGATTCGGCGGTGGCCGCCGCCGTGGCTGGCTTTGGCTTGTCGCGCCTGATGTCCTACCAGGTCGCGGAACATGTGCGCGAAGGGCGCCTCAAGATATTGCTGAGCGAGTTCGAGACGGCGCCCCTGCCGGTGCAGCTGGTGCACCGCGAGGGGCGTCATGCCTCGCAGAAGGCGCGCGCATTTCTGGATCTGGCGATCGAACGGTTGCGCGCCAGCCCGGCGCTCAACTGAAGCGCATTGCCGAGCGCGGCGCGCGGCGGCTGGTTTCCAATGCACCGGCACCCAGCCGGACTACCCTGACACCTCAAGGAGCGATGCATGCGTGAACACCGGGTCGATGTTGCCATCATTGGCAGTGGCACAGCGGGCATGTCCGCCTATCGCGCCGCCTTGGCGCACACCAGCAGCGTGCTGGCCATCGAGGGCGGCCCTTATGGCACCACCTGCGCCCGCGTTGGCTGCATGCCCAGCAAGCTGCTGATTGCCGCGGCCGAGGCGGCGCATGCGGTGGCCGAGGCGGGCCGCTTCGGGGTGTGCGTCGATGCCCCGGCGCGCATTGACGGCACCGCCGTGATGGCCCGGGTTCGCAGCGAGCGGGATCGCTTTGTCGGCTTCGTGACCGAGGCGGTGGAGGGCTGGGCGCCCGAGCACCGCCTGCGAGGCTGGGCACGCTTCATCGCGCCGCTGACCCTGGAAGTCAGCGGTGCGGACGCTCAGGCGCATCGCGTGCACGCCGAGCGCATCGTCATCGCCACGGGCTCGGAGCCGCATATCGAGCCGGCCTGGGCTGCGGCCCTGGGCGAGCGCCTGATACGCAACGACGAGCTGTTCGACTGGCACGACCTGCCGCGCGCCGTGCTCGTGCTCGGCACCGGGGTGATCGCGCTCGAGCTGGCGCAGGCCCTGCATCGCCTTGGCGTGCGCGTGCGGGTGCTGGGCCGCAGCCAGCGCGTCGGCCCCCTCACCGACCCGGCATTGCAGGCCTTGGCGCGCGAGTTGTTCGGCGCCGAACTGGCGCTGTCGCTGAACCAGCCCACGCCCAGGCTGCGGCGTACGGGCGAGGAAGTGCTGCTGGAATTGGACGGCCGCACCGAGCGCTTCGACTATGTGCTGGCGGCGGCCGGGCGCCGCCCCCGCCTGAGCGGGCTGGGGCTGGAGCACAGCGGTCTGATGCTGGGCCCCGATGGCCTGCCGGCCTACGACCGGCACACCGGCCAGATCGGCACGGCCCCCGTGTTCATCGCCGGCGACGCCAACGGCGAGCGCGAGCTGCTGCACGAGGCGGCGGACGAGGGCCGCATTGCCGGTGACAACGCCGGCCGCTGGCCCGACGTGCGCGTGCGGCCGCGCCGCGCGCCCCTGGCCGTGGTGTTCAGCGACCCGCAGATGGCCATCGCCGGCCACAGCCATGCCGAGCTGCGGGCCGCCGGCAAGGCCTTTCTGGCGGGCCATGTGTCCTTTGCCGACCAGGGGCGCAGCCGTGTCATGGGCGTCAATCGCGGTGCCCTGCATGTCTATGCCGCGCAGGGCAGCGGGCGCCTGCTGGGCGCCGAGATGCTCGGCCCGCGCGCCGAGCATCTGGCGCATCTGCTGGCCTGGTCGGTGCAGCGCGGCGATACCGTGCAGGAGATGCTGGACAGCCCCTTCTACCACCCGGTCATCGAGGAGGGCTTGCGCACCGCGCTGCGCCTGCTGCAGCGCGATCTGCGCATGGGGCCGCCGCCGGTCGAGCGCTGCCTGGATTGCGGGCCGGGCGCCTGAGCGCCGCGCTGATACGGCCGCTGCAACTCAGTCTTTCACGCGGCGGCGGTTCCGCAAGCGGGGCAAGCCCGGCACAGTGCAAGCTTGTTCTGCTCGCTTTGCCCGAGGTTTGCCTTGAAGCTCTACCACTTCCCCCTCTCCGGAAACGCGCACAAGGTGCGCCTGCTGCTCGCCATGCTGGGGCTGCCGCACGAGTTGCTGGCGCCCACCGGCGGCGCGCACAAGCAGCCCGAGTTCCTCGCCATGAATCCCTTCGGCCAGGTGCCGGTGCTGGTGGATGGCGAGGTGGTCGTGCGCGACAGCCAGGCCATCCTGGTCTACTTGGCGGCGCGTTACGGCGGGCCGGCCTGGTGGCCCGAGGACGCGGCGCGGCTGGGTGCGCTGCAGGCATGGCTGTCCACGGCCGCCAACGAAGTGGCGCACGGTCCCGCGCTCTTGCGCATGCACAAGAAGTTCGGCCGCAGCATCGATGTGGAGGCGGCCACGCAGCGCAGCCAGGCCTTGCTGCAAGTGCTGGACGCACAGTTGCGCGATCAGGCGTGGTTGCTCGCGGGCGAGCGGCCCAGCATCGCCGATCTTGCCATCTACCCCTATATCGCCCTGGCGCCGGAGGGTGGTGTCGAGCTGGCGCCATACGTCCACCTCTGCCGCTGGATCGCGCGCCTTCAGGCCCTGCGTGGGCATGTCGACATGCCCGGTTTGTGGCATCCCCAACAGCAGGCATGAACATCATGAACAGCTACGCAAGCGAAGCCCCCCGTCCCCCGCTGCCGCCCTTCAGCCTGGAGACCGCCATGCAGAAGGTGCGCGCCGCGGAAGACGGCTGGAACACCCGCGACGCCCAGCGCGTCGCCATGGCCTACACGGCCGACAGCCGCTGGCGCAACCGCGCCGAGATCTTCCACGGCCGCGCGGCCATCCAGGCCTTTCTGGAGCGCAAATGGGCCAAGGAGCTGGAGTACCGCCTGATCAAGGAACTCTGGGCCGTGAGCGGGAACCGCATCGCCGTTCGCTTCGCCTACGAGTGGCGCGACGACTCCGGCCAGTGGTACCGCGCTTACGGCAACGAGAACTGGGAGTTCGACGCCGCCGGCTATATGGCGGTGCGCCACGCCAGCATCAATGATCTGCCGATCAAGCCCGAGGAGCGCAAGTTCCACTGGCCGCAAGGGCGTCGCCCCGACGACCATCCATCGCTCAGCGAGCTGGGTCTGTGAGCTGCGTGGGCCGCCGGGCTCACAGCTCCAGCGTCAGTTCCGCACTGCTGGCCCAGCCCACGCAGATGCACAGGCCCTGCTCGCGCTGTGCCGCGCTCAGGCAGAGGTCGCGATGCAGCGGGCTGCCGTCCAGCACACGGCTGTGGCATTGCCCGCATTCGCCGCGTTTGCAGTCATAGGGCACGAAGGCATCGGCGGCGATCAAGGCATCCAGGATCGAGGTGCCGGGCGCCACGTCCACGCTCTTGCCGCTGAGCGCCATGTGCACGCGCAGGGGGCGGTCGCCGCTGGCGGCGCGCGCGCCAAAGCTCTCGAAGTGCAGCGCCGCCTCCGGCCAGCCCAGCGCAGCCCCGCGCTCGCGCAGCGTGTTCAGCAGCGGCACCGGGCCGCAGCCATGCAGGCTGGCCCCGGCCTGGTAGCGTCCCAGCATGTCGTCCAGCGCGGCAGCCGTGCCACCGACGTGCAGATGTAGGCGCGCGTGCGGCAGGGCGCGCAGTTCGTCGAGCAGCACCAGCCGCTCGGCACTGCGCGCCAGGTAGTGCAGCTCGAAGTCCTGCCCGCGCGCGTTGAGCGCATGGGCCATGGCGTGCATGGGCGTGATGCCGATGCCGCCGCCTACCAGCACGCTGCGGCCTTGCCCGGCCTGCAGGGGGAAGCTGTCAACCGGCGCGTCAACCTCCAGCAGCGCGCCCTCGCGCAATTGGGTGTGAATCCAGCGGGAGCCGCCGCGCGAGTTCGGGTCCTGCAGCACGGCGATGCGGTACTCCTGCGCCGCGCCCTCCGGGCCCAGCAGCGAGTAATGGCGTTGCAGCGGCTCGCCTTGCGCCAGCGGCAGCTGCAGGCGCAGATGCGCACCGGCGTGCCAGGCAGGCAAGACCTGACCCTGTAGGTCGCGCAGGCGGATCTCGCGCACCGCCGCACCATGTTGCAGGATTTGATGGACGACGAGCTTCATGCGGAGGCCTTGGGCAAGAAGGGCGATGCGTCCAGGTATTCCCAGGCCAGCCCGCTCGCCGCAGGGCGCGCCAGCCAGTCGTCCACCTCGAACTCCCAGAAGCGCTGGGTGCCGCCGCTGAGCCCCTGCGGATCCGGCAGGTCCCAGCGCAGGCTGGCACGGCCGCTGAGATGCAGCAGCCGGCCATGCTCGAAGTCCGGCACCACCAGGCCGCAGGCGGGGTCGAGCGCCAGGTTGCCGAGGGTGTTGAACATGCTGTTGCCGGCGTAGTCGGGCACGCGCAGGCGCCTTGTATCCAGCAGCTGGATGAAGCCGGGCGGGCCGCCGCGGTGCGAAGCATCGAGCTCGCCGCCGGGGGCGCCGGTGGCCATGAACAAGGTGTCGGCCGCGGCCAGCAGGGCCATGGCCGCGGCATCCAGCGCGTGGCCGCGGCGCGTCGACGCCGGCTCGGCCGCCGGGGCCGAAGCATCACTCCGGGGGTGACGGCGCTGGATGTACTTGGGGCAGTTGGGGTAGGCCTCGGCGATGCCCAGCCGCGCCATCTCGGCGTCCAGATGCTCGACCTGGCCGTTCACGCGGTAGCGCCGCCGTGTCGCCAGTTCGATGAAGAGCAGGCCGGCCCGCGATCCCGCGGCTAGGCCTTGCCAGAAGGGATCGTCCGCCGGGCGGCGCTCGACCCCGAGTTGAATCTCGATCGCGCGCCCCTCCGGGCTGCGCAGAAAGCCCGGCGGCCCGGACAGCAGCGAGGCCCAGAGCTGGCCCTCGGCGTTGCGCGTCGCCGTGGCGACCATGAGCTGCTTCTCGATGAAGGCGCGGGCGCCCGCGATCACCGTGTCGGTGATCACGCTGGCATTGCGCAGCGCCATCGCCGCCTCGCCGGCGCGTGCCTGCACGGCGCGTTCGCCCTCATGGAATGCAAAGGCCATGGTCGTTTCTCCTCAGCGCTGCGTCAGAAGGTGAAGACGGTGAAGCCGTCGGCCACCAGCTTGCCCAGGCTGGGCAGGCCGGAGGTGCCGGGCACGCTGTTGTCGGTGATCAGATCGAAGCCGCTCTTCACGGCGTCCTCACGCGAGCCGAACACATCGGCGCAACCGCAGGAGACGCCGGCGATCTCGCCCTCGACGGCCTTGAACAGCGCATGCACCGGGTGCTCGGCCTGGCTGATCACGCCGGGCCAGCGCGTGCCCGCGCCCTGGAAGTAGATCGAGACGGCGGTGCCGCGCTGCTTGAAGTCGTAGGCGGCGGCCAGGCCGTTGAACATGCGGCCCAGGGCGTCTTCGCCGCCGTTCTTGGGGTCCGACAGGATGATGATGGCTGCTTTCATGGGGTTTCCTTTGTGGATGCGATTTGGAGTGTTGGCAGGTCCTGCGCAATGCCGCAGGCCTGGGTCGGCACTCTAGGGAGCGCCCCGCATTTGAGAAATCACCCATGGGGAAATTGGCTGTTCCGGCGCGCGGAAGAATCACCCGCCGTGCCTCAAGGGTGTACGGAGCGCCCGTCGGCAGCCCCTTGATCGCGCAGCTATCGGCGCCGCCGCGGACCGCCTGAGCGAACTGGTCCTGATCCATCTGCTGCGCGCGGTGCTGACATAGGGTCATCTCAAGGCTGGCGCATCGGCCTGGCCCAAGGTCTGCTGGCCAAGGGGCGGCAGCTCAAGCATGTGGCGGACGAGGTGGGCTATGGCAGCCCCAACGCCTTGACGCGCGCCTTCGTGCTGAGGACGGGGTCCACGCCGACCGAATGGCTTGCCGCGCGGCGCCGCGCCGTGCCGGAAGTCTCGGCCCCTGGCCGGCGCTCAAGGCCCAAGCAAAGCGCGCCTTAAGTTCTATTTCGCCGGCGGCTCATCCCAAGCGCTAGCAGGCCCGCCCAAAGCAGGGTGATGGTGGAAGGCAGGGGGACCTGCCCATCCGTCACGCGCACCACGCCCACGAAGTCGTCCATCCCGAACACGTCAGGGCTGCCCGTATCGGCGTTGGTATTGAAGGTGATGCTGGAATAGCGAACAGTGAGATCGGACTCAAGGACGCCGAAAAACAGCAGGCTGGCATTCTCGCCACCACGCTGGACATCCACTTGCGCCGTGCCGCCGCCGACCAGCGCCACGGTCGCCGTGAGCAGGGCGCCATTGAAGTCACCCAGGTCGGTCAGGTAGAGGCCGAAACCCGAGAGCGCCTGGCCGAAGGTGATCGTCACGTCGCCCGTCGCATCGATGAACTTCGACCCACCACTGGTGGTGTTGAACACACCGGTGACGGGCAGGCTCACAGCCTCAGTCGACGGGGTGACGGCCGTGCCCGTCACGCTGCCGAAGGAAAACGCAATCGGGGACTTGTTCAGGAGGTCCGTGACGCTCATGCCCTCCATGTCCTCGCGCAGCAACGGACCACCCAGATTGGAGAGCGCCGTCTCGAAGCTGGCCCGCGCTATCGCCGGCGCATTGCCTGGCACGACCACCTTGTTGGCCGTTGCATCGTAGCCAAAGGTCACGAGAGGCACCGCCAGGGCGGACGCCGCGCTGGCTGACAACAGGCCGGCCAATGCCGTGTTTCGGTAGAGCTTGCGCATGGATGCTCCAGTTGTTCAGTCCAAGATGCGCGCCATGAGGCGCGCCTGTGCCTGGCGTCGCAATCCGCATGCCCGCATGAAGATCACCTCTGAAATCAACAGCCTGCGCCCGTCTTCGGCGATGGCATGGCGCCGGGTGTCAAGAATCCCGACGACGCAGCCAAGCCATGCCGCCGGACTTACGGATTGGGGGGAGCCCCAAGAATGAACCCCGGCGCGCGTCCCTTCAGCGGGCCTGCCCCCGCAGAATGGGCCGCCATCAACGAATCCGAGCGGGGTACCCACCATGTTCAACAGAATCTCGCGGGGGTTGACCGGGCCGCTGCTGGCCCTGCTTGCCGGGCCGGCGCTGGCCGCCGTGGTCTCGCTGAGCGGCAAGCTCGACGATCCCAGCAACACCGCGCTCGTGGCATCGGACATGGGCGCGGCACAGTTCATCGACGAACTGGCAAGCGCGAACAACGTGGCCCTGCATGTGCTGCATGTCGCCCTGGGCGGAACGGTGAGCGTCACCAGCCTGGGCTTTGCGGCGGGCGGCATCGATCCCTACTTCACGCTGTTCAGCGGCACGGACTGGGCCACGGCCGGCTTCAGCGCATCGAATTACCTGCACGCGGTGAGCGTGGGAGGTGACTTCACGCAGGACCTGCTGCTGAGTGCCGGCGACTACACCCTGGCGATCGGCGTTTTCGAGAACCTGTCGTTCGCGGAGAACCTCGGCAGTGGTGTTCTGGGCGATGGCTTCACAGCCCTGGGCGGGCCGCTCTACTTTGGCGACGGCCACTACGCGTTCACGGTGACGTTGCCCGAGGCGGCCACCGTGCCCGAACCCGGCGGCGCCCTGTTGGGCTTGACGGCGGCTTGCGCCGCCGGCTGGTCCGCGCGGCGTCGCAGGCCCTTGGCCCCCAACGAAGGATGAAGAACATGACATTGACCTTGATTTCCCGTCACGGCCTGACCTCAGCCATGGCCGTTGCCTTCGCGATGGCTGGTGTGTCCTGGGCTCCCGCCGCGATGGCGCAGACCCGCGCTGCGCTGGTCCAGTCGATCGATGAACCCGGGCGCAATCCCTACCAGGAGACCCAGGCCAACACGAACTGCCGCGGCAGCACGGTCTGCGTCTTCAACTTTGCCCAGGTCCCGGTGGGCAAGCGCCTGGTGCTGACCCACATCAGCGGCTATGTGGATACCGCCGCCGGCACGCTGCCCAATGGGTTCGTGAGCTCCGGCTTCGGCGGCTCCACCTATGCCACGCTCGCCTTCACCGGCGTGCGCGGGCCAACCGGCGTGCTGGGCACGCGCAACTTCATCAACCACAACGTGCTGGCCTACTTTGGCCCTGGCGAACCGATCAATGCGAGCTACCACGTCAATGGCACCGGCGACACCATGTCGGGTGGCGCGCTGTTGATGCTGACGGGCTATTTCGTCAACCTGCCCTGAGACGCCGGCGCAGCGGTCTTGGCGCTAAGCTAGCGGCCGAGACTGCCGCCATGCCCGCCGACGCACTGCCTTCAAGCCAAGACCCCGAACTGCTGCGCCGCTTGCTGCGCGCCAAGGACCGCATCGATGCCGCGTCGCATGAGGCCTGGCCGGTGGCCCGGCTGGCCGACGTCAGCGGCGTCTCCGCCGCGCATTTCGCGCGTTCCTTCAAGCAGGCCTTCGGCGTGCCGCCGCACCGCTACCTGCTGACGCGGCGCATCGAGCGCGCGACACCGAGCTGCCCATCACCGAGATCGCCTTCCAGACCGGCTGGGAGAGCCTGGGCACCTTCGGCCGCACCTTTCGGGATGTCACCGGCGAGAGCCCCAGCGCCAACCGCGAGCGCGGGCGAGCCCAGCGCCAGCAGCTCGACCGCGTGCCCCACTGCATCGTCAGCGCCGCCCAGCGCCCCGGTCTGGTCATCGCAGTTTCGGAGAAGCGGCGCCGTGCGGCGGGCGCTACAAACAAGCCTTCGAAATGAACAGGAGGCTCCATGAGTCAAGGTATCGATGTGGTCGGCTTGTATGTGCGCAGCCAGGACGAAGCGCTTGCGTTCTACGTTGAGAAGCTGGGTTTTCGCGTTCACACCGACGTGCGCAACGGCGCTTTCCGCTGGCTGACGGTGCAGCACCCGGAACAGCCCTCGTTCCAGCTCGGCCTTTTCGAGCCCGGGCCGCCGATGCAGGATGAGGCCACCGCCCAGGCACTGCGCGCGCTGGTCGCCAAGGGCGCGATGCCGCCGCTGGTGCTGGTGGTGAACGACTGCCGCGCCGCCTACGAGCGCCTGCGCGGCCTGGGGGTGGAATTCACGCAGGAGCCGGTCGAGCGCTATGGCAGCGTCGACGCGGGCTTTCGCGACCCTTCGGGCAACGGCTGGAAGATGATCGGCGCGCGCGCTTGACGCCGGCCGGGAAACGCTTAAGATACATTAAAAATGTATCTTTAAGTGCCCGCATGGCCAAGCGATTCCCGATCCATCCCGCGCAACCCTCGCGCATCTGCTGGGGTTGCGACAAATACTGTCCCGCGGACGCGATGATGTGCGGCAATGGCAGCGTGGCCACGCTCCATCCGTCCGAACTCTTCGGCGAGGACTGGATGTCCTGGGGGCTGGACGCCGCCGAGACGCCGGCGCCGCCCCAGGGCCCGCCTACATCGGGCGAAACAGATGGCTGAAGGCGCGGCTGACTTTCAGCGGCCGCTGCAGGCCGCGCACGCTCAGGCTGTAGTGCCCGTTCTCATCGCGCGTCGCGCTCACGATGCAGCTTGAGTTCACCAGCACGCTGCGATGCACCTGGATGAAGTCCTCCGAGTCGATCGACGCCATCAGCTCGCGCAAGCTCATGCGCACCAGGGCCTCGCCCGCCGGGGTCACCACGTTGACGTATTTTTCCGTCGCCTCGAAGCACACCACCTCGGCGAGCGGGATCATGCGCACCGTGTTGCCGACACCGGCGCGTATCACCTTGATGCGCTCGCGCGGCGCGGCCTCCTGGGTCGCCACCGACTGCATGCGCTGCATCAGGGCGGCCATGTCCCCGGCATGCGGTGACGCGGCGCGCTCGGCCAGCCTGGCCTGGAGCCGCTCGACGCTTTGCCGCAGGCGCTCGTTGGTGACGGGCTTGAGCAGGTAGTCGACCGCGGCGCGCTCGAACGCCGACACGGCAAAGCCGTCATAGGCGGTGATGAACACGAACAGCGGTTCGGGCTTGCCCTCGGGCCATTCGTCGGCAACGGCCTCGGCCACCTCGATGCCGGTCCGGCCGGGCATCTTGATGTCCAGAAACATCACGTCGGGCAGCTGGCCCAGCGCCAGCTCGGTGGCCTGCAGGCCGTCCTCGGCCACGCCGGCGATGTGCAGCGCCGGCCATACCTCGGCCAACAGGCGGCACATGGTGCGCGCGAGCACGGGTTCGTCTTCGGCAATCACGGCGGTCGGCGGGGCGGGCAGGGTCATGTCGGTTTCCTCGAGGCGTCGATAAGGGTCGGCTCAGTGGGGGATGCACACCACGGCGCTAACGCCGGTGGGCTCGCGCCGCTCGAGGCTGAGCCGGGCCGCCGGGCCATAGACGGTGCGCAGTCGATCGCGCACATGTTGCAGGCCATAGCTGGCGTTGGCGGGGCGCGCGGACGGGCCGGGGTCTTCGTCGGCCGGCAGGCCCAGGCCGCTGTCGCTGACGCGGATCTCGATGCCCGCCGCGGTGGCGCGCGCCACCACCTCGATGCTGCCCGCGCCGACCTTGGGTTCCAGGCCATGCTTGATGGCGTTCTCCACCAGCGGTTGCAGCAGCATCGGCGGCACCAGGGTGGCTTCGAGCGCGCCCGGCAATTCGAGCCGGTAGCTCAGCCTGGGCCCCATGCGCAGCGACATGATGTCCAGATAGGCGCGCAGCTGCGCGAACTCGCGGCTCAGCGTCACCGCCTCGGTCTGCGAGGCCGCCAGCGCGCTGCGCAGATACACGATCAACTGGTCGATCATCGACTCGGCCCGCCCCACGTCTTCCCTGAGCAGCGAGCGGACATTGGCCAGGGTGTTGAAGAGCATGTGCGGCTCGAGCTGCGCGCGCAGCAGGCGCAGCTGCGCTTCGACCGCAAGGCGCTGCGCTTCCGAGCGCGTGGCGGCCTCGTTGGCGAGCTGCTCGCGCGTGGCGTAGTAATGCAGCGCCAGCCCGCCGACCAGCACGGTGAAGATGATGGGAACCACGCTGACCTGCTCGAGCCCGACCATGCGCGCCGGCTCGCCCAGCAGCAGGAAGGCGATCTGGTGGCCCACGAAATAGCCGGTCGGGATCGCGATCGCGCCGGTGAGCAGCCAGCGCGTGCCGGTCTGCAGCTGCGCAAAATGGCGCGTGCGCCTGAGCAGCAGGGTGCAGACAAGCATCGTCAGGCCGACGCATTCCGAGAACATCAGCAGCCGGGGAAAGGTCTCCAGCCCCGGGGCGAGGAAGAACAGCAGGGTCGCCGCCAGGGCCCAGACCAGCGCGGCGACGAGGGCGATGCGCAGCGCGCCGCCGAGCGTGTCGGGCCAGAGGCTGGCGGTTCGAAACTTGGAAGACGACATGATGGGCTTGGGCCGGGTCTGGATCGCTGAGCGGGCAACAGCGCCACTCTAGGGCCACCCATGCCGCCCGCCAAGCGCGGGGCAGCAAGGGTGGGATTGCCGCACCCGCGGGCTCAGGCCTTGGGGCAGGCGCAATCGGCGCCGCACTTGCATTGCGGGCCACAGGCGCAGGCCTGCGCCGCGGCGCCTGGCTGGCAGCCGCAGGGGCATTGCTGGCCGGGGCAGGCGGCACAGCCGCAGTTGTTGGTGCTGGTGCTGGGGGTTTGCTGGTTGGCGTTCATGGTGAAAAGTCCTTGAGTTTGGTCGACGACGGGATGTGGTCGACAGCCAGACTTTCGGCGCCGCGGCGCCGGCCCGAAAGCCGTATGAGACGAGCCGTGCGCGGCAGTGCCGCAGTGGTGCCTGCTGTCGACCGAACGGTGGCGAACGGTACCGACGGGCCGCCCGGCGGGCCGGGCTGCGCCTGAGCGGCCGGATCGACCGTTCGATCGCCGCACCCAACCCTTGCCGGATGGAATCCGACGGCCGATCGCAATCCGCTGTCGCGCGGCGGCGGCGCCAACGAAAGTTCGTACCGCCAATCCGTTCAGCTTCAGCAAGGAGTCCTCACCATGTCTCGATCTTCCCTCTCGTTCGCCCTGGTCGCCGCCGCCAGCACCGCGCTGGCGGGCCTGCTCACGGCCTGCGGCACCCCGCCGGCCGACCTCGACCTGAGCCTGCAGCACCCGAGCGTGCAGCGCCGCTTCGTGGTGGCGATGGAGCCGCCCGCGCAGGGCCCGGCCGTCGGCCAGATGCATGCCTGGCGGCTCAAGCTCGCCACCGCCGAGGGCCAGCCGGTGAGCCAGGCGCGCATCAGCATCGCCGGCGGCATGCCGCAGCATGGCCATGGCCTGCCCACCCAACCGCGCGTCACCAAGGAACCCATCCTCGGCACCTATGTGATCGAGGGCATGAAGTTCAGCATGACCGGCTGGTGGGATCTGCGCCTGGACATCGATGCGGCCGGTGCGCGCGACCAGGCCGTGTTCAACCTCGTCATGACCGACGCCGGCCTGCAGCGCTGACGCCGGCACTTGTTGAAGGGAGACCCCATGATGCACCAAGCCCTGCTGATCGCCACCATGCTGCTCGCGCTGCCCGCCTGCGGCGCCGGACGCGAGGCCGCGGGCGGCGAGCGCTGGTCGCAGGCCGAGCGCGCGCAGCTCGCCTCGATGAGCCTGGCGCGCCTGCCCGCGCCGCCGCCGGACCCCTCCAATGCCGTGGCCGACCAGCCCGCGGCGGCGGCGCTGGGCCGGCAGCTGTTCGCCGATGCGCGCCTGTCGCGCGACGGCAAGGTCTCCTGTGCCAGCTGCCATGACCCGCAGCGCCAGTTCCAGGACGACCGGGCGCTGGGCCGCGGTGTCGGCACGGGCCAGCGCCGCACCATGAGCGTGCCCGCGGCGGCGCACAGCCCCTGGCTGTTCTGGGACGGCCGCAAGGACAGCCTGTGGTCGCAGGCGCTCGGGCCCCTGGAAGACGGCCTCGAGCATGGCAGCAACCGCACGCGCCTGGTGCAGCAACTGCGCAGCCACCATCGCCCCGGCTACGAGGCCGTGTTCGGGCCATTCCCTCCGCTCAGCGGGCTGCCCGCCGATGCCGCCCCGGCCGGCACGCCCGACGAGCGCCAGGCCTGGTCGCGCATGAGCGAGGCGCAGCGCGACAGCGTCAACCGCGTGTTTGCCAACCTGGGCAAGGCCCTGGCCGCCTATGAGCGCAGCCTGGCCTACGGCGCGTCGCGCTTCGACCGCTATGTGCAGGCCCTGCAGGCCGGCGATGCGGCCGGGCAGCAGCAGTTGTCGCGCGACGAGGTGCAGGGCCTGCGCCTCTTCATTGGCAAGGCGCAGTGCTCCACCTGCCACAACGGCCCGCTGTTCAGCGACCAGCATTTCCACAACACCGGCGTGCCGCCGCGCGACCCCGCCCGCCCCGACCGCGGCCGCGCGCCGGCCATCGCCAAGGTGCAGGCCGACGAGTTCAACTGCCTGGGCCGCTACAGCGACGCGCCGGCCGAGGCCTGCGCCGAGCTGCGCTTCATGGCCGACCAGGACCCCGCCATGGAGGGCGCGTTCAAGACCCCGGGGCTGCGCAATATCGCGCTGCGTCCGCCCTATATGCACGCCGGCCAACTGGCGACGCTGGACGAGGTGCTGGCGCATTACCGGCGCGCACCGGCCGCCGCCGCCGGCCAGACCGAGCTGGCCCGCCCCGGTGCCGCCGTGGCGGGGCGGCAGCCGATCCGGCTGTCGGATGACGAGGCGCGGCAGCTGATCGCTTTCCTGCACAGCCTGTCGGGGCCGGTCGAGGAGCGCCCGAGCGGGGGCGGCGCGAGATGACGGCCTGAATCAAAATGCTGCCATTCGATGCCGGTGCTCGGC
Source organism: Paucibacter sediminis (assembly GCF_030254645.1). Taxonomy (NCBI): domain Bacteria; kingdom Pseudomonadati; phylum Pseudomonadota; class Betaproteobacteria; order Burkholderiales; family Sphaerotilaceae; genus Roseateles; species Paucibacter sediminis. The sequence continues at coordinate 2,473,270 of NZ_CP116346.1, forward strand.
ACGGAAGGAGACACAGCATGGACCGATTCAACGGAGGCTGCCTGTGCGGCCAGGTGCGCATGGTGGTATCGGGGCGGCCCTACCGGGTCGGCATTTGCCACTGCCTCGATTGCCGCAAGCATCACGGCGCGCTGTTCCATGCGTCGGCGGTGTTTCCGCAGCAGGCGCTGGTGGTGGAGGGCGAGACGGGCGCGTACGCCGGGCGGCATTTCTGCCCGCGCTGCGGCTCCTCCGTGTTCTCGCGCAGTGCCGACGAGGTCGAGGTGAACCTGGGCTCGCTGGATGCGCCCGATCAGCTGACGCCAAGCTACGAAATCTGGACCCTCCGCCGCGAGTCCTGGCTGCCGCCGTTTCCGCTGGCCCGACACTACGAGCGCGACCGCGACCCGAGCAGCCGCATCGAGGCATAGCCCAGCACCCGCGTCGCCTACAGTCGCTAGCCCATATTGACGAGGGCAACAGCGATTTCATGGCACCAGAGATTCTGGTTCTGGGCGCTGGATGGGCGCGCGCTCGCCGCGGCCGAATAGGCGTTTCGCCTGCCGCTGGCGGGCGCCGTGCATTGGCTGGAGTCCTGCAAGGTCAGCGACCCGGGCGAGCTTGTGGAGCGTTATGCCGCGCTGTTCCGGCAGCGCGGCGCCGCGGCACCGCGGGCTGTGGATCAACTGCGGCCATGGCCATCAGGGCTTCACCCTGGGGCCGGCCAGCGCCAGGCTGCTGGCCGACCTGATCGAGGGCGGCACGCCCTATACCGAGGCCGCGGCCTTTGCGCCGCTGCGCTTCGGGCGCTGAGCGTTCACGCGGGCCAGGCGCGCGTGCGGAAGGCCTTGGCCAGGAAATCGATCATCAGCCGGACCTTGGGCGAGACGAATTTGCGCGAGGGATAGACCGCGTAGACGCCCAGCTCGATCGAGCGCCAGGCCGGCATCACTTCCACTAGGGTGCCGGCCTGCAGGTCGGGCCCGACCAGGAAGCTGGGTTGCAGCACGATGCCCTGGTGGCGCAGCGCGGCCACACGACAGGTGTCGCCGCTGTTGGTGCGCAGGCGCGGCCTCACCCTGACCGTGACCGCCCCCTCGGAACCCGTGAACTCCCATTGCTCGCCCATCGAGAACAGGCTGTAGGTCAGCACGTCGTGGTCGGCCAGCTCGGAGGGGTGGCCGGGGTGGCCGCGTGCCTGCAGATAGGTCGGCGAGGCGCACAGCACCATGCGTGTTGAGGTGAGCTGCCGGCTCACCAGCGACGAGTTGGGCAGGCGCGCGATGCGCACCGCCATGTCGAAGCCCTCCTCGACGAGGTCGACCACGCGATCGGCCAGGGTCACGTCCAGCACCACCTGCGGGTGCTGCGCCATGAACTCGGCCCACAGCGGCGCGAGGTGCAGCAGGCCGAAGGAGAAGGGCACGTTGATGCGCAAGAGGCCGCTGGCCTCGCCGCTGCTCGAGGTGATTTCGGCTTCGGCCTCGCTGACTCCGCTCAGCAAGTCGCGGCAGCGCGCCTGGAAGACCTCGCCTTCCGGTGTCAGCGAGAGCTTGCGCGTGGTGCGATGCAGCAGCCTGACCCCCAGGCGCGCTTCAAGTTCCGCCAGGTAGCGCGAGACCGCCGCTTTCGAGACGCCGAGCGTCTCGGCGGCTTTGACAAAGCTGCCGGCATCGGCCACGGCGACGAAGGCCTGCATTTCGGTGAACCTGTCCATATGGGTCGGGATTGTCTCGTATGGCGAGACAGTCAAACCTTGTTTGGCTTGTTTATCTCTATCCACGGCGCTTCTACAGTTTCAGTCATCGCAGCAAATCGCTGCAGCAACCCGAGGAAACAAGTCATGAAGATCACCGTCATCGGCGCCGGCCCCATGGGCTCGGCCTTTGTCAGCCAACTCGTCCGCGCTGGCCACCAGGTCAGCGTGACGGCACGCAACGGCGCCAAGGCGGCCCAGCTGGCCGCCGCCAACCCCGGCGCCAAGGCCGTGGCTTCCGCCGGCGCAGCGGCCGACGCCGATGCCATCATCCTCGCCACCGGCTATGCCGATGCGGTCGGCGCGCTGCTGGCCGTCGGCGAGCTCAAGGGCAAGGTGGTGATCGACATCACCAACCCGCTGACGGCCGACTACATGGGCCTGACGATAGGCCACAGCAGCTCGGCGGCCGAGGAGATCGCCAAGGCGCTTCCCGGTGTCGAGCTCGTCAAGGCCTTCAACACCGTCTTCGCGCAGCTGTTGGCCGAGGGCCCGGACTTCGGCCAGGGCCGCAAGGTCGAGGTGTTCGTGGCCAGCGACAGCGAGCGCGCGAAGCTGACCGCCAGCACGATCGCGCAGAGCCTCGGCTTTGCGGTGGTCGACGCCGGTGGCCTGAAGAATGCACGCTACCTCGAGCCGCTGGCCGGCTTGAACATCTACCTCGGCTACGGCGCCGGCCTGGGCACGGCGATCGCGCCGAGCTGGATCCGCAAGGCCTGAGGCGCGCGCGGGCCAAACATCGAAAGGTATGCCATGAGCACCCATGATCTGACCCGCCTTGCCTCGAATGCCAGCCCGCCCACCGATGCAGGATCACAGGCTAACGAATTGGATGCCTTGCTTGAGACCGCAGCGACGCAGATCGCCGGCAACTTGTTCCGGCACGATCCGCCGCGCTCCGGCGAGATCGAGCGCGCCATCGACTTCATCGAGGATGAGTTGATGCGGCCGGGGGCTCCGGTGGCTCCGGCGGCACCCGGCGCCGCGCTCTGGAGTACGGCGCCGGCCTTGCAGGCCTGGGCCGCGGTGTCCGGCCCGACCCTGACGGTGGAGCTGGTCGAGCAGTGGTTCCAGCGCCTGGCCCTGGCCGCGCACGGCCAGACTGGCGCGTTGCAGGGGCTGCCGCCCGGCGGCGAGGCAGCTGCGAGCCTGCTGGTGCTGCGCGAGTTCATGCATCACCGCGGGCATGCGGCCATCACCGTCGCCGCCGCGCGGAAAACGCTTGTGGCCCCACCCCCATCGGCGTAGAAACAGGCTCCAGCCCAAACTTCCAAGGAGCAGCGTATGGCCAGCTACAAGGTCGGCTATTTCGTCGGCAGCCTCTCGTCGACGTCCATCAACCGCCTGCTCGCCAAGGCGCTGGTGCGGTTGGCGCCGCCCGAGCTGGTGCTCAGCGAGATCGCCATCAGGGACCTGCCGCTCTACAGCCAGGATTACGACGCCGACTATCCGCCGGTGGCGCGCGCCTTCAAGCAGGCCATCGCCGATGTCGACGCGGTGCTGTTCGTCACGCCCGAATTCAACCGCTCGATCCCGGGCGCGCTGAAGAACGCCATTGACTGGGCCAGCCGACCCTGGGGCAAGAACTCCTTCACGCGCAAGCCCTCGGGCGTGATCGGCACCTCGCCGGGCGCCATCGGCACCGCGGTGGCACAGCAGAGCCTGCGCGGCGTGCTGTGCTTCTGCAACTCGCCCCTGATGAACCAGGTGGAGGCCTATATCCAGTTCAAGCCCGGCCTCATCACCGCCGACGGCGAGGTCACCGACGAGGGCACCCGGCAGTTCCTGCAGAACTACATGAGCGAACTGCACGCCTTCATCGTGCGCGTGCTGACGGTGCTGCCGCGCAATCCCTGAGGCCGTGCCACCGGCCCGGCTGCCGGCTCGGCCTCAGGCGGCGCGCTTTGGTGCCGCGGTGTAGCGCAGATAGGGGCGCACCGCGTCCCAGCCCTGCGGGAACTTCTGTTTCAGCAGCGCCGGGTCCTGCAAGGAGGGCACGATCACCACATCGTCGCCCTCCTTCCAGTTGGCCGGAGTCGCCACGCTGTGCTCGTCGGTGAGTTGCAGCGAGTCGATCACGCGCAGGATTTCGTCGAAGTTGCGCCCGGTGCTGGCCGGGTAGGTGATGATCAGGCGCACCTTCTTGGCCGGATCGATGATGAAAAGCGAGCGCACCGTCGCGGTACTGCTGGCGTTGGGGTGGATCAGGTCGTAGAGCTCGCTGACCTTGCGGTCGGCATCGGCCAGGATCGGGAAGTTGAGCTCGGTGCCCTGCGTGTCGTTGATGTCGGCGATCCAGGCATGGTGCTTGTCCACCGGGTCCACCGAGAGCGCGATGGCCTTGACGTTGCGGCGCGCGAACTCGTCCCTTAGCTTGGCCGTGCGGCCGAGCTCGGTGGTGCAGACGGGCGTGAAGTCGGCGGGGTGCGAGAACAGCACGCCCCAGCTTTCGCCCAGCCAGGCGTGAAAGCGGATGCGGCCTTCGGTGGAGTCCTGTTCAAAGTCGGGGGCGAGGTCGCCCAGGCGTAGGCTGGTCATGTGCTTTCCTGTGTTGGTTGGTAGAACGGGGATCTCGAAGCTCGGGTGGCGATGCGGCCTTGCGCGCCCCAGCTTGTGTCAGGCCGCCAGCAGGCCCAGCCTGGCCTCGGCCACGGTCGCGCGCGTCAGCGGCGCGGCGAAGGTGGAGATGAAGGCGTAGACGTAGTCGCGCAGATAGGCGTCCTTGCGCACCGCCAGCCGCGTCATGTTGTCGGCGAACAGATGGCGGCCGTCGATCGGATGCAGCTGCTTGTCGCGCTCCTCGTCGTAGGCGATGGCGGCCACGATGCCCACGCCCAGGCCCAGCTCCACATAGGTCTTGATGACGTCGGCATCCATGGCCACCAGCACCACGTTCAGTTCCAGCCCGGCGGCGCGGAAGGCGTCGTCGATGTGCGAGCGGCCGGTATAGCCGCTCTCGTAGGTGATGATGGGGAACTGGGCCAACCGCTCCAGCGTCAAGGCCTGACCCTCGGCCGATTCGCGCGCCAGCGCATGCTCGGGCGGTACCAGCACGGTGTGGGTCCAGCGGTAGCAGGGCAGGGCCACCAGCTCGTCGTACTGGGCCAGCGCCTCGGTGGCGATGCCCACATCGGCATCGCCGTCCAGCAGCAGGCGCGCCACCTGCTGCGGCGAGCCCTGCTGCATGTGCAGCAGCACGTCGGGGTGGGCGGCGCGGAAGTCGCGCACCACCGGCGGCAGCGCATAGCGTGCCTGGCTGTGGGTGGCGGCGATGCGCAGCGTGCCGCTGCCGGCGCGGGCGAAGTCGTCGCCGGCGCGCCGCAGGTTGTCGGCCTCGTGCAGCAGGCGCTCGACGATGGGCAGCACCTGGCGGCCCGGCTCGGTGAGCCCGGTGAGACGCTTGCCGGCGCGCACGAAGATCTCGATGCCCAGCTCGTCCTCCAGTTCGCGGATCTGGCGGCTCACGCCGGGCTGCGAGGTATGCAGGGCGTTGGCCACCTCGGTGAGATTGAAGTCGCGGCGCTGGGCTTCGCGGACGGATCGCAATTGCTGGAAATTCACGTTGCAGGGCTCTCGTTATGCGTTGTGCATTTTTTGCGCGCGGCGCGGGCCTTGTCCTCCAAGAAATTCAGCAAAGCATTTCGGCCCGCCGCGGGCAAGCTATCAAAGCCGCCAGCCGTAGGAGATGCCCAGCAGGGTCTCCTGCAGGCGCACATGGGCATTGCCACCGCCGAAGCCGCCCGGCGGCAGGCCTGCCGGGATCGAGCCGCTGCCCCGCACCGTCTTGCCCGGGGCGTAGGCGAGGTAGCCGCTGAGCTCGCCGCCGCCGAGCTGCCAGCTCGCGCCCAGCGAGACATGGTCCTGCACCACACCGGGGGCCAGGATGTTGAACAGGGTCTCGCCGCCCGGCACCGGCTGGCGCGCATGGCTGATGCCGGCGCGCAGCGTCAGCTCGCGGCTGAGCTGGTGGCTGACGGCCAGCTTGAGCACCGTCAGGTCGCGCCAGCCAAAGCCCGGGCCCTCGGCCGCACCCAGGGGCTGGCCCTGCAGCAGGCGCGCCAGCGAGTGGCCCACCGCCGCCACGCGGCTGTAGCGGATCGTCTGCACATCGGCGCCCAGGGTCCAGTCGCGGCCGGCCTGCCAGGCCAGGCCGATGCCGTAGTTCTCGGGCACGTCGAAGCGCCCGCCATCGGCGAACAGGCCGGCATAGTCCTTGAACCGGCCGCGCACCTTGGAGGCCCAGCTCAGGCCCAGCGTCAGCTCGGGGCTCAGGCGTGCCTGCCAGCCCAGGCGCAACCCCAGGCCCAGGCTGCTGTCCGTGCCCCGGTCGCTGAGCTGGCCGGGCGCCTGCGAGAAGCCCGCGAACAGACCCAGGCCCTGGGCCGCAAAGCGCTGGTAGGCGATGTTGGCGGCCAGGCCCAGGCTATGGTCGGCGCCGGGCTTCCAGGCGATCGAGGGCGCGACGAAGAGCTGCTCCAGATTCACCCCCGCGGTGCCGCTGGCGCCGAAGCGCGCATAGGGGTTGCTGGCGTACTCGGTGTTCATGCCGCCGTTGCCGTACACGGCCAGGCCGGTGCTCAGGCGCGGCGACAAGGCGCGCACATAGCCGAACTCGGGGATGAAGAAATTCTTCCTGCCGTTGCCGCCATAGCTGGCATCCGGGCCGAAGGCATTGCCCTGGATCTCGGCGCTGCGGCGCGGCGCAAACCAGCTCAGGCCCAGGTCCAGGCGCGCCTGCTGCCCGGCCTGCTCCGCCACCAGGGCGGTGCCGGCCGGGTTGCTGGCGGCCGCCAGCGCATCCTGCGACCAGGCGATGCCCACGCCGGCCTGGCCCAGCGCCTTGACGCCGTAGCCATGCGAGAAATAGCCGTTGGTGGCCTGGGCGGCGCAGGGGATCAGGCCGAGGGCGAGGAGGGCGGCAAGGCGGGTGAGGTGCTGGGGGCGCATGGCTTCGCAAAGGGTCGGTGAAGCCGCCCAATCTAGTCAGCCCGAGCCACCGCCGCCACGAAGCAAAGCGGTTTTCGATATGCGCAAAAAATGCTGCGTCACGGCGTTGCGCCGAACTCCTTCAGCAACGCCCGGTGCTCGCCCTTGTGCAGCGCCACCAGCTCCTCCAGCACGCGCTCGCCCTTCTCGAGCAGATGGATCTCCACCACGCGCTGATCCTCGCGGCCCGGTCGGCGCTCCAGCAGGCCGAGCTCGGCGCAGCGGTCGACCAGCGCCACCACGCCATGGTGATGCGCTTGCAGCCGCTGTGCCAGCTCGCTCACCGTGGCCCAGCTGCGTTCGGGGAAGCCCATCACATGCAGCAGCAGCTGGTATTGCAGGGCGGTCAGGCCGAAGCGCTTGCACAGCAATTCGCTGTTGCGCAGGAACTGGCGCAGGCGATGCCGAAAATCGGACAAGCGTTCGTAGTCGCGCTTGCCCACCGTGGCCCTTGCCTTGCCCGCGCGCGTCGATGCTGGTTTCATGATTGAATTTAGTATCACAACATGATATTGTTTACGCACTCGAGACCACCTTGTCGGGAGTGCCGCATGAACCTTCGTAGTTTGTCCAGGATACCGATCTCGCTGGATAGCGCCTGGCCCGAGCTGATCGAGCGGCGCCTCGATGTGCAGCGTCTGTTCATTTTCCTCGTCCTGCCGGCGGTGCTGGTGACGCCGGTGTCCCTGCTGGTAGCGAGCGGTCGGCAGACGGGCTACTTGCCCGAAATGCTGAGCCGCAAGCCGGTCCAGGACCTGATGGGGTTCCTCTTCATCGCCGAGGTGTTCAGCTTCGTCTTGCTGGGTTGGCTGCTCAAGCAGGTGGCCAGGACGGTGGGCTTGCCGCTCGGCCACGACGATGCCTATCGGCTCGCCGCGATCGGCCCGGTGCCGATGTGGCTTTCGGGGCTGGGGGTGCTGGCGCCCGATCCGCTGCTGGGGTCCTGCGCCATGGTGCTGGGGCTGGGCCTTTCCTGTGGCACGCTGTACCACGGGCTTTGCGCGCTGAGCCGCTCGCGGGGCGACGCACTGCTCGTCGCCAGCGTCGTCCATGTGTCCATCGGTGCCTGCGTCGCCGCCTGGGCGGTGCTGCTCGTCGGTGTGCTGGTTTGAGCCGCTGAGCCAGGCCGTGCTCGCAATGGGTTAGGCCAGGGCCGTGCCGTCGGCCAGGGCGCTGGCCAGCGTGTCGGCGCTCGGCATCGCGGCCATCTCGGCCGCCAGGCGCCAGGCCGCGGCGGCGTATGGGCCGCCGGCGAACAGCTGCCGCGCCGCGGCACGCAGGCCGTCGGCCGTCTGCGCCGCCGGCGCCACCACCAGGCCGGCGCCGGCCGCGGCCAGGGCGCGCGCGTTGCGGAAATGGTCCGCACCCTGGGGCAGCACGAGCTGGGGCAAGCCATGCGCGGCCGCCCCCAGCAGGGTGCCGGCGCCGCCATGCGAGACCACCGCGTCGCAGCAGGGCAGCAGGGCGGCCTGATCGATGAAGCGGTGCACATGCAGCCGCGGCAGGTGGGGGGCGAAGCGCTGGGGATCGCCATCCGCGCCAACGGTGACGACGAGCTCGGCGCCTAGGCCCAGCAGCGCATGCGCGGCCGCCGCCAGGGCGGGCTGCCGGTTGAAGACGGTGCCGAAGCTGAGGTAGACACGCGGCCGCCTGCCGGCCTGCAGCGCGCGCTGCAGCGCCTCGGGCAGCGGCGGGCCCGCAGCGGCGCGCGGCGCGTAGGGGTTCAGCGCCAGCCGGCGCGGGGCCGGCGGGCCGGCGTGGCCTGGCGGCTGCAGGCTGGGCGGGGCGATGTCGATGTAGCCATGCCGGTACAGGCCGCCCGCGGCCGGCGCGGCCAGGCCATGCGCCGCCCAGCTGGGCGCGAAGCATTGCGTTGCCGCCTCCAGGTAGGCGGGCGGCAGCGGCAGGCCATAGCCATGGGTGAGGTAGCGCAGGCCATGCAGGGCGCAGGCCAGCGGTCCGGCCAGGGCCGCCGGCTCCAGCACCATCAGCTCGGGCCGCCATTGCGCGATCGCCGCGTTCACGCCCGCCAGCATCGCCGGTGCCAGGCTGCCGCCAAAGAGGCGCGGAAAGGTCTGCGCCGAGCGCTGCTCAGCCTCGAGCTCGAGCAGCTCGGGGTGCTGGGCGCGGAACTGGCGCCGGCTGGTCTCGAAGTCCAGGCCGGCCGGGAACAGCGCGATGCCCTGGCCGGCGAGCATTTGCAGGGCATCGGGTGCGCTGACCCAGCCGACGGCGTGGCCCTGGCGCTGCAGCGCCAGCGCGAGCGGGCGCAGCGGCTGGAGATGGCCGGCGCCGCCGGTGGAGCAGAACAGCAGCCGCATCGCCGACCCGGGTGCCTGAAGGCCGCGTCAATCCGCCGTCAGCTTGTAGGCGTCGATCAGCGCCGCCCAGCTGCCCAGGTCCTGCGCGATGGTGGCAGCGAGCTCCTGCGGCGAGCCGGTCTCGACGGCCAGCAGGCGCTTGTCCAGCTCGGCACGCATGTCCGGCCGTGCCGCCACCGTGGCGAGGGCACGGGCGAGCTGCTGCTGGCGCGTGCCGGCCACGCGCGCCGACACGTACAAGGCCTGCCAGGTGGGCACCGCCACGGCCGCGAAGCCGGCTTCGCGCATGGTCGGCACCTCGGGGAAGGCGGCGCTGCGCTCCGGGCCGAGCACCGCCAGCAGGCGCAGCGCCCCCGCCCTGACCTGCGCCTGCAGCGCGGCGAGCGGGCCGAACATCAGCTGCACGCGGCCGGCCAGCAGATCCGGCAATGCCTGTGTGGCGCCGCGGTAGGGCACGCGCGTCAGCTCCACGCCGGCGGCCTGCATGAACTGCGCCGCCGCCATGATCTCGCTGGGCGTGCTGGTCGCCACATTCAGCCGGCCGGGCTGGCTGCGCGCATGGGTGGCCAGCTCGGCAACCGTGGTCGCGGGCAGCGCCGGATGCACGGCCAGCCCGAAGGGTACGCGGCCGATCTTGCCGAGCGGCGCGAGCTCCTGCACCCAGTCGAAGCCCGAGCCCTTGGCGAGCAGGGGCGTGGCGATCATCGAGCCGGGGGCATACAGCAGGGTCTGGCCCTCCGGCCCGGCGGCGGCCACCTCGCGGGCGGCCAGCAAGCCGTTGCCGCTGGGCTTGTTCTCCACGATCACGGTCTGGCCCAGCGCTTCCGACAGATGCTGGGCGGCCTGGCGCGCGATGAAGTCGCTCGGGCCTCCGGCCGGCAGCGGCACGAGCAGGCGCAAGGCCTTGCCGGCATTGGCGGCGCCGGCTTCGGTGGCATGCGCCTGTCCGGCCGGGCCCAGCAGGCAGCAGGCGGCGAGGAGGGTGATCTGCAGCAGTGAGGGCATGGCTTGCTCCGATCGGTGCGTGGGCAGCGAGATGGGAAGGAGGGGCGATGGCTCGGACTGTAGGCAGGCATGGGCAAAGCAGAAAGCGCCGCCGCGGCACAATGGGTTTGAACCAATGGTTAAAGCATGGACAAGCTGCGCGCCCTTCAGTACTTCATCGCGGCCGCCGAGGAAGGCAGTTTCTCGGCGGCCGCGCGGCGTTTCGAGCTCAGCGTGCCGGCGGTCACCAAGCTGGTGGGGGCGCTGGAGCGCGAGCTGGGCGTCCGGCTGCTGGAGCGCAGCACGCGCGGCCTGGCGCTCACGCCACAGGGCGCGGCCTACCGCGAAGCCTGCGCGCCACTGCTGGCCCAGCTGGCCGAGGCCGAGCGCGCGGCCGCCGGCCCGGTGCGGGCGCGCACCCTGGTGGTCGGTGCGCCGGCCCTGCTGGCGCGCGCGCTGCTGATCCCGGCGCTGCCGGGCTATCGCGACAAGCACCCGCATGTGCAGATCGAGCTGAGCACGGTGGACCAGCTGACCGTCACCGATGCCGAGGCGCGCGGCTTCGACGTGCTGATCGCGCTGGGCTGGCCCGGCGCGCTGGACCTGGTGAAGCGCCCGCTGGCGCAAAGCCGGCTGATCGTCTGCGCCAGCCCGGCCTATTGGCGCAACCACGCGGTGCCGGCGCGGCCCGCCGAACTGGCGCAGCACGACTGCGTGCTGGTGCGCTCACCCGAGGGCACGGTGCTGGATCTGTGGCGCCACCGCCGCGGCGAGGAGGTCGAGGAGGTGGCGGTGCGCGGCTGGCTGACCTGCGAGAGCCGCGACGACGCGCTGCAAGCGGTGCTGCACGGCCAGGGCGTGGGCCGCTTTGCGGATCTGTCGGTCTGGCACCATGTGCGCGACGGCCTGCTGCAGCCGGTGCTGCTGGACTGGGACAGCCCCGACGCGCCACCCTTCAGCGCGCTGCTGCGGCCGGATGCGCGGCGCGACGAGGCCACGCAGGACTTCGTCGCCTTTCTGGCTCGGCTGCTCGGCGAGATCGAGGCCCAGTGCGTGCGGCTGATCGGCCCGCGGCCGCAGCCCGAGCGGCCCGCCTGGTATGCAAGGCGCCAGGGCAGGGCGTCGGCGGGCCAGCGCTGAGCGAGGCTCAGGCGCGCGCGCAGAAGCGCTCGATGTCCAGCGCGCGCGAGGCGCCGATCAGGGCCGGCGAGACCTCGGCGTTGATCAGCCAGCAGGGGATCTGCGCCAGATAGGCCTGGAAGCGTCCCTTGCCCTCGAAGCGCTCGCGGAAGCGCGAGGCGCGCAGCTCGGGCAGCAGGCGCGGTGCGATGCCGCCGCCGATGTAGACGCCGCCGCGCGCGCCCAGCGTGAGCGCCACATTGCCGGCAAAGCTGCCGAGGAAGCGGCAGAACAGCTCGATGGCGAGGCGGCACAGCGGGTCGCCGCTGTGGCGTGCGCCGTCCACGATCTCGGCCGGCGTGAGCGTCAGCGCGGCCTGGCCCGCCAGGCCGGCCGCCGCCTCGTAGAGATTCACCAGGCCCGGGCCGGACAGCACGCGCTCGGCCGAGACATGGCCGAAGCGCCCGCGCAGCCACTCGATCACCGCGGCCTCCTGCGCGTCGTTGGCCGCCAGCGTGCTGTGCCCGCCTTCGCCCGCCACCGGCAGGTAGCCGCCACCGGGCGCGGGCAGCAGCCCCGATACCCCCAGGCCGGTGCCCGGCCCCAGCACGGCCATGGCCTCGTCGGCAATCGCCGCGCCCGGGCCCAGGGGCAGCAGTTCGTCGGGGCCCAGGGCCGGCAGGGAGAGGGCCAGCGCCGTGAAGTCGTTCACCACCGCCAGCCGGTTCACCGCCAGTTCCTTCTTCAGGGAGGCGATCGAGAAGGACCAATGGTGGTTGGTCATCCTGACCTCGTCGCCGGTGACCGGATTGGCGATGCCGATGGCGCAGGCACGCGGGCCCTGCTGCTTGCCATGGTCCGACAGATAGCGCTGGATGGCCGCCGCCAGCGAACCATGCTCGGCGCAGCGGTAGCTGGCGATGTCGGACAGCGGCGCACCCGCCTCATGCGCCCAGGCCAGGCGGGCATTGGTGCCGCCGATATCGCCGAGCAGCCGCGGGTAGGTGAGGGTGGAGACCGTATTTGCCATGTTCGTGATGTTAATGAAAGCGCTTTCAGGCATCAAGCAATGGTTTACCCGGCGCCCCGCCGGGCGCGCCACGCGGGCCGTGCTTTTCTCATTGACCGCCGGCCGACGAGGCCCTATTCTGAAAAAAGAAAGCGCTTTCATAAAACCAAAAGCGTCCTCTTGCCACCCATGCCGCGGCAGCGCGGCCCTCCTGCCCATGAGTTTCACGCCCCCCTCCCGCACCGGCGACTTGCGCTGCGTGCTCAGCGCCCTCGGCCAGGGCAGCAGCGCGGCGCTGCAGCTGGCGCCGCAACCGTCGCTGGCCTTGCGGCCAGCAGCGGATCTGGCCGAGGCCGCCCGCGGCCTGCCGCAGCTGATGGTGAACAGCGACAAGCGCTTCCAGCGCATCGAGGGCTTTGGCGGCGCCTTCACCGAGGCCGCCGCCGTGACCTGGCAACAGCTGCCATGGGCCGAGGCGGAACGCCTGCTGCACGCTTACTTCGATGCGGCGCAGGGCCATGGCTACACGCTCTGCCGCGTGCACATGAACAGCTGCGATTTCGCGCTGGGCAACTATGCGCATGCCGAGGTGCCCGGCGATGCGACCTTGCAGAATTTTTCGATCGAGCGCGACCGGCGCGCCCTGCTGCCCATGATCAAGGCGGCGCAGGCGGTGGCGGCGCAGCCCATCAAGCTGCTGGTCTCGCCCTGGAGCCCGCCGGCCTGGATGAAGAGCAACGGCCAGATGAACCAGGGCGGCAAGCTGCTGCCGCAATACGCCGCCGCCTGGGCGCAATGCTATGTGCGCTTCATCCAGGCCTATGCGGCCGAGGGTGTGCCGGTCTGGGGCGTGACGGTGCAGAACGAGCCCGACGCCACGCAGCGCTGGGACTCCTGCATCTACAGCGCCGCCGAGGAGCGCGACTTCGTGCGCGACCATCTCGGCCCGGCGCTGCATGCCGCCGGCCTGGGCGAGGTGAAGATCGTCATCTGGGATCACAACCGCGACCAGATGGTGCAGCGTGCCGACACCGTCTACGCAGACGCGCAGGCGGCGCGCTATGTCTGGGGCTGCGGCTTCCACTGGTATGGCGAGGATGCTTTTGACCATGTGCGGCTGGTGCACGACGCCTGGCCCGACAAGCAGCTGCTCTTCACCGAGGGCTGCCAGGAGGGCGGCCCGCACCTGGGTTCCTGGGCGCTGGGCGAGCGCTATGCGCGCAACATCATCAACGACCTGAACCGCTGGACGGTGGGTTGGATCGATTGGAACCTGCTGCTGGACGAGACCGGCGGCCCCAACCATGTGGGCAATCTCTGCAGCGCGCCGATGCTGGCGGACCGCAGCTGCGGGCTGCTGATGCCGCAGAGCTCCTACCATTACCTGGGCCATTTCGCGCGCTTCATCAGGCCCGGCGCGCAGCGCCTGCTGTGCGCGGCCAGCAAGCAGGATCTGGAGTGCACGGCGGCACTCAATATGGATGGCGAGCTGGCCCTGGTAGTGCTGAACCGGAGCGAGGCGGCGCTGCGCTTTGTGCTGTGTATCGACGAGCTGGCCTGTGTGGCGGAGTTGCCGCCGCGCGCCATCGCCAGCTACGGCCTGGCACGATGACACGGCGCCGCGCCTTGCTGGGGGCGGGTCTCGCCGCGGCACTGCCGGTGCGCGCGGGCGCGCGCGCCGTGCTCACGGTGGCCGCCTTTCCGCTGGTGGACGAAATCGCCCGCGCCGCCACGCCGGCCTGGCAGCGCCTGCATCCCGAGGTGGAGCTGCGCGTGCTGAGCCGCCAGTACAGCGACCACCACACCGCCATGACCACGGCGCTCTCCACCGCGGTGGCCCTGCCGGACGTGATGGCGCTGGAGTCCAGCTTCGTCGGCCGCTTCGCCCAGGGCGGCGGGCTGGAGGATCTGCGCCAGCCGCCCTATGAGGTCGAGCGCTTTCGTGCGCGCCTGGTGCCCTATGCCTATGAACAGGCGGTCGCGCGCAACGGCGCGGTGGTGGCCATGCCGGCCGACATCGGGCCCGGCACCCTGCTGTACCGGCAGGACATCCTGAGCCGCGCGGCGCTCGCCGAAGACGATCTCACGCGCTCCTGGGAGCATTACGTGGCCGCCGGTGCGCGCATCAAGGCACGCACCGGCGCCTACCTGATCGCCCATGTGCAGGAGATCAAGGACATCCTGATCCGCAGCGGCCTGCGGCCGGGCGAGGGCCTGTACTTCGATACCGATTCGCGCGTGCTGGTGAACTCGCCGCGCTTCGAGCGGGCCTTCGAGGTGGCGAGGGAGGCGCGCCGGCAGGGGCTGGACGCGCGCGTGCCGGCCTGGTCCAACGACTGGGCCGAGGGCTTCAAGCGCGGCCGCCTCGCCACCGAGCTCTCGGGCGCCTGGCTGGCGGGGCAGCTGAACAGCTTCATCGCCCCCGGCACGCGCGGCCTGTGGCGGGCCGCGCCGCTGCCCGAGGGCGCCAGCGCCGCCTATGGCGGGGCCTTCTACGCGATGCCGCGCCACGCCGCGCCGGCACGCAAGGCGCTGGCCTGGGACTTCATCCGCCTGATGACGCTGGACCCGCAGCTGCAGCTGCAGGCCTTCAAGGCCTACGACGCCTTCCCCGCCCTGCTGGCCACCCACGAGGATGCCTTCTTCAGCGAGCCCCTGCCATTTCTGGGCGGGCAGCCGGCGCGCCGGCTCTGGCGCGAGGCGGCACGCCGCATCAGCGCCGCGCCCGTGCACAAGCAGAACCAGTTTGCCGAGGAAGTGGTGCAGACCGAACTCGACAAGGTGCTGAACCGCGCCAAGCCGATACGCCAGGCGCTGGCCGACGCCGAGCAGCTGCTGGAGCGGCGCGCGCGCCGTTGACGACACGACACTAGCCACAGGAGAGCTTACGCATGAACCGACGATTTGCCCGCGCCTGCACCCCGCTGCTGGCGGCATTGAGCCTGGGCGGCTGCGGCGGTGCCGGCGGCGCCACCGCGCCCCAGCCTGCCCCCGCACCCGTGCCCGCACCGGAAACCCTGGCCGTGCCGGCCGGCTACCGGCTGGTCTGGTCCGATGAGTTCGAACCCGCCGGCCTGCCCGACCCCGCCAAATGGGCCTACGACACCGGCATGAACAAGCAGGGCTGGCACAACCACGAGCAGCAGTACTACAGCGCCGCGCGCGCTGAGAACGCCGAGCAGCGGGAGGGCAAGCTGGTCATCACCGCGCGCAAGGAGCAGCTCTCCGCTGCGGCCGACTGGGGTGGCCAGCCCTATACCTCGGCGCGCCTGATCACCGCCGGCAAGGCGGAGTGGACCTATGGTTTCTTCGAGATCCGCGCCAAGCTGCCCTGCGGCAAGGGCACCTGGCCGGCGATCTGGATGCTCGGCAGCCAGGGTGAATGGCCCGCCGCCGGCGAGCTGGACATCATGGAACAGGTGGGCAAGGAGCCCAGCAAGGTCTTCAGCACCACCCACACCAGCGCCGGCAGCGGCGGCAATGGTGCGGGCGCGGCCACCCAGGTCGGCGACGCCTGCAGCGCCTTCCACACCTACCAGATGGACTGGACGCCCCAGCAGGTGCGCTTCGGCATCGATGGCAAGAGCCACTTCGTCTACAAGAACGCAGGCACCGGCAAGGCCCAATGGCCCTTTGACGCGCCGCAGTTCCTGATCCTCAACATCGCCATCGGCGGCGACCTGGGCGGGCCGGTGGACGACGCCATCTTCCCGGTGCGCATGGAGATCGATTACGTGCGCGTGTACCAGGCCGCCAAGTAGCGCGGCCCGCTACCAGCGCCCCGCATGGCGCAGCACCCGGCCCGCCATGGTCTCGGCCACGTAGAGTCGGCCCTGGCGGTCGAACACCGGGTCGCGCGGCTCCCTGAGACCCTCGGCCAGCAGCTGCTGCCTGCCGTCGGGGCCGATGCGGGTGATGCGCCGCGCCTGCGGCTGCGCCACGATCAGCTCGCCCGCCGGGCTGAACGACAGGCCCACCGGGCCGGCGAGATCTGCAAACGGATGCAACAAGCCCTTGGCGTCGAGCCGCACGACCTGGTTGCCACGCCAGTCGTTGATGAAGGTGTCGCCGTTGCGCGCAAATGCCAGGCCATGCGGCCCCTTCAAGGCGACGACGGTACGCGAGCGCGTCGCCGAGGCGAAGGCGCGCACCTTGCCAGTCAGCTCGCAGACCCAGAGCTCGCCGTTGGGCGCAAACGCCAGATCGACCGGCGACTCGAGCTCATCGACAAAGGTCGAGACCGCGCCAGCGCGATCGATCTTGGCGATGCGACCGGCGCCGGTGTCGGCCACGTAGAGATGGCCCGCGGCGTCGAGTTCGAGGTCGTGCGGGCTTTCAAAGCCGCGCGCGATGCGCGTGAGCCGCCCGTCGACACCGATGCGCGCGATCTCGCCGCTGAGCTGCTCGGCCACATAGAGGCTGCCGTCGGGCGCGAACAGCAGGCCGCGCGGCTGCGCCAGCCCGCCGGCAAACTCGGCAAAATCGGTCGGCAAGCTAGCGGCATCGGCGGCCGTCGCCCCGCGCCAGGGAGGCAGAGCCATCAGCATGCAGGCGAGGAGTTTGCGTCTGGTGTGCATCATCACGAGTCCCCCGTCAGCCGTCGTCAAGGCCCGGTGCGCGGCGGCGGTGTCGGCGATGTTGCTACGGCCACCGCCCGCATGCAAGCCGGGCGCGGCGCGAGCCGGCGGACGCGCTTCTCAATCGAGCCGCGCGGCGCAATGCTTGGCGATGAACTCGGCGTGCGTGGGCATGGCCTGGGCGCATTTGCCCACCACGCGCTGGACGTTGTCCAGGTAGGCCTGCACCTCGGCCTCGGGCAGCAGGTCGGCAAAGGGGTGGTAGCCGCGTGGCTGCAGGCGCTGGCCCAGCATCACCTGCAGCCAGCTGACCTCGGTGAACAGCTCCACGCCATCGCGGTAGACGCGGCCATTGCTGGCGAACAGGTCCAGCTTGCGCTGCAGGCCCTCGGGGACGGGCATGTTGCGGCAGTAGTTCCAGAACTCGGAGTCGTCGCGCTGGGTGAGCTTGTAGTGCAGGATCAGGAAGTCGCGGATGCGCTCGTACTCCACGCGGGTGATGGCGTTGTACTCGGCGATGTCGGCGGCGTCGAAACCCGCGCGCGGGAAGTAGTCGAGGATGCGCGCCACCGCCATGTGGATGAGGTGGATGCTGGTGGATTCCAGCGGCTCCAGGAAGCCGCTGGCGAGGCCCACCGCCACGCAGTTGCGCACCCAGAAGGTCTTGGCGCGGCCGGTGCGGAAGGCCAGGTGGCGCGGCGCGGCGGTGGCCGCGCCATCGAGGTTGCGCAGCAGGATGGCCTCGGCCTCTTCCTTGTCCATGAAGCGGCTGCTGTAGACATGGCCATTGCCGATGCGGTGCTGCAGCGGGATGCGCCATTGCCAGCCGGCCGCGTGGGCGGTGGAGCGCGTCATCGGCAGCAGCGGGCTGACCGACTCGCAGGGCACGGCGATGGCGCGATCGCAGGGCAGCCAGTGCGACCAGTCCTCGTAGCCGGCATGCAGGGTCTGCTCGATCAGCAGGGCACGCATGCCCGAGCAATCGATGAAGAAATCGCCGGCCACGCGTTCGCCACTCTCCATCACGATCGCGGCAATGCCGCCATCGCCGTCGCACTGCTCCACCCGCGTGACCTTGCCCTCCAGGCGCTGCACGCCGCGCTGTTCGGCAAAGCCGCGCAGAAAGCGTGCATAGAGGCCGGCATCGAAATGGTAGGCATGGGCGATCTCGGCCAGCGGCGAGCCCGCCATGTCGTGGCGCGCGCGCATGAACTTGGCCTGGCGCGGCGCCACCGTGTTGATCGAGTACTCGCCCAGCGGCGCGGCCTTGCCCTGCGCCGCCATGCGCAGCCAGAAGTGATGGAAGGGCACGGTGTCGGCCATCTGGCCGACCTTGCCGAAGCCGTGGATATAGCGGTCGCCCAGCGCGCCCCAGTTGACGAACTCGATGCCCAGCTTGAAGCTACCGCGCGTGGCGCGCAGGAACTCGTCTTCGTCGATGCCCAGCGCCCGGTTGAACTCGGTGAGGTTGGGAATGGAGGCCTCGCCGACGCCGATGATGCCGATCTCGTCGGACTCGATCAGCCGGATCGAATAGGCCCGCCCCAGCGCCTTGGCGAATGCCGCGGCCGTCATCCATCCGGCGGTGCCTCCACCGACGATGACGATATTGCGCAGGGGCGGGTTGCTGTCCATGGCGGCGATTGTGGCCCGATCAGAACTTGTAGTTCACGCCCAGCAGGGTGGCGCGGCCGAAGTAGCGGATGTAGTTGGGCGTGAGCCCCGTGGCATCCGGGGCATTCGGGCCGACCGTCTTGCGGTTCATGGTGGGCTTGTCGAACAGATTGCTGACCTGCAGCAGCACCGACAGCCCCTTGTAGCTGCCATCCTCGAAGGCGTAGCCGAGCTGCAGGTCGGCCACCTTGTCGGCCGCCTGCTGCAGGGTGGTCGAGTTCAGGAAGATGTCGCGCGTGGTGGCCGTGAAGGGCGAGCGGTAGCGCTGGCTGATGCGGGCCGAGATGCCGTGGTTCTCGTAGTAAAGCGTCAGGCTGTTGGACAGGCCCGAGAGGCCGTTCAGTGGCACGTTGCGCTCGGTGCTGACGGTCGGGTCGGGGTTCTGGTCGCGGATCGAGCTGCTCAGCTTGGAGGCGCTGAACACCAGGCCGTAACCTTCCAGCGCCGGGTGCAGCAGGGCACCTTCCAGCGAGGCCGCGAACTCATAACCCTCCACCTTGCCGCCCGAGCCATTGGCCGGGCGGATCAGCGGTGCGATCGGCTTGGGCGTCACGCCGGGAGGCGCCACCTGCGGGAAGCCGCTGGCATCCACCGCCGTCAGCTGGTTGTAGATATAGCTCAGCAGGTTCTTGCGGAAGGCCGCCACCGAGACATAGCTGCGCTTGCCGAAGTAGCGTTCCACCGAGAGGTCGAAGCCGGTGGCGCGCCAGGGCTTGAGTTCGGGGTTGCCGGCATAGGCGGTGGTCCATTCGCCGGCATGCGGGGTGCCGGCCAGGTCGCCGATCACCGAGGGCGTGCTGGTGCCGGCGCGCATGTCGACGATATTGGGCCGCACGATGGTGGTGGCGGCGCCGAAGCGGGCGATCCAGTTGTTCCTGAAGTCGGCCACCAGGTTCAGGCTGGGCAGCACATCGGTGTAGCTGGTGCCGCCGCTGCGCTTGTACAGCAGGGTGGGATCCGGCGCCTCGTCATTGCCGCGGTATTCCCAGCCGTCGGAGTTCTGCTTCGCATGCGCCACCTGCACGCCGACATTGCCGCGCAGCGAGACGCCGAAGAACTCGCTGTCGATGTCGAGCTTGCCGAAGGCGGTGGTGACCTTCTCGCGCACATTCGAGTTGTTGGCCACCCATTTGCTGAACTGCCCCTCCTCCAGCGAGACCGTGCCGCCCTGCACCAGCGCCGGCACATCCACGCGCAGCAGCTCGGGGATGCCGGCCCAGCTCATGTCGAAGGGCGTGCCCACCACCGCGCTGGGGATGCTGCGGATGTAGTTGCCCGCGGCGTCCTTGGACATCAGGATGCGGTCCTCGTTCTTGGCCACGTCCTTGCTGCGCTCGGTGTAGTTGACGCCGCCGGTGAGGCCGCTGAAGAAGCCGTCCAGGTCGCGCTTCAGCGAGAGGCGCAGCGACTTGATCTCGTCCTTGATCTCGGGGTGGCGCACCGCGCCGATCCAGGCCTCGTTGGGCACCCAGTCCATGCCCTGCACGTCGCCGAAGGCCATCTTGGAGGGATTCGACAGATAGCCAGCCTGCACCGGCGTGAAGGTCTGCGGGCTGCCGTCGATGGGCACGTTCCACTGGTAGGCGCCATAGGTCCATTGCTTGGCGGCATGGTCGTAGGGGCCGCCGTAGGCCTCGGTGTAGCGCTCGTTGCGCTTGTCGCGCGAGTAGCTCAGGTCGGCCACGCCCTTCCAGTGATCGGAGAGCTTGAGTTCGGTGTTCCAGCCCAGCGCCGCGATATTGTCGGTGCGTTTGGTGTCGAAGTTGCCCACATTGGCCACCAGCTGCGAGGTGGTGGCGCTGGTGGCATAGGTGTTCTGGCCGATCTGGGTGGTGCCCACATTGGAGAGCGCGGGCGCGATGCCGGCCGACCAGTTGCCGAACAGGCTCTGCGCGAACTTGCCGCCCACCTCATGGGTGTCGAACTTGGAGTAGTACAGGTCCAGCTGGCTGTGCAGGCTGTCGTTGGGCTTGTATTCCAGCACCACCATCAGGCCGTCGCGCACATTCTTCTTGGTGGACGAGGTGGCGGTCCAGAACATCGGCAGCAGGGCCTGGTTGCCACCCACCTGGGCGGGCTTGTTGCCGCTCAGCGGCAGGCCGAAGGGCGTGTAGTCGCCATATTCCACCAGCTCGGTCTGCTTGGTCTGGCTGGAGGAATCCAGGCGCGCGAAGCCGGCCGCCACGCCGATGGTGTTGTTGGCGAACTGGTCCACATAGGAGAGGCTGAAGCGCGTGCCGGTGGGACTGGCGACGCCGGGCACCAGGGTGCCGTTGGAGTTGCGCTCGCCGCGCAGGTTGACGGCGATCTGGCGGCCGCGCGAGTCCAGCGGCCGCACCGTGCGGATGTCCACCGTGCCCGAGAGGCCCTGGCCGATCAGCGTGCCGTCGGGCGTCTTGTAGACCGAGGCGCCGCTCACCAGCTCGGCCGGGAACTGGTCGAACTCCACCGCACGGCTGTCGTTGCTCGAGACCATCTCGCGGCCGTTCAGCAGCACGCCGGAGAACTCGGGCGAGAGGCCGCGGATCGAGATCACATTGACGCGCCCATCGGGGCCGCGCTGGCCGGTCAGGCCGGGCAGGCGTGCCAGCGATTCGGCGATGCTGGCATCGGGCAGCTTGCCCAGGTCTTCGGCCGAGATCACCTCGATGATGGAGTCCGAGCCGCGCTTGAGCGCCACCGAGGACTCGATGCTGCGGCGGATACCCGTGACCACCACGGTCTCGAGCTGTTCGGGCTGCTGGGCCTGCTGCGCCTGCGCGGCGCCGGCGGCGATGAACAGCAGCGCGCAGGCTGCTGCCACCGGTTGAACGTCATGGCGGCCGCGGGCGGGCCGCTGGCGATGCTGCTGGGCGGTTTTCATAGGTCTCCTTATGTGTTGTCGGTCAGCTTCTTCAAATGCCTGAAAGCGCTTTCACGTTTTCTCAAATTTAACTGGTCCGGCTGCGCGCCTTCTCCAGACTTACCCTAGCGAGTGATTCGCGCCACATGGCCGTGGCGCCGGTTCTCTTCAGTCCAGGCCGCGGCCCTGGGCATCAAAGCCCAGCGCCTGGCCGGCGGCGGCCGCGAGGCCGACCGCAGCGCCGCTGTGCAAGCCCGGCGCGCCGGCCGCCAGCTTGGCGGTCAGCAGTTCGGCGATGCCGTCCACGCGCAGGTGCACGATGGAGACATCGCCCAGATGCTCGGCCAGCACCACGCTGGCGGGCACGCCACCCTCGGCGAGCCGCAGATGCTCGGGGCGCAGGCCCAGGCGCTGTGCGTCCGGCTGGGCGGCAGCGCCCAGCAGCGCCCAGAGCTGCCGGTGCGCCGCGCTGGCCCCGGCCCCGGGGCGATCCACGAAGTTGATGCGCGGTGCGCCGATGAAGCCGGCCACGAACTCGTTGGCCGGGCGCTGGTAGAGCGTGAGCGGGGCGCCCAGCTGCTCGATGCGACCCTGCCGGAACACGGCGATGCGGTCGCCCATGGTCATGGCTTCGACCTGGTCGTGGGTTACGTAAATCATCGTCGTGCCCAGCTCGCGGTGCAGGCGCGTCAGTTCGATGCGCATGTCCACGCGCAGCGCGGCGTCGAGATTGGAAAGCGGCTCGTCGAACAGGAACACCTTGGGCTTGCGCACGATGGCGCGGCCGATCGCCACGCGCTGGCGCTGGCCGCCCGAGAGTTCCTTGGGATAGCGTCCCAGCAGCTCGGTGATGCGCAGGATCTCCGCGCTGCGGCCCACCTGCTGCTGGCGCTCGGACTTGCTCACGCCGGCCATCTTGAGCGCGAAGCCCATGTTCTCGGCCACCGTCATGTGCGGGTAGAGCGCGTAGCTCTGGAACACCATGGCGGCGCCGCGGTCGGCCGGGCGCAGCTCGTTGGCGCGCTGGCCGTCGATCAGCAGCTCGCCGCCGCTGATCTCCTCCAGGCCGGCGATCATGCGCAGCGTGGTGCTCTTGCCGCAGCCCGAGGGGCCGACGAAGACCATGAACTCGCCATCGCGCACCTCCAGGTCCAGCCCCTGGATGACTTCGTTCTGTTCGTAGCGCTTGCGCAGGCCGCGCAGGGTCACTTGTCCCATCTGATCGCCCTCGCTGTCAGCGCACTGCGCGCTGCTGTTGCAGGAATTCGCGGTACCAGCGTGCGCTGTCCTTGAGCGTGCGCTGCTGGCTGGCGTAATCCACATGCACGATGCCGAAGCGCTTCTCGTAGCCCGAGGCCCATTCGAAGTTGTCCATCAGGCTCCACACCATATAGCCGCCCATGCGCACGCCCTGGCGCATGGCCTCGGCCACCGCGGCGATGTGGGCCGCGATGTAGCGGGTGCGGCCCTCGTCGTGCACGCGGCCGTCGGCGCTCAGCACATCCTTGAAGGCGCCGCCGTTTTCGGTCACGAACAGCGGCGGCACCGGATAGTCGCGCTGCAGGCGCAGCAGCAGTTCGGTGAGGCCCTCGGGGTAGACCTCCCAGCCCATGTCGGTGACCTCGCGGCCGCTGCTGTGCACGTCCCAGGGCTGGCCCGCGCTGACCACCGAGCGCGAGTAGTAGTTGACGCCCAGGAAGTCCATCGCCGCGGTGATGGCCTGCATATCGGCGGGCTGCACCGCGGGTGCGTCGCCGCCCAGCTCGTCCAGCACGTCCTGCGGATAGCGGCCCTTGAACAGCGGGTCCATGTACCAGCGCAGCAGGCGGCCGTCTTCCAGCCGGGCCTTGGCGCGGTCGGCCGCCGCGTCGCTGGCCGGGTGCATGGGCGAGAGGTTCAGCACGATGCCCAGCTCGGCCTTGCAGCCCTGGGCGCGCAGGGCCTGCAGCGCCAGCCCGTGGCTCAGCAGCAGGTGGTGCGAGACCTGCGCGGCCAGCTTGCGGTCCTTCAGGCCCGGTGCGAACACACCGCTTTCATGGCCCAGCTGCGCCACCACCCAGGGTTCGTTGTGGGTGGCGATCGAGACCACCCGGTCGCCCAGGCGCGCTGCCATGCCGCAGGCGTACTCGACAAAGCGCTGCACCGTCTCGCGGCTGCCCCAGCCGCCGATGTCCTGCAGCGCCTGTGGCAGGTCCCAGTGGTTGAGCGTCAGATAGGGCTTGATGCCGCGCGCCAGCAGGCCGTCCACCAGGCGCTCGTAAAAGGCCAGGCCGGCCTCGTTCCAGGCACCGCTGCCGCTGGGGCGTACGCGCGGCCAGGAGACCGAGAAGCGGTAGGCATCCACGCCCAGGCCGGCGATCAGGTCCAGGTCCTGCTCCCAGCGCTGGTAATGCTCGCAGGCGATGTCGCCGTTGCTGGCGTCGGCGATCGCGCCGGGCTGGCGGCAGAAGCTGTCCCAGATGGAAGGGCCCTTGCCATCGGCGCTGGCGGCGCCCTCGATCTGGAAGGCGCTGGTGGCCACGCCCCAGACGAAGCCGGGCGGGAAGGATGTAGAAGATGAGTCTGGCAGGTGTTGCATTACTTGACGGCGCCCACGGTGAGGCCCGAGATGAGTTGTTTGGAGCACAGCACGAAGAGCACGATGAGCGGCAGGGTGGCGATGGCCGAGCCGGCCATCAGCGCGCCCCATTCGGTGTCCACCGGGCTCTGCAGGCTGCGCAGGGCGAGCGGCAGGGTGTACATATCGGGCGAGCGCATCACCACCAGCGGCCCGATGAAGTTGTTCCAGGAAGCGATGAAGGTGATCAGCCCGAGCGTGCCCAGCGCCGGCTTGAGCAGGGGCAGCACGATGCGCGCGTAGATGCCCAGCTCGCTGCAGCCATCCATGCGCGCCGCCTCCACCAGCTCGCGCGGAATCGCGCTGCCGACGAACTGGCGCATCAGGAAGATGCCGAAGGCGCTGGCGGCGCCGGGGATGTAGAGGGCGCGCGGCTGATCGATCCAGCCCAGCAGATCCATGATCATGAAGCTGGGGATCATGTTCATGAAGCTGGGCAGCAGCATGGTGCCCATCACCAGGGCGAACAGGGCCTTCTTGAAGCGGAACTCGAACATCGCGAAGGCATAGCCGCCCATCGAGCAGAACAGCAGGGTCAGCAGCGTGGAGGCGATGCCCACATAAAGGCTCCAGCCCAGATTGCGCCAGAACGGCAGGCGCTTGGTGAGGATGGCCAGGTTGTTCGCCAGGTCGTCGCCGAACCACATCGGTGGGGGCAGGCTGAAGATCTCGCTGCGCGAATGCGTGGCGAACACGAACATGAAGTAGAAGGGCGCCAGCATGATGAGCGTGCCGAGGCCGACCAGACAGTAGGCGGCCCAGGGGGCCATGTGTTGGGCTTGTCGTCTCATCTCGTGCTCAGCGTGTGCGCGGGCGGAAGGCGCGGTTGGTCAGCCAGGTGAGCAGGGCCACCACCAGGAACAGCAGCCAGGACATCGCGCTGGCGGCGCCGAAGTCGTTGAAGTCGAAGGCGTTGCGGTAGAGATAGACCGCGGCCGTCATGCCGGCCTGGTCGGAGCCGCCCTTGCCGCCGGTGAGGATGAAGGGCTCCTCGAACAGCTGCAGGCCACCGATCACGCTCAGCGTGACGCCGAAGAAGATCATCGGCCGGATGCTGGGCAGTGTGATGTGGAAGAACTGCTGCAGGCGGCCGGCGCCGTCCATGGTGGCGGCCTCGTAGAGATCGGGCGGGATGGTCTGCAGGGCGGCGAGATAGAGCACCACGTTGAAGCCCACATAGCGCCAGAACACGATCATCGAGATGGCGGGCTTGAGGGCATCGGGGTCGTTGAGCCAGTCCACCGCCTGTGCCGGCAGCAGGGCGCCCAGCAGCGGCACTTCGCGCAGCAGCGCCAGCAGCAGGTTGATGAGGCCGTAGTCGGTCGAGAACAGCGAGCTGAACAGGATCGCGATGGCCACCGAGGAGGTGATGTAGGGCAGGAAGTAGGCCCCCACCACGGCATTGCGCCAGCGCTTGAAGCCCAGGTGCAGAAAGCTCGCCAGCGGGATCGCCACCAGGTGCTGGGGCAGGCCGGAGGCCAGCGCCAGCCAGCCGGTGTTGGCGAGCGATTTCCAGAACCATTCGTCCCGCAGCGCGAAGGCGAAGTTGTCCAGGCCGACGTAGTGCATCGCCGCCAGGCCGCTGGTGGGCTCCCAGCTCTGGAACGAGAGGTAGAGCGAGAAGGCCAGCGGGAACAGGCCGAACACCAGGAACAGCAGCAGAAAGGGTGCCAGCAGGGCATAGGGCGCCCAGCGCGGGGAGAGGCGGAGGTGCTTCATGGTCTTGTTGTCTCAGCGCAGCGCGCGTTGCTGCAGCAGGCGTTGGGCGTCGGCCAGGGCGCGATCGATGGCCTTGCCGCGCTCCAGCACCTTGTCGAGCTCGGTATCGATCACCTCGCGTGCAAAAGCGTCCTGCTTGTGCACCTGCACTGCGCGGATCTGGCCGGCCGCGGTGCGCCAGTCGCGCCGCGCGCGCTGGCCACCCAGGAAGGCCAGGGGTTCGTCGAAGAAGGCGTCGTCATAGGTCTCCAGCAGGGCTGGAAAGGCGTCCTGCGACTTGAAGGCCGCCAGCTGGCGCGCGCGGTTCAGCGTCATCAGCTGGATGAACTGCCAGGCCAGCGGCTTGTTGGCCGCATCGGCCAGGCGCGGGATGGCGAAGAAGGTGCCGCCATAGGCCGCGAAGGCGCCCTCGGGCAGCTGCGCGGCGCGCCACAGGCCGCGTGTGCTGGGCGCCAGCCAGTTGTTCAGATGCCCGGCCAGCCAGGCCCCCGACATCTGGGTGGCGACGCCGCCGCGTTTGAAGCCCTCGCTCCAGTCGGAGGACCAGGCGGTCACGCGCGCATCGAGCTTTTGCTGGCGCACCGCACGCGCCAGCTCGAAGGCGCGCACGAAGCGCGCCGTGGTCACCAGCGGGCGCGAGTCCTTGTCGAAGTACATGCCCTCGCCGGGCTGGATGCCGGTGCGTATCAGGATGTCCTTCATGTCGCGGGCATGGGCCAGCAGGTAGGCGCCGGTGGCGGCCTTGATCTTCACGCCGGCGGCCACATAGCCCTCCCAGCTGCCGGTCAGATTGGCCTCGCCGAGGCCGGCCTTGGCGAGCAGGTCCTGGCGGTAGAGCAGGGTGCCGGGGCCGATGTCGGTGGGCACGGCCAGCACCGCGCCGGCGGGCGTGCTGGCCTGCTCGAAGGCATAGGGGACGAAGCGCGCCTGGTAGCGCCGCAGCTCGTAGGGCGGGCGCGCCAGGTCTTCCAGCCCGGCGCCCTGGGCAAAGCGGCCCAGATAGCCCACCTCCAGCGCCATCACATCGGGCAGGTAGACGGCGGTGGAGAGCGCCGTGGTCATGGCGGTGTGGTGGTCGTTGAGCTCGCGGCTCACCACCTTCACCGCCACCGTCGGATGCAGCTGCTGCCAGGCCGGCAGGGCGGCGCGCACGATCTCGTCCACGGCGGGGAAGGCGGCCACGGTGATGCTCTGCTGGGCCGCGGCCGGCCCGGCCAGCAGCCCCACGCTCGTACAGATGCCAACCAAGGTCCGGGCCGCAAGCCGCATGCCGATGTCTCCGCCGCGCCTGTCGACGCCGTCGTTATGTGATGTTTATGAAAGCGCTTTCATGATAAGTGGCGGGCGGCCTCGATGTCAATCGAGGGTAATTGCCGGGGCCTACTTCAGAGGCCGGGTGGACGAGCGCACGATCAGGCGCGGTTCGGGCAACTTGCCGCTGGGCTTCTGGCCCGCCAGCAGTTGCAGCAGCGCTTGCGCCGCCAGCCGGCCCAGCTCATGGGCGGCCTGGTGGATGGTGGTGAGCGGCGGCAGCGAATGGGCGGCGCCGGCCAGATCGTCGAAGCCCACCAGCGATACATCCTCCGGCACGCGCAGGCCGCGCCGATGCAGGGCCAGCGAAGCGCCGAAGGCCATCTGGTCGTTGGCGGCAAAGATGGCCGTGAAGGGTTCGCGACTGTCGATCAAGCGCTCCACCGCCATCAGGCCGCTTTCCTCATGGAACTTGCCGGGCAGCACCAGGCTGGGCTTGTAGGGCACGCCGGCGGCCTCCAGCGCGGCGCGGTAGCCGCGCAGGCGCTCCTGGGCGTCGGGGTGCACCGGGTCGCCGGCGATGAAGGCGATCTGGCGGTGGCCCTGGCTGAGCAGGTGGTGGGTGGCCAGGCGCGCGCCCTCGAAATCGTTGAAGTCCAGCGCATAGAGGCCGCTGGCCTTGAGGCTGCGGCCGGTCACCACCACCGGCAGCTCCTTGGCGAGCTTGCGCAACGCCTCGTCGCTGAGGCGGCCGGTCAGCACGATGATGCCGTCCACGCGGCGCGAGCGCAGCACGTCGATACAGCGCTGCTCCTCCTGCGCGTTCCAGTGGCCGCTCACGAACAAGGGGCTGTAGCCGGCCGGGCTCAGTTCCTCCTCGATGCCGCGCAGCGCCACACCGTAGAAGGGGCTGTCGATCGCCTGCGTCACCACGCCCACGCTCAGGGTGCGCCCGCCGGCCAGGCCGCGCGCGATCGGGTTGGGGATGAAGCCGAGCTCGGCAATCGCGCGATCGACGGCCTCGCGCTTTTCCTGGCTCACCACCGCCGTGCCGTTGAGGATGCGTGACACCGTGCTGGGCGAGACGCCGCAGGCCTCGGCCACCATGCCCAGGGTCACCTTGCTGCCCGGCTTGCCCGTGGTGGTCGTTGCATTCTTGCGTGCGCTGCTTTTCATGGCCTGTGTGCGGTTGCGGCGGGCTAGTTTAAGCGGCAGGATTGCGAACCCCGCCGCGAGCGCCTCAGTACAGCCGGATCGCCATGTCGAAGTGCCAGCTGCGGCGGATCTCGACGACGTCGTATTCGCGCGCCAGCGCGGGCTGGAAGGCTGGGTAGTTGGCCTGGCTCTGCACCACGCGGCGGATCGCCTCGTCGATGGCCGGCACGCCGCTGGAACGCACGAAGCTCACCGATTCCACCGAGCCATCGCTGCGTATCGCCACCGTCACCATGGGGTCGGTGTGGGGCTGCTTCACCGCCTCGCGCACCAGTTCAAACGTCATGTTGAACTGGATCTTGCGGGCCCAGGCTTCCGCGTACATGAGCAGTTCGGCATTGGCGTCGCTGCGCCCGAACAGGCGCCCGCGGCGCGCGCTGCTGGCCGCGGCCGGCAGCGTCGGCGACTGACGTGCCGCGGCCGCTGCCGCTGCCGCTGCCGCGTCGCGCCGGTCGGCCTCCTCGTTCAGCTGGCGCCCGATGGCCCGGAGCCGGGCTTCGCGCTGCTCCACCTCGGCCTGCGCGGCCGCCAGCTTGGCGGCGTCGGCGCGTGCGGCTTCCTGCCGGGCAGCGTCCTGACGTGCCGCCTCCTGCCGGGCGGCCGACTGCCGCGCCGCTTCCTGGCGCTCGGCCTCCTGGCGTGCGGCTGCGGCGCGCACCCCCTCCTGCCGTACTTCCTCCTGTCGGGCCAGCTCCTGCCGCGCGGCCTCCTGCCTGCTCGCCTCCAGCCTGGCATCCTCGGCGCGCTGTGCCTCGCGCCGCTCGGCCTCCAGCCGCGTGGCCTCGACGCGCGCCGCCTCGAGTCGCGCGGCCTCCTGCTTGGCCGCGGCCTGCCGCGCCAACTCCTGTCTGGCCGCCTCCTGCCTGGCCGCCGCGCGCGCGGCCTCCTGGCGTTCGCTCTCCAGTCGCAGGGCCTCCAGGCGCGCGGCCTCGATGCGCGCCACGTCCTGGCGCGCCTGCTCCTGCTGCTCGGCCTGCTGGCGCGCCTCCTGCCTGGCCCGCTCAAGCTCGGCGCGTTCCAGCGCGCGTTCCCAGGCGCGCAGGTCCGCGCGCAGCTGCATGGCCGCGGCCGCCTCGCGCGGCGGCAGCATCGGCGCGGCAGGCGCGGGCCGGACCTGCGGGCTCGATGCGCTGGCCATGGCAGCCATCGCCGGCATGGATGCGGCCACCGGCGGGACCGGCACGTTCCACCTGGCGGCGTCGGCGCGCGGCAGCGCGATCACCGCCGGGCTCGGTGCGATGGCGGGGCTGAGCTCCGCGGACGGCTCGGCGCTCAGGGTCGGGGCGCTGAGCTCCGCCGTGGCCGTGGGCGGCAGCGCTGCCGGCGCGGGTGCCTGGGCCGCCGCCTGTTCCAGCTTGGGCGCGGCGGCCTGCTCAGGCGGCGGCAGCGCGGGCGGTGCCGGCTGCGTTGCCGGCTGGGTTGGCGCCTGCGGTGGGGGCGAGGGCGCGACGGCAGGTGCAGGGGCGAGGCGCACGCGCAGCTCGGGCACCTCGGCGCGCCGATCCTGCCAGGGCAGGCCCAGGCCCGGCAGGCCCAGCCCCTGGCCGCCCAGGGTCAGGCTCAGCAGCAGGCCATGCACCAGCAGCGAGACGAGCAGCGCGCGCTGCGCGTCCGGCCCGGGCAGCGCGTGGACATTCCTCGTGATTCGCATTGCCGCCATTTTCGTATGCAAACCGCCCTGGCCCTGCACAGGGTGAGCCCGGGGGCCCTACCCATCGGCGGGGCGGCGACTACCCGCCGCTTCGATGGCGCTTTGCCGGGGCGGCGGCCAACATGCTGACCAGCCCCGCGGCGGTTTGCGCAGCAGCTCCAAGCCACGGGAATTCCGCTCTCTCAGGTCCGCTACGCCAACGTCAGGAGAATCCGATGCCTCTGTCCCCAAGCCCATCGCGTCAACGCCGTCCCGTTGCCCTTGCCATCGCCGCCATGTTGGCGGCCGCGATGACGACCCTGCCCACCGCGGCGCGCGCCGCCGATGCCGCCGTGCCGGCGGCCGAGCCGGATCGCGCCACCGAGCCGGACGGGGAGAAGGTCCGCATCGAGCGGGTGGTCGTCACCTCGCAGCGGCGGCACGAGCTGCTGCAGGACGTGCCGATCGCCGTGAAGGCCTTCTCGGCCAAGCAGATCGAGAACGCCGGCATCAAGAGCACGCAGGACTTCATCAACCTGACGCCCAATATGTCCTTCGACAACTCCTTCACCTACGGCAATTCCTTTGTCGTGATTCGAGGCGTCACCGAGGTCAACAACGCCGACTCGCCGGTCGCGGTGATCGTCGACGGCGTGCCGCAGAACAACCAGAAGCAGCTCAAGATGAGCTTGTTCGACGTCGACCGCATCGAGGTGCTGAAGGGCCCGCAGGGCGCGCTGTATGGGCGCAATGCGATTGGCGGTGCGATCAATATCGAGACCAAGCAGCCCTCCAACCAGCTGGAGGGTTTCGCGAATCTGCTGCTGGGCAGTGGCGCCGAGAAGGAGCTCTCCGCCGGCCTCAGCGGCGCCCTGGTCGACAACGTGGCGCTGTTCCGAGTGGCCGCACAGACCAAGCGCTCGGATGGCCTGACGCGCAATACCTATCTCGGTGCGGCGATCGACGCGGTCGACCACGACAACACGCTGCGCGCCAAGCTGGCGCTGATGCCCAGCAACGAGCTGCGGCTCGATCTGCGCGCCAGCGTCACCGACTTCAGGGCCGGCGCGACCTGGGACAGCATCGTCCCCAGCGGCCAGGCGGGCGACATCCGGGCACCGCGCTCCAACCTGCTCGGCCAGACCTGGGGCAGCACGCGCGATCTCAGCTTCAAGCTCGATGCCGACACGCCGCTGGGCGCCCTCACCGCCATCACCGGCTACACCCGGCTGATCGAGAACTACCGTGGCGACAACGACTTCTCGAATGCGCTGGAGCGTCCCGAGGGCCTGTTTGGCGAAGGGCAGACCGGCCAGGGCATGGAGCTGCGCACGCGCATGCTGAGCCAGGAGCTGCGCCTGACCTCACCGGACGGCCGGCCCCTGCGCTGGATTGCCGGCGCCTACTACCTGCACACGCAGCGCAGCCTGCAAACCCGCGTGTTCAGCGACGAGGGCGGCGGGCTGGCGCAGTACGACAACCCGGGCCTGCAGATCTTTCTGGCCAACGAGGACAACAGCAACCGGGCCTCGGCCGCGTTCGGCCAGGTCGACCTGGACCTGCGCAAGGACCTGACGCTTTCCACCGCGCTGCGCTACGACCGCGACGCGCGCCGCCAGGTCGATCTCGCCACCGGGCTGGGCACGCGCTCGGCCAGCTTCTCATCGTGGCAGCCCAAGCTCACGCTCACCGAGCGCTTTGACCGCGACACCTTGGCCTATGCCACCTTCAGCACCGGTTTCCGCTCGGGCGGCTTCAACACGCCCGGCCTGGACGAGTTCAAGCCGGAACACCTCAGCAACTACGAGATCGGCAGCAAGACCATGCTGCTGGACCAGCGCCTGGTCCTGAACGCGGCGCTGTTCCATTCCCGCTCCAAGGACTTCCAGTACTTCTACGTCAAGGACAATCTGTATCAGATCATCGCCAACATCGACCGCGTCAACATCCGCGGCCTGGACGTCGATTTCCGCTACATCCCGTTCAAGGGCCTGGAGCTGGACGGTGGCGTCGGCATCACGCACAGCAAGATCGCGCGCAACGATGTCGACCCGAGCACGGTCGGCAACTACACGCCCAAGTCGCAGCCCTTCAAGGCCACG
The DNA here is from genome assembly GCF_030254645.1 of Paucibacter sediminis. Lineage (NCBI taxonomy): Bacteria > Pseudomonadati > Pseudomonadota > Betaproteobacteria > Burkholderiales > Sphaerotilaceae > Roseateles > Paucibacter sediminis. The sequence goes on from NZ_CP116346.1 coordinate 2,505,051, forward strand.
CTGGGCGTCCAGCTCGCCCGCCCGGTGGGCGACGGCCTGAGTGCCAGCCTGCGCTTCGACGTCGAGCACCGCAGCCAGCGCTACTGGCATGCCGACAACGCCGCGCTGACGCCGCGCATGACGCTGCTGGGCCTGCGTCTGGGCTTGCGGGGCGCGCGCGAGCGCTGGAGCGTGGAGCTGTACGGCCGCAATCTCGGCGACCGGCGCTACTACGCCGACTACAACGCCGCCAAGTACACCGGCCTGCCCTTCGACATCGGCTCGCTGGCGCAGGGGCGCACCCTGGGCCTCGAGGCACGGGCACGGTTCTGATCGGGAGCGGACTATGTACAGGGTAGGAATCGACGTTGGCGGGACCAACACCGATGCGGCGTTGATGCAGGGGCGACGCGTGGTGCATGCCGTCAAGACGCCGACCACGGCGGACGTCACCACCGGCGTGCTGGAGGCCTTGCGCCAGGTCACCGCGGGCGCGGGCATCGCGGCCGCGCAGCTGGGCGCCGTGATGATAGGCACGACGCATTTCATCAATGCGCTGGTGGAGCGGCGCCGCCTGGCCGCCGTCGGTGTGCTGCGCCTGGCGTTGCCCACCACCACGGCGATCCCGCCGCTCTCCGGCTGGCCGGAGGAGATGCGCGCCGCGCTGAACGTGCACAGCCGCATGGTGGACGGGGGGCTGGAGGTCGATGGCCGGGAGATCGCGCCGCTGGTGCCGCGGCAGATCCAGGACTTCGCCACCGACTGCAGCCGGCGCGGCATCCGGCACCTGGTGGTGTCCGGCGTGTTCTCGGCGCTGGACGACAGCCAGGAGCGCGCCGCCGCGCAGCTGATACGCGAGGTCTACCCCACGGCGCAGATCACGCTGTCCTCGCAGATCGGCCAGATGGGGCTGCTGGAGCGCGAAAACGCCGCCATCCTGAACGCAGCCTTGGGCGATCTCGCACAGCTCACCGTGGACGCCTTCGCCGCGGCCTTGCGCGCGGCCGGCGTGAGCGCGCCCTTCTTTCTGACCCAGAACGACGGCACGCTGATGAGCGCGGCCACCGCGGCCCGCTTCCCCATCATGACCGTGTCTTCCGGGCCGACCAACTCGATGCGCGGCGCGGCCTTCCTGTCGGGTTGCGCGGACGCCATCGTCGTCGACATCGGCGGTACCACCTCGGACATCGGCGCGCTGGTGAAGGGCTTTCCGCGGCAGGCGGGCCTCGCCGTGGAGCTGGCCGGCGTGCGCACCAACTTCCGCATGCCCGATGTGTATTGCGTCGGCCTTGGCGGCGGCAGCCTGGTGTCGCCCGACCTGGCGTCGATCGGCCCGCAGAGCGTGGGTTACCGGCTCACCAGCGATGCGCTGGTGTTCGGCGGCAGCACCCTCACCGCCTCCGATCTGGCGGTGGCGGCCGGGCTGGCGCAGTTGGGCGAGGCGGCGGCCGTCGCCCATCTCGATCGCCAGCAGGCGCGCGCCTGCATGGACCGCATCCAGCAACGCCTGAGCGATGCCATCGAGCGCGTGCGGACCTCGGCGGCGATCGTGCCGGTGGTGATCGTGGGCGGCGGCAGCATCCTGGTCAGCGCCGATCGCTTGGGCGAGCTGCCCGTCGTCATCCCGCCGCACCATGGTGCGGCCAACGCGGTGGGCGCGGCAATGGCGCAGGTGAGCGCGCAGGAAGACCGCGTCGTCGACCTGGCGGCGATGCCGGCCGAGGCGGCGATCGAGGCCATCCGCGCCGACGTGCGCGAGTCGCTCATCGCCGCCGGCGCCGACCCCGGCAGCATGGCCGTGGTCGATGTCGAAACCCTGCCGCTTTCCTATCTGCCGGGCCAGCTCACGCGCATCAGGGTGCGCATGGTGGGCGAGCTCCTGTTGACTGACTGAATCGGATCAAAGCATGAAAATCATTGACGCAGCCGATCTGGAGGCGATTGCACTGGGCGGGGCCGTCTATGGCACCGGTGGCGGTGGCGATCCCTATATCGGCAAGTTGCTGGCACAGAACGCCATCCGCAAGAGTGGCTCGGTGCACCTCATCGATGTGGAGAGCCTGGCCGACGACGCGCTTGTCTTCGAGGTCGGCGGCATCGGCGCGCCCACCATCGTGATCGAGCGCCTGGCCAGCCTGGCGCCCTTGCTCAACGCGGTCGAGGCGCTGGAGACCCATCTGGGGCGGCGCGTCACGGCGCTGATGTCGGGCGAGGCGGGCGGGCTGAACTCCACCATCCCGTTTGCCGCGGCCAGCGCGCTGGGGCTGCCCTTGCTGGACGGTGACCCGATCGGGCGCGCCTTTCCCGAGCTGCAGATGTCGCTGTGCACCCTGCAGGGCATCGCCGCGTCGCCGCTGGCGCTGGCTGACGAGAAGGGCAACAGCGTCATCATCGACGCCCACAACAACGCCACCGCGGAGCGCTTCGCGCGTTCCATCACCATCGATATGGGCGGTTCCGTGTTCGGGGCGCTGTATCCGATGAGCGGCGCGCAGGTCAAGAAGGCCCTCATCCGCGGCTCCATCAGCCGCCTGCTCGACGCCGGCTACGCGCTCTTCAATGCCAGGGCCAAGCATGCCGATCCGGTGCAGGCCCTGTTGCAGGCCAGCGGCGGCCGCCTGCTGCACGCGGGCAAGGTGACAAGCGTCGAGCGCGCCACCGGCGGCGGCTTTGTGCGCGGCCATGCGGACATCGAGGGGCTGGACGGCTACGCCGGCGGCTGCCTGCGGCTGAGCTTCCAGAACGAGTTCCTGCTGGCGCGTCGCGGCGATCGGGTGCTGGCCAGCACGCCCGACCTGATCTGCGCGGTCGACAGCGAAACCGGTGAGCCCATCACCAACGAGAAGATGCGCTTCGGCCTGCGCGTGGCTGTGCTGGGCATTCCCTGCGACGCGGCCTGGCGCAGCGATGCCGGCCTGGCGCTGGCGGGGCCGCGCTACTTCGGCCACGACGTCGACTTCGTGCCCGTCGAGCTGTCGCGCTGAGCCGCCCGTGCGACCATCGCTGCCTGCCCAGGCGGCGCCGAACCCTGCAACCAGAGCCCGTCCATGCCCGCACCCATCGATACCGCCGCGACTGCCGCACAGGCCGCACCTGCAGCGAGCGCCGCGGCGCAGTCCCACAGCACGACGCCCGTGCCCCTGCACCTGTCGGTGCCGGGCTACCGCGTGGCGCTGGTCTCGATCGGCATCGCCTTCACGCTGACCGGCCTGTACACGGGCGCCGAGCTGGCGGCCTCGCTGGGTCTGGCGCAGGGCCTGCGCGCCGTGCTGGTGGGCTGCCTGGTGCTGGTGGCGATGTCGATGCCGGCGGCGCTGATGGGGGCGCGCACGCGCCTGTCCACCTACATGATCGTGCTGCATGTGTTCGGCAGGCGCGGCGCGACGCTGGTCAATCTGGCGCTGGCCCTGGTGCTGCTGGGCTGGTATGCGCTCACCGCGGAGCTGTTCGGGCGCACCTGCTACCTGACCGTGGCGGCCTGGCTGTCGGCCAGTCCGCTGCCGCAGTGGGTCTACACGGTGGTCTGCAGCGCCATGGTGGTGGCCACGGCGGCGTTTGGCTTTCGCGCTATCGAGCGCCTGTCGGTGGCGGTCGCGCCGCTGCTGGTGCTGCTGTCCGCCTATGTGGCCTGGCGCACCCTGGACCATGCCAGCTGGACGGGTCTGATGGCGCTGCCCGGCCAGGGCCGCGATCTCAGCACCGGCATTTCGGCCGTCATCGGTGGCATGGTGGTGGGCGTGGTGCTGATGCCCGACATCACCCGCTACACGCGCTCGGCGGCCGATTGCGCGCTGGTGAGCCTGGCGGGCAACGGCCTGGGCAACGCGGCAGCGCTGATCCTGGCGATGCTGCCGGCGCTCGCCTTCGGCGAGGTCGATCCGATGAAGTACATGGCCAGCCTGGGCCTGGTCGGCGCGGCCTTCGTCACCCTGCTGCTGTCCACCTGGGCCATCAATGCGGTGAACCTCTACTCCACCGGCCTGGTCAGCGCCACGGTGTTGCGCCATCTGAGCTATGGCTGGCTGGTGGCCGGCTGCGGCCTGCTCGGCACCCTGCTTGCGCTCACCGGCCTGGCCGAGCACCTGATCGGCTTCCTGGTCCTGCTGGGCCTGGTGGTGCCGCCGATTGCCGCGGTCTACCTGACCGACTTCTTCGTGCTGGGGCGCCAGGACTACAGCCGCAGCGACAGCGCCGCCAATGTCAACGCCCTGCTCGCCGGCCTGTTCGGCGGCGCCGTCGGCATCGCCAGCGACCTCAGCCATGCCTCGATCACCGGGCTGCCGACGGTCGAGTCCTTTGCCTGTGCCGCCCTTGGCTATGTGGCGAGCGAGTGGCTGCGCCTGCGCCTGGGCCGGGCGCGCGACTGGCGCCGCGCACCGGCGCGCTAGGATCCAGACGGTGAAGTTCCAGCCCATTGCCCACATCGAAGGCAGCCTCTGGCGCCAACGCGTGATGGCACGCGTGGCCGAGGCGGCGCCGGCCTCGGCGCGGCTGACCCTGGTGGTGGCGCCCGCCGGCTTCGGCAAGACCACGCTGCTGGCCCAGCTGGCCCAGCGCGAGCGCGAGCAAGGCGTCAAGGTGGCCTGGCTCAACTGCGACAGCCGCGACGCCGATGCCCAGGTCTTCAGCGACAACCTGCTGGCCGCGCTCAAGCAGAGCGAGGTGAGGGCGGGGCCGGGGCGCTCGCTGCTGGATCACTTTGCGACGGTGGTTGCCGGCATTGCCGATCCGGTCGCGCTGTTCATCGATGACTACGACCAGGCCGCCGGCGCGGCGGTCGACGAGCTGCTGTGCAGCATTGCGCTGGCGGCGCCGCCGCATGTGCGCGTGATGCTGGCCTGCCGCTCGATGCCGGCCATCCCGCTCGCGCGCCTGCAGCTGGCCGGCCGCGTGCGCCAGCTGGATGCCGACCTGCTGCGCTTCGATCATGAGGAGACGCAGCGCTTGCTGGCCGGCTGCTTCCCGAGCCAGGCGCTGGAGAGCGTTGCGGCCTACACGCAGGGCTGGCCCTTCGCGCTGCAGCTGGCGCGCCTGCGCGCGGCCAGCGGGCGGGGGGAGGGCTGGTCGCCCGAGGCGGACAGCCCGCTGCCGCGCCGCCAGTTGTTCGACTATCTGGCCCGGGAGGTGCTGGGCACGCTCAGCCAGGCCAGCCAGGCCTTTTTGTCCGACGTGGCGATCCTGGAGGAGATCGATGTGGCGGCCGCCAATGCCATCCGCCAGCACGACAACAGCCTGCACCACATCCAGGAGCTGGCCATGCTCGAGCCGGTGGTCGTCATCGCCGCCTCGTGCCAGAGCGCGCGTCTGCATCCCTTGCTGCGCGACTTTCTGCTGCACCGGATGAGCGTGCAGGCGCCCGGCCGCGCCGCCGAGCTGCACCTGCGCGCCGCGGCGTATTTCTCGGCGGCCGGCCGGGTGGATGACGCGGTCTTTCACGCCGTGGCGGCCGCGCGCTTCGACCTGGCGGCGCAGATGATCGAGGCCGCCGGCGCGATCCGGCTGCTGGTGACGCTGGGCGAGCCGCGCGTGCGGCTGCTGCTGCGCCAGCTGCCCGCCGCGCTGCAGCAGCAGCGCCCGCGGCTGCGTCTGCTGCTGCTGGGCCTGCAGATCGAGGACCATGATGCCCAGGGTGCCGAGGCGGAGATCGCGCGCATCGAGCTGCAGGCCGATCTGCAAGAGCCGGCCGAGGCCGCCGAGCTGGCGGTCGATCTGCGGCTGACGCGCTGCCTGCTGCTGCTGGATGACGCGGAGCGCCTGCTGCATTTCAGCCCCTGGGCGCAGCTGCAGGCCGCCCGCGCCGAGGGGCGGCACCGCCGCCTGATCGATCCGCTCTTCCTCGGCCTGGTGTTGCCGGTGGAGCTGTTCCTGCTGCAGCGCTATGGGCCCACCGATCGCGCCGAGCGCCGCGTCGGCGAGGTCGACGCGCTCTATGACGACATCCGGCCGCTCAACACCAGCCCCTGGGTCTGGATGTACCAGCTCTGCAATGCCTTGGCGCGCGGCGAGCTGGAGCGCTGCGAGCAGATCGCCAACGAATCGCTGAAGCGCGATCTCAACTACATCAAGCACAGCCAGAAGTCGCTGGGTCAGCTGCTGGCGGCGGTGCTCGGGCGCGCGCTCTACGAGCAGGGCCGGCTGACGGAGGCGCTTGGACTGCTGACGACCCTGGTGCCCACCGAGTCGGTGCGCTTTCTCGAGGTGTTGGCCGGCGCGATGGTCGACACCGCCCGCTGCCAGTTCGTGCTGGGCCATCCCGGGCCGGCGATCGAGCTGCTGAAACAGGCCCGCGACCTGGCCTTCGAGGAAGGTCTGCCGCATCTGCGCCTGCTGGCCGCCGCCGTGCAGGCCGAACTGGAACTGCGCCAGGACCATGGCGAGGCCGCCGCCAGCCTGGCCGACGCCGAGCAGCTGGCGCAGCGCTGGGAGGAAGCCGCCGCGGGCGCTGTCTTCCCCTGGCTGGTGGTGGAAGCGCTGGCGCGCAGCCGCTTCGCCCTACAGCTGCAGGCGGCCGATGGCGCGGCGGCCCTGCAGACCGCCGAGCGCCTGCTGACGCTGGCCGCCCAGGCCGGCCGGCAGCTTGCGGAAATCCTCGCCCATGGCATGCGGGCGCGCGCGCTGGCGAGGCTGCAGCGCGTGCCGGAGAGCGAGGCCGCGCTGCTGGACGCGTTGCAAAGGGCGGCCAGCTGCGGTGCGCGGCAGCTCTTCATCGACCTGGGCGCCGACACCATGCTGCAGCTGCGCGCCATGGCGCCCAAGCTGGCGGAGCCCCTGCAGCGCTGGACCGGCCAGACGCTGCAGCTATGGGAGACGCTGTTCCAGCGCGGCTTGAGCGCAGCCGAGACCTTCAGCGAGCGCGAGCTCGAGATCCTGCGCGAGCTGGCCAAGGACCAAACCACCAAGATGATCGCGCGCACCCTGATGCGCTCGCCGGAGACGGTCAAGTACCACTTGAAATCGATCTTCGCGAAGCTGGGCGTCAACAACCGCGAGGATGCGGTGGCCGAGGCGCGGCGCCGCGCGCAGCTGCCCTGAGGCGCCGGTGGCCGCCCCGCCGCCGCCGCTGGTCCCATACCATCGGGCCCATCACTGACCCTTTCCACTCAACCCATGCCCATCGCAAAGATCGAGGTCTGCCGCCCCCGTACGCGGGAGGAAGTCGCGGCGCTTATCGAGGCCGTCTACCAAGCGCAGCTGCTGGCGCTGAAGGTGCCCGAGGACGACAAGCAGATCCGCTACATCGAGCACAAGCCCGAGCATTTTCCGGTGCCGCCCAGCAAGACCGCGAACTACACCCTGGTGGAAATCCAGATCTTCCCCGGGCGCTCGCTGGACGCCAAGCGCCGGCTGTATGCCGAGATTGCGCAGCGCTTCGGCGCCTTGGGCATTCAGCCCACCGACATCACCATCGTCCTGCATGAACCGCCGCTCGACAACTGGGGCGTGGGCGGCAAGCCCGCGTCCGAGATCGAGCTCGGCTTCAGGCTCGACGTGTGACGGGGCGCTGGCGCCGCCGCAGCAGGCCCGGTGCGCCGGCCGCCAGCAGCGCCAGGCCCAGCAGCCCGTAGCTGGCCGGCTCCGGCACATTGCAGGCACCGGTGCCCACAGCGATGCAGGCGCCTTGTACCGTCACGTCCAGGCTCAGGGCGTTCAGACCCACGAAGTTGCGCTGGAAGTCGAGATCGGGGCCCAGCGTGAACAGGCTCGTGCCGTCGGCATCGGCCGAGAACGCGAAGTGCGCCAGCAGGAAGCTGTCGGCCTGCGCGGCCGCGACGGTGGCATCGTCGGCCAGGGCCGAAGCCTGCAGGCCCCAGTCGCCCAGGGCGACGCTGTCGATGACCAAAAGCGGGTCGATGCCGTAGGCGCTGCCCAGCTGCTGCTGGGCGTTGGTGGCGTCGATGAGCCGGTAGGCGTAACCGATGACGCTGCCGTCAAAGATGAAGTTCAGGTCAAAGGCCGAGAGGATCTCGGCGCCCAGGCCGGCGATCGTGACGTCCACGCTCAGCGTCTCGCCGATATTGGCGTGCTGGGTGGAGGGCGTGAAGCTCACGACGATGCCGGCGCTGGCCGGCGTCGCCAGCAGGGTGCCAAGGCTCAGCGCGAGCGCGGGCAGAAGGTTCTTGCTCATGGTGTGGCTTTCTTCGGTTCGGCGCGCCCTCACAGTGCGCAATTCGGCTTGCTGCACTTCAGGGCGCAAGTGCGCGCGTCGTTGACGGTGATCTTGCCGTCGCCATTGGCATCGCGCGGATCGCTGGCGCTGGGCGTCTGGCCGATGCCGGCGCGGATCAGGTTGATGTCGGTGATGTTGATGGCGCCGTCGCGGTCGACGTCGCAGACCAGGCTGGCGCTGTTGAGCGTGACGTCGTAGACCACCGGCGATTCGTTCTGCGGGTTGGCGTTGAGCGTCAGCCGCAACTCCATGTAGCGGCCGCTCTGGCCGCTCAGCGTGGCACCGCTGAGGGCGGGCGCGAAGGGCTTGCCGGGCAGCAGGGCCGGGTCGTCGGCGCTGCGCACCTCGGCGAGCAGGCTGGCGCCCGAGGGCAGCGTGGCATTCCAGGCCACCGAGGCCCAGGGCGTGGCGGCCGCGCCGCTGTCCTGCGTCACCGTCCAGCTGCCGGTCTTGGTGGTGATGCTCAGCGCCGCGGTGCCGGACGCGTCACTGTAGGTATAGGGCTCGTAGCCCACCGGCAGAACGCCGAGGAAGTCGCCATTGCTGCCGCGGTACTTGGCCATATTGTGCGAGCCGCGATGCACCTGCCAGATGTCGTTGTTGGCGTCGGCGATGACGCCGCGGCTGTCCGAGCTGCCCACCTGGCTGCCCTTGTCCCACAGCACATTGCCGCTGGGGCCGAACTTGACCACGCCGCCATTGGTCTTGCTGACGGTGATATTGCCCTCGTTGTCGGTGCCCACCGCATAGCTGCAGTAGTTGATGGCCGCCGGCAGGGTGTAGCTGGGCGCGCCGTCCACATACTCGACATAGCTGTTGCAGGAGCCGCCCATGATGACGTGGGTGGTGTTGGCCGCGTCGCGCCGCAGCGCGAGGCCGTAGACCTGCGGCACGCTGATGCGCTGCAGGGGATAGGGCCCGACGTTGCTGGCCGTGTTGGCAATGCGTATCAGCGCGCTGCTGCCCCAGCTGGCACCCCATAGCGTGCCGTTCTGGTCGATCAGGCAACCATAGTTCGGCGAGCCGCTCGGCACCGGGCCGGCGATGGTGTGGCCGTCGACGGCGCTGATCTTGTAGTACTCGTAGGCGTTGTAGAGGCCCACCCAGAGGTTGCCGTCGGTGCCGATGCAGAGCGCGCGGCCGATGCCGTTCACGCGCGTCAGGCCGCCGCTGTAGCTGCCGTCCGGCACGCGCCTGACCCAGGCGATGCGTTCGTCCCTGATCTCGCTGTCGTCGATCACGCCGTTGCCGTTGCTGTCCACCAGGGGCAGCATGGTGGCGGCGCCGCCGGTCGTGGTGTCGAGCACGCCGTTGCCGTTGCGATCGATGAAGCTGCTGCCGAGGATCTTGAACACCGTCGGGTGGCCACCGAACCAGCGGTCCAGCACATAGGCGTTGCCGGCGGCGTCCACCGCCGTGCGCGAGGGCGCCGGGCCATTCCAGGCATCGTGGGCATAGGCGCCGGAATTGAACCAGGTGCGGTAGCGGCCCACCTCGCGGCCGGGCGAGCCGCCGATCTGGGTCGAGTCGACCTTGGACAAGGTGTCTTCGCCGGCGTTGGCGATCCACAGCACCGGGAAGCTGGTGCCGGTGACATTGAGCTGCAGCTGGTTGCTATTGGGCGCGCTGTGGTTGACGCCGGTGGCCAGGCCCTTGTCGAAGTCGGCATCGCTGGTGTAGATCCAGCTGCCGGCGGCGGCCGGGCCGACCATCAGGCTCAGCGCCAGCGCCACGGGGGACGGTCCGAAACGGCGAAGGGTTCTCATGGCTTGCTCCTGGTTGTCATGGAGGTGGCCTGGGCGGGCGGCGGCGCTTGCGGGCGGATCATCAGATCGAAGCCCTCGCTGCGCGTCAGGCGCGTGGCCGCGCCACCCTGGGCCGCCACGCTGTAGATCTGTGCCTTGCCGTCGCGCAGGCTGACGAAGAAGATGCTGCGGCCGTCGGCCGACCACGCCGGGTAGTTGTCCTCATCCGGGTGGCGGGTGAGGTTGGCGGCGGCGCTGCCGTCGGCATTCATCACATAGATCTCGCCGCGCGCCATCTCGGTGCGCGTGCCCTCGCGGCTGGAGACGAAGGCGATGCGCTGCCCGTCGGGCGACCACGCCGGGTAGGCGTTGGTGTAGACGTTGTCGGTGATGCTGCCGGCATGGCTGCCGTCGGCGTCGATGACCTTGACGTTGAGCGCCAGGCCCTGGCTCTCCAGATAGAGCAGGCGCCGGCTGTCGGGCGACCAGGCGGGGAAGCTCTTCGCCTGCTTGGAGAGGCTGCCGGTGAGATTGCGCGCCTCGGTACCGCCGCGGCTGGGCAGGATGAAGATGTCCGCGCCGCCACGGTCGTCATGGCCCACATAGGCGATCCAGGCGCCGTCGGGCGAGAGCGTGGGCGGGCCCTTGTCCTGCGGCGTGGCGCTCAGCACCTGCAGGCCGCCGCCGTCGGCATTCATCGCGTAGAAGTTGGCCCAGCGCTGGCGCATCGAGCGGAACACGATGCGGCCGTCGGGCGTCCAGCCCGGTGCGCTGTCGGCCTGGGCCTCGTGGGTGAGGCGTTGCTGATGGCTGCCGTCGGCCTCCATCACATAGATCTCGGCATTGCCGTCGCGGTAGGAGGTGAAGGCGATGCGCCGGCCGTCGGGCGACCAGGCCGGTTCGGTGTTCTCCTGCGGCGTGGCGGTCAGCGCGTGCTCGTCGCTGCCATCGGCGTTCATCACATGGATCTGCGCATTGCCGCCGCGGTTGGAGACGAACAGCAGCCGCCCCTGCGGCTCGGCCGCCGCGGCGGCGCCGCTCAGCAGGGCGGCGGCCAGGCCGGCGAGCAGGGCATGCCTGAGGGAGGATGGCTTCACGGCGACTCCGGCCTGCGGGCTCAACGGATCAGGCTGAAGCGGCCCTGGCCGAGCGGCTGGCCCTTGGCGTCGAACACGGTGACGGCATAGGCGCCGGCCAGCGGCGGCTGGAACTTGAGCGCGAAGCTGCCGCCGGCGCTGGTCTGCACCATCATGTCGATGGGCGCGGCCTGCGCATGGGCGAAGCGCACCGTGACATGGCTCAACGCCGCCAACGCCTGGCCCCTGATGGTGATCTGGCCGCTGGCGTCCGGCGTCGAGGGCACCGAGATCGCCGCCATTGGCAGCGCTGGCTGGGCCTGCGCCGCAGCGCCCAGCGCCATGCCCAGGGTCAGCAGCGATGCTGCGAGAGAACGGGTCCAGCGTGCCATGGTGTTGCTCCTCTTCCAGGCGACCGGGCGCGCGATGGCGCCCTGTTGCCGGCAGTCTTTGCCCGCATGCGGGGCGCAGCGTTGCGTTGCATCAAGTTGGACAAACTGTTTCAATGTGCCCCCCTACTGTTGGGGGTCTCGCACGTCCACAACGCCAGCCCTCTGCGCCCTCCTCATGAGCACCTGCCCCTCGATCCAATGCCGCGACTATGGCCAGCTGCCCGATGGCCGCACGGTGCATGAGTACCTGCTCGACAACGGCGCCGGCCTGCGCCTCAGCGCCATCAGCTATGGCGGCATCGTCAACGGCCTGTGGGTGCCCGATCGCAGCGGCCGCGTCGCCAATGTGGTGCTGGGCTTCGACGCGCTGGACGACTACGTGCAGCGCAACCCGCATTTCGGCGTGATCGCGGGCCGCTATGCGAATCGCATCGCCGGCGGGCGCTTTTGCCTGGACGGCCAGACCTACCAGCTGGACCGCAACGACGGCCCCAACACCCTGCATGGCGGCACGCATGGCTTCGGCACCCAGCTCTGGCAGGCCGAGCCCGCGCCGCCCGCGCCGGGCGAGGCGGTGGCGCTGCGGTTGCGCTACACCAGCGCGGCCGGTGAACAGGGCTTTCCGGGCTGCCTGCGCGTGCAGGTGCGCTACAGCCTGGGCACAGACCTGAGCTGGCGCATAACCTACGAGGGCGAGACCGACGCGCCCACCCTGGTCAACCTGACCCACCACGACTACTTCAACCTCGCCGGCCAGGGCTCCGCGCTGGGCCATGAGCTCTGCATCCCGGCCAGCCGCTACAGCGAGGTCGGGCCGGGCCTGATCCCGCTGCGCCATGCCGAGGTGGCGGGCACGCCCTTCGACTTCCGCACCGCCCAGCCCATCGAGGCGCGCATCCGCCAGGCGCATGCGCAGCTGCGCATCGCCAAGGGCTACGACCACAACTGGCTGCTGGACCATGCGCTGGACGGCCGCCTGCACCTGGCCGCGCGCCTGCGCGATCCCGCCTCCGGCCGCTGCATGGAGGTCCTGAGCAGCGAACCGGCGCTGCAGTTCTACTCGGGCAACTGGCTGGACGGCAGCCTGAGCGGCTTTGGCGGCCAGGCCTATCGCCAGGGCGATGGGCTGTGCCTGGAAACCCAGCACAGCCCCGACTCGCCCAACCGCGCGGTGAGCGAAGATTGGCCCTCCACCGTGCTGCGCCCCGGCGAGATCTACCGCAGCAGCACCCTGCATCGCTTCACTGTTTGAAAGAGGCCGCCATGGACCTGCCCGCCCACCAGCTCACGATGACGGTGCTGATGACGCCCGACACCGCCAACTTCGCCGGCAATGTGCATGGCGGCAACATCCTCAAGCTGCTCGACCAGGTGGCCTATGCCTGCGCCAGCCGCTACGCCGGCCGCTATGTGGTGACGGTGTCGGTGGACCGCGTGATCTTCCGCCAGCCCATCCATGTGGGCGAGCTGGTGAGCTTCCTGGCCAGCATCAACCACACCGGCAGCTCCTCGATGGAGGTGGGCATCAAGGTGGTGGCCGAGAACATCCGCACCCAGGAGTCGCGCCATGTGAACAGCTGCTACTTCACCATGGTGGCGGTGGGCGACGACAACAAGCCCGTGCCGGTGGCGCCGCTGCGCCCCTTCACGCCCGATGAACGCCGCCGCCACCAGGCGGCGATCGCGCGCCGCCAGGCGCAGGCCACGCTGGAGCCGCGCGGTGCAGCCTGAACGTCTCGAGCTGGCCCTGGCGCAGGGCGCCACGCTGGGCGAGGGCCTGCAATGGCATGGCCCCAGCGGCCGCTGGTGGTGGACCGACATCGAGGCGCGCTGCATCCACGCCTGGACGCCCGGCGCGAGCGCCACGCTCAGCTGCCGGCTGCCCGATCGCGTCGGCAGCTTTGCCCATACCCGCTCGGGCGGCCTCTTGCTGGCGCTGGCCAAGCGCCTGGTGCTGGCGCGCCTGCCGGATGCGCAGGCCTGCGGCGAGATCACGCTGGAGACGCAAGACCTGACCCCGGTGGAGCCGGAGCTGGCCGGTACGCGCAGCAACGACGGCCGCTGCGACCGCGCCGGCAACTTCGTGTTCGGCACGCTCAGCGAGGCCAGGCCGCGCGAGGCGGTGGGCGGCTTCTACCAATACTCCGCGCGCCACGGCCTGCGCCGCCTGGCCCTGCCGGCGGTGGCGATCGCCAACAGCATCTGCTTCAGCCCGGATGGCACGCGCATGTACTACTGCGACACCACCAGCCGCAGCATCATGCAATGCGATTACGACGCCGAGCGGGCCGCGGTGGCGCAGCCGCGCCTGTTCACGCGCGTGGCGCGCGCCCACGGCTGGCCCGACGGTGCGGTGATCGATGCCGAGGGCTGCCTGTGGAACGCGCAATGGGGCGGAGCCAGCGTGGCGCGCTATGCGCCGGACGGCCGGCTGCTGGGTTATGCGGAGGTGCCGGTGCCCAACCCCAGTTGCCCGGCGCTGGGCGGCCCGCAGGGCGACTGGCTGCTGGTCACCACGGCGCGCCAGGAGCTGGCGCCGGCCGAGCTGCTGGCGCATCCGCTTTCGGGCAGCCTGTTCGGCGGCCGCTGCGCCGCCGGGCTCTACCTGCCCGAGCCGCTGTTCAGGGACGCGTGAGCCGGCCGCGCCGGCCGTAGCGCTGCAGCGCCACCGTGCGCAGGGTCTGCAGCGTGGCTTCGGCGCCCGGCGAGAGCCGGTGCCGCTTGCGCGTGACGATGCCGTAGACATCCATGCGCAGGCCCAGCTCGAAGGGCAGCACCGCCAGCAGGCCGGCATCCAGATAGGCCTGCACCAGCTCCTCGGGCAGGGCCACCAGCAGATCGCTGCCCAGCAGCAGCTGGATGACGACGGGCAGGGCGGTGGTCTCGATGGTCTCGGCCGGCTGGCCCAGGCCATGGGCGAGGAACAGCGCGGTAAGGCGGTCGCGCAGGATGCTGCCGGGCGCCGGCATGATCCAACCCTGCTGAGCCAGATCGTCCAGGCGCAGGTCGGGGCGCTGCAGCAGCGGATGCTGGGCGCGCACGATCAGGCTGTGGGGCTCGTCGGTGATGGGCTCGAAGTTGAGCTCGTCGGCCGAGTCGCCGTCGAGGATGCGGCCGATCACCAGGTCCAGCTGGCCCTCGCGCAGGCGCTGTATCAGCGGCTTGCTGGTGTCCACCGTGATCGCCACCTGCACTCGCGCATGGGTCTGCTTGAGTAGCTGGATGGCCTCCGGCAGCAGGCCGGTGGAGGGCGTCATCACCGTGCCCACCGCGACCCGGCCGCTCAGGCCCGAGGCCAGCTGCATGACCTCCTGGTGCGCCGCGTCCATCTCGGCCAGGGCGGCGCCGGCGCGCCGTATCATCACCTCGCCATAACGCGTGGCCTGCACGCCGCGCGGCAGGCGCTCGAACAGCGGCACGCCCAGCGCATGCTCCAGCTCGCCGAGCAGCTTGGAGGCGGCCGGCTGCGTCAGGTGCGCGGCCTGGGCCGCGTGCAGGATCGAGCCATGCCGGCCCAGCTCCACCAGCAGCACCAGATGCCGCGTCTTCAGATGCGATCGGACAAAGCGGTTGGTGCGCGGGTCGGACATGGGGCGTCTCGTCGGCTTACTCGTGATAGAGCTGCGAGCGGCCGCCGTCGACCAGCAGGTCGCTGGCGTTGATGAAGCGCGCCTCGTCGCTGGCCAGGAACAGCGCCGCGTAGGCCAGCTCCTCGGGCTCGCCGATGCGCTTGCAGGGCAGCAGCTCGATCTGGCGCTGGCGCTCGGCCGCGGGCAGCGCGGCCAGCCAGGCCTCCACGCGTTCGCTGCGTATCAGGCCCGGCGAGATCGAGTTCACGCGCACGCCGCGCGCCGCGTACTCGATGCCCAGCGAGCGCGTCAGGCCGATCAGCGCATGCTTGGCCACCGGGTAGGGGAAGCAGCCGGGAATGATCTTGTGGCCATGCACCGAGGCGATGTTGACGATGCTGCCGGCGCCGTTGGCCAGCATGGCCGGCAGCACGGCGCGGCAGCAGTTCCAGGCGCCCTCCAGGTCCACCGCGAAACAGCGCTGCCATTGCTCGGGCGTGAGCTGCAGCGGGTCGGCAAACACGTCCATGCCGGCGTTGTTGACCAGCACGTCCAGCCGCCCGAAGCGCGCCAGGCCTTGCGCCACCATGGCGTGCACCGCGGCGGCGTCGGCGATGTCGGCGGCGACGAAGAGGCTCAGCGCCTCGCCCAGCTCGGCGCGGATGGCGGCGGCATCGGCGTCGTCGCGGTGGCTGTTGAGGATCACGCGCGCGCCCTCGGCGACGAAGCGCCGCGCGATCGCCTTGCCGATGCCCAGCGTCGAGCCGGTCACCAGCGCGACCTTGCCGTGCAGCCGGCCCGGATTCACTGCCTCAGCCATGCTGGCCTCCGCGCGTCTTCAGTTGGTCCAGCAGCACCGCGGCCAGCAGGATGAGGCCGCGCATCAGGTATTGGTAAAAGGCGTCGACGTCCAGCAGGTTCATCACGTTCTCCAGCGTGCCCATGATGAGCACGCCGATCAGCACGCCGAAGATGCGTGCGCGGCCGCCCTGCAGCGAGACGCCGCCCAGCACGCAGGCCGAGATCACGTCCAGCTCGAAGCCCTGGGCCGAGTTGGGCTGGCCGCTGGTGATGCGCGCCGCCAGGATCAGCCCGGCCAGTGCGGTGATCAGGCCCTGCAGCGCAAAGATCCAGACACGCAGGCGCTCCACCCGCACGCCGGCCAGGCGCGCGGCCTCGGGGTTGCCGCCGATGGCCAGGGTGTTGCGCCCGAACACGGTGTGGTTCAGCAGCACGCCGAACACGAGGAAGCAGGCGGCGCTGGTCCAGACCGGCAGGGGCAGGCCCAGCAGCTGGCTGTCGCCCAGCGCGATGAAGCCCTCGCTGGCAATGCCCACCGCCTGGCCCCGGCTGACGATGAAGGCCAGGCCGCGCACCATCAGCATGGTGGCCAGGGTGGCGATCAGGGCATTGACGCGCAGGTAGGCGATCAGCATGCCGTTGGCCGCGCCGATCAGCGCCCCCGCCAGCAGGCCGCCGCCCAGCGCCAGGCCCAGGCTGCCGCTGCGCTCCAGAATGATGGCGCCCAGCACGCCGGCGAAGGCGATGGTGGAGCCGACGGAGAGGTCGAAGTCGCGCGAGGCCAGGCACAGCATCATGGTGCAGGCCACCATGCCGATCTGCGCCACCGAGAGCATCAGGCCGACGATGTTGGCGGCCGTGAAGAAGTTCTCCACCAGGGCCGCGAGCAGCAGGAACAGCAGCAGATAGCCCAGCGTCATGCTGTGCTCCTTCAGCCAGGGGCGCGCCGGCAGGGTCGGCAGGGGCGTGAGGGTGGAAGCGTTCATGGGGGCAATCAATCGCAGAAATCGGAGCAGGCAGGGTCGGGCAGGGCCAGCGCCAGCGCGGCGGTCTCGCTGGCCTGGGCGCGCGGCAGTTCGCCGCTGATGCGGCCGTCGCGCATCACGAGCAGGCGGTCGGCGATGCCCAGCACCTCGGGCAGCTCGCTGGAAACGACGATCACGCAGCAGCCGCGCGCGGCTACCTCGTGGATCAGGCGGTAGATCTCGTTCTTGGCGCCGACGTCGATGCCGCGCGTGGGCTCGTCGAGTATCAGCACCTTGAGCCCCGGCTCGGCCAGCCAGCGTGCCAGGATCACCTTCTGCTGGTTGCCGCCGGAGAGCAGGCTTACCGCCTGCCGGCGGTGCGGCGTCTTGATGCGCAGGCGCTGGATGAAGTCGTCGGCCAGCGCCGCCTCGCGCCGGTGGCGCAGGAACAGCCCCGCCAGCAGGCCATGGCGGCGGCAGCTGATGTTGATGTTCTCGGCCACCGAGGCCTGCGTGAGCAGGCCCTGTTCCTTGCGGTCCTCCGGGCACAGCACGATGCCGGCGGCGATCGCCGCCGCGGGCCCGGCGGCGCTGACCGGCACGCCGTCCAGCAAGACCTGACCCCCACGGCGTCGGTCCGCGCCATAGAGCAGGCGCATCAGCTCGCTGCGGCCGGCGCCTACCAGGCCGAAGAAGCCCAGCACCTCGCCGCCGTGCACCTCGAAGGAGAGGCCATGCGGCAGCGCCTGGCTGCGCAGCTCCTGCACCTGCAGGCGCTGTTGCCCGGCCGGGCGCGGGCGGTAGTCGTAGATGTCGCTGAGCTCGCGGCCCACCATCTCGCTGATGAGGCGCTCGCGCCGCACCTCGGCCATCACCGCATGGCTGGCCACCTTGCGGCCGTCGCGGAAGATGGTGCAGCTGTCGCAGAGCGCGTACAGCTCCTCGAGGCGGTGCGAGATATAGATCAGGGTGCGACCCTCGGCGCGCAGCGCGTGCACGAGGCGGAACAGGATCTCGCTCTCGCGGTGCGAGAGGCTGCTGGTCGGCTCGTCGAAGGCGATGACCTGCGCGTCCTGCGCGACTGCCTTGCAGATCTCGACCATCTGGCGCTGGGCGATCGAGAGCTCGCCGAGCCGGGCGGCCGGGTCCAGCTCGATGCCGATGGCGGCCAGCTGCGCGGCCACGCGGCGCTGCGCCTCGGCGTGGTCGACCAGGCCGAAGCGCGTGGGCAGGCGACCCAGCAGCACGTTCTCGGCCACGCTCAGCTCGGCCACGTACTGCAGCTCCTGGTGGATCACCGCGATGCCGGCGGCGATGGCGTCGCCGGCGCTGTGGAAATCGCAGGGCCGGCCGTTCAGCAGCAGGCGGCCGCCGTCGGGGCGGTACTGGCCGCCCAGCATCTTCAGCAGCGTGCTCTTGCCCGCGCCGTTCTCGCCCAGCAGGCCATGCACGCGGCCGGCATGGGCCTCGAAGCTGACCCCGTCGAGCGCCTTGACGCCGGGGAACTGCTTGCTGACGTTCTCGAAGCGCAGCACGGCCGTGGACATGGCGATCACAAGCCCATCTGCCGACGCACGTCGGCCTGGTTCTTGCGCGTCATCAGCGTGCCGCTGGTGAGCGTCAGCGGCGGTGGCGCCTGCTGTTCGGCCACCCATTGCGCCACCAGCGCGGCGGTCTCGTAGCCATGGCGGCGCGGGCTGATCAGCACGGTGCCGAAGAAGGCGGTGGCGGCGGCCTTGGCGAACTCGTTGAGCGCGGTCTGGCTGCCGCCGATGCCGATGCCCAGCAGCGCGTCCTGCCTGAGACCGCGGCCCTCGCCGGCGCGCACGGCGCCCAGCACCGCCTCGTCGTTCATGCCGAACACCACCCAGCGCTTGAAGCCGGGATGCTTGGTAAAGGCGATGTTGGCGGCGTTGAAGGCGTTCTCGGTATCGGTCTTGGCCTGCGGCGCGTCCACCAGATTCGCCGCCGGCAGGCCGGCGGCCTTGAGCGCGTCCAGCGCCCCCTGGGTGCGTTCGCGCGCGGTGGGCAGCTGGTCGAAGGCCACCCGCAGCGCGCCCACCTCGGCCGCACGCCAGCCGCGCGCCCGCATCTCCTCGGCCAGGCCCTGGCCCACCTGCCTGCCGATCTCGTAGGCCGAGATGCCCATGTGCGGGATGCTGGCGATGGGCTTGCCGGCGCCGTCCACCAGCTGGTCGTCCACCGACATCACCTTGAGGCCATGGCGCTTGGCGGCGCGTTCCACCGCCATGCCCAGCTTCACGTCCGGCGCGCAGATCACGAAGCCCTGGGCCTTCTGGGCCGCCAGGTTGTCGATCGCGGCCATCATCTTTTCGCCGTTGGGGATGCCGATCTTCACCAGGCTGAAGCCCTTGTCCTTGGCCGCCTGTTCGGCGAAACGCCATTCGTCCTGGAACCAGGGCTCCTCGGCCTGCTTGACCAAGAAGCCGATCTTGAGCGGCTCGGCGGCGCGGCTTGGGCCGGCCAGCAGCCAGGCGGCGCCCGCCGTCAGGGTCTGGCGTCTTGTCGGGCTCATGTCTTGTCTCCGTGGTACGTGTCGTCAAACAGCGTTTCGGCCACCGCCAGCGGCCGCGCCAGGCTCAGGCCGAACAGGCTGCCCGAGAGCGGCATCGCCTGCAGGGCCTCGCGGGTCAGGCCCTGGCGCGCCGTGCTCACCAGCAGCTGGTCGCCGGCCGGGCCGCCCAGCGCCGGGCAGCTGGGGTTGGCCACCGGCACGCGATGGCGTTCCAGCAGGCTGCCGTCGGGTGCATAACGGCAAATCTGGCCGGCACCCCATTGCGCATTCCACAGGCAGCCCTCGGCATCGATCACCGAGCCATCGGGCCAGGCCTCCGCGTCGTCCATGGTGGTGAAGCGGCGCACATTGGCGACCCGGGCCGTCTCGGCCTCGTAGTCGCATTGCATGATGGTCTGCGCCAGCGTGTCGCAGAAGTACATGCGGCGGCCGTCCAGGCTGAAGCAGATGCTGTTTGCGATGGCCACCGCCGGCAATGCCAGGCGGCGCAGGCCGTGCTGCAGCGAGTACTGGTAGAAGCTGCCGATGGTGTCGACGGGGCGGCGCTCGCGCGCCTCGTTCATGGTGCCGAACACGAAGTAGCCGCGCCGGTCGCAGCGGCCGTCGTTGACGCGGGTGCGCGGCTCCAGCGCGTCCACCGCCAGCAGCGGCGTGAGCTGGGTCGGCTGCGGGCCGGCGGCCTGCCGGTCTGCCAGCGTGGCCAGACACAGGCGCTTGGCCAGGCCCAGCAGCAGGCGGCCCGAGCGCGCGTGGGCAAAGCAGCCGAGCCGGTCCGGCAGGCGGCAGCTCAGCAGCGCGCCGCTGGCGGGCGTCCAGGCATGCAGGGCGCTGGCCTCGATGTCGGTCCACCACCAGCGCTGGCTGCCGGCATGCCATTGCAGGCCTTCGCCGAGCATGGCGGTCTGAGCCAGGCTCAGCGCAAGGGGCTTGGATGACAAGCGAATATCTCCGATATATTTATATTTGCAGCCAGCTTAACCAGGCCATGCATATCCGTCCTATAGATATTTCCCCTCTACCTATCTCGAATTCGCATAGCTGCTGACGAAGCCGCGCGCCCGCTCGGCGACCTCGGCGGCGGTCATGCCCGGCGCATAGAGCGCGCCGCCGAGGCCGAAGCCGGCGGCGCCGGCGGCGCGGTAGGCCGCCATCGCCGCCGGCGTGATGCCGCCCACCGGCAGCAGGCGCAGGTCGGGCGGCAGCACCGCGCGCATCGCCTTCACCACCACGGGCGTGAGCAGCTCGGCCGGGAACAGCTTCACCGCATCGGCGCCCGCTTCCACGCAGGCCAGCGCCTCGGTGGGCGTGGCGGCGCCGGGCACGCAGCTGAGGCCCTGCGCCTTCACATGGGCGATCACGCGCGTGTCGGCATGCGGCATCACGATCAGCTCACCGCCGGCCTCGCGCACGCGGTCGGCGGCGTCGGGGCTCAGCACCGTGCCGGCGCCCAGCAGCGCGTCTGCGGGCAGGCAGCGCGCCAGCCGGGCGATCGAGTCCAGCGCCTGCGGCGAATTGAGCGGCACCTCGATGAGGCGAAAGCCCTGCTCGTACAGGCGCAGCGCGATGGCCTCGACCTCGTCGGGCCGGATGCCGCGCAGGATCGCCACCAGGGGCAGGGCGGCGAAGGCCGCGTCGAATTTGCTGCTCGGCATGGGGGCGTCCTCAGCAAGATTGGCTCAGCCGCCACAGGCCCAGCGCGGCGGTATTGGGCAGCAGGCGCGGCGCGGCAAGGTCGAACAGCGCCAAGGCGCTGGCATAGCGCTGGCACAGCGCCGGCTCGCCGACCAGCACCAGCGGCGCATCGGCATCGCGAGCCGCCAGGCCGGCGCGCAGCTCATGGCCGATCAAGAGGCCGGAAAGATAGTCGGGCAGGGCGCTGCCGGCCAGGTGCCCGCCGAGGCCCAGGGTGCGCACCGCAAACAGCTGATGCGAAAGGCCTTCCTCGCCGCGCTCGCGTGCCGCGCGCACGCCCGCGGCAAATGCGCTTGGATCACTGAAGTCCTCGCTGGGCATCAGGCGTGCGAGCACCGAATGCCGGCGCAGCAGCGCGTAGAGCTCACCGGTCAGATGGGTGGCAAAGCCGAGCAGCCCGCCATCGACGACGCGGGCCCATTTGCTGTGCGTGCCGGGCATGACGACGCAGCTGCGCGCGCCCAGCTCGGGCGCCAGCGTGAGCGCGCCCAGCAGCTGGGTCTCCTCGCCGCGCATCAGGTCGGGCACGCCGGCGGCGCTCTCGCAGCGCAGGCCCGGCAACAGGCGCAGCGCATGGCCGCGCCAGGGCACCGCCAGCGCGCCCGCGGCCAGGGCCTGGGCATCGGCCGGGCAGTCGGCGTACGGTACTTCGCGCCAGCCATGCTGGCTGCCTACCATGCCGCAGGCCAGCATCGGCAGGCCCAGCGGCGCCCAGTCGGCGATCAGCTCGTCCAGCGCCGCCGCAAAGGCGGCCGGACCGGCCGGGCCGCCCGCCAGCGTCGAGGCGCCCTGCGCCGAACGCCGCTCGCTCAAGACCTGACCCCGGGCATCGATGAGCATCGCGCGCAGGCTGGTGCTGCCCCAGTCCAGCCCGATCAGTTCCGCCTTGCTCATGACGATGCATCCTGGACGGAGCATGGCTTGCAGGCGAGCGCTCGTGCCCAGCGGAGCGCGCGGATCCGGCTCTGCCGGGCCGCCGGGCTTGCCCCCTTGAGGGGGAGGTGCGAAGCGCCTCGGGGGTGGGCCATCCTCACCATTCGGCCACGCTGCCATCGGCGTGGCGCCACAGCGGGTTGCGCCAATCGGGCGCGCTGCGGCTGGCCGCGATGACGCGCTCCTCGTCCACCTCCACGCCCAGGCCGGGCCCGGGCAGCGGGCGGATATAGCCGCCCTCGATATGGAAGTCGGTGCGGTTCCTCACATAGTCCAGCAGCTCGCCGCCCTGGTTGTAGTGGATGCCCATGCTCTGCTCCTGCAGCACGGCGTTGTGCGAGACGAAGTCCACCGCCAGGCAGGCGGCCAGCGCCACCGGGCCCAGCGGGCAATGCGGCGCGAAGGCGATGTCGTGGGCCTCGGCCATGCCGGCGATCTTCAGGCATTCGCTGATGCCGCCGGCATGCGAGAGGTCGGGCTGCGCGATGGCCAGGCCGCCGGCGGCGAACACGCGCTTGAACTCGAAGCGCGAGTACATGCGCTCGCCGGCGGCCAGCGGGATGCTGGTGTGCTGGGCCAGGCGCGCATAGCTCTCGTCCTGCTCGGCCAGCACCGGCTCCTCGACGAACAGCGGGCGGTAGGGCTCCAGCTCGCGCAGCATCACTTTGGCCATGGGCGCACCGATGCGGCCATGGAAATCGATGCCGAACTCGATGGTCTGGCCGAAGGCGGCGCGGATCTCGGCGATGCGGGCCACCGCGGCATCGACCTTGGCGGCGCTGTCGATCAGCCCCATCTCCTCGCTGCCGTTGAGCTTGAAGGTATCGAAGCCGCCTTCGCGCAGGCGCCGGATGCCGGCGATCACATCGGCCGGGCGGTCGCCGCCGACCCAGGAATAGGTCTTCATGCGATCGCGCACCAGGCCGCCCAGCAGTTCGTAGACCGGCACGCCCAGGGCCTTGCCCTTGATGTCCCACAGCGCCTGGTCGATGCCGGCAATGGCGCTCATCAGGATGGCGCCGCCGCGGTAGAAGCCGCCGCGGTACATGGTCTGCCAAAGGTCGTTAATGCGCGCCGGGTCGCGGCCGATCAGATAGGGCTCGAATTCGTGCACGGCGGCCTCCACCGTGCGGGCCTTGCCCTCGATCACGGGCTCGCCCCAACCTGCGACGCCGGCGTCGGTCTCGATCTTCAGGAACAGCCAGCGCGGGGCCAGGCGATAGGTGGTGAGCTTGGTGATCTTCATGGGCATGGTCGATTTGCCCGGCGAGCTTAGGGGTGCGCCCTACATGGGAAATATGCTTTGTTGAGGCCCAGCTATGTCAACTTCGGATAGGCCCGCATGGCAAGATGGACGGCCTCTTTCTTCATCTTGTGCATCCACGCAGGGAGCCCGCATGCGCCAGCGTTACCGCCGCCGCCCCGACCAGGCCGTCACCGCCGTGCGCCTGGCGCTGGATTTCGACGGCTTTCTTGCCTACCGCAAATGGGGCCATGAGCAGCGCGCGCAGGCGGGCGACTGGCTGGTGGACAACGGCGGCGAGGTCTACACCGTGGCGGCCGACTCCTTTGCCCGGAGCTACCGCGAGCTCAGCCCCGGGCGCTGGATCAAGGCGGCGCCGGTGTGGGCCGAGCGCGCCGCCCGCGCCGGCAGCGTGGCCACCAAGGAGGGCCTGACCGCCTACCAGGCCGGCGACTGGCTGGTCTCCAACGCCGCCGATGGCAGCGATGCCTATGCCATCGCTGCGGCGCGCTTCGAGCAGCTCTACGAGCTCGACCCCGAGGGCTGAGCCTCTCAGGCCTGGTGCAGCGTGCGCGCGCCGGCCGGCGCCGCCGCGGCCGGCGCGGAGCCGCGCAGGCCCAGCAGCTGCAGCGTGGCCAGGCCGGTCACGCCCAGCGCATGCACGAGCAGGAAGCCCAGGCCCCAGGCGCTGGGCGCCACCAGGCCGGACAGCGCCAGCGCCAGGCAGCCCAGCGCCCAGCCGAGGTTGCCGAAGGCCACCAGCCTCACCAGCCCGCGCGCCAGCGCCGGCCGGCTCAGCATCCAGGCCAGCAGCAGGCCATAGCCCAGCATGAAGAGGCCGCTTTCCACCAGCAGCGGCTGCGGCAGCGCCAGCAGTGCACCGAGCGGGCGCGCCAGCAGCAGCTGCAGCGCGGCCAGGCCGCCGCTGATGACGATGTCGGCCAGCAGGGCGGCCTTCAGCAGACGCGAGGGACGGATATGGGACATGGCTGACTCCTTCGAGGTGGTTGTGAATCGGTGCCTGCAGTATTTCCAGGCCGGGCGGGCGCGTCGATTACCTGGCAGGTAAGCGGCGCGAGCTTGGCGACAATGGCGGCCGGCCGCAGCATCCGCGGCAGGCGGGAGAAGGCATGCAGACACAGCAGCAGGCACAACAGCTTGTCGAGCCGAGCGCGCTCTTGCGCAGCTGGCGCAGCAAGCGCAGGCTCAGCCAGATGGAGCTGGCGCTCGAGGTGGGCGTCTCGCCCCGCCATCTGAGCTTTGTCGAGACCGGCCGCGCGCGCCCCAGCGCCGAGCTGCTGCTGGCCCTGGCGGCGCGCCTGGACATGCCGCTGCGCGAGCGCAACCACCTGCTGCTGGCCCATGGCCATGCGCCGCGCTACTCGCAGCAGCCGCTGCAGGCGCAGGACATGCAACCGGTGCGCGCCGCCCTGCAACGCCTGCTGGACGCTCACCAGCCCTATCCCGGCGTGGTGCTGGACCGGCACTGGAACGTGGTGCTGGCCAACCGGGCTGCGCTGGATCTCACCGCGCTGCTGCCGCCCGAGTTGCGCGCCGCGCCGCCGCAGCCGCAGCCGCTCAACATCATGCGCGCCAGCCTGCATCCGCAGGGCATGGCGCGCTTCACCAGCAATTTCGCCGACTGGGGCGGCTATCTGGTCGAGGCCTTGCACCGCGCCGTGCTGGAAAGCGGCGATGCCGAGCTGCTGGCGCTGGAGCGCGAGGTCAGCGCCTATCCGAATGTGCAGGCGCTGCCCGCAGCCGCGGCGCCGGCCGCGCCGGCCCTGCTGGTGCCCTGCCAGCTGGAGCTGCCGATCGGCCGGCTCTCGCTCTTCACCACCCTCACCAGCTTCGGCACGCCGCGCGACGTGACGCTGCAGGAGCTGTGCGTGGAACTGTTCTATCCCGCCGACGACGAGACCGAGCGCCTGCTGCGCGGCTAGGATGCAGCGCATGCAAAGCCAGAAAAAAACCGCCGCCCAGCGCTGCCTCGATGCCGATGATCTCTGGTCCATGGACCGCATCGGCCAGCTGGCCCTGGCCCCCGACGGCCGGCGCGCCGTGTGCACGCTCACGCGCAGCAGCATGGCCGAGAACCGCTCGCGCTCCAGCCTCTGGCTGCTGCTCACCGAGCGCGCCGCGCCGCTGCAGCTGACCCAGTGCGGCGACAAGGACGGCCAGCCCGCCTGGTCGCCGCAGGGTGATCGCATCGCCTTCCTGGCCAGGCGCGAGCAAGGCGAAGGCGCCCGCGACGAGACGCCCCAGCTCTACCTGATCTCGCCCGATGGCGGCGAGGCGCGGCGCGTGAGCCAGTTTGCGCCCGGCATCGAATCCTTCAAATGGCTGGCCGACGGCAAGCGCATCCTGTTCGCCGCCTGGGTCTGGCCCGGGCTCAAGGGTGCGGCCGCGCAGGCGCGCCAGTACCGCGAGTTCAGCCAGCGCAAGGAAAGCGGCTACGCCACCAGCGAGGCCTATTACCGCTACTGGGACCACAACATCCCGCAGGGCCGCGTGCTGCACCTGCTGCTGCTGGAGCTGGCCACCGGCCGGGTGCGCGATCTGTTCGAGGGCACGGCCTACGAGCTGCCGCGCGACGCCGCCGGCAACGAGGTCTACGACCCGAGCCCGGATGGCCGCCGCGTGGCCTTCCAGCATGACCCGGCACGCCCGCCCCTGCCTGGCAACCGCCTGGCGCTGGCCGAGATCGATCTCGGCACGCGCCGCGTCAAGCCGCTGGCCGACGACGCGCAATGGGATTTCGGCGCACCGCGCTACCGGCCCGACGGCAAGGCCCTGGCCTGCACCGCCGCCCAGGTCGGCCATCGCCACACCGCCCTCAACCAGCTCGCCCTGGTGGGCCCGGGCCGCGGCTGGCGCTTGGCTGACGAGCATGCCGACCTGCATGTGCAGGCGCCGCTGCGCTGGGCCGCCGATGCCTCGGCCCTCTTCTTCACGGCCGAGCAGCGTGGCCGCTGCCATCTGTGGCGGCATGGCCTGGCCGCGCAGGACCTCGCCATCGCGCATCAGGGCGGCTGGGTGCAGGGCTTCGACATCGCGGGCGAGGTGCTCGTCACCGCCAGCGACAGCGCCATGCATCCGGTGCGCGTGCAGGCAAGGCGCGCCGGCATGGATGCACCCATGCGCCTGGAAAGCTTCAACGACGGCCTGCTGGCGCAGCGCCAGCTCGGCGAGCTGCGCGAGGTAAGCGTCACCGGCGCCCTCGGCGAGCCGGTGCAGCTGTGGCTGACCTTGCCGCCCGGCTTCGACGCCAAGGCCAAGGCCAGCAAGAAGTATCCGGTGATGCAGGTCATCCACGGCGGCCCCTTTGCCGCCGCCGGCGACACCTTCAGCTACCGCTGGAACCCCCATGTGCTGGCCGGCCGCGGCCATGTGATCGCGCAAGTGAACTACCACGGCTCCAGCGGTTTCGGGTTCGCCTTCCGCGACAGCATCATGGGCCGCCAGGGCCAGCTCGAGCTGGAGGACATCGAGGCCGCGAGCGACTGGCTGCGCAAGCAGCCCTGGGCCGACAAGCAGCGCCTCAGCGCCACCGGCGGCAGCTATGGCGGCTTCCTGGTCGCCTGGATGAACGGCCACGTCAAGCCCGGCCGCTACCGCAGCTATGTCTGCCACGCCGGCGTGTTCGACCGCGTCGCCACCTTCAGCGCCGACTCCTATATGGACCGGCCGCGCGACCTGGGCGCGCGCTACTGGGACGACGGCCCGAAGGTGCTGGCCCAGAGCCCGCACAGCGCCGCCGCGCAGATGCACACGCCCACCCTGGTGATCCATGGCGCGCTGGACTACCGCGTGCCCGACTGCAACGGCCTGGCCTACTACAACACCCTCAAGGCCCGCGGCGTCGATGCCCGCCTGCTCTGGTTCCCCGACGAGAACCACTGGGTGCTGAAGCCGCAGAACTCGCGGCTCTGGTACCGGGAGTTCCTGGACTGGATCGTGGCGCACGATGCGCCGGCAGGTGCAAGGCGGGCTTGATCTGGTCAAATTCGGCGGCTGCGTCTTGTATCAACCCTGAGCACCATCGGCCATGCAAGCACTGAAACTCCGACTCTTCGATTGGGGCCCGTCGCCCTTCTGCATGAAGCTGCGCTCGGTGCTGAGCTACAAGGGGGTGCCGTACGAGCGCGTGCCCGTGCTGGGCCCCTCGCTGATGGAGCTGCTGCGGCGCAGCGAGGTGCGCAAGGTGCCCGCGCTGGACATCGACGGGCGGCTGCTGATCGACTCGACCGATATCGCCCACGAGCTCGAACGCCTGTTCCCGATGCCGCGGATCCTGCCTGCGGATCCGCGCCTGCAGGGGCTCTCGCATGCGCTCGAGGACTGGGCGGACGAGGCGCTGTATTTCCTGGGCCTGTACTTCCAGTGGCTGGAGCCGCGCGGCAAGCCGATGGTGCGCAAGGCCTTCGGCGCCACGCCGCTGGGCATCGGCGCGCGCCTGTTCTATCAGCGCCGCATCGCGGCGCAGCTGCGCGGGCAGGGCACGGGCCGCAAGTCGGCCGGCCACATCGCCAGCGACCTGCGGCGCGAGCTCGCGGCCCTGACGGGCATGCTGGCCGGCCAACCCTTTCTGCTGGGCGCGCAGCCCTATCTGTGCGACTTTGCCGTGAATGCCCAGCTGGTCTACATGTCCCGCCCGCCCGGCAGTGCCGAGATCCTGGGCGAATACCCCGCGCTGGCGGCCTATATGGAGCGCATGAAGTCCCTGCGTGCAGCGCCTGGGCAGGCGGGCGGCTGAGCGCCGGAGCGCACCTCGCCCCGGATTGGAACTCGGCCGCAGCGCGGCCTAAGCTGATCCTGCATCCCTCAGCAAGGAGGTCCTATGACCGCATACAACGTCGTTCGCTTCAAGGTGAAGCCGGGGCTCGAGGACGCGTTCGTGAACGAGCATCGGCAAGTCAGGGCCGAGCTGCCGGGCATGCGCAGATTCTCCCTGCTCAAGACCGGCGAGCGCGCCTACTGCGTGATCGGCGAGTGGGACAGCATGGAGAGCATCGTCAGCGCGCGCCCCAGCATGATTGCGCTGCTGGACCGCCTGCGCGGCATGCTGGAGGACCTCGGCAACGGGCTCGGTGTCACCGACCCGGTGTCAGGCGAGGCCATCGTCGAGTTGCGCGGCGATTGATGGCGGCCGCCGTTGCAGCACGTCCTGCGCCGCATCCTCATAGGCCTGGCTGAGCTGCAGCAGCGCCAGATCGGCCTGCGGCCGGCCGATGATCTGCAGCCCGCAGGGCAGCCCGGTCGGGCCGAAGCCGGCGGGCAGGCTGATGGCGGGCAGGCCGGCGAAGCTGGCGTAGATGGTGACCTCCATCCAGCGGTGGTAGGTATCCATCGCGCGGCCGTTGATCTGCTGCGGCCAGCGCTGGCTCGCCTCGAAGGGCCAGACCTGGGTGGCGGGCAGGGCGATGAAGTCGCAATGCGCGTCGAACAGCGCCAGCATCTGCTGGTAGAAGGCGCTGCGCTGGGTGCTGGCGGCCAGGGTCTGTGCGCCGCTGAGGCCGGCGGCCTGGTCGGCCTCCCACAGCGCCTCGGGCTTGATGAGGGCGCGGTTGCTGGGCTTGAAGAGATAGGGCGCGAGCCGCCCCGCCACCAGCCAGCGCCGCCACACCAGCCAGGCCTGCCAGACCGCCTCGGGCGAAAAGAAGCCGGGCTGCCGGGGCTCGACCACGCAGCCCAGGCCCTGCAGGCGCTGCAGGCCCTGCTCGCAGACCTCGAGGATGCCGGGCTCCATCGCCAGATAGCCGCCCAGATCGCCCAGCCAGGCGATGCGCTGGCCGCGCGGCTGAAAATCGCGCAGCCGCTGCGCATAGCGCTCGCCGCCAGGCAGGGAGAGCGGCACGCGCGGGTCGTGGCCGGCCTGGGTCTCGAGCAGCAGGGCCAGGTCTTGCGTGTGGCGCGCCATCGGGCCCTCGGTGCCCAGCTGCGTGACCCAGACATCGCTGGCCGGCCACAGCGGCACGCGGCCCTGGCTGGGGCGCAGGCCGAACACGTTGTTCCAGGCCGCCGGGTTGCGCAGGCTGCCCATGAAGTCGCTGCCATCGGCCACCGCGAGCATGCGCGTGGCCAGCGCCACCGCCGCGCCACCGCTGCTGCCGCCGGCCGACTTGGCCGGGTCGTAGGCATTGCCGGTGCAGCCGAACAGCTCGTTGAAGCTGTGCGAGCCGAGGCCGAACTCGGGCGTGTTGGTCTTGCCGATGACGATGGCGCCGGCCGCCTTCATGCGCGCCACCATCAGGCCGTCTTCCTTGGGGATGAAGTCCTTCATCAGCGGCGAGCCCAGCGTGGTGCGCAAGCCGGCGGTGAGGGCCAGGTCCTTGATCGCCTGCGGCAGGCCATGCATCCAGCCCATCGCCTCGCCGCGCTGCAACTGCGCGTCGCGCGCATCCGCTTCGCGTAGCAGCTCGGCCTCGTCGCGCAGGCTGACGATGGCCTTGTGCACCGGGTTCAGCGCGGCGATGCGGGCCAGCGTGGCATGCATCAGCTCGCGGCAGGAAAGCTGCCGCGCATGGATGGCGGCGCTGAGGGCGTGGGCGGGCAGTTCGGTGGGGTCCATGGCGTGGCCCGGCTCAGGGCGTCTGCGGCAGCAGGCGCTGCTCCACCGCCGGCAGCTCATGCACCGAAACCCATTCCGACTTGTCGGCCCGGAACAGGTAGGCCGGGCCGTCGCGCCTGATGGCGGCCAGCGTGGCCCTGGCCTCGTCGTGGCGGCCCAGTGCCTGCTGGGCCTTGGCCTTGACGATCAGGGCCAGATCGCACCAGGGGAACTGGGCGAGCGCGGCCTGGGTCTTGCGCAGCGCGGCGTCCGCGTCCTTGCCCTGCAGCGAGATCCAGGCATCCAGGGCCCGCAGGTTGGGGTCGGTGGCATCCAGCAGCAGGGCTTCCTTGAGCTGGATGGTGGCGGCCTCGGTGCGGCCGGCGCGCAGCAGGTCGCGCACATAGTCGGCGCGCAGCGGCACGAGGCCGGTGCGCAGGCGCAGCACCTTCTCGTACTGCGCAAAGGCTTCGTCCCAGCGCTGCGCCAGCGCCAGCGTGGCGGCGCGGCCCCAGAGGCCCTCGGGGCTGTCGGCCTGGTAGGCCAGCACCTTTGCATAACTGTCCAGGGCCGCGTCCACATCGCCCTGCTTGCGCTGGTAGTCGGCCAGCGCCAGGTCGACGCGGAACTGGTCCTCGCCCTTGAGCTCGTCGCGCCGCGCGCTTAAGCCGGCGATCACCTCGGCCAGCGGCTGGCCGGTGTGCCAGAGCGCCTCGGCGGCGGCGGTCTTGATGCCGCCGCTCAAGGGGTGGCGCTGCAGGGCGCGCGTTGCCAGCGCGTCGACCGGCGCGCGCTCGCCCTTCAGCGAGATGCCGTAGAGCGCGGCACCCAGCACCACCTCGTCGTCCGGCGCCACCTGCAGCGCGCGTTCGAAGCGCGTCAGGGCCGGCGCCAGCTCGCCGTCTTCCAGCTGCTGGCGCGCGCCGTTCACCAGCGCGATCGGCAGGCTGGCCTGCACGTCCTGCTTGGCCATCAGCCGGCGCTCCAGCGCCTGCAGCTCGGGGTCGATGCTGGCGAGGCGCTCGCGCACGATCTCGCGCGGGTCGTAGGCATCTCGGCGCGGCGAGTCGAGCGCGTTGGCGCCCTCGGCGAAGTATTCCCATACCGAGCCGCCGGCATAGCGCGAGAGGAAGCCGTTGCCGGTGGCGGCGTCGCGCTCCTTGGCGCGGCGATACAACTCCTGGATCTCGCGCCACTGGTCGGCGGTGAGCACGCCGTGCACCTGGTGGCTGAGCTCATGCAGCACGGTGTTGTAGCGCTCGAAGATGGAGCGCTCCACATCCTCGATGCCGGTGACGGTGTGGTGGCCGCCCATGCCGCGCACATCGTCCCAGAGGCGCGAGTCGTACTCGATACGCGCGTCCTTCAGCGCCTTGGCGCCCGGGGTGTCCGAGAGCTTCATGTAGAGCGGCTTGATGTAGTGGGTGGCGCCGCCCTCCACCAGCAGGGGGATGAAGGCCTGCCAGGGCGCGACCGAGAGCGCCACGCGCTTTTGGTGGCGCGGCGAGAGCTCGGCCCAGTTCAGCACATAGCGCTCGATCGCCGGCACGGTGGGCATGGGGGTGGCGGCAAAGCGGCGCTCGTCGGCGGCGCGGTGCACGCTCTGCAGCATGCGCTGCGATTCCAGCGCCTTGGCCAGCACCGCGTGCGCCCGGCCCAGGCCGGGCAGGCGGCGCAGCGCGGCAAAAGCATGGTCGCGCGCGGCCTCGAAGCGGCCGGCGGCAAACGCGTCGGAGGCCTGGCGCACCAGGGCCGTCGCGGCCTGGAAGGCGCTGGCGTCGGCGGCGGCGAGCTGGCTGTAGTTCTGGCGCGCGTAGCCATTGCCCAGCAGGTAATGCGCGGCCTCGTGATAGGGGTTGAGCTTGACGGCCTGCTCGGCGGCGGCGATGGCATCGTCGGTGCGGCCCAGGCGTATCAAGGTATCGGCCAGGGCCTGGTAGCCGTCGGCCGTGGGCGCGGCCGCGAGGCTGGCGCGCAGCTGCTGGTGCGAGGCGTCGAAGTCGCGCTGCTGGTAGGCCAGCTGGCCCAGGCCCTTGAGCGCGGCGGCCTTGTCTGCCGCGGTTCCCTCGGCCATTCCTTCGGCCGCACTGGCGCGCTGCAGCGCGCCGTCAAAGCATTGCCTGGCGCGCTCGAAGTCGCGCGTCTCCAACGCCAGCCGGCCGGCGTACTGCAGGTCCACCGGCGCGCTGTTGGCGGCCAGGCGCGTGCGGCGGTCCAGCTCGGCCATGTCCTCGCGCATCCACAGCCATTGGTAGATCAGCGCGCGCTCGGCCGGGCTCGGCGCGGCCTTGGCCAGCAGGGGCTTGAGCCGCGGCGCGGCGGCGCGGAAGTCCTGCCGCTGCAGCAGCGCGGCAAGGCGGGACGGCGCCGATGTCGTTGCGGTGGCGGCCGTGGTGCTGGCGACGGCAGCGGCTACGCCGGGGGTGGCCAGACCTTGCAGGGCGGCCAGCAGCAGCATCAAGCTGCCGAGGTGTTTGTGGTGTGGCGCTGCGCGCATCGGGCTTGTCTCCTTCTTGGAAGCCGCGATGCTAGCGCCTCAAGGGCGCCGTGCCTGTCGGCACTGACCCCGCTCAGGCCACCGTCAGCGTCGGCTCCGGCAGCGCCACCTGGTCGTCCACGCTGAACTGGTAGTCGCGGAAGACATGCTCGGCGGTGAGCAGCTGGTAGCTGCCGTCGGGCAGGCGGTGGGTGGTGTCCTTCAGGCGCCAGGCGGTCTGGCCGCAGGTCCAGATCTCGAAGTTGCGCATGTGCGTGCACAAGCAGGTCTTGTCCATCACATGGATGCGGCGCTCGCCCGGGTGCGCGGCCACCTCGCGGTTGTAGGCCGTGACGTAGGCGCATTTGCCGTTGGCGTCGAGCAGATAGCCGTAGGCCTCGCAGTTCGGGCGGATGCCGTCGCCGATGCCGGGGCTGGCCTTGATCATGCGCATCGGGTAGCCGGTGGGCGAGATCTGGTTGACCTCGATGTCGTCCTCGCCGGCCTTGAAGTACTCCTGCTTCACGTCATCGGGCAGGCCGCATTCCTTGGTGACGGTGAAGCGCGTGGCCACCTGCACGCCGGCCGCGCCCAGCTGCAGCATGCGCACCGCGTCGCTGCCGGTGAAGATGCCGCCGGCCGCGATCACCGGGATCTCTAGCTTCTCGTCCTGCAGGTACTGGACGATTTCCTTCACGATGGTGGCCAGGTCGTACTCGGCCCAGTCCATGCCGAAGCCCAGGTGGCCGCCGGCCAGCGGGCCTTCCACCACCACGTAGTCGGGCAGGCGGTTCAGGCGGCTGTTCTTCTTCAGGAACAGCTGCAGCGCGCGCAGCGAGGAGACGATGATGCCCAGCTTGGCCTCGCGGAAGCGCGGGTGCTGCTCGATCAGCGCAAATGAGCCCAGGTGCAGGCCGGCCGCCAGGGTGATGCCGTCGATGCCCGCATCCAGCGCGGCGTTCATGCGCACCGCCAGGGTCTCCTTGGGCGCATTCATCGTCAGCTTTTCCATGCAGTTGATGAAGATGAGGCCCTTGCCCTGCTTGCGGGCCATGGTGCCCTCCACATGCAGGCGGGTGGCCTCGGTCAACTGCTCCAGGCTGAACTTGACCGGAGACTTGTCCTCCGAGTCCATGTTGTATTTGTAGAGGGCCTGCTTGGCCTTGACGAACTTGGTCTGGTAGCGGCGGTCGGTCACCGTCGGCACCATGGCGTCGGAGATATGGCCCACGCCACCGAGGCGGGCCGCTTCCAGTGCCAGATCGGCAGAGGAAATGTCCACCCCCATACCGCCGATCACGATGGGCACCAGTTCGTGGCGGCCCATCTTGAGGCGGAAATCGTCCAGGCGTTGCATCATCGGCTTTCTTCAATCAGGAAGGGGCGTGAGCGCCCCGGAGCCGGTCGGCTCCATGAAATTGGGTTGCCGAGTCTAAATCATCGGCACCCAGGATCCCTGAAAACCCACCCCGACGCTATTGAGCTTGGTCAAGCGCGCGGCACATGGCCGGCGCGCGCCAGCGTGGCCGCCACGGCCGCCGGGCAACAAATGAAACCGCCGCCGCCGCGCATCGAAACCGGGCTGATACCTGCGCTTCGCACCATCTCGACATCGCCAACCAGCGAGTCAAGCCCTCTTTCCCTTATCCAACTCAACCGTTCAGGAGTCCACCATGACATGCGCACGCAGCATCAGCTTCACCATCCCCGGCTCGGCCCAGGCGCCGGGCGTGCTCGTCACCGCCACCGAGCATGACGGCAAGATCGACTTTGCGCTGGCCCTGAGCGGCCCGGCCGGCACCACCGCCGACATGCGCGGCCTGTTCTTCGACCTGGCCGACGACAGCAAGCTGGCCGGCCTCAAGACCAGCGGCAGCCCGCTGATCACTGATTTCGACACCGTGGACGTGATCGACCTGGGCAACGGTGCCAATATGAGCGGCGCGGCCTCGCCCTATGACGTGGGCCTGGAGTTCGGCACCCAGGGCATCGCCAAGGACGACATCAAGTCCATCAGCTTCACCCTGTCCAATACCGCCAACAACCTGACGCTGGACGACATCGCCCATATGGACTTCGGCGCCCGGCTGGCGAATGTGGGCGTCACCGGCGGCCCGCGCAACGACCTGGCCAAGCTGACCACCGTCGCGCCAGCAGCCCCCGACGCCCATGACGACAGCGTCAGCGGCTTCGAAGACGGCCAGGCCGGCCTTGCCAGCCCCAGCCACCAGCCCGCCGGCCTGCTGCTGCAGGTGCTGGCCAACGACAGCGACGCCGATGGCCAGACCCTCACCATCACACATGTGGAAGGCGCCCAGCACGGCACGCTGCAGATCGTCGACGGTGCCGACGCCGACAACCTGGCCGGCGATGCCATCCTCTACACCCCCGATGCCGACTTCGCCGGCACCGAGACCCTGGGCTACTGCATCAGCGACGGCCATGGCGGCGTGGACGGCGCCCACATCAACCTCAGCCTGGCCGCGGTGGCCGACCGCCCGCAGCTGGACGTGCAGATGCTGGAGGGCGACAGCGTCAACCAGATCAAGTTCATCGTCACCGCCACCCAGACCGACGCCGATGGCTCCGAGTACATCGACCGCATCGAAGCCCTGGGCCTGCCGGCCGGCGCCACGCTGACGCCCTCGGGCGTCAACCCGGGCACGCAGCCGGGCCAGCTGGTGCAGGAATTCGTGCTCACCCTGCCCGAGGGCCAGGACAGCAAGTTCGACCTCAGCTTCCAGGCCATCGCCAAGGAAAAGAGCAATGGCGACGAGCAGGCCGCCAGCCAGAGCTTCAAGATCGAGATCGACCATACCCACCAGCAGGCCGAGCAGCGCTTCGATACGCTGGACCAGAGCATGTGGGGCAGCGGCGCCGCCACCGACATCCACACCGACGACTTCTACGGCCTGGACGAGCATGGCGCCGCCAAGAGCGAGCCCGGCGACACCCTGGTGTACGACTTCTCGGCCGGCTACACGCTGGGTTTTCGCCAGCAGATCGACATCGAGGGCGGCGACATCGACGCCTCGCTGACCTATGACGTGACGCTGGACGCCACCCACAACAAGACGCTGGACACCTTGCTGATCAAGACCGACGCGGACCTGGTCGCTGGCAGCTTCGACACCTCCGGCCCGCAGGCCGCCTACCAGCTCGACTTCAAGGCCCTGCTCTCGCTCTATGCCTATGCGGGCGTCAACATCGGCGATGTGCTGGAGATCCCGCTGACCGTGCCGCCGGTGGACATCAAGCTGGACGGCAGCACCAACATCATCGATTTCGACACCCACGACCTCGACTTCGACATCGACAGCATGGGCCTGCAAGCGCATATGTCCTGGCCCGATCTGCTCGCCGATGGCAGCGTCAAGTCGCTCGCCGACGGCCAGTTCGCCGGCACCGCCGAGGCGCAGTTCCTGAACATGAATTTCGACGTCGACCAGTTCCTGCTGGGCGGCAACGATGCGATGAAGCTGGAGCTGGACCTGGGCCTGGTGTGGGGTTCGCTGGACCTGATCGACTTCGACATCTTCGGCGGCGCCAGCATCCAGCAGAAGTTCCTGATGGACGAGCAGAAGCTCACCGGTGTGCTGCACTTCGAGGACGGCTCGACCCAGACCTTCCAGATGGGCGAGGACATCAAGATCGCGAACGCCTCGCAGATCGACCTGCACGGCGACGCCGACGGCACGGTGGAATACCAGCTGGAGCTGGTGCCCACGGTCAACCTGAGCAACCGCACCGATCTGCTGGTGGACCTGGACTTCAGCTACGACCTCCTCAAGCTGGCCGGCGGCTACGACGTGGGCTTCTCCTCGGGCAGCCTGAACGAGACCGCCTACCACCTCGGTGGCGCGCTGGTGAACACCGCCATCAATCTGCACGACGAGACGTCGCTGCTGCACTTCGACAGCGAGATGGTGACCTTCGCCTGATGCCGATCTGGGGCGCCCTGAAACAAACGAAACGCACGGGCGCCCACCCCTGAAGCGGGCCTGAAACCCAGGCTTCGGACACTTTATTCATCGACCCGCCCGGAGCCTCTTCATGTCCGCCAAGCCCAGCACCGAACTTTCTCCTCCCCTGGCCCTGGTGGCGCGCGCGCTGCGCCGCTATGCCGGCGCGCTGGGCGGCTTCAGCGTGGCGATCGCCCTGCTGCTGCTGGTGCCCACGGTCTACATGCTGCAGGTCTACGACCGCGTGCTGAGCAGCCGCAACGAGGTCACCCTCGCGCTGCTGACACTGGGGGCGCTGGGCCTGTTCGCGCTGCTGGCGGCGCTCGAGTCGGTGCGCAGCGCGATCTGCGTGCGGCTGGCGGCGGGCGTCAACCGCAGCCTGGCGCCGGAGGTGTTCCGCGCCGCCTTCAGCGCGCCTGCCGGCAGCGCCCAGCAGCTGATGGCCGGCGACCTGGCGACGCTGCGCCAGTTCGTCGCCGGCCCGGTGCCGGCGCTGTGCTTCGACACCCCGCTGGGCCTGCTGTTCCTGGCCATGGCCTTCGCGGTGGATCTCTGGCTGGGCCTGTTCGTGGCCGGCAGCCTGGCCCTGCTGGTGGGCGTGGCGGTCTGGCATGAGCGGCGTGCCCGCGCGCCGGCGCTGCAGGCCAACCGCGCCGCGGCCGAGGCGGCGCAGGCGCTGGCCGAGACCATCAACCATGGCGAGGCGGCGCGTGCCCTGGGCATGCGCGGCGCGCTGGCGCGGCGCTGGCTGGGCCTGAACGAGCAGGCCGCCGGCCTGCAGGCCGAGCTCAGCGTGGAAGCGGCGCATGCCGCCGCGGTGACGCGGCTGCTGCGCCTGGCCACCCAGTCGCTGGCGCTGGGCCTGGGCGCCCTCTTGGTGCTGGAGCAGCGCATCAGCCCCGGCATGATGATGGCCACGACCCTGCTGCTGGGGCGCGCGCTCAGCCCCATCGAGGGCCTGGTGGGGCAGAGCCGCCAGATCCTGTCGGCGCGCGAGGCCTGGCAGCGCCTCAACGGCCTGCTGAGCCAGGCCGCGCCGGCCGAGCCGCTGGCCCTGCCGGCGCCCAGCGGCCGGCTGAGCGTGGAAGGCCTGGGCTGGCAGGCGGGTGCCGGCCAGGCGCCGCTGCTGCAGGGCATCCGTTTTGAACTGGCGCCCGGCCGCGGCCTGGCCGTGGTGGGCCCCAGCGGTGCCGGCAAGTCCACGCTGGCGCGCCTGCTGGCCGGCGGCCTGGCGCCGACGCTGGGCGCGGTGCGGCTGGACGGCGCCGAGCTGGCGCAATGGCCGGAGGCGCAGCGCGCCAGCGCGATCGGCTACCTGCCGCAGGACGTCGAGCTGTTCGAGGGCACGGTGGCCGAGAACATCGCCCGCATGGGCGAGGTGGATGCGGCCGCGGTGGTGCAGGCCGCCCAGCAGGCCGGCATCCACGAGCTGCTGCTGCGCCTGCCCGAGGGTTACCAGACCCGGCTGGGCCGCGGCGGCCTGCAGCTCTCGGGCGGCCAGCGCCAGCGCCTGGGGCTGGCCCGCGCGTTGTTCGGCAAGCCGGTGCTGCTGGTGCTGGACGAGCCCAACGCCCATCTGGACGAGCAGGGCGAGCAGGCCCTGCGCCAGGCCCTGCAGGCCCACAAGGCCGCCGGCGGTGCCTTCGTGGTGGTGTCGCACCGCCTGCCGCTGCTGCAGGTGGTGGACGACATGCTGGTGCTGCAGGCCGGCCGCCAGGCCGCCTTCGGCCCGCGCGACGAGGTGCTGCACCACACGCTGCGCGCCGTGCCCCAGGCACATCAGGCACGCCAGGCCTGATGCTCAAGGAGAGATGAACATGATGACGACCGCTGCTGTTGCTGCCAACGAGGCCTGGACGGCCGACGACGAGATCCGCCCCCTGCTGCGGCGCGGCCTGGCCCTGCTGGGCCTGGGCCTGGGAGGCCTGCTGCTGTGGGCCGCGCTGGCGCCGCTGGGCCAGGCCCTGCCGGGCCAGGGCACCGTGGTGGTGGCCGGCCAGCGCCAGGCGGTCCAGCATGCCGAGGGCGGCAGCGTCGCCGCGCTGGCGGTGGGCGAGGGCGATGCGGTGCACAAGGGTCAGGTCTTGCTGCGCCTGGAGATGGCGCCGCAGCGCGCCGAGCTGGCCAATCTGCAACGCCAGGAGGTGGCGCTGGGGGCCACCCGGGCGCGCCTGCAGGCGCTGCTGGCGGGCGCCGCCAGCCTGCAGTTCGATGCCGCGCTGCAGGCGCGGGCGCGCGAGCTGGAAGGTGGCGACAGCGCGCTGGCCCTGCAGCAGGCGCTCTTCAACAGCCAGCGTCATGGCACGGCGCAGGAGCGCCAGCAGCTGGAGGCGCGGCTGGCCCAGCTGCGCACCGAGATCGGCGGGCGCCAGGCCCAGATCGAGCGCCAGCGCGAGCAGCGCGGCCTGGTCGACGCCCAGCTGGCCACGCTGGAGCAGCTGGCGCGCGACGGCTACTACCCCAAGCTCAAGCTGATCGATGCACAGCGCCAGGCGGTGAGCGCGGCGCAGGAGGAGGCGCAGGGCGTGTCCGAGCTGCAGCGCGTGCGCGAGGCCCTGCAGGAGGCCGGCTCGGCCCAGGGCAAGCGCCTTGGCGAGACGCGCCGCGACTGGGAGCTGGAGCTGCTCGACGTGGATCGCCAGCTTTCCGGCGCACAGTCGCGCGCCGCGGCGCTGCGCCACCAGATCGCGCGCGCCGAGGTGCTGGCGCCGGTCTCGGGCAAGGTGGTGGGCCTCACCGCGCACACGGTGGGCGGGGTGGTGAAGGCGGGCGAAACGCTGATGGAAGTGGTGCCCGAGGATGGCGCGCTGATCGTCGAATCGCGCTTTGCGCTGAGCGCGGCCGAAAAGCTCGCCGCCGGCCTGCCCGCCGATCTGCACTTCACCAGCATGGACCAGACGCGCACGCCGGTGATCCATGGCGAGGTGCTGACGGTCTCGGCCGACCGCCTGCAGGATGCGCGCAGCGGCGAGCCCTACCTGCTGGTGCGCCTGACCGTGCCCGCCGCGGAACGCGCGCGCCTGGCCGCCAGCGGCGCGCAGCTGCGCCCGGGCCTGCCGGTGCAGGTGTTCGTAGCCCTGGGCGAGCGCAGCGCGCTGGCGATGCTCACCAAGCCGCTCACCGACCGGCTGGCGCGCGCCTTCATCGACTGAACTGTCCTGCGCTAGCAGCCCTCGATCTGGTGGCCGACGATGCGCTCGCTCTGCGCTTCGATCTGGTAGCGCACCACGCAGCTGAAGAGGCTGGGGCCGTTGGGGCCCTTGATCTTGGCGGACTTGGCGTAGACCAGCACCTGGCTGCCATCGGCGGCGCGGGTGTTGCTGCTGGGCTTGCCCAGCTTGCTCACGAGTTCTTGCAATTTGGCGCCATGCCAGCGCGCCTGGCTGCGGTCGAACTCGGCCTGGCGCTGGGCATCGATGCTGGGCTGGGGCGGCGTGGCGGGCGCTGTGGCCGGCGCGGCCGGGGGCGGCACGCTGGCGCAGGCGCCCAGCAGGGCCAGGCCGAGCAGCAGGGCGCGTGTGAACAGGGTGTGGATGTGCATGGGCGTCCCGTGTTGAAGATGCGCTGTGCGCAGCCTAGTGCCTGCCGGCGGCGCCGGTGATCGAGCTTGTATCCAAATGCGCGGCGAGAATGGGACCATGTCCACCCCTGCCAGCCTCTTGATCCAAGCCGAACAACTGGGCTTCGATGTCGGCGCGCGCGCGCTGCTGGCAGGCCTGTGCTTCACGCTGCAGCCCGGCCTGACGCTGGTGCGCGGCGGCGACGGGCGCGGCAAGACCACGTTGCTGCGCCTGCTGGCGGGCCAGCTGGCGCCCACGCACGGCCGGCTGCAGCGCCGGGCCGAGCTGAGCTGTTTCTTTTTCGACGAGGCGACGGCCGCCCGGCATGACGCGGTGATGGCGCGCGCCTGGCTGGCCGCGCAGCGCGAGGGTTTTGCCGCCAGCTGGCAGGCCGGTACCGAGGCCGCCCTGGTGGCGGCGTTGCAGCTCGCCGAACACCTCGACAAGCCGCTCTACATGCTGTCCACCGGCAGCCGGCGCAAGCTACACCTGCTCGCCGCGGCGGCCAGCGGTGCGGCGCTGACCCTGCTGGACACGCCTTATGCGGCGCTGGACGGCCGCTCGATACGGGTGCTCAACGAGCTCTTGAGCGAGGCGGCGGCGGAGCGCAGCCGCGCCTGGGTGCTGGCGGACTATGCGCTGCCGGCGGGCCTGGCCGGGGTGGCGCTGGCAGGGCAGATCGACTTGGGCGATTGACTAAACCGCGCCGCCCTCCACCGGCAGCGCCTCGGCGCGCCAGCGCAGCATGCCGCCGGCCAGGTTGGCAACCTGCTTGAGCCCCTGCTTCTGCAGCAGCACGGTGGCCTGGGCCGAGCGCGCGCCGGAGCGGCAGACGGCGACGATGGGCCGATCGGTGGCCAGCTCGGCGGCCTGCTGCGCCAGCTGCGACAGCGGCATCAGGCGCGCGCCCTGGATATGGCCCAGCGCATCGTTGAACTCGTCGGGCTCGCGCACGTCGACGATCTGGATCGCGCTGCCCGCGCCGCCGGCGACGCAGTCGTAAAGGGCATTGGGCTGGATCTCCCAGATGCCGCTGAAGGTGCAGGTGAGCGGCGCCCAGTCGGGCTCGCCCGCGCCGGCGCCGGGATCTTCGGGCTCGCCGCAGCGCAGATTGGCGGGCACGGCGATGTCCATCAGCCTGGGATGGGGCAGGCCCAGGTTCTTCATATAGCCGCTGAAATCGCCCTCGTTGACGTCACCGCCCAGGCGCGGGTTGTAGCGCCGCTCCTCGGCCACGCTGGTGACGGTGAGGCCACGGTAGTCATGGCCGGGGTAGAGCAGGCAGGCCTCGGGCAGGCTGAGGATCTGCTCGCGCACCGAGTGGTAGAGCCGGCTCGGGCTGCCCTGCTGGAAATCGGTGCGGCCGCAGCCGCGTATCAGCAGCGCGTCGCCGGTGAAGGCCATGCGCTGGTCGTCCAGCACATAGCTGACGCAGCCATTGGTATGGCCCGGGGTGGCGCGCACCTCCAGGTGGCGGCTGCCGAAGGCGACGCGGTCGCCATGCTGCAGCGCGCGGTCGGCGCCCGCGGCGCCGGCGGCGGCGGCGAGCATGATCCGGCTGCCGCAGCGCTGCTTGAGCAGCCAGGCCGCCGTCACATGATCGGCATGCACATGGGTGTCCAGCGTCGCCACCAGCTGCAGACCCAGCTCGCGCAGCAGGGCCAGATCGCGGCGCTCGTGCTCGAACACCGGGTCGATCAGGAGGGCCTCGCCGGAGGCCGAGTCGCCCAGCAGATAGGTGTAGGTGGACGACGTGGGGTCGAAGAGTTGGCGGAATACCAGCATCGCGGCCTCCTCAGCGTGGTTGGGTGAACTGATCGTGCAGCAGCATGCCGGCCAGCATGGCGGGCACGAAGATCAGCGCGGCGTCCATGCCGCTGCCCAGCGCCACCAGGGCCGGGCCGGGGCAGAAGCCGGCAATGCCCCAGCCGATGCCGAACAGCAGGCCGCCGACGATCAGGCGCGCGTCGATCACGCGGATGTTGGGGATCTCCATGCGCTCGCCGCTCCAGGCGCGTTCGCGCCGCTTGCCCGTGGCGAAGGCGAACACGCCCACCGCGATGGCGCCGCCCATCACCAGGGCCAGGCTGGGGTCCCAGGCGCCGGCGAGGTCGAGAAAGCCCTTCACCTTCGCCGGATTGCTCATGCCGCTGGCGATCAGGCCGAGGCCGAAGACGAGGCCGCTGAGGCCTGCAATGAGGAGTCGCAACATGTTTTTTCGTTCAGCCCAGGTGACGCAGCAGGTAGACGGTGGCGAAGCCGGCGCCCATGAAGGCCAGCACGTTCACCAGCGAGCGCGGCGAGAAGCGGCTCAGGCCGCACACGCCATGGCCGCTGGTGCAGCCATTGGCCATGCGCGTGCCCACCCCCACCAGCAGGCCGGCGCCCAGCAGGGCCAGCGGGCCCACATCCACCGCAGCCGCCGGCAGCGGCGCGAACAGGCGCCACAGCCAGGGCGCCAGCAGCAGGCCGGCGATGAAGACCAGGCGCGGGACTTCGGGCGCCAGGCTGCTGCGGCTCAGCAGGGCGCGCAGCGGGCTGGCGACGATGCCGGTGATGCCCGCCACGCGGCCGTTGCCCAGCAGATAGAGGGCCGTGGCCAGGCCGATCAGCAGGCCGCCGAGCAGGGCGCTCCAGGGGGTGAAGAGATTCCAGGCAATGGTCATGGGGGAGCTGGGCAGGCTGTGAGGGAGCCAAGTCTAATTCGCCTGCCGCCGGCGCGGGGCCAGCAGCAGCGCCAGCAGCAGCAGCGCCGCCGCCGCGACAAAGGTGATGCGCATGCCGGCCACCGCGAACAGCACGCCCAGCGCCGATGCGCCGGTGATGAGGCCGAGGTTGCGCGCCAGGTTCAGCAGACCGGAGATGACGCCGCGCTGCTGCGGGGCCAGCTCGCTCATCAGCGCGCTGTTGTTGGCGGCCTGGAACAGCGCGTAGCCGGCGGTGATGACGACGATGGGGCCCAGGTAGCCGGCCAGCGCCAGCGCCAGCGGTGCGGCCGCCGCCACCATGCTCAGCGCCAGGCAGCCGGCCAGCATGGCGGCCAGGCCATAGATGCTCATGCGCGCGGCGCCCAGGCGATCGACCCAGCGCCCCGCGGGCACGCCGCTGAATGCCGCCACCACCGGCCCGACCGCCATGACCATGCCGGTGCGGGCCATGTCCAGCCCCAGGGTCTGCGCGAGGTAGAAGGGCCCGGCCACCAGGGTCGCCATCATCACGGTCGAGACCAGGGCCGTCATCGCGAGGCCGGCACGCAGCCGCGGCGCTCGCAGGCTCGCCCAGGGGATCAGCGGCGTGGCGCTGTGGGCCTCCAGCAGCAGGAACAGGGTCAGCACCAGCGCCGCCGCGCCCAGCAGGGCCAGGTTGAGCGCACCGAAGCTGCCACGCCCCAGCGTCATAGCGAGCGCATAGGCGGCCAGGCCCAGCGCCAGCAGCAGGGCGGCCAGCAGCAGCGTGGCCAGCGTGCTGAAGCGCGGGCGCGCCGAGTCCTGCACCGCGCGCTCAGCGGGCAGATAGCGCCAGGCCAGGCCCAAGGCCAGCAGACCCAGCGGCACGTTGACGAGAAAGATCGACCGCCAGCCCAGCGCGGCGATCAGCAGACCGCCTAGCGCCGGGCCCAGTGCGGTGCCCAGCGCCGACATGCTGCCCAGCAGCCCCATGGCACGCCCGGCGCGCGCCTTGGGCACCGCCGCGCTCACCAGGCTGGTGGCCAGCGCCAGCATGGCGGCCGCGCCCAGGCCCTGGGCCGCACGCGCGGCGACCAGGGGCCACAGCCCCGCGCCCAGGCCGCACAGCGCCGAGGCGGCGGTGAACAGCAGCACGCCGGCCAGCAGCAGGCGCCGGTGGCCGAGCATGTCGGCCAGCCGCCCGACGCCGACCATCAGGCCGGTGCTGGCCAGCAGATAGGCCAGCACCACCCACTGCACCTGCTGCATGGGCGCGCCCAGGGCCTCGACCAGGGCGGGCAGGGCGATATTGGCGCTGCTGGTGCCCAGCGCGGGCAGCAGCACGCACAGGGCCAGGCTGGCCAGCAGCCCCGTCAGCGTGGGCCTTGCGGGCGGCGCCTGCGCCTTGTCGTTCGCCAGGTTTGTGGCCGTGTTTGTGGCTGTATCCATCGCATGCTCTCCGGTTGCCTGGCAACGATAGGTGCCTGGCTGGCATGGCGGAAGGCGCAGCATTTGCACTTCATCCGTGCGCCTGACGCCATATCATGGGCGCTAGCCTGTGCCGCCACCATGTCCAGACCCGATCTCAACCTCTTGGTCACGCTCGACGTACTGCTTGCCGAGGGCAGCGTGGCGCGCGCCGCGCGCCGCCT
Organism: Paucibacter sediminis; assembly: GCF_030254645.1. Lineage (NCBI taxonomy): Bacteria > Pseudomonadati > Pseudomonadota > Betaproteobacteria > Burkholderiales > Sphaerotilaceae > Roseateles > Paucibacter sediminis. Next base: position 2,549,015 of record NZ_CP116346.1, read on the forward strand.
GCACCTCAGCCCCTCGGCGATGAGCCGGGCCCTGGCGCGGCTGCGCGAGAGCACCGGCGACCCGCTGCTGGTGCGTGCCGGGCGGGGCCTGGTGCCCTCACCGCGCGCGCTGGAGCTGCGCGAGCGCGTCGGCCAGCTGGTGCACGAGGCCGAGGCCGCGCTGCGGCCCGCCAGCCGGCTCAAGCTGGGCCAGCTGAAGCGCAGCTTCACCCTGCGCAGCAGCGAGGGCTTTGTGGAGAACTTCGGCGCCGCCCTGCTGGCCCGCATCGAAGCCGAGGCGCCGGCCGTGCGCCTGCGCTTCCAGCCCAAGCTCGACAAGGACAGCGCCCCGCTGCGCGAGGGCAGCGTGGACCTGGAGACCGGCGTGGTGGGTCGCAGCGCCGGGCCGGAGCTGCGCGCGCAGGCGCTGTTCCGCGACCGCTTTGTCGGCGTGGTGCGGCCGGGCCATGCGCTGGCGCAGGGCGGCGAGCCCAGCGCCGAGCGCTACGCCGCCGCCCGCCATGTGCTGGTGTCGCGCCGCGGCAGTAGCGACGGCAAGGGCCCGATCGACACGGCCCTCGCGGCCCTGGGGCTGGCGCGCGAGATCGTCACCACGGTGGGGGGTTATTCGGCCGCGCTGGCGCTGGCGCGCGACAGCGAGCTGGTGGCCAGCGTGCCCGAACGCCACACCGGCCATCTGCGCGCCGGCCTGCACAGCTTTGCCCTGCCGCCGGCCCTGGCGCCGCAGTTCACCGTCTCGCTGCTCTGGCACCCGCGCATGGACGGCGACCCGGCGCACCGCTGGCTGCGCGGCTGCGTGCGCGCGGTCTGCGGCGCAGACTCCTAGGCTTCGGTGAGCCGGTGCGCCGCCTCGGCGCCCAGCTCCAGCCCATAGATGCGCTTCAGGTCGGCGATGCGTTCCAGGCTCTGCGCGCCGAACGCCGACTTGCCCTCGAAGGCGTGCAGCACGATGCCCTCGACCAGATCTCCCAGGGCCAGGTCGTGGTACTCGGCCAAGGCCTTCAGCACCTTGAGCATGCGCTTCTCCATGCGGAAGCCGGTCTGCACGCGCTCGACCACGAAGGTCTCGGTGGCGGCGGCGGCGGGGGATTTCGTTTTTTTGCTCTTGCTGGTGCTCATGTGGATGCTGCCTCTTTTCCTTCTTGCGCGGCGCGTGGGTTGAGCAGCAGGACATGGCGCGCGGCCGCGTCCTGCAGACGTTCGGGGCTGTAGTAGCGCGACAGCAGATCGCGCTCGCACAACTCGGGCTCAAGCCGCAGCAGGGTCTGCCAGTCGGCCCCGGGATGGCGCGCCATCTGCTCGGCCACCAGGCTCATGAAGGCGAGCGTGATGGTCTCGTGATACAGCCCGGCTTTACCGATGCTGGCGGCAAAGCGCTGCAGGCTGTCGCGCATCGCGATGCAGGCCTCCAGAAACGGGCGCCCCGAAAGGTAAAGCCAGGCCGCGCGCAAATGCGCGCGATGGCCAAACTCGGCGGGGCTCAGCCGCGCGCTCTCCAGCGCGGCGAGGAACTCGGCGTCGGTCATGGTGTGGATATTCGTTGCTGCAAAGTGATAATGTTACCATGGTAACTTTGTCGCAGCTTGCCCCGGCATAGGGTCAGGCGTCAGCCATCGGCGCGACCGTTCGTGGCGTCCGGGTTGTCAGGGTCGGCGACATAGTGTCCGGACTGGTCGAGACCGCGCGTACCGACGATGAGATACGAGCAAGGGGCATCCGACCTGTTGGACACGGTGTGCCCGTTGGCGATGCCGGCCGGCCAGCAGGCGGCGTCACCAGGGACCAGCGTGTGATGCCCGTCGTTCTCGGTTACGGTCACTTCTCCGCTGACCACGAACAGGAACTCGTCGACATGCTCGTGCCAATGCCTGATCGAGGCTTTCGCGCCAGGCGAGAGAACCTGGAGCGAGGCGCCGAACTGGGTGAGCGCGCCGGCGTCCGACAGTCGGAACGTATCAACGCGGCCCCAGCCGGGCTTGGCGTTGACGTGCGGGGGGACTTGGGCTTGTCTGATGATCATTTGCGGGTGTCTGGTGTGAGCGATACGAAGGGGCCAAGATTGGTCGCCCGCGCCATCGAGGTTAAGGGCTTAGGCTGCATCGCGTGCCTCAAGCTCGAGCAAGAACTCATGAGCCTCGACGAACTGCTCCTCGCTGAAGACCCTGACTCCCGTGCGCTCCAGCAGCGCCGACGTGACGCCCCGCTCGGGAACCTTGGTACCCGTGAACGTTCCGTCGTAGATGTAGCCCGAACCGCAGGACGGGCTGCCTTCCTGGAGCACGGCGACCCGAATGCGCCTGGACTGCGCCAGCTGCAAGGCGTGATGGGCGCCCGTGACGAATGCGGCCGAGATGTCGTTGGCGCTCGGATCCACGACCTTGGCGAGGCCGGCAAGAACCTTGGCTCCCCCAGCGCCTGCAAGCACCTCCGCAGGCGGGCGAGGCACTGGCAGACCGCCGGCAAGCTCCGGGCACACCGGCACGACTCGCCCCTCGTTCAACCACCGCTGCAGAACCTTGCTGCCCGAGCGCCGGTGCGCTCCGTCGTAGCGGACGGGACTTCCGAGCAGACAGGCACTGACGAGGACGAAGTGCATCCTTGCGGCCTAACGACGCTGTCCAGCAACGCATCCCCGGAGCGTGCGGTCGGTCTTCGAGGCGAACTGGGAACGGTGCAGCGGAATTTTCATGGCAGGTGACGTGGTTGCACTTGACGGCGTTTGAGCCCGATGAGGCATGTGTTGCACGCTCTGCACGCCGCGCAGCCGGGGTCAAGTCTCCCATTTCTCATGCTTGCCAGTTGCGAATCGAATGGGGAGGAGGAACGTCGCCTTCTTGGGAAGAAATGCAACATGGGAGACCTGATCCTCTGGCCCGACCCTCTGGCCCTGTGAGCGGCATTTGCGCGGGGGCAAAATTCAATAGCCTATTAACTTTGACGCTAACCGGCCCGCGACGGCAGGATGCCGAAGGGCCAGAATGAACTGAGGCCCGTAGGCGCCATGCCTTCGCGGGTCCGGTTGAGTGACCGGTCAGAGCGCTGATTCCCTACGCTGAAGAAACACTTCATTGGGTTAGATTCTTGAAAACGGCCACCCCGGCCAGCATGGACAGGCACTGACCGCGGCATTGGACAGACACTGCCGCCCCTCTGGAGAACCCCACAGCGGGCATGGCTCATTGATGACTGAATCTTCACCACTTTCGCCGGACTCCGCGGACTGCAGCACTGCCGCAGACGCACGGCAAGTCTCAAAGCGCAGCAGGAGCAACGTAAATGCCTTAAAGGCACCGTACTTGCGAATTGCTCGCCTTGCAAACGCCGAGCAAGAACAGCGGTTGGTGTGAACACGATGTGCGCAAGCGAACCCTTTGTAAGGCGACAGGTACCGCTGATAGGCGCCAATAGCAAAGTCGCAGGTGGCGGAAAGCATGGCGCTCTAACGTTTGAGATAACCGGCGCGGAACAGCTTCGTGCCGGTAGGGCCAGAATGAAATGACGGCCCGGACGGCGGCAAGCTGTGTAGCGTCCGGTTGAGCGAGGGGTTAGGCATCACTTCGCACTCTTTGCGATGTCGTACTTGGCGCGGGTTTTTTCAAAGAACGCCTCGTTCACCTCGAACTGCGCGACTATCCAATCGACGAACTGCTGCGAGTAGCGTGGCGATGCGAAGTTCTGGGTGTAGCAGAAGCTGATCTGCTTCTGTACCTCGTACACGCGTCGGATGCAAACGATATCGTGCATGTTGATTGTTCGCTTGCCACCGAGCCGCACGTTCACCTCTTTGACGACCTCCTTCTGCCGATGTGGATGCGTTTGATCTAGAGGCACGGCATAGTACGCAGGGGCTTCCGGATCGCTCGTTAGCTGCATTGGCAAGCTGCCGGATGGTCCAGTTGGTGAGCCTTCTGGCGGAAGTACGGCAAATCGCGAGCCAGCCGGCGCTTCAACTACCTTAACGATCCCGTCCAGCCAAGACCGGCGTGTGAGCTCAAGCTCTCGGTCGAGGAAGCGCCTGAGGTCTTCCGTTGTGCCCGGCTCACTCTTGGTGCCATGGCGGAAATACACGGTACCCAGGGCAAATGCAGTCTTCTTCTTTCCGTCAGGCAGTTCGGTTTCGCCAACCCGCGCAAAAACGATCGGCACACGTGCCGGAGGAATGCGAACGGCGCAGACCTCCTGCCCAGCCCTCTGCGTCTCGATAAGCTCCACACCGAACAAGTGCTGGCCGAAGTATTTATGCAGGCGGTTGGCGAGGTCCGCAGGATCGACCGCGAGGAGCGAAGTCACGTCTTGAGCGGAAGGTGTTCCGTCGTCGTTAACGCCAACGAGGATGTATCCGCCGCCGGAATTCGCGAACGCCGCAACATCCTTGATCAGCTCAAGCCAGTCCCGATTCGAGGACGGGTCGAAGCTGGCCTTGAAGTCAACGTCGTCGCGTTCGTTGTTTAGACCAAGCGCGATTAGCAGGGCGTCGTCTGCGGACATGGCGGTTGTGTGATGCCTAACTATGTTGCAGGTGGATCGTTAGCGATTCTTGCCTAACATTTGAACATGCGTCCCTACCGCCTCGCCACCAGCGCTGAGCGCCACGCTCGCGCGGAACGGCGGCTTGGCCGCACAGGGGACGATGGGTTTGAGCACCCGCAGCTTGTTCGAGAGGATCACTGGCAGCCTTTCGACTGGACCTTCGCTTGTGGCGGTATCTCCTGGTCCTTGCATTTCGAGCCCAATCCCAGAGACCTGAGGCAGTGGCGCGTGTTCAGGGACGGTCAGCCTTGGATGTGCGCCGGGCTCAGGCTTGCCCCCGCATCCACCCCAGCCCCGCCGTCGTGCCGCCCGCCACCGCGCCGCGCCTTGGCCGGTATTCGCAACCCACCCAACCCTGCCAGCCCAGCTGGTCGATCAGCTCGAACAGCCAGGGGTAATTCAGCTCGCCCTGGTCGGGCTCGTGGCGGTCCGGCACGCCGGCGATCTGCAGATGGCCGACCTGGCCGCCGGGCAGATAACGCCGCAGCTTGGTGGCCAGGTCGCCCTCGACGATCTGGCAGTGGTAAAGGTCCATCTGCACCTGCAGCGCGGGCTCGGCCAGCGTGTTCACGATCCGATGCGCCTCGTCCTGCCGGTTCAGGAAGTAGCCGGGCATGTCGCGCGGGTTGATGGGCTCGATCAGGATGCGGCGGCCGGCGGCCGCGGCCTGCTCGGCGGCCCAGGCGAGATTGGCCTCGTAGGTGGCTTGCAGCCGCGCGCGCTCCACGCCCGCGGGCGCCAGCCCGGCCATCACATGGATGCGCGGGCAGGCCAGCGCCTCGGCGTAGGCGAGCGCCTGGGCGATGCCGGCACGGAACTCGGCGCCGCGCCCGGGCAGGCAGGCCAGGCCGCGCTCGCCGGCGGCCCAGTCGCCCGGCGGCGCATTGAAGAGCACCTGCTCCAGGCCGGCGTCGCCCAGCCGCGCGGCCAGCTCGTCGGCCGGATGTTCGTAGGGGAAGAGAAACTCCACGCCCTTGAAACCGTCGCGGGCGGCGGCGGCAAAGCGGTCGAGGAACTCATGCTCGGGGTAGAGCATGCTGAGGTTGGCGGCGAATTTTGGCATCGATCAGCGGGGCAGTTTCAGTTGTCGGGCCGAGGGCCCGGGTTCGCGCCAGAAGCGCGGCAGGTGCGCCTGCGGCAGCAACTCGGCCACGGCGCGTGTGGCCTGGTCGATCGCGCCCTGCGCATAGGCGTAGGCGCCGGCATCGCTGTTGGCGATCGCGATGCGGCCCCAGCCGCGCCGCGCGCTGTGCATGGGCAGGGGGCCGGCGGGCCAAAAGCTGTCCCAGGGCCGCATGTACTCGTAGGCATAGCCATGCGCCCAGCGGTTCAGGGTGATGGCCTCGATGTCGGCGGCGGCGTCGAAGCCGAAGGGGCCCAGCGCGCCTTGCAGGATGCTGCGGATCTCGCGTTCCAACTCGGCGAAGCCCAGGCCCAGCAGCTTGCGCCGGCCGGCCGCGGCCTGCACGCGCTCAGGCGCGCCGGCCGGGCCGTCCAGCACCACGCTGCTGAGGTGCAGCAGGATGGGATCGTCCGGCGAGTCGGGGAAGCGGTAGCGGCCGATGCTGACCGGGAAGTCGATGCGCAGGCTGTCGAACAGATGGCCGGGCAGGCCGAGGCCGGCGATGCCGGCGCGCTGGAAGGGCCGCCAATGGCTCAAGAGCACATTGCCGTAGATCAGCGGCACCCTGACCTGGTCGTTCAGCGCCTCGCGCTGCGCCGCCGGCAGCTCGGGGCAGAGCTGGGGAATGACGCGGTGGAAACAGGCCAGCACGACCTGGCCGGCGCGCAGCCGGCGCAGGCCGCCATCGGCGCCGCGGTAGCCGATGTCCACCGCCATGCCGCCGGCGGCGTGCTGCACGCGCAGCACCGGGCTGTTGAGGCGGATGCGCAGTGGCGCATCCGGGCGGTCGAGCTGGGCGTCGTCGCGCTCGGCCAGCACCAGCGACTCCATGCCGCTGCCGGGCAGGGCGGCCGGGATCAGGCTGCGCAGCAGCGCGCGCACCAGGCCCGCATTGCCATCGGGGAAGTGGTAGATGTAGTCGTCCCGCCCACCCTTGGCCTGGCGGCCGCTGGGGCTCATCAGCGCGTCCACCGCCTCGCCCAGCGCCAATCCGGCGAAACCGGGCAGGCCCAGGGCATAGGCGTCGAGCGCGCTGCAGGCGTCGCTGCCCACGCCGATGTAGCCGCTGGTGCGGTTGCGGTAGAGCAGGGTCAGCTGCGGGTGCAGGCCCAAAACCTCGGTGAGGAAGCGGTCGTAGCTGAGGCCGGCCAGGCGGGCGCGCTTCTGGGCGCGCGTGAGTTGCGGCCAGGGGTCATGTCTTGCCTGCAGCAGCTGCAGCAGGTCGCGCTGCGCCGCGGGCAGCAGCGGCGTGCGCGCCACCCAGTCGGCCGCCGGCTCGCCCGGGGCGTGGCGCACCAGCCGGCCCTCGCCCCACAGCTGGGGCGCATACCAGGCGGCGCTTTGCGTGAGGCCGTGGCGGGCCTGCCAGCCGCTGTCGTAATAGTCCTTGAACTGTTCCAGCTCGATGCCCACCGAGCGCACCAGCGCATGCGCGGCGGGCGACCAGAGGCCGGGCGAGTCCAGCGACTCGGAGCCGCCATAGCCGATCAGGCGCCGGCCGTTGCGGGCGGTGAATTCATTGCGCAGCGCGTGGCCGCCCAGCTCGGGTGCGGCGTCGAGGATCAGCATGGACACCGGCCGCCCGGCATGCTGACGGTACATCTGCGCGGCCGCCAGGCCGCTGATGCCGGCGCCCACCACCACCAGATCGAAGCGCTCGCCGTCGTCGGAAAACTCGGACCAAGCGGGCAGCGGCGCACCATCGCGGCGCGCGTGCAGGGGCGCGGCGGCGGCGAGCGACTGGCCGCCGAAATCACCTGCCGCGCCCGCCCCCTCCTGCGCCTGCGCATGCGGGCAGGCTGGGGCCGCCAGGCCGCCCGCGGCCACGGCGATGCCGTTGATGAAGTCGCGCCGTGTGATGGCGCGGTCCATGCCCAGTTGCTGGTCGCTTGGCATGTGGGCGCGCCCCTTCACAAGCTGGGCCAGCGGTAGCCGGCCGCCGGCCGCAGCTGCCAGGCCCCCTGGCCCTGCAGCTCCAGCACCTGCTGGTGGTATTGCAGCAGCGCGGCGTGGTGGCTGACGCTGATGGCGGTGATGGACAGGCCCTGCAGCTGGGCGTAGAGGCGCGCCTCGTTGTCGGCGTCGAGCGCGCTGGTGGCTTCGTCCAGCAGCAGGTAGCGCGGCTTGGCGAGCAGGGCGCGCGCAAAGGCCAGGCGCTGCTGCTCGCCCACCGAGAGCAGCTTGGCCCAGTCCTGCACCGCGTCCAGGCCGCCGAAGCGCTGCGCCAGGTCGCCCAGGTTGACGCGCTCCAGCCATTGCTGCAGCTCGGCGTCCGAGGTGTCCTGGCTGAGCTGGGGGTAGAGCAGCTGCGAGCGCAGATCGCCCAGCGGCAGATAGGGATGCTGGGGCAGGAACAGCATGTCGTGGCCGGCCGGGCGCCGCACCAGGCCCGAGCCGCTGGTCCAGAGCCCGGCGATGGCGCGCAGCAGCGAGCTCTTGCCGGCCCCGCTGGCGCCCACGATCAGCAGGCCCGCGCCCGGCGCCACGCCGAGGCTGAGATCGCGCAGCAGCAGATGCTCGTGCCCCGGCGTGTAGAGGTTGAGCTGCTGCAGCTCCAGCGTGAAGCCGTCCTGGCGGCGGATCTGCTGCGCGTCGTCCGCGTCCGGCGCCGCGAGCGCCTTGGCAAAGCCATGCAGGCGGTCGATGCCGGCGGAGAAGCGGCTCAGGCTCTCGAAATGCTCCACCACCACGGTGAGCGCGCTGAGGATGGCGGCAAAGGCGCCGGCGGCCTGGATGGCGCGGCCCACCTCCAGCTCGCCCTCGAGCACCTGCTGCGCCACGATCACGCTGGGCAGCACGGTGGTGAGAAAGCTGTGCGCATACTGGAACAGATTGAGCTTGAACTGCCAGCGCAGCACCTGCTGGTAGTTGGCATAGATGGCGGCGAAGACGCGCTGCAGCGTCGACATCTCGCGCGCCTCGCCGCGGTGGAAGGCGATCGGCTCGGCATGCTCGCGCACCCGCACCAGGTTGAAGCGGAAGTCGGCCTCGCGCTGCAGCTGGCGGAAGTTCAGCCCGATCAGCTGGCGGCCGAACACGCCGGCGGTGAACAGGGTGCTGAACACCGCATAGCCCAGCAGAAAGTAGACCAGGGTGCGCGAGATCGACCACAGCACGCCGGCAAAGGCACTCAGCTGCAGCACCGCGCCGAGCAGGATCATCGAGAAGTAGAGCGACTGCTGGGTGAAGGCATTGATGTCCTCGGCAATGCGCTGGTCCGGGTTGTCGATGCCGGTGATGGTGTTGAGGCGGTAGTAGGCGCGCCGGCCGAAGTAGCGCTGCAGAAAGTCCTCGGTGAGCCAGCGCCGCCAGCGCAGGCCCAGGGTGTCGCGCACGAAGTAGTAGAGGCCGTAGATCGGCACGGCGGCCGAGAGCAGGGCTAGGCAGCGCCAGATCGAGGCCCAGAAGCGCTCGGCGTCGCGCGCCGCCAGCGCCGAGGTGAACTCGCCGGTCTCGTGGTTGAAGAGCACGTTGAAACCGGTCTGGCCCAGCAGCAGCACGATCAGCAGGGCCAGCATGCCGCGCGCGCGCCAGCGCTCGTCGGAACGCCAGTAGGGGGCTGCCATGGCCAGGAAGCGGCGCCATAGCCGGGTGTTGAAGCCGGGTTGCTCAATGCCATTCATTCCGCTTATCTTGCCTTGTTCGTGCTGCGGCTACGATGCGCGGCTGCCCGCATGGCTGAAATCTTTCTTCCTTTCTTCCTACTCTTCGCATCGTGGACGTTCGAACCCTGTTCCTGGCCCAGACCCTCGCCCTGGTGACGAGTGCGGCCATGCTGTGGGCGGCACGCGCACAAGCGGACGAGCGCAATGGCCTGCGCACCTGGATGCTGGCGATCAGCTGCCAGGGGCTGGCCTATCTGCTGCTGGCCAATGCGGGCCGCCTGCCGGCGCTGCTCTCGGGCGGCCTGGGCAATGCGCTGGGCAGCCTGAGCGTGGCGGGCTTCTATATCGCGATCCGCCAGTTCCTCGGCCTGCCCTACAGCCGCGCCTGGCTGGCGGCGATGTGCCTGGCCGTCACCTTGATCGGCTTCATCGCCGGCGCCAACTACGTCGGCGCCACCATCTTCAACGGCTTTGTCTACGGCCTGGTGGAGCTGATGAATGCGCGCGTGCTGTGGCGCGCCGGCCGGCCGGGCCTGGGGCGCATGCAAAGGCTGGTGGCCTTGTTCTATCTGCTGATGGGCCTGGTGCTGCCGCTGCGTGCCGCCGGCCTGCTGCTGGCCGGGGCGCAGCTGCATTACCTGGACCTGCCGCCGGCCTGGCAGGAGCCGATCTACATCTTCGGCTTCGTCTACATCATCGTCACCAATCTGGGCTTTCTGCAGCTGTGCAAGATGCGGGCCGAGGCCGAGGTGCGCGAGCAGGCGCTCACCGACGGGCTCACGGGCCTGGGCAACCGGCGCGCGCTGGACGAGGCGATGGCGCGCATGCTGGCGCGCGCGCAACGCCAGGAGCAGCCGAGCTTCGCGGTGATGATGGCCGACCTCGACCACTTCAAGTCCATCAACGATCGCTTCGGCCACCGCGAGGGCGACCTCGCGCTGGCCGCCTTTGCCGCGCGGCTGAAGAGCGGGCTGCGCGCCCAGGACCAGGCCTTCCGCTATGGCGGTGAAGAGTTCTCGGTGCTGCTGCCCGATAGCGATGCGGCCGGCGTGCTGCGCCTGGCGGAGCGCCTGCGCACCCTGGTGGCGCGCCCCGGCTCGGCCAGCGAGCCGGCCATCTCGGCCAGCTTCGGCATCGCGCTGTGGCAGGCCGGCGACAGCGCGGACAGCCTGTTCGGCCGCGCCGACCGGGCGCTCTACCGCGCCAAGCAGGCGGGACGCGACCGCGTCGAACTGGGGTGAACCCTCAGTAGTGCGGCGGCAATTCGTCGCGTAGGCTGCGGAACGGTGTCGAGCCCGGCTCGGGTGCCTGTTGACGCAGGTGCATCAGCTCACGCAGCAGCAGGTCGATCTGTTGTTGCTGGCGCACGATCACCGCGTTGAGTTGCTCCACCGCGTCTTCGGTGTAGCTGGCCTTGATTTCAAGCTCGGTGAGCCGGGCATCGATCTGCTGCTGAATGTCCATGCCCGTATTGGACGCCAGATTTGTCCGCCCGGTCCGGCTGTGGCTTTCACGGCCGGGCTGATCTAGATCAAGTGCGCCGCCCAGTCAGCGACCTAGGCTGGCAGCGCCGACATCGGAAACAAGAGAACAAGGAATCGCCGCATGACGCCGCCCACCCCCCGCGCTGCCGATCTGACCCTCGAGGCCTTCAGCCCGCCGCCAGCGCCGATGGTGCCGCGCTACCTGGAACAGGTGTATTGGTGGGCTTATGTGCATCCCAAGGCGGTACAGACCTTCGAGCGCGAGTGGCTGGTGAATGCCATCCTCTTTGGCAATTACGCCCGCCTGCGCGACCTGGCCCTGGCCGAGCTGGGCAGCCCGGCGATCCACGGCCGCAATCTGCAGGTGGCCTGCGTCTATGGCAACCTGACCCCGCGCCTGAGGCAAAACCTGGCCCCCGATGCCAGCCTGGACGTGCTGGACATCCTGCCGGTGCAGCTCAACAACCTGGCACAGAAGCTGCCGGCCGACGAGCGCATCAAGCTGATACAGGGCGACTCCTCGTCCCTGGCCGCGGCCGATGCCAGCTACGACCAGGTGCTGATGTTCTTCCTGCTGCACGAGCAGCCCGAGGCCGTGCGCCGCGGCACCCTGGCCGAGGCGCTGCGCGTGCTCAAGCCGGGCGGCAAGCTGGTGATCGTGGACTACCACCAGCCGGTGCGCTGGCATCCGCTGCGTCCGCTCATGCGCCAGGTGTTCCGCAAGCTCGAGCCCTTCGCGATGGACTTGTGGAACCACCCGCTGCGGGAATTTCTGCCGTCCGGCGTGCAGTTTGCATCGACCGATCATCAAACCTACTTTGGCGGCCTGTACCAGAAACTGGTGCTGACACGCTGACACCATCATGGACAGCTACAAGACGGATGTGCTCATCATCGGTGCCGGTGGCGCCGGGCTGAGAGCGGCGATCGCGGTGGCCCAGGCCGACCCGAGCGCCCGGGTGGCGCTGCTTTCCAAGGTCTACCCGATGCGCAGCCACACGGTGGCGGCGGAGGGCGGAGCCGCTGCGGTGACGCAGGCGCATGACAGCCTGGAAGCCCATTTCCACGACACCGTGGCCGGCGGCGACTGGTTGTGCGAGCAGGACGTGGTGGAGTACTTCGTCGGCCAGGCCCATGAAGAGCTGGTGCAGATGGAGCATTGGGGCTGCCCCTGGAGCCGCCGGCCCGACGGCCATGTGAACGTGCGCGCCTTTGGCGGCATGAAGATCGAGCGCACCTGGTTCGCCGCCGACAAGACCGGCTTCCACATGCTGCACACGCTGTTCCAGACCTCGATCCAGTTCCCGCAGATCGAGCGCCTGGACGAGCATTTCTGCGTGGACCTGATCGTGCACGACGGCCGCGTGCAGGGGGCGGTGGCGATCGAGATCGCCAGCGGCGAGTTCAAGCTCATCCAGGCCAAGGCGGTGATCATCGCCACCGGCGGCGCCGGCCGGGTGTTCCGCGAGAACACCAACGGCGGCATCGTCACCGGCGACGGCATGGCCCTGGCCTACCGCCATGGCGTGCCGCTGCGCGACATGGAGTTCGTGCAATACCACCCCACCTGCATGCCCGGCACCGGCCTGCTCTTCACCGAGGCCTGCCGCGGCGAGGGCGGCTTCCTGCTCAACAAGGACGGCTACCGCTACCTGCAGGACTACGGCCTCGGCCCCGCCACCCCCGAGCCGCGCAACAAGGCCATGGAGCTGGGCCCGCGCGACCGCCTGAGCCAGGCCTACTGGCACGAGAAGCAGAAGGGTCGCACCGTGCAGGGCCCGCATGGCCATGTGGTGCACCTGGACCTGCGCCATCTGGGCGAGAAGAAGCTGCGCGAGCGCCTGCCGCAGATCTACGAGCTGGCCGTCGAATACCTGGGCGTGGACCCGGCCAAGGAACCGATCCCGGTGCTGCCGGCGGTGCACTACACCATGGGCGGCATCATGGCCGACGGCAAGACCGCGGCGCCGCTGCCGGGCCTGTACTCGGCCGGCGAATGCTCCAGCGTGGGCATCCACGGCGCGAACCGCCTGGGCTCCAACTCGCTCACCGAGCTGCTGGTGTTCGGCAAGCTGGCCGGCACCGAGGCCGCGGCGTTCGCGCGCAAGCATGGGCATGGCGATGCCGCGGCGATCGGCGCCCTGGCCGAGGAAGTGCGCGGCCATGCGCTCTCGCTGGTGACGCGGCCCAGCGGCGGGGAACGCATCGCCACCCTGCGCAAGGAGATGGCGCAATGCATGGAAGACGGCTGCGGCATCTACCGCAGCGCCGACACCATGCGCGCCGCCTGCGCCAAGCTGGCCGAGCTGAAAGCTCGCTACCAGCACCTGCACCTGGACGACCATTCGCGCGCCTGGAACACCGAGTGGCTGCTGGCCATCGAGCTGGGCTATCTGCTCGACGTGGCTCAGGCGATCGCCCACTCGGCCCTGCAGCGCGAGGAATCGCGCGGCTCGCACCAGCGCCTGGACGGCTTCGCCGAGCGCGACGACGCGCGTTTCCTCAAGCACAGCCTGGCTTACTACGCTGGCGCCGAGGCACCGCGCATCGCCTACGGCGACGTGAAGATCACCAGCTCGCCGCCGGGCACGCGCGCCTATGGCGCGGCGGGCGAGAAAGCGGATGCGGAGGCGCGCCATGTCTGAAACCATCACCAAAAGCATCGTCATCGAAGTGATGCGCTACCGGCCCGAGCAGGAAAGCGAGCCGGTCTGGGAACGCTTCACCGTGCCCTATACCGACGACATGTCGGTGCTGCAGGGCCTGCAGGCGATCAAGGACGACCAGGACGGTTCCCTGAGCTTCCGCTGGTCCTGCCGCATGGCCATCTGTGGCAGCTGCGGCATGATGATCAACGGCAAGCCCATGCTGAGCTGCCAGACCTTTTTGCGCGACTTCGCCCCCGGGCCGATCCGCGTCGAGGCGCTGGCGCATCTGCCGATCGAGCGCGATCTGGTGGTGAGCGTCGAGCCCTTCGTGAAGAAGCTCGAGAGCGTCAAGCCCTACATCATTCCCAAGGAGCCGCGCGCGCTGGCGCAGGGCGAGTACTTGCAGACGCCCGAGGAGCTGGAGCGCATCGAGCAGTACAGCTCCTGCATCAACTGCATGCTCTGCTACGCCGCCTGCCCGCAGTTCGGCATCGACCCCGAGTTCACCGGCCCCGGCGTGCTGGCCCTCTTGCACCGCTACAACGCCGACTCGCGCGACGGCGGCCAGGCCGAGCGCATGGAGGTGCTGAACGCGCAGGACGGCGTCTGGAGCTGCACCGCGGTGGGCTATTGCTCCGAGGTCTGCCCCAAGGGCGTGGACCCGGCGCGTGCGGTGAACCAGAACAAGATGAACAGCGCCACCGATTACTTCAAGCGCTTTCTGCTGCCCGGCTCCAAGCGAGGAGGCAAGCCATGAACGTCAAACGCCATCCGCCCTACCGCCGCCCGATGACGGGCTGGTGGAAGCGCGATCCCTTCTTCATGCGCTATATGTTGCGCGAGACCACCGCCTTCGCGGTGGCCGCCTACGCCATCGTGCTGTGCGTCGGCGTGGTGCGCCTGGCGCAGGGCGAGGCGGCCTGGAACGGCTGGCTGCAGGCGCTGCGCTCGCCGCTCTCGCTGCTGCTGCACCTGGTGCTGCTGATCGCCTTCGTGATCCATGCCTACAGCTGGTTCCAGATCATGCCCAAGACCCTGCCGATGATCAAAATGGGCGGTGAGCAAGTCAGCGCCGGTGCCATCCAGCGCACCGGCTGGAGCGCCGCCGCCATCGCGACGGTGCTGGTCCTGGCCCTCGCCGCATGGTGGCAATCATGAGCAAGCCGCGTTCGAATGCACCGATCTTCTGGCTGATGTTTGGTGCCGGCGGCATGCTGTCGGCGCTGCTGGGCACGGCCCTGGTCTTCATCACCGGGCTGGCGGTGCCGCTGGGCTGGTTCTACTCGCCCGAGCTGCTGAGCTACCCGCGCGTGCTGGCGCTGGCGCAGCATGGCCTGGGCAAGCTCTTCCTGCTGGCGGTGATCGCGCTGTTCGCCTGGCATGCCGCGCACCGCATCCTCTGCAGCCTGCACGACATCGGCATCCACAAGGGCCTGGTGGCCAAGCTCTGCTGCTATGGCAGCGCCTTTGCCATCAGCGTGGTGGCGGCGGTCAATCTACTGCGGGTCGGCTTCTGAACATTTCGTTGTTCGCGGTGCTGCTGGCGCTGGCCCTGCCGGCCCATGCCGGCCTGTGCGAGAGCGGCCGGCAGCAATCGCCGGTGGACATCGTCGCCCCGCAGCGCCATACCATGCCGACCTTGCGTTTTGACTACCGCGCCGGCCCGGCTCGCGTGCAGCACGACGGCCATACGGTGCGGCTGCGCGTGGCCGCCGGCAGCCGGCTGCTGATCGGTGGCCAGCCCTATGCCCTGCAGCAGCTGCATTTCCACCTGCCCGGTGGCGACCGCCTGCGCGGCGAAGACTTCCCCATGGCCATGCATCTGCTGCACAAGAGTCGCAGCGGCCAGCTGCTGGCCCTGGTGCTGTGGTTCCGCCTGGGTGCCGAGCACCCGGCCCTGGCCAGGCTGCTGCCCGAGCTGCCGGCGCAGGGCGAGGCCGAGCGCCGGCTGGCGCTGGACGCGGCGGCGCTGCTGCCCGGCGAGCGCGGCTACTTTGCCTACACCGGCTCGCTCACCGCGCCGCCCTGCACCGAGGGCGTGCAATGGCTGCTTGCGCAACAGCCGCAGACGCTCTCGGCCGCGCAACTGCAGCGGCTGGCAAGCTTGATAGCGCCCAATGCACGCGCGCCGCAGCCGCTGAATGGCCGGGCGGTGCGCGAGAGTCTGTAGCAAGGTTCTTCATCGATGTGGGAAAGCGACCGCCAAGGTGGGCGGACGGCAAAGCCCTGGGCGGGTGGCCGCTGCGGCCCGGATGCGCAGGCCCTCGCAATGCTCGGGCTCCCCTGCGGTGCTCGGCCCTTGCGGCCTGGCGCACAACTCACTGCGCTCACCTACGGCTCGCTGCGTTCAGACAGAGTGCGCCATTCCAGTGCTTGAAGCGCGCGGGTACGCGCGCGGCCGCAAGGCCCTGTGCTCCTCGGCAGCGCAAGAGGGCCGCCGCAACCACCCGCCCCGTGCTTTGCCAACACCGATCGGTGTGCGCGCCCCTCGTGCCACGGGCCGCGGCGCGAACGCACTTCGCTGCCAAAATTCTGGGAGCTTCACGCCTACTGGTGAAGCACCTTTGTCAGCCCCTTTGCCCGCGGTCAAAGCCGCGCCGAGCGCACTCGGGCATGGTGACGCCATGAAGCTGCTCATACCCCGCCATTGCCTTTCTTTTCTCACCCTCGCGGCGCTGATGCTGCTGTGCGAGCCGGCCGCTGCCAAGGCGCCCAAGCCAGCTCAGCGACCCGACGCGCCGGGCACACCGGTCGAGGTCACGAGCGAGATGCTGGGCGCCGGCATGGTGTCCAGCGGCACGGTGCTGCCGCCGATTCCGCCCGTCACCGGCAGCCGGGGCAAGCCGGTGGCCTCCTGGGGCAAGCCGCTGCCTTATCCCATCGTGATCGCCGACCGGCGCAACAACCGGCTCATCGAGGTGGCGCCCGACAAGCGCATCGTCTGGGAATTCCCCTCGCCCAATCTCAAGCTCTACCGCGGCAACGAGGACGTGAACTTCTCGGCCGATGGCCGCCAGCTGGCGGTCAGCGAGGAGGACAACTTCGACGTGCACCTGGTGGACTATGAGCAGCGCGCCATCACCTGGACCTATGGCGTGCCCGACACGCGCGGCAGCAAGGGCAATCTGCTCAACTACCCGGACGATGCGCACCTGCTGGCCGACGGCATGTTCCTCACCGCCGACATCCGCAACTGCCGCGTGCTCATCGTCGATCCCAAGGACAGCAGCATCAAGACCCAATGGGGCCAGCCCGGCCATTGCAAGCACCAGCCGCCGCAGTACCTGGGCCATCCCAACGGTGCCACGCCGATGGACAACGGCGACATCCTGGTGACCGAGATCAGCGAGGCCTGGGTCTCGCGCATCACGCGCGCCGGCCAGGTGCTGTGGAGCGTGCGCGCCCCGCATGTGCGCTATCCCTCCGACACCTTTCCTACCGTGGACGGCAAGCAGCTGATCGTGGCCGACTTCAGCAAGCCCGGCCGCGTGGTGATCTTCGACCCCGCCAGCGGCAAGCCGAGCTGGGAATACTTCGTGCGCGAGGGCGAGGGCATGCTGGACCATCCCTCCATCGCCCGCGAGCTGCCCGACACCGGCGACGTGCTGGTGGTGGACGACCTGCACGACCGCGTCATCGTGGTGGACCGCCAGACCAAGGCCATCATCTGGCAGTACGGGGTGAAGGGCGTGAAAGGCCACCTGCCCGGTTACCTGAACTACCCGGACGGCGTGGACCTGGATCTGTTCCGCGACTGGCGCGTCGCGAAGCCCTAGCGCGCTATTTCAGCTGCCGCGTCAGCGCGCCGCTGACGCGCCGCAGCAGCCACTTGGGCGTGGCGCGGCCGGCCAGCACGGTGGCCAGGTTGAGCACGCCCGGCACGCGTATCACCTCGCCCTGCATGCAGGCCTCGAAACCCTCGTCGGCCACCGCCTCGGCGCTGCCGATCACAAAGCCGGGCAGCCTGGCGAGTTCGGCATGCTCGGCGCGCGCCTGCTCCAGCATGCCCGTCGCGGTGATGCCGGGGCACAGCGCCGTGATGCTCACGCCCGTGCCCTTCAACTCCTCCGACAGCGACTCGGTGAGCGAGAGCACATAGGCCTTGGTGGCGGCATAGCTGGCCAGGCTGGGCACCGGCTGGAAGGACGCGATCGAGGCCACGTTGAGCACCCGGCCCTGGCCGCGCGCCACCATAGGCGGCACAAAGGCGGCCAGCATGGCGGTGAGGCCGCTGACGTTCAGGTCGATGAGCTGCTGGTGGCGCTGCGCCGGCAGCTCCACAAAGCTGCCATGGGCCAGCACGCCGGCGTTGTTCACCAGCAGGTCGATGGGCCGGCGCGCCCGCTTCATCGCGCTGGCCAGGTTGGCGGCGGCGTCGGGCCGGGCGAGATCGGCCGCCACCGCCCAGGCCTTCACACCATGCTCGGCCGCCAGCGCCTTGGCCAGGGCCTCGAGCTTGTCGGCGCTGCGCGCCACCAGCACGACGTTGAAACCGCCACGCGCAAAGCGCCGGGCCAGCGCCGCGCCTATGCCCGAGGAGGCGCCGGTGATGAGGGCGGTCAATCTGCGTGGGGCTGTCATGCGGCCATACTACGCCCATGTGCCATGCCAGCGACGCCAAGCGCGTAACCCTCGAAATCACTGGGCGGCGGGCGCTCGGCTGGCTGGTCGGCCTGCTGACAGGGTCGTTGGCAGGGTCGCTGGCTTTGAGGCCGGCCTTGGCGGCCGAGCCGCTGCCGGCCAGGCCCAGCATCTCGGCGGACGGCGCCGCGGTGCTGGACCCGCAGGCCAGGCTGGCGTGGGCGCGCTGCGTGGAAGGCATGGCCTGGACCGGCAAGTTCTGCCGCGGCACGCCCCAGCTGATGAGCCTGCCGCAGGCACTGGCCCATGCGCGTGGCCGCAGCCAGGCCGATGGCCTGGCCTGGCGCCTGCCACGCGTCCAGGAGCTGCAGCGGCTGGTGGAGAGGGGAAAGCAAGCGGCCAGGCCCGCCGGGCCGGACCCGCTGCTGTTTCCCGATACGCCGCGCGAGCTGTTCTGGAGCGCCACGGCCCAGCTCGGCGGGCGCGCCAGCAACCCCTACAACTACGGCACGGTGATGCGTGGCGGCGGCGGCGAGGCGCCCAGCGCCGCCATGCTGGGCTGGGCCGTGCATCTGGGCAGCGGCGCGGCGCATGGCGACGTGAGCAAGAGCAGCCGCCTGCTGGTGCGGTTGGTGCGCACGCTGGATTAGCCCGCGATCAGCTCCGCGATCGCGCACCCCATCTCGGTGGTGCTGGCGCTGCCGCCCAGGTCCGGCGTGCGCGGGCCGTGGGCCAGCACCTGCTCGATCGCCGCCAGCATCGCGTCATGCGCGGGCCGGCAGCCGAGGAAGTCCAGCAGCAGCGCCGCCGACCAGATCATCGCCACCGGGTTGGCGATGTTCTTGCCATAGATGTCGGGCGCCGAGCCATGCACCGGCTCGAACAGCGAGGGATAGCTGCGCTCGGGATTGAGATTGGCCGATGGCGCCAGGCCGATGGTGCCGGTGCAGGCGGGGCCCAGGTCGGAGAGGATGTCGCCGAACAGGTTGGAGGCCACCACCACGTCGAAGCGCTGCGGCTGCAGCACGAAGCGGGCGCAGAGGATGTCGATGTGCTGCTTGTCCACCGCCACCTCGGGGTAGGCCTGCGCCATCTCGGCGGCGCGCTCGTCCCACCAGGGCATGCTGATGGCGATGCCATTGCTCTTGGTGGCGACGGTGAGCTGTTTGCGCGCACGCGCGCGCGCCAGCTCGAAGGCATAGCGCAGCACGCGTTCGGTGCCATGGCGGGTGAACACCGACTCCTGGACCACCAGCTCGCGTTCGGTGCCCTCGAACAGCCGGCCGCCCAGGTTGGTGTACTCGCCCTCGGTGTTCTCGCGCACCACGAAGAAGTCGATCTCCCCGGGCTGGCGGCCGGCCAGCGGGCAGGGCACGCCCTCGAACAGGCGCACCGGGCGCAGATTGATGTACTGGTCGAACTCGCGGCGGAACTTCAGCAGCGAGCCCCACAGCGAGATGTGGTCCGGCACCGTGGCCGGCCAGCCCACCGCGCCGAACAGGATCGCGTCCATGCCCTGCAGCTGCGCCTTCCAGTCGGCGGGCATCATCTGGCCATGGGCCAGGTAGTAGTCGCAGCTGGCCCAGTCGATGTGGGTCAGTTCCAGCGCGATGTCGAAGCGCGCGGCCGCCGCCTGCAGGGCGCGCAGGCCCTCGGGCATGACCTCGCGGCCGATGCCGTCGCCGGGGATGACGGCGATCTTGAAGGGCTTGTGCTTGCTCATGCGTGGGTTGCTTTCTTTTCTCATGCGGCCGAGGCGGGCAGGCCGAAGACCTTGTCGAAGCCCCAGGTGAAGGCGATCGAATAGACAAAGAAGAAGGCCAGCAGCACCAGGTCGGCGAGCAGGGCGTTCCACAGCGAGGTCTGCAACCACCAGGCCATGATGGGCACCAGCCACAGCACCAGGCCGCCCTCGAAGCCGATGCCATGGGCCAGGCGGCGCCAGACGGAACGCCCGCGCCGCGCCTGGCGGGCCTCCCAGCGCTCGAACCAGCTGTTGAACAGATAGCTCCAGCCCAGCGCGATGGAGGACATCAGCAGCGCCAGCGCCAGCGTGGAGCCGGCCTGCTGCTCGAAGGCCAGGCTCAGCAGCGGGCCCACCACGGCCACGGCAATGGCTTCATAGAGCAGGGCCTGGACGATGCGGCGCGTTCTGGGATGTTGGGGGTGCATGGGGCGAGGCGCGGCGCGCGCGAACAACAACACAGACGCGCGATGCTAGCTGCTTCATGCGCCCTAGAGCGTGTTTACGCTCCCGTCATAGCGTCCGTTGCCCCGCAAAGGCTGTGGATGCAAGGCGCAAGCC
The DNA here is from genome assembly GCF_030254645.1 of Paucibacter sediminis. Lineage (NCBI taxonomy): Bacteria > Pseudomonadati > Pseudomonadota > Betaproteobacteria > Burkholderiales > Sphaerotilaceae > Roseateles > Paucibacter sediminis. The sequence continues at coordinate 2,569,291 of NZ_CP116346.1, forward strand.
GCAGCCGGGTTGGGCACCCGGCGAGGATTTGCAACGCCGCAGACGCAGTCTTTGCGGGGCAACCCGAAGGGCAAGGCAGCCCAGGGGCGCACTCGTCGTAGCCCACCTTGGCCAGGCGTGAGCCTGGCCTGCGGCGTGCGCCTAGATTGCGCCCCTGGGCTGCCTTGCGGGCACTATGACGGGATCGTAAACACGCTCTAAACCTGCTCGGGCCGCATCTCGATGGCGCCGCAGGGGCATTCGGCCGCGCACATGCCGCAGCCCTTGCAGTAGTCGTAATTGAACTCGAAGCGCTGGCCGGGCCCCAGCTTGATGACGGCGTTGTCGGGGCAGACGCCGTAGCAGTTGTCGCACTCGAAGCAGTTGCCGCAGCTCAGGCAGCGGCGCGCCTCGAACAGCGCGTTCTCGGCGGTGAGCCCGCCCTGCACCTCGTCGAAGCTGCTGCTGCGGCGCGCCAGGTCCAGCTGCGGGCGCATGGTCTTGGGCGCGTCGCTGTAGTACCAGGGGTTGAGGCGCTCGAAGCTGGCGGGCTCATGCTTGGGCGGCCGGTTCAGCGCGTGGCCGCGCAGCCAGGCGTCGATGTTGCGGGCGGCCTTCTTGCCATGGCCCACCGCCACCGTGACATTGCGCTCGGCCGGCACCATGTCGCCGCCGGCGAAGATGCCGGCATGGCCGGTCATCATGGTGGCCGGGTCCACCTGCACCACGCCGTCCTGCACGGCAAGACCTGGCACCCGGTCCAGCAGCGAGAGGTCCACGTCCTGCCCGAGCGCCAGCACCAGCGAGTCGGCCTCCAGCATCTCGAACTCGCCGGTGGGCTGGGGGCGGCCCTGCGCGTCCAGCGTCATCTTTTCGATCATCAGCGCGCCCTCGCTGGCGTGCTTGATGGTGGAGAGCCACTTCACCATCACGCCTTCCTCCAGCGCCTCCTCGACCTCGAGGTCGTGCGCGGGCATCTGCGCGCGCGTGCGGCGGTAGACGATGATGGCCTCGGTGGCGCCCAGCCGCTTGGCGGTGCGTGCCACGTCGATGGCGGTGTTGCCGCCGCCATAGACCACCACGCGGCGGCCCAGCATGGGCCGCTCGGCGCCCTCCATCGAGCGCAGCAGCGCGACGGCGTCGAGGATGTGCGCGCCGTCCTTGGCGGGGATGAAGGCGCGCTTGGCGATATGCGCGCCCACCGCCAGGAAGGCGGCGTCGTAGCCACCGATGCGCATGGTCTCGGCCAGGTCGCTGACCTTGCAGTTGAGCTTGACCTGCACGCCCATCGCGACGATGCGCTGCAGCTCCGCCTCCAGCACCTCGCGCGGCAGGCGGTACTTGGGGATGCCGAAGCGCATCATGCCGCCCAGCATCGGGCCGGCCTCCAGCACGGTGACGCGGTGGCCCAGGCGGCGCAGCTGATAGGCCGCCGACATGCCCGAGGGCCCGGCGCCCACCACCAGCACATGCTTGCCCGACTCATCCGCCGGCGGCGCGAACTGCCAGCCCTGCTTCAAGGCCTCGTCGCCGAGAAAGCGTTCCACCGAGTTGATGCCCACCGCCGCGTCGAGCTGGCCGCGGTTGCAGGCGCCCTCGCAGGAGTGATAGCAGACCCGACCCATGGTGGCGGGGAAGGGGTTGTCGCGCGTGAGATGGCGCCAGGCCGCCTCGTAGGCGCCGCTCTCGGCGTGGAACAGCCAGCCCTGGATGTCCTCGCCGGCCGGGCATTGCGCATTGCAGGGCGGCAGGCGATCCACATAGACCGGGCGCTCGGTGCGCCAGGAGCCGGTCTTGTTGGCCAGCGAGGAGCCGGGGTCCAGCGTGATCGCGAAAGGTCGTGCGTCCTTCATACCGTCACCTCTTCGTCCAGCAGCTTGAAGCGGCGGATGTTCTTGTCGGCATCGGCCTGGATGCGCGCCAGCATCTCGGGGTGACCGGGTTGGCCGGGCTGGGCGAACAGATGGGCAAAGCGCTTCTGCGGCTTCAGGTATTCGGCCACCGGCACGCGGTGGCGGATCTTGGTGACGCTGGTGATCTCGCCATGCTCGGCCTCGAAGACCGGGAAGATGCCGGTCTCGCGCGCCAGCCTGGCGAGCCTGATGGTGTCGTGGCTGGCGGCGCCCCAACCCAGCGGGCAGGGCACCAGGATGTGCAGGTAGCGCGCGCCGCGCAAGCTCATGGCGCGCTCGACCTTGGCCTCCAGGTCGCGCAGATCGGCCACGGTGGCGGTGGCCACGTAGGGGATCTCGTGCGCCATCGCGATCAGCGGCAGGTTCTTGCCCTGGCCGAAGGACGCGCCGGGCTGCACGCCCACGGCCATGGTAGTGGCGGTGCGCGCGGCCGGCGGCGTGGCCGAGCTGCGCTGCACGCCGGTGTTCATATAGGCCTCGTTGTCGTAGCAGATGTAGAGCACATCGTCATTGCGCTCGAACATGCCCGACAGGCAGCCGAAGCCGATGTCGGTGGTGCCGCCATCGCCGCCCTGGGCGATCACGCGCGTGGCGCTTTCGCTCATGCCGGCCTTCAGGGCCTTGACCTTGAGCGCCGCGGCGATGCCGGTGCCCACCGCTGCGGCATTGCCGAACAGCGAATGGATCCAGGGCAGCTGCCAGGAACTCTCGGGGTAGGGCGTGGAGAACACCTCCAGGCAGCCGGTGGCGTTGGCGGCGATCAGCTGGCCGCGGGTGGCGCGCATCGCGGCGTCCACAGCATAGCGCGCGCCCAGCGCCTCGCCGCAGCCCTGGCAGGCGCGGTGGCCCGAGTTGATCGAGTTGCTGCGCTCGCTGGACGACTGCACGCTGCGCTGCTCGGGCGCCAGCAGGCGGTTGCCCACCGTGAAGGTGCCGGTCTGGTAGAACTTGATCTGGGGAGCATTCATTCAGGCCACCTTTGAAGCAACCGTGCCCACATCGCGCAGCAGGTTCTCGGCAATCGGGCCGCTGCGCCGCATCTGCGCCTCGCGCTGCAGCTGGCGCTGCACGATGCGCTCGTCGAGGTCCAGGAAGCTCAGCGGCGGCAGCGCATCGGCCACCGCCTGCAGCAGCATGCGCTGCAGCGAGGCCTGGGTGATGGCGCGCCCGCCCAGGCCGGCCACCACGGTATAACCATGCAGCTGCAGGCCCGACAGCGCCAGCCGCACGTCGGTGGAGACCACCCCGCCCAGGCCCACCGAGAAGCTCTTCTCCAGCACCACCACGCGCCGCGCGCCCTGCAGCGCGGCGCGCACCGCGGCGAGCGGGAAGGGGCGGAAGGAATGGATGCCCAGCACGCCGATCTTCAAGCCCTGCTGCTCGCGCAGGCCGTCCACCGTGTCCTTGAGCGTGCCCAGCACCGAGCCCAGCGCGACGACGATGGTCTCGGCGTCCTCGCAGCGGTAGCCGCGCACCAGCCCGCCCGAGGCACGGCCGAAGCGCGCCGCATAGTCCTCGGCGATGCGCGGGATCACCTCCAGCGCCATCAGCTGCTTGGCATGCGCCAGATAGCGCACCTCCATGAAGGCCTCGGGCCCGACCATCGCGCCGATCGACACCGGCTCGGCCGGGTCCAGCAGCTGGCGCGGCTCGTAGGGCGGCAGGAAGTCGTCGACCTCGTGCTGCGCCGGGATGTCCACGCGCTCGTAGGCATGGGTGAGGATGAAGCCGTCCATGCACACCATCACCGGCATGGAGAGTTCCTCGGCCAGCTTGAAGGCCTGGATGTGCAGGTCCACCGCCTCCTGGTTGGTCTCGGCGAAGAGCTGGATCCAGCCGCAATCGCGCTGGCTCATCGAGTCGCTGTGATCGTTCCAGATATTGATGGGCGCACCGATGGCGCGGTTCGCCACCGTCATCACGATCGGCAGGCCCAGGCCCGAGGCGTTGTAGACCGCCTCGGCCATGAAGAGCAGGCCCTGGCTGGCGGTGGCGGTGTAGCTGCGCGCGCCGGCCGCCGAGGCGCCGATGGCCACGCTCATGGCCGCGAATTCACTCTCCACATTGATGAACTCGCAGGGCGTGAGCGTGCCATCCTTCACCAGCTCGCCGAGGCCCTCGACGATATGCGTCTGCGGCGAGATCGGGTAGGCGCAGATCACCTCGGGGCGGCACAGCGCCACCGCTTCGGCCACGGCGTGCGAGCCTTCACATTGCTTGAGCATGGTGGGCCAACTCCTGCATTTCCTGGCTGACGAACTCGAAGGCCTCGGCGGCTGCGGCGATGTTGGCGGCAGCCAGCTTGGCGCTGAACTTGGCCTGGATGGCATGCGACACCGCCGCCAGCGACACCAGGCCCGAGAGCGCCGCAAAGCCGCCCAGCAGCACCGCATTCGGCAGCGGCCGACCGAGATGCTTGAGCGCGATCTCGGTGGCCGGCACGGTGGTGAGGCGCTCGTGGCGGAAGCGCGCCGCCACCTCGGCCAGGCCCAGCTCGTCGAAGCTGCGCCGGCTGTTGATGAGCACATAGCCATCCGGCTTGAGCCCCTGGAACACATCCACCTGGTGCAGGAGCGTGGGGTCCTGCACGATCAGCACATCGGGCGCCAGGATGGGCTCGCGCAGGCGGATTTCGCGCTCCGCGATGCGGCAGAAGGCCACCACCGGCGCGCCGGTGCGCTCCGAGCCGAAGCTGGGGAAGGCCTGGGCATGGCGGCCCTGCTCGAAAGCGGCGACCGACAGCAGCTCGGCCGCCGTCACCACGCCCTGGCCACCACGGCCGTGAATACGGATCTGCAACATCGGGGGCGCTCCCTCCCTTGAGTGGGTGCTGCCTATTCTTCGCCCGCGCAAGGCCCGGCGACATGACGAATATCAACCTCGGCCTTGCTCCGGCGCCGCATCCACCAGGTCGAGGATGCCGGGCCCGGCCGGGCTGGCTACGCTTCGAGGCCCCCCACTGCCCGCTCACTGCCATGCCCTTGCTCCAGGTCGACCCCAAGCTGCTTGACGCCGCCAACGCCTTTCGCAAGAACCCCGCCGCCGGCCTGCCGCCGCTGCTGGCTGCCGCGGGCGCCCCGCACGACGTGCAGTTGCTGGTCACGCCGCTGGGTGAGCTGAAGAACGAGCAGCAGCCGGAGCTCAGCGCCAAGCTGCTCGACGCCGCCGGCAAGACTGCCACCACGCAGCTTGGCTGGGAATGGTCGGCGCAGGCCGATGCCTCCCTGAACCTCAGCATCGCCCCCATGCTGGACGCCGAGGAGAACCGGCAGCTGGGCATAGCACCGGCCGACGGCCATGTCGTGATGTCCTATGGCGCGGCGCTGAGCCTGTCGGCCGGGCTGAGCGGCCAGCAGAGCATCGGCGCATGGGGCCAGGCCAGCGCCAATCTCTCGGCCGGCACCGATGCCCGTCTCTGGTGGTATGTGCAGGCCGAGAACAGGGCCAGCGTGGTCGACGCGGCCGCAGACGCCGCGCGCTACTGGCTGCTGCCCAACGATCTGGAGGGCCTGCTCAGGCTCGCCCCCGATCCGATGTTCTGGGGCCTGCGCCTGGACCTGAAGGCCCAGCTGACGGCGGGCCTGAGCGTGGGGGCGAAGGCCGGCTGGACCGCCTGGACCTATGGCCTGGACGGCGCGCGCGCCGGCGTCGGGCTGAGCGTGGGCATGGATGCGCGCCTGCAGCTGCAGCACCAGGGCGGCATGCGCCTGCATGTGCGGCCCGAGCAGCGCGGCGGCGCCTGGGGCCTGAAGCTGGAGCTGGAGACCCTGGACGCGCATGACGAGCGCTTCGGGGTGACGCTCAGCGCCGGCCTGGATCTGCGTGCGCTGGCCGCCAGCGCCGAGCGCGCGCTGCGCGCCGGCTGGCCCGCGCTCGATGCCGGCAGGCTGAGCGCGCTGACCCAGCCCGGCACGGCCCTGGGCGCACAACTGGGCGAGCTGCTGAGGGCGAAGATTGCCAATCCGGAGCTGGAGCAACTGGCATTGCTGCTGTTCGGCCAGCGCGCGCTGCCGGATGTCGAGCGCCAGCTGGTGGACCGCCTCACGGCGCCGCTGGTGGACGCGCTGGACAACGCCTCGCAGGAGCTGGCCAGCCAGTCGGCGGATGCCGCGCAGCTCGCCAGCGACTGGATGGAGCGCCTGCTGGGCAAGGCGGCTGGCGACACCCTGCTGGGCAAGCCGTCGGTCGCCAAGGCCGCGAATGCCGCGCTCAAGGCCGCCAGCAGCGCCCTGGCCGCCGAGCTCAAGAAGCTCGATGGCGAGATCCAGGCCGCGCAGGCCAAGGTCAAGGCGGGGGCCAGCGACGCGCTGGACACATTGCTGGCGCCGCTGGGTGCCTTCGGCGCGCGCCTCAATGAGGAGCTCGCCAAGCTCGATCAGAACCCGGTGTCCACGGCCATCGCCAAGGCGCTGCAGGCCTACAACGACGCACGCACCGGGCTGCTGGCGGCGCTCAGCGAGGCCAAGAAGGCCAGGCTGGGCATCACGCTGTCGGAGCAGGTGCAGCGCAGCCGCAATGCCAGCCTGGCCTTCGAGGGCTGGTTCGGCCCGAACGGCGACCGGGCGGCCGCGCAGCGCCTGTACCAAGCCTTGTGCAGCGGCCGCATCGGCCTGCTGGGCGAGCTGGTGGATGCTGCTAGCGCCGGGGGCTGCTTCGAGCTGGGTAGCGGCTGGTTGTCGGAGACCAGCAAGCTGGTCGACAGCGAGTCGGCCCTGCTGAGCCTGTTCGGGCGGGACTTCTCGAGCTCGCGCGTGAGCCTGATCGGCATGCGCTTCAAGGCCGACCTCTGGGGCCATCTGAGCGCCGCCGACGCCAATGTCGACATCGAGGCCGTCACCAAGAATCAGTGGCTGCAGCGCAGCGTCTCGCTGGGCGTGTATGTGAGCCTGGCGCAGCGCGACGGGCAGGCCGAGCTGAGCCTGTCGCTCAAGGGGGCTTACGCGGCGCGCGGCAAGGCCACCACCAAGGCCTTTGTGCAGCATGTGGTGGACGACTACGCGGCGCTGCTGGGCGCGCGCACGCACCGCGATGTCGGCCTGCTGCTGAACCCGCCGGTGGCGCCGGAGAACGCCAAGGCCTATTGGCGCGACCTCGTGCTGACCCTGCCTATGGCGCTGAATGCGCCAGCCTGGCGCCGCTTCGAGGCCCTCGACCCTGCCCAGGTGCAGGCCTGCTTCCTGGCGCATGGGCTGGATTGCCTGGACCAGTACTACGCGGGCATGGCGGGTTTCTCGCACACCTCGCCCAGCGAGGTCTTGAAGGAGCTGGCCGATGAGAACTTCAAGGGCGGCGGCTCGCAGCAGGCCCGCATGCTGGCCTACCTGGGCCTGTACCGGCCGGGCCATGTCTCGGCCCGCAACCCGGATCTCGACGCTGCGAACCGTGTCGGCATCGCGGTGCAAAGCGGTACCTGGACGGATGGCAGCCGCCGCCTGTCAGTGTTCCATCGCTTCGCCGCCGTGCTGCGCTGCGCCCGCACCCTGCATGCCGCCGGGCCGAGGCTGCGCGCCATCCTGCTGGCCGAGCCCATGCAGGGGCCGCCGGCCGCGTTTCGCGCCGGCATCGAGCCGCTGCTGATGGAGATTCGCGATGCGCTGGAAGCGGTGGCGGTGGCCAGCGAAACCATGAGCGGCATCGGCATCGGCACCTTCGACGAAGGCATGACCTGGGCCTTCAACACCTTCGTCCTCGCCATGGCCGATCTGATCGGGCAGCTGCCGCCGGGCTTTCTGCTGATGGCGGCCGGGCCGGGCGATGCGCAGCCGGTGCCGCTGCTGCTCAGCTAGGGCCTGAGCGGCAGCGGGCGTGGTCCGCGCGCGGCGCGACTACTTGCGGAACACCAGGTAGAGCGGGTCTTCCGAGGTGGCGTGCCGCACCTGGGCGTTGTCGAAGGCGGAGAAGCCGAAGCCGTAGCGCGCGCCGAGGTCGGCAAACTGCACGTCGTACTTGCTGCCCGTGACCAGCTTGCGTGCCACCACCGAGGTGTACATGCCGTTCTTCCAGCTCACCGCGACGCGGATGTCGGCACGGTCGCCCTGCAGCGGGTTGATGATGTAGGAGGCCACCTCGTCGCCGGGCTTGAACTTGCTGTCGTCGAAGGCCACCTCTTCGCCGCGCTTGATGAAGTAGCTGCCGCCGGCATTGCCCGCCTTGGCCTCGCGGCTCATGAACTGCGGCTTGCCATCCACCAGGGGCACGGCGTTGTACTCGCCGGTGGCCGTGCCCGGATCGCTCTTGCGGCCGGCGTTCGGGCTGGCCTTGGCGTCGTAGCGGGTGTGGTCCACGTACTGGTCGTCCACATAGCCGAAGGGGGCGGTGCGCGAGCCCTTCATATGCCACATATCGGCCAGCTCGCCCTCCTTGGACGTGTACTTGTTGCCATAGGGCTTGCCCTGGTCCAGATGGCATAGCGCGGCGCAACCCTGCTTGTCGAAGCCGGGGATGGAGTTGCCGATCGGCCAGATCATGGCCCACTTGTCTTCGTAATAGATGTTGTCGTCGCCGCCTTTGTCAGCCGGGTCCTTGAGCTTCTTCCAGCTGCCGTCGGCCTGCTTCTGGTAGGGGCCACGGCGCAGCGAGTGGGTGGGGTCGGCGTACTGGATCAGGAAGTAGACCGAGTCGCCGGCGTAGACCGCCTTCAGCGTCGCCTGGGTGTCGCCCTTGCCGCCGAAATTGGCGCCATCGGTCAGCGCCACGCTGAGCGGCCTGGCCTGCGCCCAGGCGGGGTCGGCGGCGCCGGCCTGCAGATTGGGCGCGGCCTTGGCCTGCAGGGCCACCAGGGTGTTAGGTGGCATGGCTTCTTCGCGTGCCGATTGGCAGCCAGCCAGACTCAGCGCCAGGCCGGCGAGTGCAATGGCATGAAGGACGTTCTTCGACATGGAGATCTCCCGATCAGGATTGAACCCCGTGGTTGACTGCATCGTCGCCTGAACCCAAGCGGCACCCCAAGGGGATTGCTTGCAGTGTCGATCTGCCGGGGCGGGAGGGGCTTGCGCCATGTCAAGGCGGGCCGCGCGCACGTGGCCGGGCCCGCTTGTCTATAGTCGCAGCTACGCGCCCGCTCCGGGCGCCCGCAAAAATCTTCATGCCGCATCGCACACTCCATATGGCAAGCCTGCATCACGGCGCCGGTTTCGCCGCGCCGGCGCCGCGCAGCCTGGCCATGCGCCGTCGCCTCCAGGTCTTCGTTGCGGTGTTCGGCCTTGGCCTGCTGCTGGGGCTGGGCCTGGACTTCATGCGCAGCGCCGTCTACACGGCCAGTGCCAAGCTGCAGATCATCCCGGCGCCGGGCCTGGTGGCGGGTGCGGCCTCGTCAGCGGCCACGCTGACGCCGGTGGCACCGGCGCTGCAGCTGGAGGGCGAGATCCTGCGCAGCCGCGCCCTGGTGCAGCAGGCGGTGGAGCAGCTGAGCGCCCAGGGGCTGATCAAGGCGGGGGCGGATGACCCGGTGCTGGCGGTGCAGCAGCTGCTCTCGGTGCGGCCGGTGGCCGACAGCCAGCTGCTGCAGCTGCAGGCCCAGAGCCCGGACGCCGCGCTGGTGGCGCCCCTGGTCAACACCCTGGTGGAGGTGTACCGGCGCGCCCAGAGCGAGAGCGGCAGCCTGGCCTCGAACGAGAAGCTGGATGCGGCGCGCGAGGAGATCCGCGTGATCGAGGCCAGGCTGGCGGACAAGCGCCACGCCGCCGAGAGCTACCGGCAGCAGAACCACATCGTGTCCAGCGAGCGCGACGAGAGCCAGGCGCTCGCACGCCTGAAGGGCCTGAACACCTCGCTGCAGCAGGCCACCGACCGCCAGGCGGTGAGCGAGGGCAAGGTGCAGGCGCTGGAGCAGGCCGTGGCGCGCGGCGCGCGCCTGCCCCAGGCCCGGGACAACCCCACGGTGGCCGGCCTGGAGGCGCGGCTCTCGCAGGCGCGCGAGGACTGGCGCGGCATGGAGCGCCAATACACACCGCAGTATCTGGACATGGACCCGGGCGCGCGGGCGCTCAAGGCGCGCATCGCCAATCTGGAACAGCAGCTGGACGCCGAGCGCAGCAAGTCGCAGCAGATGGCCCTGGCCGAGGCGCGCGAGGAACTGGCCTCCGCCAAGAGCACGGTGCAGCGCCTGCAGCAGCAACTCAGCGGCGATCGCCAGGAAGTGCAGTCTGCCAGCCAGCAGCTGGGCGCCTACCAGGTCATGCAGGCCGAGGTCCACGGCCTCGAGCAATTGCTGCAAACGGCCAGGCAGAAGCTGCTGGCGCTGGAGTCCAGCGAGCGCGCGCGGCGGCCGCAGCTGCTGGTGCTGGAGCCGGCGGTGACGCCGGCGGCGCCCAGCAGCCCGGCCTATTGGCGCGATGCCGGCCTGGTGCTGGCGGGCGCGCTGCTGCTGGGCTTTCTGGCGGTCTGGTTCGTCGAGTTCTTCAACCGCAGCGAGGCGGCCGCGCCGGTCACCACCACGGTGGTGATCCCCCCAGCCATGATGGGTCTGCCGGGGCAGGCCGGCATGCCGCCGCAGGCCGTGCTGCCGGCGGCGCCGGAGCGGGCCCTGCTGGCCGGCGCCCCGCCGCGCGAGTTGCAGGCCGGCGAGGTGGGGCAATTGCTCGCGGCCGCGACGCCCGAGCACAAGCCGGTGCTGGCGGCGCTGTTGTGCGGCCTGACGGTGGACGAGCTGCTGGCCCTGCAGCTGCAGCATGTGGACGCCAAGCGCGGCCAGCTGCAGGTGCCGGGTGCCGACGCGCGCCGCCTGCCGCTGGCGGCGCCCTTGCGCGCGGCCTGGGCGCTGAATGCCGGTGGCGCGGCCGAGCTGCCGCTGCTGCAGCATGCGAGCGGGCGGGCCCTGCAGGCCGATGAGGTGCACATGATCGTCGCCGCCACCGCGCACGACGCGCAGCTCGACGGCGCCGACGCCCTCACGGCCGAGATGCTGCGCCACAGCTACATCGCCTTCCTGGTGCGCCAGGGCCTGCGCTTCAGCGAGCTGGGCCAGCTGGTGGGGCGGCTCAGCAGCGAGGCCCTGAATGCCCTGGCGCCGCTGGCGCCCGCCAGCGAGCGGCGTGGTATCGAGGACATCGAAGCACTGCTGCCGCCGCTGCGCGACTGAGGTGGGCGCCAAGCCCGCCCAAGCGTGCAATATTGCCGCTGTACGCCGGATGTAAGTCGATGTATCGCGCCCGGCATTGACGCCTATCAGGGTAAACACCAGAATCCGCCGCTTGGCACACCTGCGCGAAAGCCAGGGTCGCAAAGCCTCCGGTCTGCCTTCCGCCCTCTCGGGCGGGAAACGATAGCGGGGTTGCCGTGGTAGTTGCTGCCCCTGCGCCCGCGCGCATGGGCCGGGCCGCCTCGTCAAGGCGTTATCACGCCCTTTGTTTCCCCATGCTTCATGCGCGCGTGCCGGCCGGCCTCAGGGCTGGCACCGCAGCCGCGCGGACCGCGGCCGACCGAACCGGAATGCCCAGCCACCCGCGCTGCGGCCGCGACGCGACATGAAGTCCCTGAACCTTTCCACCCGGCTGGCGCTGAGCTTCGCGCTCGTGGTCGGCATCTTCCTGGTCGTGCTGGGCAGCGCGGCATTCAGCGCGCGCCAGGTGATGGAGGCCACGGCCGACATGAACCGCGAGGCCGAGCTGCTCAAGCTGGCCGACCAATGGCTGGGCGATGTGCGCCAGAACTCGGCGCGTTCGCTGGCGGTGGCCCAGGCCGACGGCAGCCAGCTGCTGGACTTCTTCAAGGAGGCCATGGCGGCCACCAGTCGCAGCACCACCGAGACGCAGAAGCGCTTCAACGAACGGGCCGTGCTGCCCGCGTCCAAGCAGGGTGCGGAGGAGGTGGGCCGGGTGCGCGCCGAGTGGCTGGCCATGCGCGAGGAGATCAACAAGGCCAAGACGGCCGGCGACGATGCCGCCGCCAAGGCGCTGATCGCCTCCAAGTTCCTGCCCATTACCGACAAGTACGTGGCCGCGGTGCAGGCCCTGGCCGACACCCAGCTGAGCCAGCTGCACGAGCTGGAGGCGCAGGTGGAGGCACGCTTCGGCCAGCTCTTCATGCTCGCCGGTGCGCTCACGCTGGCGGCCGTGCTGCTGGCGGTGGTGGTGTGCTGGCGCTTCGTCAGCCAGCTGACCCGCACGATCGGCGAGACCGTGCAGGCGGCGCGCCGCTTCGGCCATGGCGACCTGACCCAGGACATCGTGGTGCGCGGCGACGACGAGCTGGCGCAATTGCAGCTGGCGCTCAACGAGGCGCAGGCCCAGCTGCGCAAGCTGGTGGCGGCGGTGCGCGCCGGCACCGAGAACATCAATGTGGCGAGCCGCGAGATCGCCACCGGCAACCATGACCTGAGCGCGCGCACCGAGCAGACCGCCAGCAATCTGGAAGAGACGGCGGCCAGCATGGAGCAGATGTCGGGCGCGATCCGCCAGTCCGCCGATTCGGCCCGCGTCGCCAATCAGCTCGCCAGCACGGCCGGCGCCAGCGCCGAGCAGGGCGGCCGCGTGGTCGGCCAGGTGGTCAGCACGATGGGCGAGATCAACGAGTCATCGCGCCGCATCAGCGACATCATCGGCGTGATCGACGGCATCGCCTTCCAGACCAATATCCTCGCCCTCAATGCGGCGGTGGAGGCGGCGCGCGCCGGCGAGCAGGGGCGCGGCTTCGCGGTGGTGGCGGCCGAGGTGCGCACGCTGGCGCAGCGCAGCGCGCAGGCGGCCAAGGAGATCAAGACCCTGATCAGCGACAGCGTGGAACGCGTCAGCGCCGGCTCCGAGCTGGTCAATATGGCGGGCGCCTCGATGCAGGAGATCGTGCAGAACGTCAGCCGGGTGCGCGACATCATCGGCGAGATCGCCAGCTCGGCGACCGAGCAGGCCGAGGGCGTGAACCAGATCAACGCCGCCGTGGCCCAGCTGGACCAGATGACGCAGCAGAACGCCGCCCTGGTGGAAGAGAGTGCCGCCGCCGCCACCAGCATGAGCGAGCAGGCCTCGCAGCTGTCGGCGGTGGTGCAGACCTTCCGCGTGCACACCGCATCCTGAATCCAAGCGAATCCAAGCGAGCGAGCACCCCATGCAACACGACGAAATCCTGAGCTTCCGCCTCGGCGCGGAGGAGTACGGCATCCCCATCCTCGACGTGCAGGAGCTGCGCAGCTTCGAGCTGCCGACGCGGCTGGCCAATTCGGCCCTACATGTGCTGGGCATCATCGACCTGCGGGGTCAGATCGTGCCCATCCTCGATCCGCGCGTGCTGCTGGGCGTCGAGGAGCAGGCACCGCTGGCGCAGACGGTGGTGGTGATCGCCAATCTGCGCGGCCGCCTGGTGGGCCTGGTGGTCGATGCGGTGCACGATGTCGTCAAGCTGGCGCCCGAGGCGATCCGGCCCGCACCCGAGATGAACGGCGGCGGGCTTGCCGCCAGCATCGCGCTGCTGGGCGAGCGCCGCATCCTGCTCACCGATGTGGCGGCCCTGCTGGGCGAGGCGCCGCGCGCGCCCGCGCCCGCTCTATTGCCGGCTTGAGGCAGCCCGAGCCGAGCGTCAACAGGCGCTCAGCGGTATTTGGCCAGCAGGTTCTGCAGCGCGCCGGATTGGCGCGCCGCCACCGTGGCCGCTTCCATGCGGGCCACGATGGCGCTGCAATCGGCATGGCTGCGCCGCAGGCCGAAGCAGAACTGCGCCGGTGGCAGGAAGGGCAGGGGCGTGAAGCCGATCTTGCCGGCCAGGCCCAGCTGCCTGATGCGCGTGCCGGCAATCAGCTCGCTCTCCATGAAGATGTCCAGCGAACCCATCACGATGCGGCGCAGCACCGATTCGGCATCGTTGTCGATCTGCACCTGGTCCATCTTGAGCAGGCCGCGGCTGTAGCCGCTGCCGCGGTAGCTGCCCAGGCGCAAGGCGCGCAGATCTTCCAGTGACTGGGCCTGGGCGGCGCGTGCATCGTCGCTGCGGTGGAACACCCCGTAGGCCAGGCTCACCAGCGGCGTGCCGCAGAACTCCAGCCAGGCCTGGCGCGCCGGCGTGGGCACGGTGCAGAGGGCGTCGAGTTCGCCGCGTTCCACCAGCAGCTGGGCGCGCGCCCAGGGGTAGCCGTGGTGCTCGAAGCCGATGCCGCAGGCGCGGCCCAGCAGCTCGATGCCGTCGATCAGCGCCCCGCTCATCGTGCCGTCGGCCGCGCGCTGGCTGAAGGGCTCGTACTTGTCGAAGTAGGCCATGCGGATGGGCGCAGAGATGGGTGCGGCCGCGGGCGCAGCGAACGCGCGGCCCGCCATCGCCAGGCCGCTCAGCGCCATGAACTCGCGACGATGCATCTTGCTTGCCTCCTGCAACAGTATCGCCGCGCCGCTGATCCTCAGCGCCCGAACAAACCCTTCAGCACATCGGTCACGCCGGGCTTCTTGGGCGGCTCCTTGGCCGTTTCCTTGGCCGGCTCATCGGCATCGTCGCCCTTGGCCGGGCGCCCGCGCTGCTCCATCATCATGTCGCCCATGTCCATGCCCAGCATGGCCGAGGCCACCGACTTGAGGCGCAGCTTCACCGCCCATTGCGGCTCCCAGGGGATCTTCACGTCGCTGGGGCGCGGCGGGTGCGCGAGGTTGAGTTCGCTGCCATAGGCAATCATGCGCAGCATTGCGCCCTGGCCGCTGCCGAACACGCCCTTGGGCACGTTGCAGCGCGTGGTCTGCGGGGCCAGCAGCACCTGCTCCTTGAGCCAGCGGTCCACCGCGGCATTGGTCTGGTAATCCTGCAGGCCGAAGCCCATGTCGGGCTGCTCGCTGCTGGTCCAGATCACCATCTCCTGGTTGTCGCGCGCCCCCATCGCCGAGATGAAGTAGGCGCGCGCCGTCGGCAGGGCCTGCCAGCTCAGCTGGGTGGCGCCGTCCTGCTCCTGCTGCTTGAGCGCGATGGCGGGCATCAGGTCCTGCGCGGCCGGGATCTGGAAGCGAAAGCCCTCGGGCAGGCCGGCGGCGCTGTAGGCATGCTCGCCCACCAGCGATGCCGCGGCGGGGACCATGCGGCTGTCGTCGCGGCTGGGCCAGAGCGGGCGGCCGCTGGCGGCATGGCTGCCGCGCTGGGTGGCGCGGCGCGACTGGAAGAACTTGGCCAGCTCGGCCGGCGTGGCGGTGGCGAAATCGATCACGCGTGGCTGGCCCGGGCGCACCGTGTCGCCGCAGCCCCAGTACAGCAGCATCTTGCCCCTGGGGCGCTCCTGCTCGGGCTCGACGACGCGCTCGTCGCCCGGCTCGGGCGGCGCACCGCGCGTCTCCAGCGGGCTCTGCAGCTTGAGTGCCGGACTCATGAAGCCGGGCGGCACGCTTTGCTGGGCCTCGGCCAGCTTGGGGTTGGCGCGGCTGTACAGCGTCACGTCCATCCAGCGGCCGGCCGCCATGCTCTGGGTCTGGCCAAAGCGGTTCGCCTCGTCGCGCCTGGCGCCGCCGCCGAACAAGCCACCCAGCGCCGCCATCGGATTGCCGCCGCCGCCGCCCGCGCCCATGCCCCCCGGCATGCCCATGCCGCTGAAGGTGGCGAGATCGATCCAGGCCTGGGCCTGCGGCGGCTTGACCACCTGCTGGCTGTTGCCCTGCGCGAGCGCGAGCAGGGGAAGAAAGGCGGCGCTCAGCGCGGCGGCGAGCGGGCGAAGCGAAGTTCTGATCATGGGATCCTCCTGGCAACAAGTGACCCCATGTTTTTGCCCGCCGGCCTGCACGGCGTCAATCCCTTGTCTTGCGGCGGCTCAGCGCGGGCCCAGCAGGAACAGCAGTGGGATCTCCAGCCGCGCGGCCCAGGCGGCCTCGTTGTGGCCGCTGCCGGGGAAGACGCGGCTGAGGAAATTGGCCTGCGCGCCCTGCTCGCGGTAGCCGCGCTCGCGCACCAGCTCGTCGACAAAGGGCTGGTAGGGCGCGTAAAGCGCGTCCAGCTCGGTCGTGCCATGGTCCTGGTAGAGGCGGTGGCCCTCGGGCGCGGCCAGCGCGCCCTGCAGATAGCGGTAGGCCGCCAGCGGCAGGGTGGCGTTGGGCCGGTGCGCGCCCACCCAATGCGTGGAGAGGCCGGCCGCGCCGCCGAACACCTGCGGGTACTCGTTCATCGCATAGACCGAGATCAGCCCGCCCATGCTGGAGCCCATCACGAAGGTATGGGCGGCATCGGGCAGGGTGGGATAGCGCTGGTCGATCGCCGGCTTGAGCTCCTCGACCAGAAAGCGCAGATAGGCATCGGCCAGCGGCTTGCCCTGCAAGGCCTCGCGGATGTAGCGCTCGCGCAGGTCGGCGGGCATGAAGGGCAGGAACTTCTGCGGGAAATACTCGGCATGCCGGTATCGGCCGTTGTTCCAGATGCCCACCACCAGGGTGTCGGGCACCTGGCCCTGCTGCAGCAGCCGGCCGAGTGCGCGGTCCACCTTCCAGGCCTGTCGGTTCCAGCTGGTGCTGGGATCGAACAGCATCTGGCCGTCGTGCATATAGAGCACCTGGTAGCGCCGCGCGGGGCTGTAGCCCTCGGGCAGCCAGACGTCCACATGGCGGGCATCGACGAACTTGGAGGGGAAGTTCTCGAGCCGCTCGATGCGGCCGCTTTCCACCGCGGGCAGGGGCAGGGGGTCGGCGGCCCGGGCGGGTGCGCCCAGGCCCAGGGTGGCGGCGAGGGCCAGGGTGATGAATCGCTTCATGGCTGGGCGGGGCTTGCTGTATCGCTGACCGCCACCTTAGCAGCGCCGCGCCGCAGCTCCCAGCGCTTGAGCAGCGCATACAGGGCCGGTATCACCGCCAGCGTCAGCACGGTGGAGGAGATCATGCCGCCCACCATGGGCGCGGCGATGCGGCTCATCACCTCCGAGCCGGCGCCGCTGCCCCACATGATGGGCAAGAGGCCAGCCATGATGGCCACCACCGTCATCATCTTGGGCCGCACCCGCTCCACCGCGCCCTCCATCACCGCGGCATAGAGCTCCGACGCGCCGGCGGCGCGCCCCGCGGCGGCGCAGCGCGCCTGGGCATCGCGCCAGGCATGGTCCAGGTAGATCAGCATCACCACCCCGGTCTCGGCGGCCACGCCGGCCAGGGCGATGAAGCCCACCGCCACCGCCACCGAGAGGTTGTAACCCAGCCACCACATCAGCCACACCCCGCCCACCAGGGCGAAGGGCACCGAGAGCATCACGATCAGGGTCTCGGTGAGGCGCCGGAAGTTCAGGTAGAGCAGCAGGAAGATGGTCAGCAGGGTGATGGGCACCACCACCTTCATCTTGGCGATGGCGCGCTCCATGTACTCGAACTGGCCGCTCCAGCTGATGTAGTAGCCGGGCGGGAACACCACCTGCTCGGCTACCGCGCGGCGCGCCTCGGCCACATAGGAGCCGATGTCGCGGCCGCGGATGTCCACGAAGATGTAGGCCGAGAGCAGCGCGTTCTCGGTGCGGATGCCGGGCGCGCCGCGCGCCACCTGCACGCGCGCCACCTGGCCCAGCGGCACCACGCCACCGTTCATCAAGGGCACCATCACCTCCGCCGCGATCTGCTCGGGGCTGCTGCGCAGCGCGCGCGGGTAGCGCACCGTGATGCCGAAGCGCTCACGCCCCTCCACCGCGGTGCTGACCATCTCGCCGCCCAGCGCCGTGGCAATCAGCTCCTGCAGCTCGCCCACCGAGATGCCCAGCCGCGCCAGCGCCTCGCGGTCGGGTTCGATGTTCAGATAGCTGCCGCCGGTGAGGCGCTCGGCAAAGGCCGAGGTGGTGCCGGACACCGCCTTCACGACGCGCTCGATCTGCTGCGCCAGGCGCTCCATCTCGGCCAGGTCGCGGCCGAACACCTTGATGCCGATGGGCGTGCGTATGCCGGTGGAGAGCATGTCGATGCGCGCCTTGATGGGCATGGTCCAGGCATTCGAGATGCCGGGAAACTGCAGCGCGCCGTCCAGCTCGGCGATCAGCTTGTCCATCGTCATGCCGGGCCGCCACTCGCTCTCGGGCTTGAGGTTGATGACGGTCTCGAACATCTCCACCGGCGCGGGGTCGGTGGCGCTGTTGGCGCGCCCGGCCTTGCCGAACACCGAGGCCACCTCGGGGAAGCTCTTGATGAGCTTGTCCTGGGTCTGCATCACCTCGGCCGCCTTGGTGATGGACATGCCCGGCAGCGAGGCCGGCATATAGAGCAGGCTGCCCTCGTTGAGCGTGGGCATGAACTCGCTGCCCAGCTGCGAGGCCGGCCACCAGCTGCAGCCCAGCACCAGCAGCGCCAGCGCGATGCTGAGCTTCTGCCAGCGCAGCACCCAGGCGATCACCGGGCGGTAGAGCCAGATCAGCAGGCGGTTCACCGGGTTGCGCGCCTCCGGCATCACCTGGCCGCGGATGAACAGCAGCATCAGCACCGGCACCAGGGTCACCGAGAGCAGGGCCGCGCCCGCCATCGAGAAGGTCTTGGTATAGGCCAGCGGTGCGAACAGGCGCCCCTCCTGCGATTCCAGCGTGAACACCGGCAGGAAGGAGACGGTGATGATGAGCAGCGAGAAGAACAGCGCCGGCCCCACCTCCTGGCAGGCCGCCAGCATGGCGGCGCTGCGCTGCTGCAGCGTGTGCCCCGCCGGCAGGCGCTCCAGGTGCTTGTGCGCGTTCTCGATCATCACGATGGCCGCGTCCACCATCGCGCCGATCGCGATGGCGATGCCGCCCAGGCTCATCAGGTTGGCATTGATGCCCAGCGCGTGCATGGCGATGAAGGCCATCAGCACGCCCACCGGCAGCATCAGCATGGCCACCAGGGCCGAGCGCAGATGCATCAGGAAGACCACGCAGACGGCCGCCACGATCAGGCTCTCTTCCACCAGGGTGCGCTTGAGGGTGGCGATGGCGCGCTCGATCAGCTCGGAGCGGTCGTAGACGGCTTGGATGCTCACGCCCTCGGGCAGGCCGGCCGCCACCTCGGCCACCTTGGCCTTGATGTTGTGGATCACCTCCAGCGCGTTCTGGCCGTAGCGCGACATCGCGATGCCCGACACCACCTCGCCCTCGCCATTCAGCTCGGCCAGGCCGCGGCGCTCGTCGGGCGCCAGCTCCACGCGCGCCACATCGCGTATCAGCACGGGCGCGCCACCCTCGCTCTTCAGCGCCAGCATCTCGATGTCGGCCTTGCCGCGCAGATAGCCGCGCCCGCGCACCATGTACTCGGTCTCGGCCATCTCGACCACGCGGCCGCCCACGTCGCGGTTCGAATCGCGGATCGCCTGCGCCACCTTGGCCAGCGGGATGCCGTAGCTGCGCAGCCGCATCGGATCGACGGTGACCTGGTAGGTCTGCACAAAGCCGCCCAGCGAGGCCACCTCGGCCACGCCCGGCGCCTTGGTGAGCTGGTAGCGCAGATACCAGTCCTGGATGGTGCGCAGCTCGGCCAGGGTCTTGTTCTTGGCCAGCAGCACGTACTGGTAGACCCAGCCGACGCCGGTGGCGTCGGGGCCCAGCGTGGGCGTGACGCCCTTGGGCAGCCGGCTTGCGGCGAAGTTCAGGTACTCCAGCACGCGGCTGCGCGCCCAGTAGATGTCGGTGCCGTCCTCGAAGATCACGTAGACGAAGGAGGCGCCGAAGAAGGAGAAGCCGCGCACCACCTTCGAGCGCGGCACCGCCAGCATCGCGGTGGTGAGGGGGTAGCTGACCTGGTCCTCCACCACCTGCGGCGCCTGGCCGGGGAACTCCGTGTAGACGATCACCTGCACGTCGGAGAGATCGGGCAGGGCGTCCAGCGGCGTGCGCGCCAGCGCCAGCACGCCGGCCACGACGATGAAGAGCGTGGCCAGCAGCACCAGCACCGGGTTGCGCCCCGACCATTGAATCAGTTTGGTGAGAAGCATGGCGGCGCCCTCCTCAATGAGCCGCAGAGGCTGCCGAAGCCGGCGCCATGCCCTGCACCGCGGCCTTGAGATTGCTCTCGGCATCGATCAGGAAGTTGGCCGAGGTCACCACCTGCTCGCCCGCCCGCAGGCCCTTGCGCACCTCCACATAATCCTGCGCATGCGCGCCCAGCTCGACCTCGCGCGGCTCGAAGCGGCCCTCCTTGAGCTGCACCAGCACCAGCTTGCGCAAGCCGGTATCGAGCACCGCTGATTCGGGCACCGCCAGCACCGGCGCCGCGCTGCCCACCGCCAGCTCGACCTGGGCGAACATGGCGGGCTTGAGCAGGCCGCCGGGGTTGGCCAGCTCCACCCGCACCGGCACCGTGCGGTTCTCGGCCTTCAGGGTGGGGTAGATGTAGCCGATGCGGCCCGTGAAGCGCCGGCCCGGGTAGGCGTCCAGGCTCACCGTGGCCGCGGCGCCGGGCTTCACCAGGGCCAGGTCTTGCTCGAACACCTCGGCGATGACCCAGACGCTGGAGAGGTCGGTGATCTGGTAGAGGGTCTCACCGGCCATGAAGCGCATGCCCTGCTGGGCCTTCTTCTCGGTGACGATGCCCGACACCGGCGAGGCAAAGCTGAGCGTGCGCTGCACCTGGCCGGTCTGCTGCAAGGCGGCCACCTGGGCGGGCGAGAGATCCCAGTTGCGCAGCCGTGCCAGGCCGGATTCGGCCAACTGCTGCAGGCCGCGCTGAGCCTCGCTGCCCGCCTGTTGCATGGCCTGTGCGCCCTGCGCGGCCAGCAGGACCTCGCGCTGGGCCGCCAGCAGCTCGGGGCTGTAGGCCTCGAACAAGACCTGACCCTTGGCCACGAACTGGCCGGTGGCGTTGACGTGCAGGCGCTCCACATAGCCCTCGAACTTGGGCGCCACCACGGCGATGCGGCGCTCGTCGGCCTCCACCCGGCCGGCGGCGCGCAGGCCGCGGCCCAGCACGCGCAGGGCCGCGGCCTCGCTGCGCACGCCCAGTTTTTGAATCTTCTCGGTGCTGATCTTGAGCGTGGCGGCGTTGTTGCTGCTCGCGGGCGCCTCGTCTTCGTCGGCATAGACGGGGATGTAGTCCATGCCCATCTCGTCCTTCTTGGGCACCGGCGAGGTGTCGGCCAGGCCCATGGGGTTGCGGTAGTAGAGCGGCTTGCGCACCGGGGCGGCGGCGGAGGTGGCCGGCGCGGCGGCGCTGCTGCCGCCATGCTGCGTCTGGGTGCCGAGCCAGTAGCCGCCACCGGCAGCGGCAAGGGCCAGCAGGATGACGGCGAGGAAAAAAAGCATGGTCTTGTTGTTGCTCACAGCTCTTCTCCCAACAGGCGTTCGATCTCGGCCAGGGCCATGCGGGCCTCGACCTGGGTTTTCAGCAGCGCCATCCGGCTGCGCCGGATCTGGCCCTGGGCCTCCAGCAGCATCGCGAACTCGGCCTTGCCGCTCTCGTAGCCGGCCAGCGCCGACTGCAGCGCCAGCTCTGCCTGCGGCAGCATCTGCCTGGCAATCAGCTGTTCGCTCTGGCGCGCCGCCTCCAGCGCCGCCAGCCGGCCGGCCAGCTCGCCCAGCAGCTGGTTCGTCAGCGCCTCGCTGCGCGCACGCGCCGCCTCGGCCATGGCCGCGGCCTCGCGCTCCTGGCTGCGCCGCGCGCCCTGCTGCAGCGGCAGATTCAGCTCCAGCATCAGGCCCCAGGTGGTGATGCGCGAACCCATCTGCGAGGGCGAGATGCCGACGTTGAGGTCGGGATAGCGGTTGCGATCCACCAGTTCCTGGCCCTTGCGCGCGGCGGCCAGGCGGGCCTGCTCGGCGCGCAGCAGCGGGTTGTTCAGGCGGGCGCGCTCGGCCAGGCCGGCGGCGTCGGCGGTGCTCAACACCGGCAGCGGTGGCAGGGCGGGCGGGTCCGCCAGCGGCGTAGCGGCGGGGCGCGCCAGCAGGCCGTTGAGCCTGGCCAGCAGCTGGCGCTGCTCGGCCTCCAGCATCAGCAGCTCGCCGCGCATGGCGGTCTGCTCCAGCTGGGCGCGCAGGGCATCCTGCTGGCCGGCAAGGCCTTGCGCATAGCGCAGCTGGGCCGCCTGCTCCAGCCGCACGCCCAGGGCCAGCAATTCACGCGTCAGTGTTGCGCTGCCGGCGGCACGGGCGAGCTCCGCATAGCTGCTCTTGACGCGCATCGCCAGCTCGGCCCAGCTGGCCGCGGCGCGCGCCTCGGCCTCGCGGGCCTGGGCGTCGGCCTGCTCGCGGCGCAGCTCGCGCTTGCCCCAGCCGGGCAGGGTCTGCATCAAGGTGTACTTGGTCTCGCCGACCTTCCAGGGCAGCAGGTTGGGGCTGCGCTCGCTGCCATAGTTGTTGACGTCCATCAGCTCGACGCGCAGCACCGGGTCGGGCAGGGCGCCGGCGGGCTGCACGCGCTGGGCCGCGGCATCGGCCTCCAGCCGCATGGCCGCGACTTCGGGGCTTTGCGCGCGGGCCAGCGCCAGCAGGGCCGGCAGCTCCTGCGCACCGGCGCCCAGGCTGCAGGCCAGCAGGGCGACGGCCAGGCAAGAGCGCGGCGCCTTCAGGGAAAAATGAAAGCAGAGTTCTTCATCAGGCATGGTGATCCTCGGTTGATGCGTAACGGCAGGCAGCGCTGCCGCCGATCAATTCCGCAGGATCAGGAGCGCAAGATAGAGCGGTGGGTCACCCGGGTGGCTGGCCGGGGGCGCGGCGCGCTGCAGCAGCTGCAAGCCAGGCGCCGGCGCCGCCGGCAGCGGTTGCACCAGCAGCAGGCCGGCGGGGTTGCATTGCAGGTCCGGCAGCGCATGGGCCGCGCTGGCCTGGGCCGCCTGGGTGCAATGGGCCTTGCAGAGCTGGGGCTGCGCGGGGTCGGCCATGGCGGCCATGCCCTGGCAGTCGGGCATGTTTTTTCTTTGCTGCAGCTGTGGGCAGGCATAGGCGGCGGTGGCCAGCTGCATGAACAGCATCGCCACCATCAGGGCGCCGCTGAGCCAGCGCCGCAAGCCTTTTGAGATTGCCATGGACGCAGCTTAGCGCGGGTGGCTCGGTGAAGGTTGATGTGTGTCAAGCCGCGCGCAGGGGAGCGACAAGGCGTGGCTGGCGCTGGGTGCCTCAGCCCATTTCGGCTTTCTAGCGGAGGATCAGCGCTTTCACTTCTTACTTACTCCCACGGCGGCGGACGGGCGCCTGGGCTTCAGCCACGCTCGTCATCGTGCAACAAGCTCATCACCTTGGTGGTGATGATGTCCACCGCCGGACCGTTGGCGCCGTGCGGCAGGATCACGTCGGCGTTGCGCTTGGTCGGCTCAATGAACTGCTTGTGCATGGGGCGCACGGTTTCCAGGTACTGCTGCACCACAGACTCGGTGCTGCGGCCACGCTCCGAAATATCGCGCTGCAGCCGACGGATGAACCGCACGTCCGAGGCCGTGTCCACATAAATCTTCAGCGACATCATGTTGCGCAGCTTGGTGTCGTACAAGGCGAACAGGCCCTCGACCACGATCACCGGTGCGGGCTTCACGGTAATGGTTTCGCTGGAGCGGTTGTCGGCCGAGAAGTCATACACCGGCATCTCGATCGCCTCACCCTTGCGCAGCGCGGCCAGATGCTGCGCCATCAGCGGCCAGTCAAAGGCATCGGGATGGTCGTAGTTCTGCTTGCGCCGGTCCTCAGGCGGCATGTGGGACTGGTCCCGGTAGTAGTCATCCTGCATCACCACCGCCACCTTCTCCGGCCCGATGGCGGCCAAGACCTGGCGCGTCACCGTCGATTTGCCGCTGCCGCTGCCCCCTGCGACACCGATGACGAAAGGCTTCTGAGGGGTTTTTGGCATGAGGTAGGGGTGCGTGCTTGGGTGATGCCTGGGAATGTACAAGCTGGCGAGCAGATGTTGAGCGGCCTCGGGGGCCGCATCAGGCTGGTCTGAGTCGTTCGAATCGGAGAGGCCACCGGATGGCTGCAATCTCCAAGATCGGCAATTGGATGTCTGCAGCCCTTGTCGGCCACCACCCCGACCCGGGCCCTTCACGACGATTCGCCGGGCCTGCAGGCAAAATCCACATGATCAGGGCGAGCCTGGCATCAGGCCTGCCGGGAAGCCCACCTTGAAGAATGGAGCAGCATCAATGGCACTGACGAAGAAGGGCGAGTTCTGGTACGGGACGACGTCCGGCGACACCCAAGCCGAACTGCGCAGCTACAGCATTGCGAATCGCCATGAGACCGTCAGGTTTGCCGCGTCCAAATGTGATTGCGGGTGCCGGACCTTCGCGCTGCAGACGGATGAAGAAGCCGGCGTGGCAATCCGCACCTGCACCGACTGCGGGCAGGAACACCTGATGGGCGACAGCGCGGACTACGTTGAAGAAGCCGCGCCCGAGACGCACGAGTGCGTGTGCGAGAACGAGGTGTTCGAGCTGATGTCCGGCGTCTCCGTGCACGAGGGCACACATAACGTACGCTGGTACTACATCGCTTGCCACTGCGTGGAATGCAATCTGGTCGGGGTCTTCGCAGACTGGAAGTGCGAAGCTGGTGATGCGGCGGCTTTCCTCGCCAAGGTATGAGCGGCCGAACCCCGGAGGACTTCAGGATCAGGCTGAGGGCAGGCGTTCAACGATTACCGCTTTCAGGCCGACAAAGCGGCATAGATCGTGCCGCGGCAGCCCATTCGATCACGAGTACCAACCGAGTGCGGGGCGATTCAAATGGAGCTGACCACGTGCCGGTTTCATCGGTCTGTTCATGCAGTGTGAATTGACGGCCCATTGGTCATAATCCAGCAATGGCGCGGCATGCAGGCCGGGGAGGCGTCCGATGTTATGCAGACAGGTTCCGGTGTTATGCAGCAAATCTGTCGCCCTACAACCTAGTTAGGCGTCATGGCCACCACTCTCTGCCCAATCTGCTCGACGTCACTGTCAGAACGTGACGTTGCACCATGTTTCGACTGCGGCCACTCCGAATCTGAGTTGGATGAGTTCAGGCGCGACGAGCATGAATACAACTCCTTTGAGCTTTGGGGTCACGAGCTCGTTCTTTGCGACTTCTGCGATGCAGACTTCGGCTCCTACTTCCCGGGGCATTGGGGGCTGCCAGCGGGGACGTTGCCTGACTACCCGCTTCATTTGGTTGGGCCCGCTGAAGCATTGGCAATCACTAAGGATTCGTACTGCTCCAAATGCAAGCACCGGCTTGCGTTTCTCCGCGTTCTGGCCGCAGTGAGGAAGCAAAATGCCGCCTAACCAGTCGCTCGAGCCGACTCGCGTCGGCAAGCCGCCGCTCGCGGCTCAGCTTCAACGTTAGGCATCACGAATGGAAACGCTCACACTCGATTCATTGGGCGACTTACATCGCCACATCGAACCTCACGGAAGGGCGTTTGTCTATCGTGGCGTTTCGGATGTCGCCAGGCATAAACTCGTCCCAACGATCGGACGTTCAACTTCTGATCTCGAAGCCACCCTCAAAGTTGAGCAAGAGCTATTGTGGCTTTTCAAGTCGCACGCAAGGCCCTTCGTGCCGCACCAACCAAGAAGCGACTGGGAGTGGCTATCGCTTGCCCAGCATCACGGCTTGCCTACACGCCTTCTTGATTGGACACGCAATCCACTAGTCGGATTGTTCTTCGCATGCCGCTCGTCACCGGCCGAAGACGGCGCTCTGTACTGTCTCCACGCGCCCGAACTGCTCAATCCCGGCGTTGACACAGATCCATGGAACGTTGCGCGCCCTACGTTGGTCTTGCCTGCGCATGTGACTCCTAGACTGTCGGCGCAAGCCGGACTGTTCAGCATCCACCCGAACCCAACTGATCCACTGCTGCTCAACGACGACATGAAACTGATCGTTCGGGCAGATGCAAAGCATGCTTTGCTTGAAGCATTGGCTCAGTATGGCGTTCATGCAGGCAGCATGTTTCCCGATCTTGATGGTCTATGCGCCCAACTGACGTGGCTGAAGTTTCAGCAGTGATGCCTAATTGGCCATTCAACCGGAGCGACAACGGTTGGCCACCATGCTCGCGAGGCGCACCTGCCTATCCTGCGCCTCGCGTGCAAGGCGTCCATCCGCTGTCGCCCGGTTAACTCTGCGTTAGAGCCCATGAAACCACTTAGACCTTGGCGTGAAGTTCTTCAAGACTGGGCGCCGGACCTCTCAGAAAAGTTGGAGCGCCCAGCGGAAGAGATCCTGTCCAAGGGACTCTCTGCGTACGATTTTTCTCCATCCTCTCTGGTTGAGGTGCGCACCCCTGGTGGCGCGGTTTTCCGTTTTCCCTTTGCGTTTGCGGCTGTTCGTCCAGGCGCCGCGCAGGCAGCTGTGTTTACTGAGCATGACGGTTACTTGGAGTTTGACCTTCAGGAGGACACCGTAGTCGCTGAGATCAAAGAGCACATATACCGGCATGCACAAGATGGGCTCTAACAATTCATTTAAGCCGAAGCCGCTTCGCGGATCGGATCAATTCAGGCGTTAGGCGTCTTCCGATGTTGCGCATACCGATCTATTCGCCCAAGTTTTGGGCCGCGGTAGCGCTTTGTGCTGCGCTGGCAGTGGCCAATGCAGTTGAACCGCCGCCGATCCGCATAGTCAAGGGCGCATGCGGGACCTTAAGGTTCGGATCACAACTTGCAAGCGACTACAAATCAGCGCTGGCAATCGTGCAAGCACGTTATGACGCCGGCGCTTTCTGTACCGCACGAGATGTGCCATGCAGGAACGAGCCTTTCGAGATCACTGTCACGCCTGAGCAAAATACGCGATTCTTCGCGTTGAAAGTCCTTGATTCAAAAGGGATGCTGGTCCACAGCGTTTCACAGGTGCTCACGACTGACGGGCGCGCATTCAACATTCAGTGGTGTCCGGACTAGCCGCCTCCCTATGAACCAGACGCCTAACCTGTCGCTCGAGCCGACTCGCGTCGGCGAGCCGCCACTCGCGGCTCAGCTTCAACGTTGGGCATCATGAAGGCAGAACCTAGTTACCTCGCGGATTTGGGCGAACTGGCTACGCTCAAGAACGCCATCGGTGGCTGGTACCACCAGGACGCCTACCTCGACTTCGAGACAGACGAGGACATCTGGCAGAGCATCGTCGAAGGGCTAGGCGAAGACGGAATGCATCGCCTTACCGCTCAGATCAGTGAACTTCTCGCAAGGAAGGACCACGAGGTTCTCGAACTCTGGAATGCCAACTCACACTGCCACGGGTTCGCCAATGCCCACGAAGCTCGCGAGTTTCTTGGGTCGATGGTTTGGTTTTTCAAAGGAGCCGCGAAGTGATGCCCAACCCTGCGCTCGAGCGGACCTGCGCCAGCTACGCTTTCTCGTCCGCTTATCTTTAACGTTAGGCGTCAACCCACATGAGCGCGGAGCCTCAGCATTCGTCGAACGGTGAAATCGGCCTTGGTGGCGCGCTGCTTGGCTGTGGGTTCAGCGCCTACTTGTTGTACGGCGCCTTTTGCTCCTTTACGGGTGCACGTTGGCCAGGCTTCATGCCGCCGCAACTGGATGTCGTTGCCTTTGTATTCTCATTTATTTCCGAGGCTGCCAGTGCATATGTGGCCGGCGCTGTAGCGGCGCTTCTTGGTGCCGCTATCCTTGCCGGTACTGTCTTTGTAGCTATTCGTGGCGCAAGAAATGCTAGTTCTCCAAGGCCTGACGCCTAACCAGTCGCTCGAGCCGACTCGCGTCGGCAAGCCGCCGCTCGCGGCTCAGGTTCAACGTTGAGCGACCGGTTTCGGGCGTCGATCCCGTCCAGTCGTATGGCTGCTGTCGCTGCCAAGCTGCCTGTCGTCCCACGTCGCCTACGGGGATCTAAAAAAACGAGGACTCAGCTCCGACCACTCGCGCAGGCCGAAATCCTGCCCACCTCTCAAGGTGAATCCTGGCAACTCACCTTGCTCCCCACGATGTCGCAGCGCTTCAGCGCCTTGCCGTCCACGCTCCATTCGGTCAGCAGCCAGCCCTCGCCCTGCCGGTCCAGGGTGGCGAAGCCATAGCCGCCATAGGTGGCCACGCTCTGCACCACCGCGCCTGGCGCGGGCTGCGCCTGCAAGGCCTTGGCCTCGTCCACCGTCCAGCCATTCGCCGATCCGGAGTTGCCCAGTACCAGGGTGCCGGGATGATCGCTGGCAAAGCCGATGGCCTCGAACAGGTGCTCGTGCCCATTCATCACCAGGTTCACGCCGGGCGGGTAATAGCGCTGCGGATGCAGGGTCACCATGGCCGAGCGCAGGCCCGCCGAGCCCGGCCGGGGGGTGCCATCGGCGCTGCTACTGAAGCCCAGCACCGGGTGGTGGTGCAGCAGGAAGTTGTGTGGGCGCGCGCCGCTCAGTTGCTCGACCTGGCGCAGCTGTGCCTGGTAGCGCTGCAGGGCTGCGTCACCTGCCGGGTAGGCGCGGTTCACGACCGCCGAGGAGTCGAACACGATCAGCTGGGTCTGGGCGTCCAGCGGCAGCACGAACGGCGCGGTGAAGTCCTCGCAGGCCTCGGGGCCCTGCCAGGCATGGGCATCGAGATAGCGGAACCAGCCCAGGCCGGCGCGCGCGCAGCTCTCGTGATTGCCCCGCACCATCACCCAGGGGGCGGCCTTCAGCAAGGGCGCCGAGGGCGCAAAGAAATCGGCCTGCCAGGCATCGTCGCCATAGCCCCAGGGGCTGCCGGCGCAGCCGGCGCGGTCGGCGGGGCAGGGGCTTTCGCGG
Organism: Paucibacter sediminis; assembly: GCF_030254645.1. NCBI lineage: Bacteria > Pseudomonadati > Pseudomonadota > Betaproteobacteria > Burkholderiales > Sphaerotilaceae > Roseateles > Paucibacter sediminis. The sequence continues at coordinate 2,597,693 of NZ_CP116346.1, forward strand.
TAATGCATGTCGCCCACATGGATCACCAGATCGGGCTGCATCGTGGCGGCCCGGCGCACCACCGCCGCATAGGGCCAGGCGGCGGGGTCGTTGCAGTCCTGAAAAGCGTTTTCGGAGGCCTTCATGCGGCAGCCGGTGTCGCCCAGCAGCAGCAGGCGGCGCGGCTCGGCCACTGGGGCGGCCAGCTCCAGGCTACCCACGCGCAGCTGGCGCGCGCCCGCGGGCAGCTCCAGTTCGCAGCTGCGCTGCGTGAACACCGCGGGCTTGGCGCCCGCCTGGCTGGCCGGCACGCTGGCGGGCCCGGCGCGCAGGCGCATCGGTAGCGCGCCGCTCTCCCAGCTGAGGGTGGGGCAGCTGGCCGCGGCGGTGTTGGCGCGCACCATCCAGGCACCGCCGGCCGCGGCCTGCACCCAGGCCTGGTCGTCAATGGCTTGCAGCGGGAGCTGGGCGCAGGCGGCCAGGAAGGCGGCCATTACGGCGGCCATTACGGCGGCCAAGCGGGCCGGCACTGTCTTGATCAACAAGTTCATGGGTGGGGGCTCAGGGTTCAGGGCAGTTCCTGCCCGCGGGCACTTTCGTAAAGCCGGTACCAATGTTCGCGGCTCAGGGTCAGGTCTTGCGCCTGGGCGCAGGCGCGGATGCGCGCCGGGTCGCTGCTGCCGAGCACCGCGCTGATGCGCGCCGGGTGGCGCAGCAGCCAGGCCAGCACCACCGCCTCGGGGCTGGTGGCAAGTTCCTCGGCAAGCTTGCGCACCAGGCCGGCCGTGGCATGCACGGCGGCCGGCGCATGGCCCGGCGCGGCGCCGCTGTACCAGCCGCGCGCCAGCGCCCCCCAGGCCTGCAGCTCCACACCCTGCAGCTGGCAATGCGCCAGGGTGTCGCCCCAGGCGGAGGCAGCCGGTGCAAGTGAAGGCGCCTGGGCGTCGTTGAAGCAGGCGCCGCTGTCCAGCCAGTCGCGCTTGAGCAGGCTCATCTCGAGCTGGTTGGCCGCCAGCGGCGTACCGATGGCGCGCTCGATCGCGCGCATCTGCGCCCCATGCATGTTCGACACCCCCAGCCGGCCCACCTTGCCGCTGGCCTTGAGGCGCTGCCAGGCCTCGGCCAGCTCGTCGGCCTCTAGCAGCGGATCGGGCCGGTGCAGCATCAGCAGCTCCAGATGATCGGTGTGCAGGCGCGCCAGGCTGGCGTCCACGCTGGCGAGGATGTGCGCCGCACTCAGGTCATAGCGCTTGGGCGCGCAGGCATCGGCAAAGCGGATGCCGCACTTGCTCTGCAGCTGCAGGCGCCCGCGCAGCGCCGGCTGGCGGCGGAACAGCTCGCCAAAGCATTGCTCGGCCTTGCCCAGGGTGTAGATGTCGGCATGGTCGAAGCGGCGGATGCCGGCATCGAGCGCCGCTTCCACGGCAGCGTGGGCGCGCGCGATGTCGGCTTCGCCGATGGGATTGGCGTCCCAGCCGCCGCCCAGGCCCATGCAGCCGAGGACGAGGCGTTGGGTGGTGGTGTGGTGAGGCATGGCCCGCATGCTATCTTGCGGCCGCCATGCCCGCCGACGCCCTCCCGCTTGCCCTCATCGATGCCGCCCTGCGCGGCGCGGCGCTGGCCCTGCTCGCCCTGCTGGGCGCGCGCCTGCTGCACGCCCGCCCCGACCTGGCGGCGGCGCGCGCGGCCGCCCTGCTGTGCCTGGGCCTGGGCGTGCAGCTCATCAGCTCCACGCCGCTGTTCGAGGCCGAGGTGAGCCTGCGCTGGCAGGCGCCGCTGATTGCCGTCTCGGTGGGCAATGCGGTGCTGTTCTGGGTGTTTGTGCAGACCCTCTTCAACGACGAGTTCCGGCTGCGGCCCCTGCATGTGCTGCTCTGGTGCGGCGCCGCGGGCGTGAGCCTGCTGAACTGCCTGCTCGCGGCCAATGGTGCCGCCTCGCCCTTGCTGCCCTATACCCACGGCCTGCAGCGCGCCATGCCGCTGGTGTTCACCGCGCTGTCGGCCGCCGCCGCGGCCGCGCATTGGCGTGGCGATCTGGTCGAGCGCCGGCGCCGCTTGCGCGTCTTCGTGGTGGTGGCGGGCGGCTTGTATGCCCTGACGATGCTGGCGCTGCGCCTGGCCTCGCCGCAGGGCCGGCTGTCGGGCGCGGCGGCGCTGCTGGATGCGGCCTGGCTGCTGCTGATACTGGCGGCCCTGGCCAGCGCGCTGCTGGGCCTGCGCCCGCTCGAGCTGCTGCCGCTGCCGGCCGCGCCGCCGGGCGGCCCACCCGACCCGGCCGCAGCGCCCGCCGAGGTCGCCGAGGTCGCCGAGGTCGACGCGGCCGAACGCGCCCAGGCCCTGGCGCTGCAGGCACGCGTGCGCGCCGAGCGCCTCTACCAGGCCGAGGACTTGAGCCTGGCCAGCCTGGCCACGCGCCTGGGCCTGCCCGAATACCGCCTGCGCCGCCTCATCAACCAGCAGCTGGGCCATCGCAACTTCAATGCCTTCGTCAACGGCCTGCGCCTCGAGGCTGCCTCGGCCGCGCTGGCCGACCCGGCGTGCCGCGAGCAGCCGGTGCTGAGCATTGCGCTGGAGGCGGGGTTCCAATCCATCGGCCCCTTCAACCGTGCCTTCAAGGCGGCGACGGGTCTGACCCCGAGCGAGTTCCGGCGGCAGCGGCTGGCGGCACTGCGATGACAATCGCTGCCATGGACATGCAGCAATCGATGGACTTTCGTTGGCGCCAGGCGATCGAAGCGGGCGAGCTCGGGGTCTGGGATCTGCGCCCCGAACTCGAGACCGTCCATCATTCGCCGCAGTGGAAGCAGCGGCTGGGATTTCCGGCGCCGCATGGCGCCGACAGCACGCATTTCTGGCGCTGCCGCGTCCACCCCGATGACCTTGAAATGATGCTGGCGGCGATGCGCGCACATGCGCGCGGCGCCCAGCCCGGCTACGAGGCCACGTTCCGCCTGCGCAGCAATGGCTCGGGCTACCGCGTGATGCATTCCCGCGGCCGCGCCATCGAGCGCAGCGCCGAGGGGCGTGTGCAGCGCATGGTCGGCACCATGATCGACCTGACCGGCCGCCCGGCCACGCCCGCCGGCGGACTGCCGGACGGGCCGCGCGGCCTGATGGACGGCTTGCCGCTGACGCTGCCGTTCCATCTGCTGCTGAGCGCCGAGCTGTCCGACGCGGGCCAGCCCGATGCGCAGCGCGCGCCCATCGCGGTCGAGCGGCGTCGCGTGCTGGGCATGGTCGAAGACCTGCTGCATGCCGCGGTGGCCCAGCTGGATGGCTTGCGCCAGCGCTAGGGCAGCGAGAAGCGGGAATTCGACGGCCGTCCAAGACTTCGGGAGCATCGAACCATGCGCCAGCTTCGCTTCTTGATCGCCGCCCTTGCAGCGCCGCTGCTGTGCGCCTGCGCGGCCCTGCCCGATCCGGGGCGGACGCCGCTCGTCACCTTGCCGCTGAACTTCGCCTGGGTGGACGGGCGCAAGGTCGAATACGTCACCACCGACATTTCCGACCCGACCATGGCCCAGGCGCTTGGCGTCAATCTCGTGCCCCGGCTGGCCGAGGCCGTCGCTGCGCCGGGCCGGCCGTCGCTGGTCGAGCGGGTCTACAAGTTCGTGGACGATTCACAGATCACCGTGTTCCAGTCGGCGCCTGCGCCGACGGGGCCGGGCAACGCGGACGCGTCCTACAGCCCGCTCTGGCGCATGGTGCTGCTGCACTGGCACAAGCCGTCGCTGGCCCGCGAGCTGAAATCCGAGGAGCAGATCCTGAGTGCCGTGGAGTCCGGGGAACTGTCGATGGCGATCACCAACATCGTCGTCAACTGCCCGATCACGCGTTCCGTGGACGGCAAGGCGATACGCGGGGCCCGCTAGCGCCCCCCGGTATCGCGGTTTCGTACGCTGCCGCACAGACCGCGGCTGTGTGACCCAGCGAACATAGCTTGCCTCGGCTGGTGTCGCGGCTCGGTCTTGCCGGGCGCCGCGCAGCCGAAACCCGCAGTCCGCGGTTCGGATCCGACCGGCCAAGCGAAGGTCCGCACATGCACAAGCTCCAGCCTCAGCTCCTGAACGCGGGGCGCGCTCGCAGCACGCTCGAAGCGCGCCGCCGCAAGGCCTTGCTGAAGACCGGCGCCTTGCAGGATGCGATCCTGAACAGCGCCAAATTCTCCAGCATCGCCACCGACGAGCAGGGGGTGATCCAGGTCTTCAATATCGGTGCCCAGCACATGCTGGGTTATGCGCCGGCTGATGTGCTGAACTGCGTCACGCCGGCTGATATTTCGGATCCCCAGGAAATCGTCGAGCGCGCCCGCGCCCTGAGCGCGGAGTTCGCCACCACCATCGCCCCGGGCTTCGAGGCCCTGGTGTTCAAGGCCCGGCGCGGCATCGAGGACATCTACGAGCTCACCTATGTGTGCAAGGACGGCACCCGCCTGCCGGCGGTGGTGTCGGTCACGGCGCTGCGCGACCTGCAGCACGACATCATCGGCTACCTGCTGATCGGCACGGACAACCGGGCGCGCAAGCGCGTCGAGGCCGAGCAGGAACGCCTGGACCAGTCGCTGCGCGACACCAACCTGGCGCTGCAGGAGGCCAAGACCGCGGCGGACCGCGCCAACCTGGCCAAGTCGGAGTTCCTCTCCAATATGAGCCATGAGCTGCGCTCGCCCCTCAATGCCATCCTGGGATTCGCGCAGCTGATCGATTCCGGCAGCCCTTCGCCCACGCCGGCGCAGCAGGACAGCCTGGACCAGATTCTCCAGGCCGGCTGGTATCTGCTGGAACTGATCAACGAGATCCTGGACCTCGCGCTGATCGAGTCCGGCAAGCTCTCGCTGTCGCCGGAGCCGATGTTGCTGGACGAGGTGCTCGCCGATTGCCAGGCCATGATCGAGCCGCAGGCGCGCCAGAGCGGCATCCGCCTGAACTTCATCGCGGCCGAGGCGCCGATCTTCGTCAGGGCCGACCGCACCCGGGTCAAGCAGGTGTTCGTGAACCTGCTGTCCAACGCCATCAAGTACAACCGCGTCGGCGGCAGCGTGGAGGTGCGTTGCAGCGCCCGCGCCGGTGGGCGGGTGCGCATCGCGTTCCAGGACACCGGCGAGGGACTTTCCGCCGAGAAGCTGGCGCAGCTGTTCCAGCCCTTCAACCGGCTCGGCCAGGAGGGCGGCGTCGAGGAGGGCACCGGCATCGGCCTGGCGGTGAGCAAGCAACTGGTTGAATTGATGGGCGGGGTCATCGGCGTCGAAAGCACCGAGGGCGCGGGAAGCCTGTTCTGGGTCGAGCTGCAGGCCGCCGCAGCGCCGCAGTTGGTCGAGGCCCTGCCGACGCCGACGGCCCATGCCAGCGCCGAGGCACTGCCGGGCGTGCCGCAGCGCAGCGTGCTGTGCGTGGAGGACAACCCTGCCAATCTCACCCTGGTGGCACGCCTGCTGGCGCGCCGCTCCGACCTGCGCCTGCTCAGCGCCAGGGATGGGCGCCGCGGCGTCGAGCTTGCGCATTCCGCGCAGCCCGATGTCATCCTGATGGACATCAACCTGCCCGGCATCAGCGGTCTCACCGCGCTGAAGATCCTGCTGGACAACCCCGCCACCGCGCATATCCCGGTCATCGCGATGAGCGCCAATGCGATGCCGCGCGATATTGCCAAGGGCCTGGAAGCCGGGTTCTTCCGCTATCTCACCAAGCCGATCAAGGTGAAGGAATTCATGGACACGCTGGACCTGGCGCTGGCGTGCGAGCGCGACGGCGCCGGCGAAGCCTTGCTGCAGGAGATCGTGTGATGCTCGACAAGCGCGACATTCTTCAGGCCAGCATCCTGATCGTGGACGATCAGCTCGCCAATGTGCGCCTGCTCAGCCGCCTGCTGGCCGATGCGGGCTACACCCGGGTTGCGTCCACCATGAACCCGGCCGAGGTGTGCGCCCGCCATCGCGACCAGGCCTTCGACCTGATCCTGCTCGACCTGCAGATGCCGCTGATGGACGGCTTCGCCGTGATGGAGGGGCTCAAGACGAATGACGATGACGGCTACCTGCCCGTCATTGTGCTGACCGCCCAGCCGGGGCACAAGCTGCGCGCCCTGCAGGCCGGCGCCAAGGACTTCATCAGCAAGCCCTTCGACCTGGTGGAGGTGAAGACGCGCATCCACAACATGCTCGAGGTGCGTCTGCTGTACCGCAAGCTGGAAAGCTACAACAAGGCCCTGGAGCAGGCGGTGCACGAGCGCACGGCCGAGCTGCGCGAGAGCGAGGCGCGCTACCGCAGCCTCACCGAGCTGGCCTCCGACTGGTACTGGGAGCAGGACGAGGCGGGCGAGTTCACCAAGGTCTGTGGCCCGGTGCTGGAGATGCTGGGGCTGCGCGTCGCCGGTCTGGACGGCCAGGGCGGCCATGCGCTCGCGGAGGGCTGGGACGAGGGCGAGCGCCAGGCCCTGCAGGGCAATATCGCGGCACGCCGGCCCTTCATCGACATGCTGTTTCACCATGTCGACGCGGCAACCGGCACGAGGCGCCAGTTCCGTGTCAGCGGCGAACCCATGTTCGACCAGGGCTGCCGGCTCATCGGCTACCGCGGCATCGGCGTCGAAGTGACGGCCGGCAAGTAGGCGCGGGCTAGACGCTCCAGCAGCCGCTCATGCATGCCGCCCACAGCCTCCTGCAGAACCAGCTGCTGGCCGCACTGCCCGAGCCCGAGCGCCAGGCGCTGGGCGTGCACCTGAGGCTGGTGCCCATGCTGGTGGGCGAGCCCATCTACGAGGCGGGCCAGCCGCTGCGCCACGTCTACTTTCCGACCACCGCGGTGGTGTCGCTCTACGGCGCGCTGGCCTCGGGCGACTGCGCCGAGACCAGCGGCGTGGGCAACGAGGGCATGGTCGGCGTGTCCGCATTCATGGGCGGGCTCAGCATGCCCAGCTCGGCCATCGTGCAGTCCGGCGGCCATGGCTACCGCCTGGAGCCGCAGCGCTTGCTGCAGGCCTTCGAGCGCGACGGCCCGTTGCGCCAGGTGCTGCTGCAATACACGCAGGCCCTCATCACGCAGATCTGCCAGACCGCCGTCTGCTACCGCCACCACACGGTCGAGCAACAGCTCAGCCGCTGGCTGCTGGCCACCTTCGACCGCGTGCCCGCGGGCGACCTGGTGATGACGCAGTCGCTGGTGGCCGGCCTGCTGGGCGTGCGCCGCGAGAGCATCAGCGAGGCGGCCTGCCGGCTGCAGGAGCAGGGCTATATCCGCTACCGGCGCGGCCACCTCTGCGTGCTCGACCGCATCGGCCTGGAGTCCCGGGCCTGCGAATGTTTTGGGGCCGTGGCGGCGGAGCTGTTGCGGCTGCGCGCGGGCCAGCCGGGCTTGCTGGTGAGCTGATGGCCGGCAGGCGCTGGCCGATTCCTGCAATCGGCCAGCCGAAAGCGCGCATGGCGGCTTTCGGCGAGACGCGGCGGCGCGGCGCCGGCATCGTGCGCGCACCGAGGGCAGGGGCCCTCGATGTGGAGGAAAAACGATGCGATGGCAGAGATGGATGGGCGCGCCGCTGTGCGCGCTGTTGCACGGCCTGGCCTGCGCCTCGGTGGGCCTGAGCCAGATCCCGGCCTCCGGCCAGGATGGCCCGGTGACCCTTTACTACCCCAGCGCGGCCGCGCCGCAGCGCCTCGACAAGGGCCGGCAGATGCGCTTGCAGGTGGCGCCGGATGCCGCGCCGGTGGCCGGCAACGGGCGGCTGGTGCTGATCTCGCATGGCTCGGGCGGCTCGCCCTGGGTGCATGCGGACCTGGCCAGCGCCCTGGTGGAGGCCGGCTTCGTGGTGGCCCTGCCCGAGCACCAGGCCGACAACTACAAGGACCCCAGCCGGCCCGGCCCCGAGAGCTGGAGCCAGCGCCCCGCCGAGGTCTCGCGCGCCATCGACGCGGTGGCCGCCGACGCCCGCTTTGCACCGCTGCTGCGGCTGGACAAGGTGGGCGTTTACGGCATGTCGGCCGGTGGCCACACGGCGCTCACCATGGCGGGCGGGCGCTGGTCGCCGGCGGGTTTCAAGCGCCACTGCGAGGCGCATCTGGCCGAGGATTTCCAGAGCTGCGTGGGCCTGATCACGCAGCTGCGCGGCAACTTCCTGGACGGCCTCAAGAAGGCGCTGGCGCTGCTGGTGATAGGGCTGCGCTTCGACGATGAACGCCCGCGCAGCCACGAAGACCCGCGCGTGGCCGCGGTGGTGGCGGGCGTGCCGGCCGCCGCCGACTTCGACATGGCATCGCTGGCCCATCCGCGCGTGCCGCTGGCGCTCATCACGGCCGGCCAGGATCGCTGGCTGATTCCGCGCTTCCACAGCGAGCGCGTGCTCGCCGCCTGCGAGGCCTGCGAGCGCCTGGCCGAGCTGCCGCAGGCCGGGCACGGCGCCCTGCTGTCGCCGCTGCCGGCCGGCCTGGATGGGCTGTTGGGCGAGCTGCTCAACGATCCGCCCGGCTTCGATCGCGCCGAGATGGCCGAGGTCGATCGGCGCATCGTGGACTTCTTTGCGCGGCATCTGCTGCCGCGCTGAACCGACGCGTCCGTCGGCGCTGTACGGCGTGCTGTAGAACTTGTGGATGCCGCTCGCCCAGGTCCTCGTCGTCCTTGTTGTAGACGTCGTTGCCCAGCAGGGTGTTGGCGCCCATCAGCTGCGGGCCGGGCCCGGCCGCTGTGTTCGATAGCGCACGGAAAAGCGCGGCCCGCATGCGTAGATTGGGCTTGGCTGGCTGCCGCACCCGGGTGGTGGGGCAGGATCCCAATTCGAGGAGAACGACATGCTTGAATCACTGATCGTCATTCTGGTGGTGCTGTGGCTGCTGGGCCTGGTCAGCTCCTACACCATGGGTGGCATGATCCACCTGTTGCTGGTCGTGGCGGTGGTGGTGCTCATCGTCCGCGTGGTGCAGGGCCGGCGCATCTGAAACCTGCAAGGGGGCCGTCATGAACACCTGGAAGATCGCTGGTATCGCGCTGTTGATCGCGGGCGTGCTGGGGCTGCTGTATGGCAGCTTCAGCTACACCAAGGAGACCCACGACGTGAAGCTGGGGCCGATCGAGTTGTCCGTGAAGGAAAAGCAGACCGTCAATGTGCCGGTGTGGCTGGGCGTGGCGGCCATCGCGGCCGGCGGCGCCTTGCTGCTGCTGGGTGGCAGGCGAGGCTAGCAAGGCTGATCCAGCGCAAATGACCGCGCGCGCACCGCGCCATGGGCCTTGACGCAGCGGCCGGAAAGGCGCTTACTAGGGCTGCAGAGGGGGCCGGATCGTGGCCTGCCACTGCGACAGGCGCGTCATTCCAAGCACGCTGGAAGGAGGGTAGACCGATCGAGAAGCCGTTCCTAAAGACCTCCCCCACCATCGGCACGCAGTTGCCGACAGACATCACCCCCATGTGATGTGATGATGCAAAACGAATAGCATCACGGCATGCCCGGCTTCAGACGGCCGGGCATCGCCGTTTCTGGGCCGCTCGTTTGCGCGCCCCCATCCCGACTTGCTATGCCTATGACAAGACTTCAGGCCGAACTGCAGCGCCTCTATGGTTTTTCGCAGACCCCGCCCAGCGATGCCGACGCGAATGGAAACGGCGGGTTGCGCGCCGCGGCGCTGGAACTCTCCGCTCCGGCCGACTGGCAGGCGATGGGCCAGCTGTGGCGCGGCGTGCAGGCCGATCTGGGTCTGCCGGCCCCCGCCATCGCGGTGTCCGGGCGCAATGGCTACCAGCTCTGGTTCTCGTTTGCGCAGCCGCTGCCGGCATCGCGGGCCGCGGCGTTTCTCGAGGCCTTGCGCCTGCGCTATCTGGGGGATCTGGCCGCCGGGCGGCTGGCTTGTCTGCCGGCTCGCGCCGAAGCCTATGCTGATGCCGATGGGGCGGACGCGCTGACGCTGCCGCCGCAGCAGCTGACGCCCGAGCGCTGGTCGGCCTTTGTGGCCCCGGACCTGGCGCCGGTGTTTGCCGAGGAACCCTGGCTGGACACCGCGCCCGGCATGGAGGGCCAGGCGGATCTGCTGATGCGGCTGGAAAGCATCCAGAGCGCCGATCTGGGCGTGGCGCTGAAGCGGCTGGGCGGCTTGCCGGCCGCGGTGACGCCGGCGCCTGTGCCGGTGCCGGTGCCTGGCGATGCGGCTACGGACGCCCCGATGCAGCAGGCCAGGCGTTTTCTGCTCGCGGTCATGAACGACGAGAGCGTGGCGCTGGCGTTGCGCATCGAGGCGGCGAAGGCGCTGCTTACTGCTTGCTGTTCACCGCGTCCTTGAGTGCCTTGCCGGGCGTGAACTTGGGGACGTTCGAGGCCGGGATCTCCAGCGCTTCGCCGGTGGCGGGGTTCTTGCCGGTGCGGGCAGCGCGGGCGCTGACCTTGAAATTGCCGAAGCCGAGGATGGCAACCGCGTCGCCGGCGACCAAGGCTTCGGTGATCGTGCCCAGGGCAGCGTCCAGCATGGTGGCGGCGGCCGCGCGGGTGACGCCACTCTTGGTGGCGATGCTTTCGATCAGTTCACTTTTATTCATCAGAGTTCCATTGGCTACCTCAGGGAAGAAATTCCCCTGAGGGGGCGGCGATTATCAGCGCTGCGGAGATGCCGTAGAGCGCCAGCAGTCCCATCACATGGCCGATCGCGACCCCGGGTTCGCCGGACTCGATGCGGGCGATGGTCTGCACATGCACGCCCAGCCGCGCCGCCGCCACGGCCTGACCCTCGCCCGCGCGCAGGCGCGCCTGCTTGGCCGCCGCCCCGATGTCCTTGATGGTCTGGAGCGCGTCGCCGCCGATCTCCGCCGAAATTCGCTTGCCTTGTGCCATGGGCGGATTGTCACCGCTGCCCTTCATTGGGCGGCGAGAAAAAAGGCCCCAAGGCACCGACCACGGCCTGCACGCTCTCCCCATGCAGGCCGGGTCGGGCCCGGGACCCGGAAGGGCCGGCAGCGCTGCCGCCGGCCGGCATGCTCAGCGGATCACCGCCAGCGATTCGCGGTTGCCTGCCTTGTAGGTGTAGAGGGTCAGCGCGCCGTTCTTGATGTCGCCCTTGGCATCGAAGCTGATATTGCCGGTCACGCCCTTGTAGTTCTCGGTCTTGGCCAGCACCGGCAGGTACTTGGCAGGGTCGGCGGAGCCGGCCTTGACCATGGCGGCGACCAACACGCCCACCGCGTCGTACGAATAGGGCGCATAGACCTGCACCTCCAGCTTGGTGGCGGCTTTGAAGCGGGCGCGGAAATCTTCCATCGCCTGCTTCTGTCCGGCGTCCACACCGCCGGCTTCGGCGCAGAAGACCTGGCTGTCGCCCATCGTGCCGGCGGCCAGCTTGGGCAGTTCGGCGGTGCAGATGCCGTCGCCGCCCACCAGCTTGGCGTTCATGCCCAGCTGCTTCATCTGGCGCAGGATGGGGCCGGCCACGGCGTCCATGCCGCCGAAGAAGATCACGTCGGGCTTCTTGGCCTTCAAGGTGGTCAGGATGGCGGTGAAGTCCGTGGCCTTGTCGTTGGTGAATTCGCGGCCGACGATCTTGCCGCCGGCGCCCTTCACGCCTTTCTCGAATTCATCCGCCACGCCCTGGCCGTAGGCGGTGCGGTCGTCGATCACGGCGATGGCCTGGCCCTTCAGGTCCTTGGCGGCATAACGCCCCAGCGTGCCGCCCAGATGCACGTCATCGGCTACCACGCGGAAGGTGGTCTTGTAGCCGTTGCGGGTGAACTTGGGGTTGGTGGAGGAGGGCGAGATCTGCGGCACGCCAGCGTCGGCATAGACCTTGGACGCGGGGATGGAGGTACCCGAGTTCAGGTGGCCGACCACGCCGTTGACCTTGGAGTCCACCAGCTTCTGCGCGGCTTGCGTGCCTTGCTTGGGGTCGCCGGCATCGTCTTCGCCCAGCAATTCGAGCTTGACCTTCTTGCCGGCGATCACCACACCCTTGGCGTTGAGTTCATCCACGGCCAGGCGGGCGCCGAGTTCGTTGTCCTTGCCCAGGTGGGCGATGGCGCCGCTGGTGGGGCCGACGTGGCCGATGCGCACCACGTCCTGGGCAAAGGCGGGGGCGGCCAGCAGGCTGGCCAGCAGGCCGGCCAGGAGGGTAGGGGAGAGAGCGTTTTTCATGGGTTTCCTTTCGGGGATTGCGCTCAGCGCTTGAGGTCGAACTTGGGGGCACCCAGCAGCGGGGTCGAGACCGCGTAGGCACCGTGGTTGGTGAAGACCCAGATCAGGTTGCGGTCCCACTCGATGAAGACGCCGTGGGTCTGGTCACCGAAGCTGAGGTTGACCTTGGGGTCCACCGTCTTGGGCACGAAGTAGCCGGCGATCTTGGGTTCGGCCGGGTTGCTCACGTCATAGATCTGGGCGCCGGCGTTGTAGAAGGCGTAGACCAGATACTTGTCGCTGGGCGTGCCAGGCTGGTGCCAGTAGCCGCTGCGCTTCGGGCCGAAGCTGCCGCGGCGCTGGCAGTAGTCGGTGATGGGCGCGCCCTTGGGCGGGGTGGGGCGGGGCAGGGTGTTGAGGATCTTCGGGTTGGCTGGGTCCTTCACGTCGATCGAGTAGATCTCCTTGTAGGGCTCGTAGCAGTCGTCGTTGAGCGGGTAGCCGCTGTAGTAGACGACGCCGCTCTTCTCCACCTTGCTGATGTCGATGTTGTCGCCCTCGGTACCGGCTTGGCTGACCGGCATGTCGAGCTTGCCCACCGGTTTCATGCGCGCCGGGTCGGAAACGTCGAGCACGTGGAAGCCCATGCCGCCCATTGCCGCGTAGCCATACTTGCCGCCCTTCTCGGGATCGCGCGGGATGTTGAGCGGCATGCGCGCGCCCATCCAGGCGGTCTTCTTGCCGACGCGCGGGTTCTTGCGGTATTCCTCCTCCTCGCCCAGGCGGGCGCCGGGCACCCACCAGGTGGCCAGGCGCTTGGGGTGGTAGGGGTCGCTCAGGTCGAAGGCCATCTGCGCCTCGTTGTAGAGGAAGTTGGCGTATTCCTGGTTGGCAAAGGTGTCGTCCGGCGCGCCCGAGACGAACAGGTATTTGCCGCCCCAGTACACCGGCACCTCGCCGCAGCCCGAGCCCTGCTGCGGGAATTTGTCGGGCGGGCTGTAGGGGTCCAGCGGCAGTTCGGAGATCTTCTTCCACTGCGCCGGATCGGGGTTGTTCACCTCGAAGACGCGGAAGCCGCGGAAGATCTTCTGGTTGCGGATCTTGGCCACGTTCTCCGCCTCTTCGGGCAGGTACTTGTTCTTCAGGATGCCGAAGCGGGTGACCTCGTAGCACTGCACCGCCACGTTCTTCTGCAGCTTGGCGTTCCACTGGATGGTCAACGGGCCGAACTCATTGCTCCAGCCCCAGTTCTTCGAGGCGATCACCTTGATCTCGCGCGGATCGGTGATGTCGTAGACCTTGTAGACGTTCTTCTCGTGGTGAATCATGTAGCGCCGGCCGTCCAGGTCCAGCGTGGTCTGCCACGAGTGGTAGGGGCTGATCAGCATCTCGGCCTGGTAGGCCTCGACCTTGGTGTTGTGCAGGTAGGTGTTCTGGTCCAGGTAGTCCAGGCTGCCCTTGAAGGGGCGGGTGCCGGGAATGGCCGGCACTTCGGCGGGGTGCTTGAACTTGCCGGTCTTGGCGTCCATGCCGTAGTCGGGCTCGCTGACATGGGCCGGCTCGCCGGGTACGCGCTTGGGTTCGCTGAGGTCTTCCTTGACCGGGATGGGGGCCTGGCCGGCGGGGCCGGGCACGATGGTCTGGGCCGTGGCGCTGCTCGCCAGGACGGCGAGCAGCAGGCTGCTGAGCAGGGAACGGTTCATGGTGCTGTCCTGATGTGGTGGAGGCGTTGACTCAGAAGGCGTGGCGCAGGCCGATCTGCAGGCCCGAGGGGTTCTCTCCGGCCTTGGGGCTCAGGCCCCAGTCGATCGGGTATTCGGCGCCGGCGCTGCCGGGGCTGCCGTTGCGCACCGTGCCGTAGGTGGCGTAGACGGTGGTGCGCTTGGAGAAGTTGTAGAGCGCGCCCACCGCGATGCCGGTGGCATCGGCCAGCGCACCGGTGGCGTCATCGCGGCGCACCACGCTGCCGAACAGGCGCACGCCATTGCCCAGGTCGATGCGGGTGCCCAGCTGCACGCTTCGGCCATGGGTGTCGAAGTCCACATAGGGCGGGTAGGCGTAATAGCCGCGATAGTCGTGCAGGATGCCGGTCAGCTCCACGCCGCCGATGCGGTAGATGGCCGCCAGATAGCTGTCGCGCGAGCGCTCGTTGCGGCTCTTGGTCTTGTCCCAGATATTGGTCTTGTCCTGCGTGTCGGTGGCGATGCCGATGTAGAGCGGGCCGTCCGAGTAGGCGGCGGCCAGGCTCAGCACGCGGCCGTTCTTCTTGTTGTCGCTTTCCTCCTTGCCGGCGGTCAGCGTGGCGCGGAACTGGAAGCCGTTGATGCGGGCCGAGTTGACGGAGATGGCATTCGACTCGCGCCAGGGCGCGTAGAACACCATCATGTTGTTCACCGGGCTGTAGCCGGAGCCGAAGCTCGGGTCGGCATAACCGTAGAGGTGGTAGGACGAGAGGTTCAGGCGGCCGAGGTTGATGTCGCCCCAGTCCTTGTGGGCCAGCTGCACATAGGTCTCGCGCGAGTTGGTGTCCATCGCGCCGGTGTCGGACTTGAAGATCATCTCGTGGCGCGCCTTGGCCGAGAGGCCGCCGCCCAGGTCTTCCTTGGCGGTGAACTCCAGGCGCGAGGTGGTGAGGCCACCGGAGGTGAGGCGGTTGAGCGTCTTGCCGCCCGAGCTGATGCGCTCGATGGCGGCGTCGACATAGCCTGAAATGGTGACCTGGGCCTGGACGGGGCCGGCGGCCATGGCTGCTGCAGCGGCAAGCAGGCTGATGGACAGTTTGGTTTGCACGGAAATCTCCTCGGGATGGCGGGGTGGGGTGGATTCCGGGGGAGCGGAGTGGAGGGGAGGGAAGAAACTCGATCCGGGGTGCTCAGGTCACGGCCTTCCTGGCCATGAACTCGGGCGTGGCCCAGCTGCGCCGGTCCATCACGTCCTTGAGCGTGGTCACGGCGTCCCAGACATCGGCATGGCTGAGGTAGAGCGCGGCAAAGCCGAAGCGCAGGATGTCGGGGGCGCGGAAGTCGCCGATCACGCCGCGTGCGATCAGGGCCTGCACGATGGCGTAGCCCTGCTCGTGCGTGAGCGAGACCTGGCTGCCGCGCAGGGCGGGGTTGCGCGGCGTGGCCAGGCCGAAGCCATGGCCGCTCAGCTGCTGGTCCACCAGGGCGATAAAGAGGCTGGTGAGCGAGAGGCTTTTGGCACGCAGCTGCTGCAGGTCCACGTCATCGAAGGCGCTGAGAGCCGCCTCCAGCGAGAAGAGGCCCATCTGCGGCGCGGTGCCCACCAGCATGCGGTCGATGCCGGGCGCGGGCGTGTAGGTCTGGCCGAAGGCAAAAGGCGTGGCGTGGCCGTGCCAGCCGGTGATGGGCTGGCGCAGCGCGGCCTGGTGGCGCGTGGCCACGAAGGCGAAGGAGGGGGCGCCAGGCCCGCCGTTCAGGTATTTGTAGCCGCAGCCCACCGCGAAGTCGGCCTCGCAGGCGTTCAGCTCGCAGGGCATGGCGCCGGCGGTATGGGCCAGGTCCCAGATCACCAGCGCGCCGACTTCGTGCGCGCGCCGCGTGATGGCCGCCATGTCGTAGACCTGGCCGCTCTTGTAATTCACATGGGTGAGGGTGAGCACGGCCACGTCTTCATTGAGTGCGGCCAGCACCTCGTCGGGCGCCACGGCGCGGTGCTGCACGCCGGTGAGCTCGGCCACGCCGGCGGCCACATAGGCGTCGGTGGGGAAGTTGCCGTTCTCGCCCAGGATGGTCTGGCGGCCCGGCCGCATGCGCAGTGCCGCCACCAGCAGCTTGAAGAGATTCACCGAGGTGGAGTCGGCCACGATCACCTCGCTGCCGCTAGCGCCGATCAGCTCGGCGATGCGGGCACCCACACGCTGCGGGGCGGGGTACCAGTCGGCATCGTTCCAGGAGCGGATCAGGCCCACGGCCCATTCCTGCTCGATCGCCTGCCGCATGCGCGCCGGCACGGCCGCGGGCATGGCACCCAGCGAATTGCCGTCCAGGTAGATCACGCCGGCCGGCAGCGTGAAGCGCTCGCGGCAGGCGGCCAGGGGGTCTTGGGCATCCAGCTGCAGACAGTGCTCGCGGCTCAGCAAATCGGCCTGGGCCAGGGCTTGGGATTCGGTGCGGTGGTTGGAACTCATGGTCGGGAAGTCTGTATTTGTTTGAGTGCGCATGTATACATGAAGGCCAGTCTATGCAGCAAAATACGAATGTGACCAATCGATAACCCTACATGCTGTTGTTTGGGGTTAAAGTTTCCTGAAACAGCCAATTCGGAGAAATTCAAATGCAGGTTGAGATCGATGCGACCGACCGGGTGTTGCTGGATGCGCTGCAAAAAGACGCGCGCCTGACCACGGGCGAGCTGGCACAGCTCACGGGCATGTCCCAATCGCCCTGCTGGCGGCGTATCAAGCGCCTGGAGGAGGCCGGCCTGATCACCGGCTACCAGGCCCGGCTGGACCGCCGCGCGCTGGGCTATGGCGTGATGGCCTTTGTGACCATCGGCATCGACAGCCAGGATGAAGACCATTCGCTGGATTTCGAGCGCGCGGTGCGCGACATCCCCGAGGTGGTGATGTGTCATGGCGTCTCCGGCCCGGAGGACTTCGTACTCGTGGTGGTGGCCCAGGACCTGGACGGGTATTCCGCGCTGATGCAGCAGAAGCTGCGCCGCCTGCCCGGGGTGAAGATGGTGCGCACCAGCTTTTCCATGCAGGAGGTGAAGGGCCTGGACGGGCTGCCGATACCGGCTATGCCCACAGCCAAGGCTTGATCAGGCCCCAGGCCATGCGCGTGCCCAGCACCAGCAGCAGCAGCGCGAACAGCTGCTTGAGCCGCGCCACCGGCAGCGCATGTGCCAGCCGAGCGCCCAGCGGCGCGGTGAGCACCGAGCCCAGGGCGATGCCGGCGAGGGCCGGCAGATAGACATAGCCCAGGCACAGCGCAGGCAAGACCTGACCCCGTGCCTCGGCCTGCAGGCCGTTGGCGATGAAGCCCAGGCTGCCGGCCAGCGCGATCGGAAAACCCAGTGCCGCCGAGGTGGCGATGGCGCGGTGCAGGGGCACGCTGCACCAGCTCATGAAGGGCACCGACACCGAGCCGCCGCCGATGCCCACCAGGCTGGAGAACACGCCGATGCCGGCGCCGGCCAGATGCAGGCCGGCTGGCGCCGGCAGCGTCCGCGCCGCCGTGGGGCGCAGGTTCAGGAGCATCTGCACGCCCACGATCCAGGCGAAGCAGACGAACAAGGCCTTCAATGCCGGCGTGGAAAGCGCCGCTGCCAAGGCCGTGCCGGCCAGGGTGCCCAACACCAGGCCGGGGCTGAGGCGCTTCACCAGCCCCCAGTCCACCGCGCCGCGGCGGTGGTGGGCGCGCACGCTGGCGAGCGAGGTGAACACGATGCTGGCCAGCGAAGTGCCCAGCGCCAGGTGCGCCATATGAGCCGCATGTGCCGGCCCCCAGGGCAGGGCGCCGAACATCAGCACCAGCAGAGGCACGATCACGATGCCGCCGCCCACGCCCAGCAGGCCGGCCAGCACCCCGGTGGCGGCACCCAGGCCGATGTAGGCGATCAACTCCATCCCCATCACAGCACCTTGCAGGCTTGCTCGAAGCGCAGGCGCGGCAGGCGCTCGAACAAGCCTGCCGGGTCGCCATAGCCGAGGTTGCAGAGGAAGTTGGCCTCCACCGCGTCGCCGGCAAAGGTCGGTTCCGGGGTGAAGAACTCGGCCGTCACGGCGGCGGCGTCGAAGCCCGAGAGCGGCCCCACGTCCAGCCCCAGACCGCGCGCGGCTAGCATCAGGTAGGCGCCCTGCAGCGTGGCGTTGCGCAGCGCCGTGCTCTCCGCCAGTGCGGCGTTGTCGTCGAATTGACGACGAGCCTCGGGCCGGTGCGGAAACAGCTGGGGCAGGCGTTCCTGGAAGCGCTGCGCGGTGCCGATCAGCACGGTGACCGGCGCGGTGCGCACTTTTTCCACATTGCCGGGCGAGACCAGCGGCAACAAGCGCGCGCGCGCCGCCGCGCTGCACACGAAGACCAGCCTGGCCGGCGCGCAGTTCATGCTGGTGGGGCCCATCTTCATGAGCTCGTAGAGTTCACGCAGCAGCTCGGGTGCCACCGGCCGGTCCAGCCAGCGGTTCTGGCTGCGCGCGCGGCGCAGCAGCTGGTCGAAGGCGCTGTCGTCAAGTCGAGGCGGGCGGCTCATCGTGGCTCCCCGAGGCAGGCGGTGGCCGTGATCTCGATGCGCATCTGCGGATGGGGCAGCTGGTGTACCGCGACCGTGGTGCGCGCCGGGCCGGTCTCGGCATCGAAGAACTCGGCGTAGGCGCGGTTGTAGGCGGCGAAGTCGCGCATGTCGGTGAGGTAGCAGCTCAGGCTGACGCAGTCGCCCAGCTCGCCGCCCTGGCTTTGCAGCGCGGCGCGGATCTTGGCGATGACGACGCGGGTCTGCTCGGCCACATCGATCTGCAGCTCGCCACCGGGCAGCCGCGTCACACCGGCGCAGCTGCCGTCGGCCTGGCGCGCGCTCATGCCCGAGACAAACACCCAGGGACCGCGGCGCCGCAGCATGGGATAAGCCCCCAGCGGGGCAAGTGCCTGCGCCGTCATGCCAGCTGGAAATCGATGGCTTGCAGCGCGGCGTGCAGGGCCACGGACTGGCTGGCACTGAGTGCCGTCAGCGGCGCTCGCACGCGGCGCCATTGCGCGTCGTGCAGCTCGGTGGCGAGCACCTCCTTCAGCGCGGCAATCATGGGATAGGCCTGCACGATCTTGCGCAGCTGGTCCACCTCGGCCTGCAGGGCCGGGCCCTGTTCGCTGTTCCACTCGCTCACCAGCCGGCTGATGCGGCCGGGGTTGATGTTGACGGTGGCCGAGATGCAGCCGCGCGCGCCCAGCGGCCGGGTGCGCGAGATAAAACTCTCCGAGGCCGGGAAGATCTCCAGCGTCGGGAAGCGCGCCAGCATGGCGGCGAGGTTGTCCCAATCGCCCGAGCTGTCCTTGATGCCCACCACGGTGCCAGGGAAGTCGCGCAGCAGGCGTTCGATCACGGCGTGGGTGATGGGAACGCCGCTCAGCGCCGGGATGTGATACAGGTAGAGCTTGAGCCGCAGATCGGCGATGCGCGCAATCACCTCGGCATACCAGGCGTACAGGCCTTCGTCGCTGAGGCCCTTGTAGAAGAAGGGCGGCAGCATCAGCACACCGGCACAACCGGCCTGTACCGCATGGCGGCTCAATTGCGCGGCCTCGCCGGCCGAGCAGGCGCCGGTGCCGGGCAGCAGCTTTGCGGCGGGGATGCTGGCCTCCAGCAGGGCCTCGAGCAGCTGGCGGCGCTCGTCCAGGGTGAGCGAGTTGGCCTCGCTGTTGGTGCCAAAGGGCGCGAGCCCGGCGCCTTGCTGCACGAGCCAGCGCGCATGGGCAATGAAGCGCTGCACGTCGGGGCTGCCATCGGCGGCGAAGGGGGTGACGACGGGCGCAAACGCCCCGGTCAGTCCGGTGGTGACCATGGGTGACTCCTGAAGGTGATGATGGGATGGAGGCCGGTGGCCTCGGCGCGGATGCGCCGCTAGGAGGGGATGGGCGGACGCAGCAACTGGGCAAAGGCCAGCAGCTGCTCGCCAAAGGCTGAATCGGCGCCACCGCTGTCGAGGTGCGCGACGATGGAGGTGTGGTTGTGCTCGGGCACGCAGATCAGGCGCGGGATGCGCCCCTGCGCCTGGCCCACGCGGTGGCAGAACTCGGCCGCGTACACGTCCAGCCAGGGGTTCTCATGCTCGGCCACGGCCAGCAGGGTGGGCACGCTCAAGTGCTGCGCATGCTGCACCGGTGAATCGGCCTCCAGCCGCGCGGCCTCGTCGCCGAAGTAGGCGCGCACGCCGCCGGCATTGGGGTTGTCTGCGCGCAGATCGGCGCGCAGCCGGGCGCTGATCAGCACCGCCGCCGCCACCGCCGGACGCTGTGCCTGCAGGCGCGGGTCGCACAGCAGCGTGGCCACATGGGCGCCGCCGGCCGAATGGCCGATCAGCAGGATGCGCGTGGCGTCGCCGCCCCAGCCGGCGGCATGGGCCTGGACATGGCGCAGCGCCGCGGCCACGTCCTCGGCGCCGCCGGGGAAGGGCGCCTCGGGCGCGAGCCGGTATTCCACGTTCACGCCCACGAAACCATGGCGGGCGAAGAAGCGCAGCACATTGCCGTAGACCTGCTCGTTGGCATTCATCTGCCCGCGCACAAAGGCGCCGCCATGCACGAACACGGCGATGGGCCTGGGCGCGGCCGCAGCAGTGCCGGGTGGCAGGTAGACATCCAGCACGTGGCGCGCATGGGCGCCGTAGGGAATGGCGCGCTCGATCTGCAGGCCGGGCAGCGGGTGCGCGGCTTGCAGCGGGGTGTAGGCGCGCAGCACCTGGTCGCGGTGGGCGTTGATGTCCTCGGCCCAGCGCGGGCCGATCTCGCGCAGCAGGGCGCGCAACTCAGCCTCAGTGTTCATCCTTGAACACCCCCATCAGCGATGACAGCTCCGCGATGTATTCGCCATAGCGCGGGTTCTCCTTGATGGATTCGGGCCGGCGCGGGCGTGGCAGGTCGATCGTGATCTCCTTCACCACGCGCCCGGGGCGGCCCGACATCACCAGCACGCGGTCCGAGAGGAACACCGCCTCGGCGATCGAATGGGTCACCAGCAGCACGGTCTGGCGCTGCTCCTGCCAGATGCGCAGCAGCTCCACATTGAGGCGGTCGCGCGTCAGCGCGTCGAGGGCGCCAAAGGGCTCGTCCATCAGCAGGATCTGCGGGTCCAGCGCCAGGATCTGGCCGATCGCCGCGCGCTGGCGCATGCCGCCCGAGAGCTGGTGCGGGTGATGCTGCTCGAAGCCCTTCAGCCCCAGCATGCCCATCAGCTGCTCGAGCTTGGGTGCCCAGACGGATTCGGGCAGCTTGCGCAGCCTGGCACCCAGGGCCATGTTCTCGCGCACCGTCAGCCAGGGCAGCATATTGCTGCTCTGGAACACCACGCCGATCTCGGGGCTGGGGCCCATCACCGCGCGGCCGTTCACACTCACCTCGCCGCCCTGGTAGGGCGTGAGCCCGGCGACGATGCGCAGCAGCGTGCTCTTGCCACAGCCGCTGGGGCCGAGGATGGAGACGAACTCGTGGGCGCCGATGGCGAGGTCCACCGCTTCCAGTGCCTTCACCTCGCGCTTGCCGGCAAAGGTCTTGAGCACCTGGCGAACTTCAATCACCGGCTTGGACGGATGCTGGGACATGAATGGTTTCTTCAGTAGGAAATGCTGCGCCACCAGACCGCACGCGCAAGGCGTTCGACCAGGGCGTAGAGGAACACGGCCAGGGCGGTGATCACCAGGATGGCGGCGAACATCAGATCGGTCTGCGCGTTCGCGGTGGCCAGCGTCATCAGATGGCCCAGGCCCTGCTCGGCACCGATGAACTCGCCCACGATGGCGCCGATCACCGCCAGCGGCATGGCGATCTTGATGCCGTCCACGAAGGCGGGCAGGGCCGAGGGCATCTGCAGGCGCCAGAAGCGGTCCCAGCGCGAGGCACCCAGGGCATGGAAATGCTCGTCCAGGTTGATGGGCACGTTCTGCATGCCGCCCAGGGTGGCCACCACCACGGGGAAGAAGGCGAACAGAAAGGTGGCCGCCACCTTGGAGCCCAGGCCGTAGCCGAACCACACGATCATCAGCGGCGCCAGCGCGATCTTGGGCATGCTCTGAAGCGCGGTGATGAGCGGGTAGAGCGTGCGGCGCGCCAGCGGACTCAGGTGTATCAACACCCCGAGCAGGATGCCGCCCACCACCGCCAGGCCAAAGCCCATCAGCACCTCGGTGGTGGTGACCCAGGTCTCACTCAGCAGCATCTCGCGGGCCTCCCAGCCCGCCGCCAGCACCGCCGACAGCGGCGGCAGCAGGTAGCGGCGTATGCCTAAAGCGCCCACGCCGTATTCCCACAGCGCGGCCAGCAGGCCCCAGAAGATCAGCGATTCCAGCGCGCGTCTCATCTCAGGCCTCGTCCTTGGGCTTGCCCTGCTTGGCGGCCACCACGGCGGCCGGCGGCGGCACCACGAAGCGGGCAAAACGCCATTGGTCGAAGGAATCGATATTGCGTTCCCAGACCTTGGCCTCGTAGGGCTGCGCCGGAGTGATCTGGGTCATCTCGCAGTAGAGCTCGACGTTGTTGCCATCCGGATCCTTGAAGACCAGGAAGAGGTTCTCGCCCGGGCCATGCTTGCCGATGCCGCGCACGATCTCCACGCCATGCGCTTGCAGCAGCTGCACCGCGCGCTCCATCTCGGCCAGGTCGTCCACCAGGTAGGAGAAATGCTCCAGGCCGGGGCGGCCATAACGCGGCAGTTCCTCGCGCTCGGGCGAGTCGGCGGGGATCTGGGCCAGGGCCAGGTCGTGATGATCGCTGCCGGCGCGCAGGAACACCATCTGGTCGCTGATCCAGTCGGACACTTCCAGGCCCAGGATCTCGGTGTAGAAGTGCACGGACTTGTGGATGTCGCGCACCATCAGCACCAGATGGCCGAGCTTGCGAGGTTTGATCTTGCCGGGTGTAGTCATGGTGGCGCGTCTCAGTCGACGATGAAACGGTTGGTGTAGACCTCGCCGCCGCGCACGTCGGCGGTGACCTTGAAGGCCTTCTTGGCGAATTCGATGGTGGCGTGCATGCGGTCGGCACGGATGTAGCCAAGCTTTTTGTTGTCGGCGCCGGCGTCGCTGATGATGTCCAGCGTTTCCTTGATCTGCTGCATCAGGATCGGTTTGCTCAGCAGCTTGTTGCTGGCGACGATGAGGTCCGCAGCCTCATCCGGGTTCTTGCGCATGTACTCGTAGCCGCGGTAGGTGGCGGCGACGAAGCGCTTCACCAGTTCGGGCCTGGCCTGCACCAGGGCCTCGCTGGCGACGATGCCATTGCCGTAGATGTTGAGGTTGTAGTCGCGGTAGCGCAGGGCGGCGAGCTGCTTGCCCTCGCGCTGCACCAGGGCCTCCAGCAGGGGCTTGTTGGCGCCTTCCCAGCATTCGGCCAGGTCCACCTTGCCCTCGAGGAAGCTGGGGTTGATGACGGCCGGGTCCAGGCGCAGCAGCTTGAGGTGATTGGCCGGCAGGCCGTTGGCCTGCAGCCAGGCGGGCACCAGGTTCTGCAGCGGCGAGGCCGCGCCGCCGCCCACGCTCATGCCCTTGAGTTCGGCCAGCTTCGGTGCCTTGCCCAACTTGCCCGGCATATAGCAGAGCGCGCCGGGCCACTGGGTGTTGATGGCGCCCACCATCACCGTCTTGCCGCCATTCGCACGGTTGAGCATCACGCTGATCGGATCGCCGTAGCCGAACTCGAACAGGCCCTGGTCGATCTCGTTGACGGTGCGCTGGCCGCCGTAGCCACGCTGCGTCTGCACCTCCAGCCCGGCTTCGGCATAAAAGCCCTTGGCTGCCGCTACCAGCACCCCGCCGGTGCTGCCCTGGGGCAGCCAGGCGAGGTTGAATTTGACCTTGTCCAGGGCCTGGGCGGCGCTGCAACTCAGCGCGGCAAAGGCAAGTGCCCAGAGTTGGCGGTGGATGGACATGGGGGCTTCCTTGAAGGAGTTGGGGTGGATCAGCCCGCGACCACGCGGTTGCGGATGCTGCCGATCTGCTCGATGCTGGCCATCATCACATCCCCGGGCTGCAGAAAGCGCCCACGCGCCATGCCCACGCCGGTGGGCGTGCCGGTGGCGATCAGGTCGCCGGGCTTGAGGGTGAGCATGCTGGAGAGGTAGGCGATCTGCTCGGCAATGTTGAAGATCATGCCCTCGGTCGTGTCGTCCTGCATGGTCTCGTCGTTGACGGTCAGGCGCATGCGCAGATTCTGCGGCGCGGCAATGCAGTCGCGCGGCACCAGCCAGGGGCCCATGGGGCCGAAGGTGTCAAAGCTCTTGCCGCGGAACCAGTCGTGCGTGAAGGGGTAGTCGCTGCGGCGGTTCAGGTCGCGCGCACTGATGTCGTTGAACACGGTGTAGCCGGCGATCACCTCGTAGGCCTCTTCGACACCGACGTTGCGGCATTCACGGCCGATCACCACGCCCAGTTCGACCTCCCAGTCCAGCTTGGCGGTGTGGGCGGGTTTGACCACATCCTCCTCGGTGGCCAGCACGCTGGTGTCGGCCTTCATGAAGACATAGGGGGCGCTCTCGGTGCGCGGCGCCAGCTTGGTGCCCATCTCCTTGGCGTGCTCCACATAGTTGGAGGCGGCGCCGAAGATGCGGCCCGGGCGGTAGGGCGTGCACAGCCGATAGCTTTGGGCGGGCAGCGCATGCAGCGCGCCGGCGGCGGCCAGCTCCTGCACCTGTCGGGCCAGTGCGGCGATCGCGCCGGCGCTGTGCGGCCAGTCAGCGATCGCCAGCTGGGTGCTGTTCAGGAAGGCGGCCAACTGCGGCTGCTGCTCCATGCCGCAGGCGCGTGCCGCGGCGGCGGCGTCATAGAGCTGGTCATCCAGCACCAGGGCGGGGCGGGGGCCGTGGCCGTTGTCGTAAGAGGCGAGTGCGTACCAGATCACGGGTTGTCCTTTGCTTGTCGTTCCGATGCAGCGCGCTGCAATATGTGAATACAATAACATCGCCATGTATACATGGCAAGCGATGCAGGGTAATTCCCTGTGTTTGATGTTTCTTGCCACCGGGTCCAAGACATGAACGAAATCCGACCATCGCTGCTGGCGCTGATCCCGCTGCAGCCCGCCCTTGTGCAGGCGCTGGGCGAGCACTGCGAGCTCAGCTACGAACCGCAGGGCCCGGCGGGCCTGGACTGGCCCGCCATGGCGCGGCGCGGCGTGCGCGCGGTGCTCACCAATGGCACGACCGGGCTCAGCCGCGCGCAGATGCAGGCCCTGCCCGGCCTGGGCCTGGTGTGCGCCTTCGGTGCGGGCTTCGAAGCCATCGATCTGGCGGCGGCACGCGAGTTGGGAATCGCCGTCACGCATGCGCCCGGCGTCAACAACGCCACCGTGGCCGACCACGCGCTGGCCCTGATGCTGGCGCTGGCGCGCGGCCTGGCGCCGCTGGACCGCGCGGTCAAGGCAGGCCTGTGGCAACACAGCCGCGCCGAGCGGCCGACCTTGCACCGGCGCCGGCTCGGCCTGCTGGGCATGGGGAACATAGGCCAGCAGATCGCGCGCCGCGCGCTCGGCTTCGAGATGAGCGTGGCCTACTGCACGCGCCAGCCCCGGCCCGAGCTGCCCTATCAGCACCACGCCTCGGTGCTGAGCCTGGCCGCGGCCAGCGACTATCTGGTGCTGGCCTGCCCGGGCGGGCCGGCCACACGCCATCTGGTGAATCGCGAGGTTCTGCGCGCGCTGGGGCCGACCGGCTTCGTGGTGAATGTGGCGCGCGGCAGCGTGCTGCACAGCGGCGATCTGATCGCCGCGCTGCAGGCCGGCGAGATTGCCGGCGCGGGCCTGGATGTGCTGGATGACGAGCCCGCCGTGCCGGCCGAACTGTGCCGCCTGGACCAGGTGCTGCTGACGCCGCATATCTCGGGCCGCTCGCCCGAGGCGCAGCGCGCCCAGCTGGCCTGCCTGCTGGAGAACCTGCAGGCCTTCTGCGCCGGGCGGGCCTTGCCCAACCCGGTGCCGGGCTGAGCTTCAGCGCGCGGCCTTGAGGTCGGGGTGGCGCAATGCCGGCGCCTCCGACACGCCCACCACGTCCTTGGCGGCGCCGCCCCAGCCGCGGTCGGTCATGTCGATCATCACGCCGTTGGGGTCGAAGTACTTCACCTCGTAGAAGCTGTTGCCCTTCACCGGCACCTCGCCGAGGAAGTAGGTGCCGCCGGCGGCCTCGCAGTCCTGGCGCGAGGCGGCGATGTCGTCCACCCAGAAACCGATGTGGTGCAGGCCCACATGCGCGCGGCCCAGCGGCCCGGCATGGGCGTCGTTCTTGAAGTTGAGCAACGCCAGGCACATCACGCCGTCGCTGAGGTAGACGCCACGCGCCAGCGAGGAATCGGTCTCGCCGACCTTTGTCATGCCGAAGGATTGCTCGTAGAAGGGCGCGATGGCCCAGGGATCGGGAACGGAAATAGCGATGTGACGCAGCTTGCCAGCCATGGGGGCCTCCAGAGGTAGATGGATAGGTTCAGGATTCAATGAATCCAAAAACATCTATATGTATACATGAAAAGTATTGCGCATGCAAAGAGGCTGAACCGCAATGCAGTTGTGCGCGCCGTCGCTAGAATCGCCTCAACCTGACACTTCCCAGCCTGGATCACCCATGGGTAACGCTTCCGCCAGCATCTGCCGCAGCCTCACCGAAGACATCGTCAGCGGCAAGCTGCCACCCGGGCAGAAGCTGGAGGAGCTGGTGCTGGCTGAGCGCTTCCAGGTCTCGCGCACGCCCATCCGCGAGGCGCTGCGCGAGCTGCATGCGCGTGGCCTGATCGATCTGCAGCCGCGCAAGGGCGGCATCGTGCGCAGCATCGGGCTGGACGATCTTTCCGACATGCTGGAGGCGATGGTCGAGCTGGACGCTCTGTGCTGCCGCATCAGCGCCGAGCGCATGAGCGCGGTGCAGAAGAAGCAGCTGCAGATGGTGCAGCAGCAGAGCGAGGACTGCGTGGCGCGCGGCGACGAGGCCGGCTATCTGCAGCTGAACCACCAGTTTCACCAGCTCATCAGCGCCGGCGCGCAGAACCGCAGCCTGGCCGCGATGCTGAGCAATCTGCGCGAGCGCCTGGCGCCCTTCCGCGCCGCACAGACCCATGTGGAGCGGCGCCTGCCGGTCTCGCACGACGAGCACCAGGCCATCCTCAACGCCATCCTGGCCTCGGATGCCGAGGCCTCCTACGAGGCCATGCGCAACCACACCGCGCGGCTGAGCATCAATGTGCTGGACCTGCTGAAGGCGCAGCAGGGTGGCGACGCCCCGGGGCGTGCGCCGAGCGAGGCGCCGGCTGCGCCCAAGCTGCGCAAGCCTGCCGCCAAAGTGGCTGCTACAGCAGCCGTGAAGAAGCCCGCCAAGGCCGCTGCCGTCAAGCGTCGAGCCTGAACACCCCCACCACGGCGCGCAGGCGCCGGGCCTGATCGCGCAGCGACGTGGCGGCTGCGGCCGATTGCTCCACCAGCGCGGCGTTCTGCTGGGTCATCTGATCCAGATTCGCTACCGCCTGGTTCACCTGCGCAATGCCCTCACCCTGTTCGCTGGCGCCGACGGCGATCTCATGGAGGAGGGCCGCCACCTGGTGCACGCTGGCCACGATGTGCTGCATGGAGCTGCCGGTCTGATCCACCAGCTGGGCGCCCGAGGCCACCGTGTTGCTGCTGGCCTGTATCAGGCCCTTGATCTCCTTGGCGGCCGCGGCCGAACGCTGCGCCAGGCTGCGCACCTCGGCGGCCACCACCGCGAAGCCGCGGCCCTGCTCGCCGGCGCGCGCCGCTTCCACCGCCGCATTGAGGGCGAGGATATTGGTCTGGAAGGCAATGCCGTCGATCACGCCGATGATGTCGGCCATGCGCGCCGAGCTCTGGCTGATCTGCGCCATGGTGCCGACCACCTCGTTCACCACCTGGCCGCCGCGGCCGGCCGCCTGCGCCGCGCCGGCGGCCAGCTGATTGGCCTGGCGCGCGGTGTCAGCGGACTGCCGCAGCGTGCCGGTGAGTTGCTCCATCGAGCTGGCGGTCTGCTGCAAATTGGCCGACGCCTGCTCGGTGCGCACGCTCAGATCCTGGTTGCCCTCGGCGATCTCGCTGGACGCCGTGCTCACCGAGTCCACGCCCTTTAGCACCTCGGCCACCAGCGCACGCAGGCGCCGCGCCATCGCCTCCATGGCTTGCATGAGCTGGCCGAATTCGTCCTGGCGGTCGCCGAGCGCTGGTGGCTGGCTGAGGTCGCCCTCGGCGATGCGCTCGGCCAACTGCACCGCCTGGCGCAGCGGCGCGCTGATGGCGCGCACCAGCAGCGCCACCCCGGCGAGGGCGAACGCGTACACCAGGCCCATCACCAGCAGGCCCAGGCCTTGCGCGCGTTCGCTGGCCAGCAGGGCGGCGGCTTTGGCCTCGTCGCGCAACTGGCTCTGCACCTCCACCAGCTGTTCAAGCGCCGCGAGGTAATTGGCCACGGCAGGCAGCAAGTCCTTTTCAACCAGCGCGCCGGCGGATTCGCCGCGCTGCTTCAAGGCGTCCACCTGCTTCATCAAGGCCACCACCGGCTGGCGCCGATCGGCGATGCGTGCCAGCGCTTCGCGCTCGCGCGGCGTGCCGGCTTCCTTGGCGATGCGTTCCTGCAACTCGTTGATCAGCCCGGTGGCCTGCTTGCGGCCCCGGCCGAAGGTCTGGGTCAGCAGCGGCTCCTGGCTCAAGGCCATCGCGATGACGCGCTGCACATTCGCCTCCAGCGCGCCGGCCCAGCGCGTGGAGAGGCCGATGCGTTCATCGACGGCCGCCACCTCGTCCATGGCGTCTTGCATGGCCAGGACGGCCGAGCGCTGGCTCAGTACGGCGGCGGCCACCATCAGGCTCAGGGCGGCCAGGCTGGCGGCCCAGAGTTTGCGGGAGACGGTGAAATGCATGGCGATGCTCAGAACTTGTGGGTGATGCCCAGGCCCAGCCCGCGCTGGCTGCTGCCGGGTTTGAGGCCGTTGATCGGGTTGGCGGAGAGCTTGTAGGCGGCCGTGGCGCCGTTGTGCAGCGAGGTCCAGGCGGCCCAGAGCTCGCTGCGCTTGGAGAGGCTGTGGCCATAGCCCAGTGAGAGCTGGCGCGCGCCCGAGTCGGTGCCTGGCGCACCGATGCCGCCCACGCCCTGGCTGGCGTTGCCGCTGGCGGCCTGGCCGCGCACCAGGCTGGCGCGCCACTGGCCGGCACCCATCTCGTGCGTGAGGGCCAGTTGCCAGGCTTGGCGGTTCAGCACGCGGCCCGGCGCGGGTTCGTAATGCAGCCGCTCCCAGGTAGCGCGCAGGCGGGTGTTGCCCAGGGTGAGGGCGGCGCCCAGACGATGGGCGTTGTCGAGGCTGCCGGCGGCCAGGTAGTCACGATGCCGCTCATGGCCCCATGCGAGATAGAGCGGCCCCTCGTTGTAGCTGACCAGCGTGGAGATCAGGTCGGGTGCGACCGTGGCCGTCTTCTCCTCGGGCATGGCGTAGGCCAGGCGTGCACTGAAGCCCTGCAGCGTGGGGCTGCTGTATTGCACGAGATTGGGCTGGCGGCGGTCGAAGGAGGCGGGCGCGAGGCCGTTGGCAGCGGTGGCAAAGCCATTGCCCAGGATGCTGTTGGAGGCAAAGATGCCGGCGGTGAAGGGGTCGATGGCATAGACCGACACAAAGCGCAGCGGCGTCTCCCATTGCCCCAGCAGCAGCTCGCCCCAGGGCCCGCGCAGGCCCACGCCGGTGTTGCGACCGCCCCAGGGACCATCGCCGGTGTCGACCTTCACATTCGTCTCGATCTGGGCCCAGGCGCTCCAGCCCGCGCCCAGGTCCTCGCTGGCGCGGAAGCCCAGCACCGAGAGGTTGTTGGACAGGCGCCGCAGCGGCCCGTGCAGGCCGCTCGCGCTGACCTGCTCGACATCGGCCTTCAGAAAGCCGTACAGGCTGACGCTGGCGCCGGGTGCCGGCGCTTGTGCATGGGCCGCGTTGATGGCGAGCAGGGCGGCTGCCAGGGCCAGGCCAGAGAAAACCGAGCGGCGCATGATGCTTCCTTGTGTATTTGGTGAAGATTGTATGTATACACAATACGAATTGTGAATTCATCGTGTGAAAGTCGTGACTCCCCTGCAAATGCCGCATGCAATCCTTGAATCAGAAGTAAAACAGCACAATCAATCAATTCTTTGCGTTTGCATTCATTCGTGGCCATGGCTCCAATGGCGCCCATGGCAAGCACAGAGATCCACGCAGACCCACACACCGAGCCGCAGCCCGACCTGCTGCGCCGTGAAGACGCCCGCTTGCTGCGCGGGCAGGGTGGCTTTGTCGCCAACCAGCCCACAGCGCAGATGGCGGGCCTGGCCCATGCCGTGTTCCTGCGCAGCCCGCATGCCCATGCGCGCATCCTCGGCATGGAGCTGGACGCGGCACGCGCCGAGCCCGGCGTGCTGGCGGTGCTGGGGCCGGCGGACTTCGCGGGGCTGCAGCAGCCGCGTGTGAATGGCCTGCTGCCCGGCATGAAGCTGCCCCAGGCGGCCCTGATGCCGGCGGACCGCGTGCTGGCCGTGGGCGCACCGGTGGCCCTGGTGCTGGCCGAGACGCGCCAGCAGGCCCAGGCCGCGGCCGAGCTGATCTGGGTGGACTATCAAGACCTGCCCTCGGTGGCGGACTTCGATCGCAGCGGCGCGGATCTCTATGCCGAGGTGCCCGGCAATCTGGCCCTGCGCAGCGAGACCCGCGTGGGCAGCCTGCCGGCCGGTGAGGCCAGCGCCAGCGCGCAGATCGAGCTGCCGCGTGTGGCCGCCGCGCCTCTGGAGCCACGTGCGGCCTTGATGCGCTGGGATGCGAGTACGCAAACACTGCAGGCCTGGCTCTCCACCCAGACGCCCAGCCGAGCGCGCGAAGACCTGGCCCATGCACTTGGCATTGCGCCCGAGCAGGTGCAGGTGGTGGCCACCGATGTGGGCGGCGCCTTCGGTGGCAAGGCCTCGGTGTTCGCCGAAGACCTCTTGCTGGCCGTGGCCGCGCGCCGCCTGCAGCGCCCGCTGCGCTGGCTGGCCACGCGCGGCGAGGACTTGCTGGCCGGCACCCATGGCCGCGCCTCACGCCTGCTGGGCCGCCTCTGGCTGGACGACGCGGGCCGGATGCAGGCGCTGGACGCGCAGCTGGAGTTCGCGCTGGGCCACTGGCTGCCCTTCAGCGCGGCGGCGCCGCTGCGCAACGCCTGCCGCATCCTGCCCGGCCCCTACCGGCTGCCTAACTGGCAGGTGCAGGGCGAGGGGCGCCTGAGCCATGCGGCCGCGGTGGGTATCTACCGCGGTGCCGGCCGGCCCGAGGCCTGCATCCTGATGGAGCGCCTGGTGGACGAGGCCGCGCGGCAGCAGGGCATCGACCCGCTCGCCCTGCGCCTGGCCAATGTCTGGCCGGCCGATGCGCTGCCGCGCCGCCTGGCCAGCGAGGTGTGGCTGGACCGCTGCGACCTGCCGGCCTTGCTGAAGCGCGCCGCCACGCTGTTCGACTACACGCAGCGCCGCGCCCGGCAGCGCCAAACGCCGGACGGCGACTTCCTCACCGGCATCGGCATGGCCCTGTATGTGGAACCCTGCGGGCAGGGCGGTGAAAGCGCGCGCCTCACCGCCCTGGCCGATGGGCGCTACCAGCTTGCCACCGGCGCCACCGCACAAGGCCAGGGCCGCGAGACCAGCTACGCCAAATTGCTGGCTGGGGCGCTGGGCTGCGCGCCCGCACAGATCGAGGTGCTGCATGGCGACACCGCGCGTTGCCCGGCCGGCATCGGCGCCTTGGCCAGCCGCAGCACGGCCATTGGCGGCTCGGCGGTGCTGAAGGCGGCCGAGCAATTGCAGCAACGCCTGGCCGAAGGCGCGGCCCTGCCGTGCACGGTGGAGCTCTTCCACCACACGGCCGAGGAGGCCTGGGCCTCGGGCTGCGTGATGCTGGAGCTGCAGATAGCACGCGCCACCGGCCAGCCGCGCATCACTGAGCTGGTGTGGGTGGATGACGCCGGCGTGCTGGTCTCGCCCGAGCTGGTGCATGGCCAGCTGGTGGGCGGGCTCGCGCAGGGCCTGGGTCAGGCGCTGATGGAGCGCATCGTCTATGACGCCAACGGCCAGTTGCTCACCGGCTCCTTGATGGACTACGCCCTGCCGCGTGCCGAGGACATGCCGCCACGCATCACGCTGGAGAGCCTGCCCACCCGCAGCGCCGCCAACGAGCTGGGCGCCAAGGGCGTGGGCGAGGCCGGCTGCATCGGCCTGCCGGCGGCCCTGCTGAATGCCGCGCATGACGCGCTCGCGCCACTGGGGGTGAGCCAGCTGGATTTCCCCTTGAGCGCCGCCGCGCTCTGGCGCGCGATGAATTCCTCCTCTTCTTCTTATTCTTCTTGACCGAACCGAGAGCTATCCCCATGGACTACAGCAAGCAAGACGCCAAGGCCTATGCCAAGGCGCATTTCACCGGCGTCTGGGCCGCCACGCTCACGCCCTTCAACGCCGACGGCTCGATGGACGAGGCCGGCTTTCGCGCCAACCTCGCGCATTGGTGCGGCACGCTGAAGCTGGGCGGCCTGTTCGTGTGCGGCAAGCAGGGCGAGTTCTTCTCGATGTCGCTTGCCGAGCGCAAGCGCAGCTTTGAGCTGGCCGCCGAGGTCGCCAAGGCCTGCGGCTCGCGCACGGTGATGTCCTGCTCGGACACCAACCTCGATACCGTGCTGGAGCTCGGCCGCCACGCCCAGGCCGTGGGCGCCGACTGGATCGTGGTGCACAGCCCGGTGCTGCATTTCGGCGCCGACACCGACGAGACCATCTATGAGTACTACCGCCACATCAGCGAGCAGCTGGACATTGGCATCGCGATGTGGAACCACCCCGATTGCGGCTACCTGATGAGCCCTGAGCTGTGCGCCCGCATTGCCGAGCTGCCGAACATCGTGGCCATCAAGTACAGCGTGCCGCGCCCCATGTACAGCGAGCTCAGCCGCCTGGTGGGCGACAAGATCCAGGTCAGCACCGCCAGCGAGGAAGAGTGGCTGGACAATATCGAGGAGCTGGGCTGGCGCCTCTACCTCTGCTCTACGCCGCCGCTGCTGCTGCAGACCGCGGCCGACCAACGCATCAACGAGTACACGCGCCTGGCCTTCGAGGGCCGTTTCAGCGAGGCACGCCGCCTGCGCGACAGCCTGGAGCCGGTGCGCGACGCCTTCCGCCTCAGCCGCCCCAAGGGCAAGCCCCAGGCCCACAGCAAGTACTGGCTGGAGCTGCTGGGCCAGGTGGGCGGCCCGGTGCGCCGCCCGCTGCTGCAACTCACCGAGGCCGAGAAGGCGCTCACGCGTGAGCAGTTCGCCAAGAGCGGCTTGAAGCTCGCTTGAACGCCATGCTGGAATTCCGCGTCAATGGCCGCCCCTGCCGGCTCGAACTCGGCAACGCCAGCCTGTTGGTGGACGCGCTGCGCGAGCCACTCGGGCTCACCGGCACCCACCAGGGCTGCGACACCGCGCAATGCGGCGCCTGCACCGTGCTGCTGAACGGCCGCGCGGTGAAGAGCTGCAATGTGCTGGCGCGCCAGGCCGAGGGCGCGGACGTGGGCACCATCGAAGGCCTGGCGGCGCCGGGCGAATGGCATGCGCTGCAGCTCGCCTTCTCGCGCCACCATGCCCTGCAATGCGGTTTCTGCACGCCCGGAATGCTGATGCGGGCCCTGGCCATGAAGGCCGAGGGTGTGCCGCCCGAGCCCGCGGCGGTGCGCCAGGCCCTGGCCGGCAATCTCTGCCGCTGCACCGGCTACGAGGGCATCGTGGCGGCGATCTGCGAATGGCTAGGTGCTGAGCATGCGTGAGTTCGAATACTGCCGCGCCCGCTCGGTGGACGAGGTCTTGCGCTGGCTGCGCGATGGCACGGACAGCAAGCTGCTGGCCGGCGGTCAGAGCCTCTTGGGGGCGATGAAGCTGGGCCTGATGGCGCCCGAGCGTCTGATCGATCTGCAAGGGCTGGCCGAGCTGCGCGGCTGCGCCGCCACCGCGGGGGGCGAGTTGCAGCTGGGCGCCATGCAAAGCCATGCCAGCCTGGCGCGCCATGCGCTGCTGCGCGGCCTGGTGCCAGGTCTTGCCCGGCTGGCCTCGCACATCGCCGACGAGCAGGTGCGCAGCCAGGGCACCTTGGGCGGCTCGCTGGCGAATGCCGACCCAGCCGCCTGCTGGCCGGCCGGCATGCTGGCGCTGGGCGCCACCCTGGTGACCGACCGCCGCGAGCTGCCGGCCGACGAGTTCTTCACCGGCTTCTTCAGCACCGCGCTGGAGCCCGACGAGCTGCTGTGCAGCGTGCGCCTGCGCCGGCCACGCCGCTTTGCCTACGCCAAGTTCGAGCAGGCCGCCTCGCGCTTTGCCCTGGTGGGTGTGGCGCTGGCGCAGTTCGACGACGGCGCGGTGCGCGTGGCGCTCACAGGCGGCGCGCACGGCGTGCAGCGCCTACCCGCTTTCGAGCAGGCCCTGGGCCAGCGCTTTGCCGCCGAGGCCTTGCAAGGCCTCAAGGTCGATGCCGCGCTGATGTCCAGCGATGTGCATGGCGAGGCCGATTACCGCGCCCACCTGGCCGGCGTGCTCGCCGCCCGGGTGGTGCAAGACGCTTTGACTTTGGAATCGACATGACCGTACACACGACACATGAAACCGCTGCGCCACTGCGCGTGGCCCTGATCGGCCTGGGCGCGATCGGCCGCGTGATCGCCAAGGAGCTGCTGGCCCGCCAGGGCGAGGGTGTGCAGCTGCTGGGCGCGCTGTGCCAGCACGAGAGCGAGGGGGCCGAGCTGGGCTTGCCGGTCGTCACTACGTTGGCGGCCTTGCTGGCCTTGCAGCCCGATCTGGTGGTGGAAGCGGCCGGCCATGGCGCGGTCAAGGCCTACGGGCCCGAGGTGCTGCGCGCGGGGCGCGATCTGCTGCTGGTCTCGGTGGGCGTACTCTCCGATGCGGCGCTGCTGGCCGAGCTGGAAGCGGCGGCACGCGCGTCGGGCCGCCAGCTGCTGCTGCCCTCCGGTGCGCTGGCGGGCCTGGACTATCTGCAGGCCGCCAAGCTGGCGGGGCTGAGCCGCGTTTGCCTGCGTTCGCGCAAGCCACCGCTGGCCTGGCGCGACACGCCGGCGGAGCTGCTGCTGGATCTGGCCAAGCTCAGCGAGCCGGTGGTGTTCTTCCGCGGTAGCGCGCGCGATGCCGCGCGCAGCTATCCCAAGAATGCCAATGTGGCCGCCACGCTGGCCCTGTGCACCTTGGGGCTAGACGAGACCCTGGTGGAGCTGGTGGCCGACCCGACCATCAGCGGCAACGAGCATGAGATCGAGGCCAGCGGCGCGGTGGGCGAGCTGCACCTGACG
This sequence comes from Paucibacter sediminis, assembly GCF_030254645.1. Taxonomy (NCBI): domain Bacteria; kingdom Pseudomonadati; phylum Pseudomonadota; class Betaproteobacteria; order Burkholderiales; family Sphaerotilaceae; genus Roseateles; species Paucibacter sediminis. Next base: position 2,632,756 of record NZ_CP116346.1, read on the forward strand.
CTGCGCAACACCGCCTCGCCCGACAACCCCAAGACTTCGCTGGTCACGCCCTACAGCGTGATGCGCAGCATCATGGCGCGGCGCGCCGTGCTGAGCGTTTAGGCCGCTTGCCATGCGCCGCTTCGGCCACGCTCAGGTGCTCGCGCAGATGCTCGGCCATCGCGCGCGCGGCGGGCGAGAGCGAGCGCTGCTGCAGCTGCGCCAGCGAGACCTCGCGGGCCACGGCAGGCTCCTTCAGTGGCACGCCCACCAACTCGGCCAGGGCCGAGACCTTGAGCGCATAGGCCGGCAGGATGGCCACGCCCAGGCCGGCCGCGGCCATGGCCATGGCGGTGGCGATGTGCGTCACCTCCTGCGCCGGCTTGGGGCAACCGCCCAGCGGTGCGAAATGGCGATCCACCAGGGCGCGCAGGCCGCTGCCCTCGCGCAGCAGCAGCAGCGGCTGGTCCAGCAGATCCTTCCAGCGCAAAGCCTTGGCGGCGGCCAGCGGGTGCTCGCGATTGCAGATCGCCACCATCGCGTCGCGCAGCAGCGGCTCGGCCGTGATGTCGGGTTCGGCGGCGTCGAAGGTGGCCAGGGCCAGGTCCAGCTCGCCCAGGCGCAGCTGGGTCAGCAACTGGTCGGCGCTGGCGTCCAGCAGGCTCAGCTCGATCTCGGGGTAGCGCTCGGAAAAGCTGCGCAGCAGGCCCGGCATCAGGCTGGCCGCCAGCAGCGGCGTGGTGCCCAGGCGCACGCGGCCGCGGCGGCGTTCCGCCACATCGCGCAGATCACCGGCCACGCGGTCCAGATCGGCCAGCAGGCGCTGCACCGCCGGCATCAGCTCGCGGCCGGCCTCGGTGAGTTCGCTGCGGCGTGTGGTGCGGTCCAGCAGGCGCAGGCCCAGCTCGCTCTCCAGCGCGCGGATCAGCGCCGAAAGCGCCGACTGGCTCAGGAACAGCTGCTGCGCCGCACGCGTGAAGCTGCCCTCGCGCGCCACCGCATCGAAGCCGCGCAGCTGCTTCAGCGACACGTTCACCGGCCGCGCGCTGCGGCGCGGCAGCTTCATCAGCAACTCATCCTGCGGATCGCTCGGCTTCTTGGTCATGGGCGGCCGCATCTTAGAGCCTGTTCGCGGCCCCCAAGGGGGCGCGCAAGTGTTTTTGCGGCTGAGCCAGCTAGGCGCGGCGCGCAGCCAATAGCCGTCGCTATTGGCAAGCGGCGCAACAACGCTGGGCTGCCGCAAAAACACTTGCCCTTCGGGTTGAGACGAAATCGGGCGATCTGCCCGCCAAACCGTTTGCATGGGAGGCGAGCCCATGCGGCACGGTGTTGGCAGGCACCTCATCCCGATTGCGTCTCAACGCGCCCCCTTGGGGGCCGCGAGCAGGCTCTCACCCACCACAATCACCACAGCCTAGAAAGATCACCATCATCATGCTGAGCTACGGACGCCCCCTCAACTTCGCCCAATGGATCGCCGACCATGCCGCCGATCTCAAGCCCCCGGTGGGCAATCAGCAGATCTGGCAGAACGCCGATTTCATCTGCACCGTGGTGGGCGGCCCCAACCACCGCAGCGATTTCCACGACGACCCGCACGAGGAGTTCTTTCACCAGCTCAAGGGCAATGCCCACCTGATCCTGTGGGACCGCGGCCAGTTCGAGCGCGTAGACCTGCGCGAGGGCGACATCTTCCTGCTGCCCGCCCATGTGCAGCATTCGCCGCAGCGCCCCGAGCCGGGCAGCCTGTGCACGGTGATCGAACGCCAGCGTGCCGCTGGCGTGACCGATGCCTTCCAGTGGTACTGCGCGCATTGCGGCACGCTGATCCAGCGCCACGAGGTGCAGCTGCAAAGCATCGTCGGCGACCTGCCGCCGCTGTACCAGCGGTTCTACGCCAGCTCGGAGGCAGAGCGTCGCTGCACCAACTGCGGCGAGGTGCACCCGGGCCGCGCCTGGCGCGACTGGCACGCCGTGCTGGCGGCCAAGCATGGCCATGCCGCCGTGCCGGTGGCAGCACGGGAGGCCTGAGCATGAAGATCGAGAATCAACGCGAGCTGCCCTGCTCGCAGGCCGAAGCCTGGGCGGCGCTCAACGACGAGGCCATGCTGCAGGCCTGCATCCCCGGCTGCGAATCGCTCACGCGCGAGGGCGAGCAGCTGCAGCTGCTGGTGATGGCCGCGGTGGGCCCGGTGCGTGCGCGCTTCAAGGGCCAGCTGCAGATGCAGGACGTGGTGGCGCCGGTGTCCTACGCGATGCGCTTCGAGGGGCAGGGCGGCGTGGCCGGCTTCGGCAAGGGCCTGGCCCAGGTGAGGCTGAGCGTTATCGACGAGCAGCGCTGCCTGCTGCACTACAGCGCCGATGTGCAGATCGGCGGCAAGCTGGCCCAGATCGGTTCGCGCGTGGTGGACGCCGCGGCGCAGAAGATCATCGGCGACTTCTTTGCGCGCCTGGAGCAGGCGTTGCAGGCGCGACAGCCGCAGTTGCCGTTGCTGCCCGCGCCGGCAGCACCGCCGGCGGGCCTGCTCGCGCGGCTCTGGGCCTGGCTGCGTGTGCGCGTCGGCCTCGGGGCGCTGCCCTCGTCGCTCGATCAAGCCTGAGCCTGCAGCCAGGCGCGCGGTGCCTGGCCGGTCTTTTGTGCGAACAGGCGCGAGAGTGCCGAGGCATTGGCATAGCCCAGCTCGGCCGCGATTGCCTTGATCGAGCGGCCCTGCCGGAGCTGCGCCTGGGCAATGCCGAGCCGCCAGTGGGCCAGATACTCGGCCGGCGCCTCGCCCACCACCGCCTTGAAGCGCAGGGCAAAGGCGCTGCGCGACATGCCGGCCTGCTGCGCCATACGCTCGAGCGACCAGGCCTGGCCGGGGGCCTCGTGCAGGGCGGTGAGGGCGCGCGCCAGGCGTGGCTCGGCCAGGCCGCTGAGCAGACCCAGCGAGATGCCACCCTGCTCGGGGTGATCCAGCAGCCAGCGCAGCAGCTGCAGCAGCAGCACCTCGAACAAGCGGTCGGCCAGCAGGCGCTGGCCGCAGCGCAGCCGCTCGGTCTCGGCAAACAGCAGGGCCAGGGTGTGCTCCAGCCCGTCGACGCCGGCCAGCGGCAGGGCGATGCAGGCGGGCAGGGCGCGCACCAGCGGATGCGATTCGCCGCCCTCGAAATCCAGCGTGGCGCAGACGAAATCCGCACCCTCCATGGGCGCGTTATGAAAGTCATGCGCCAGCGGGCGCGGATAGAACAGCAGGCTGGGCTCGCGCAGCCGCAGCCTTGCCGGCGCCCCGCTGCCGCGGCGGTGCGTCACCACCATCTCGCCGCGCCGCATCACATGCAGAAAGCCTCGCCCCGGCTCGGCGGCGAAGTGCGTCACGCCGCACAAGGGGCCGTTGTGGAACAGATGGGCGCGCACCCTGAAGCGTTCCAGCAGGGCTGAGAGGCGGTCGATGGCTTCATTCATCTGGACGATTCGGTTTGTTTTGAAGACTTTGCGATACGTATCGTAGCGTTTGGGCCGAGACACTGGGCGGGTGCCGGGATGCAGGGGCATCCCACAAGGCCGAACTCAAAAGGAACTTTCGTATGCAGCGCTTCCACAGCATCAGCCTCGCCCTGTCCCTCACCGTGGCGGCCGCCCATGTCATGGCGCATGACGACACGCATGCCGGTGGCATCCGGAGCGAGCCCGGCCCGGCCGTCAAGCCGAGCTTCGACATCGTCCACACCCGAATCACGACCGAGGGTCGGGTGGCGGTGTTTCATATGGCCGTGTCCGGCCGGGCGGGCGCCAGCAAACCCGCCGCCAGCGGCAAGCTGGCCGGCAGCACGGTGTTCTCCTATGTTTGGCCCACCACGCTCGACCCGGCGGTGGTGGGCTTCGAGCCCAAGGCGGGCATCCTGGCCCTGGCGGTGACCGCGCACCCCGATTTCGATGACACGCCGCTCTTCGATGAGGACGGCGATGGCAAGGCCGGCAACGATGGCAGGCTCTGGCATTCGCATTGGGTGGTGTTGCAGCCCGACGCCGCCTGTGGCCAGGAGGGCGCGCTGAAGGTGGTGGACATTCCCGCAGGCGCCAAGCCGCGCCTGCCCAAGACCTGGCCCGGCCTGCCCATCCTGATCGACAGCCCGGGCTGGAGCCCGATCTTCAAGGGGCAGAGCCTGGAGGTGCGTGTGCCCTTCGACGACATCGGCGTGCTGGAGTCCGCCGGCTTCGACGGTGTGACGGCGGCGCTGCGCGTGAACGCCAGCGTGCACAACCCGCTGCTGTGCGTGGTTGATGTGTTCAAGGTGGCGTCGGGGCAGCTGAGCCTGCCCGGCAAGGTCGGGCGCTGAGGCTCAGACCCTGCCCGCTGAGACGATGGGCCCGGTGGGCGCGCCGGTGGGCGAGCCGCCGCCGGGCTCCAGGCTGACGGCAAAGGCAGCGGTGTTCTGCAGCAGCTTGGTGCGCAGCACGGTGGTGGCGCTGTTGCCGGCCACCAGGCCCAGCGAGCGCGGTGCGCCCTGCGCCGGCACGGCCCACAGCTCCAGCGCGCGGCCCTGCGCGAGCGTGAGCGGGCCCAGCGGCTTGAGCACCAGGGCCTGGCCATCGGCGCTGACGCTGGCCACGAAGCCGGCCTTCACCAGATCCGCGCCCTCGGCGGTGCTGTTCATCACGATCACCAGCGGCGGCTGCACCGGCTGGGGCTGGTTCAGCAACAGCAGGGCGGTGAGCGCCAGCGCGCTGGCGGTGCCGCTGAAGCCCTGCCACAGGCTCAGGCGCTGCCACCAGCGCGGCGCAGGTTGCGGCGCGCCGAACAGGCGGCGCTGGATGGCGGGCCAGAGCTGCGCGGGCGGCTGCACCGCGGCCACCGGGCTGGCCAGGGCCTGCAGGCGCAGCTGCCAGCGCGCCACTTCGCGGGCCAGCGCGGGGTGGGCCGGCAACAGCTGTTCGAAACGGCGGCGCGCGGGTCCGCGCAGCGTGCCCAGCGCGTATTCGGCGGCGAGCTTCTCGGCCAGGCGGGGGCGGCTGTAATCCATCAGGCGGACTCCCCGGAGGTGCCCGTGCCGAGCAGGCCGGCGGCGCGGTCCAGGCACAGCTTGAGGCTTTGCAAGCCGCGGCGCACCCAGCTCTTCACCGTGCCCAGGGGCTGGGTCAGGTGCTCGGCCACCTCGGCATGGCTGAAGCCCTGGTAATAGGCCAGCGCCAGGCTGGAGCGTTGCTCGCCGCTGAGCCCCTGCATGCAGCGCTCCAGCGCATGCGAGCGCGTGGCCTGCTCCAGCAGATCCAGCGGGCCGGCCTGCTCCGAGGCCAGCTTCTCCAGCAGATCCTCTGCTTCGTCGCCCTCATCGCCCGTGCCCGGGCTGCCGTAGCGGCTCACGGTGGCGGGCTCGGTGGCGCGGCGGCGCAGGCTGTCGATGGCGCGGTTGCGCGCGATGCTGGTGAGCCAGGTGAGCGGCTGGCTTTGCTGGGCCTGGTAGCCCGCGGCTGCGCGCCAGATGTTCACATAGACCTCCTGCAACACCTCCTCGGCCTGGCCGCGGTCGCTGTTGACGCGCAGCACCACGCCAAACAGCGGGCCGCTGGTGGCGCGGTAGAGGGCCTCGAAGGCGGCGCGGTCGCCCAGGGCGATGCGGGCAAGCAGGGCGGCAAGCTCCTGGCTGCGTGCGGTGGGGGTGGTGGTGCTCATGGAATGGGCTACGCAGGCCGGCGCCGCTTGGATGCAAGCCCGACCAATGCGCAGGGTGGGCTGCGTCCGCTCGGGCAGCGCCGGCGTAAAGGCCTGCAGTGGGCGAAGCAGTCGCTCACCCCATCAAGGAGACCCAGATGCAACAAGCACTTCCCACCCTGCGTTTGCTGAGCTTCAGCGCCGCCATGCTGGCCGCCACCGCGGCCCTGGCCTCCAGCCACCGCGAGGCGCCCTTCATCACCACCGTGCCCAAGGTGGATGCCAGCGACTTCTATATGTTCATGAGCTATGAACAGGGCCGTGGCGACTACGTGACCCTGATCGCCAACTACCTGCCGCTGCAGGATGCCTATGGTGGCCCCAACTATTTCTCGCTCGACCCGAACGCGCTCTACGAGATCCATCTCGACACCAATGGCGATGCCAAGGAAGACCTGACCTTCCAGTTCCGCTTCAAGAACAAGCTCAACAGCATTGCGCTCGCCATCGGCGACAAGAACGTGCCCATCCCCTTGATACAGGCAGGCGCCATCAGCGAGCCGCGTGCCGCGGCGCTGAACGTGAACGAGAGCTACACCCTGGACATCGTGCGTGGCGACCGCCGCAGCGGCCAGCGCCAGTCCGTCACCAATGCCAGCAATGGCGCGGCCAGCTTCGACAAGCCGGTGGACAACATCGGCAAGAAGACCATCGCCAACTACGAGGCCTATGCGGCCAAGCACATCTACCCCGTCAACATCCCCGGCTGCGCCATGCCCGGCAAGGTCTTCGTGGGCCAGCGCAAGGATCCCTTCGCCGTCAACCTCGGCACCATCTTTGACCTGGTGAACGCGCCGGTCTCGGTGATCACCGATCCGACCCTGATCGGCGCCGTGCCCAACCAGCTGGACGACAAGAACGTCACCACCCTGGCCCTGGAAGTGCACAAGAGCTGCCTGGCCAGCGCCAACGAGCCGGTGATCGGCGGCTGGACCACCGCCAGCCTGCGCCAGGCACGCGTGCTCGACCCATCGCCCAAGCCCGGCCACCAGAACACCGACAAGGCCGGTGGCGCCTGGGTGCAGGTCTCGCGGCTGGGCATGCCCCTGGTGAACGAGGTGGTGATCGGCCTGCCGGACAAGGACCGCTTCAACAGCTCCAAGCCCAAGGATGACGCGCAGTTCGCCAATTACGTCACCAACCCGACCCTGCCGGCCCTGATCGAGACGGTGCTGTCCATTCCCGGCACGGCGCCCAAGAACCTGCCGCGTACCGATCTGGTGACGGCCTTCCTCACCGGCATCAAAGGCGTGAACCAGCCCGCCCATGTGGTGGCCTCGGAGATGCTGCGCCTCAACACCAATATCGCGCCGGTGCCGTTTGCGCAGCAGAACCGGCTGGGCATCGTCGGCAACATCCTGGCCGGCGGCAAGGACAACGCCGGCTTCCCGAACGGCCGCCGCCCCAAGGACGATGTGGTGGACGTGGCCCTGGTGGCGGTGATGGGTGGGCTTTGCATGGCCAACGGCGACAACGATGCGCTCGGCTTCGGCGCCAGCTGCAAGCCCGCCAACGTGCCGCTGGGCGCCACCTCGCTGAAGCTGCACGACGCGGTGGACCAGGCCACGGTGCCGTTGCTGGGCAGCTTCCCTTACCTCTACACGCCCGTTGGCGGCACCAACTGAGGAGGGCGCCATGAAGCAGCAATCCATTCACGTCCTGGCCCTGCTCGCCAGCGGCCTGCTGGCCGCCTGCGGCGGCAGCGACGAAGCGGCAGCACCCCCGCCCCCACCGGTGCTGCTCACCGAGGTGCCTGAGAGCGCACTGGCCTCCCCTGGCGCCTACACCCAGTTCACGCTGGGCCAGAGCCAGGCGGCGAGCGAGAGCGATGAGCCGCTGACGGCCGACAAGCTGAGCATGCCGCCCGCCAGCGAAAGCGACGAACCCCTCGCGGTCAGCTGAGGTGGCGATGCGCAGACTGCCGAGCCTCCTCGTCCTGCTGCTGCTTTTCAGTCTGCGCGGCCTGGCCAGCCCCTATACGCCGCAGGCGGATGAGGAGGTGCTGGAGCAGTTGCCGCGGCGCCTGGCGGCCGTGCCACGCCAGGGCCTGGCGCTGCCGCAGGCGCTGGGCCTGGCGCAGGCGGCCTTGCAGCGTGCGCGGCAGGAGGGCGACCCGCGCGAACTGGGCCGGGCCCAGGCGCTGCTGGCACCCTGGTGGCACCTGCCCGCGCCGCCGCCGGCGGTGCGCCTGCTGCGTGCCAGCATGCTGCAGACCCAACATCGCTTCGATGCCGCCCTGCAGGATCTGGATGCGCTGCTGGCGGGTGCTTCCACGCCGCTGGCGCTGCGCGCCCAGGCCGAGCTGACGCGCGCCGCCCTGCTGCAGCTGCGCGGCCGCTGGCCCGAGGCGCGCAGCGCCTGCACGCGCCTGGCCGGGCTCAGCTATGCGGCCCTGGGGGCAGCTGTGCAGGTGCACGGCCGCGTCTGCCTGGCCGAGCTGGACAGCCTGCAGGGCCGCAACGAGAGCGCTGCCGCGGCGCTGGCCCAACTGGCCCGCTACCCGCAGGCGCCCACGGCCTGGATCCTTTTGTTGCGCGCCGAACTGGCCGAGCGCCGTGGCCTGGCCGAAGCGGAGGCGCTGTACCGCCAGGCCCTGCAGGCCGAGCCTTCCATCTACACGCGCGCCGCCCTGGCCGACTGGCTGCTGGCGCGCCGCCGCTGGGCCGAGGCCGCCGCGCTGGTGCTGGCCCACCAGTCCAACCAGGCCGAACAGGCCGAGCTGGTGCGCCTGCCCGATGCCCTGCTGCTGCGCCTGGCGATTGCCTGGCGCGCCGGCGGCGATGCGCGCGCCAGCGAGGCGGCCGCGCAGCTGCAAGAGCGCTTCGAGGCCGCCGCCCTGCGCGGCGACGGCAGCGCCCATGCGCGCGAACGGGCCCGCTACGCCCTCGATGTGCGGCCCGATGCCGGCGCGGCCCTGCAGCAGGCGATCGCCAACTGGGCCCTGCAGCGCGAGCCAGCCGATGCCTGGCTGCTGTGGCGCGCGGCGCAGTTGCCGGCTGCGCCCAAACCATTGGCGGCGCAGGCGCGGCAGGCATTCGAGCAGTTCCGGCGTGAGAGCGGCATGCAGGATGCGCGCTGGAGCGCTGCCTCATGAAGCGGGCGCTGATGGTGTCGTTGCTGCTGCTGTGCGCCGGCGCCGCCCAGGCCCACAAGGCCAGCGATGCCTATCTGATCTTGGAGGCCGATGCCACGGGGCTCAGCGAGCGCGTCGACATCGCGCTGCGCGATCTGGACCGCGAGCTGCAGCTGGACGCGGATGGCAACGGCCAGCTGAGCTGGGGCGAGCTGAGGGCGCGCGCCGGGGAGATCGACCAGCTGGCCCGGCAGGGCCTGGACATGACGCTGACGGATGCCGATGGCGGCCGCTGCGCGCCGCAAGCCCTGGCCCCGCTGCAGATCGAAACCCGCAGCGATGGCCGTTACGCCGTGCTGCAGCGGCGTTGGCAATGCCGCGCCCCCGCGCAAGACCTGACCCTCAGCTACCGCCTCTTTGCCGCCAGCGACCCCACGCACCGCGGCGTGCTGATCCTGCGCGGGCCCGCCGGCGCGGCGCAGACCCTGGTGCTGGCCCCCGATGGCCACGCCACGCCACTGCGCCTAGGTGCAGCGCACAGCCTGCTGAGCGTGCTGCGCGATGGTGTGCACCATATCTGGATCGGCCTGGACCACATCCTCTTCCTGCTCGCGTTGCTGCTGCCGGCGGTGCTGGTGCGGGAGGGGAATCATTGGCGGCCCGCCAAGCAGCTGCGGCCTGTGCTGCTGGATGTGCTGGGGGTGGTGAGCGCCTTCACGCTGGCGCACAGCATCACGCTGGCGCTGGCCGCCTTCGAGATCCTGAGCCCGCCCTCGCGCTGGGTCGAGTCGCTGATCGCCGCCTCGGTGCTGCTGGCGACGCTGAACAATCTCTGGCCGCTGCTGCTGCATGGCCGCTGGAGGCTGACCTTTGCCTTCGGCCTGGTGCACGGCTTCGGCTTTGCCAGCGCGCTCAGGGAGCTGGGCCTGCGGCGCGAGGCCCTGGCCGGGCCGCTGCTGATGTTCAACCTGGGTGTGGAGCTCGGCCAGCTCGCCGTGGTGGCGGGCTTCATGGGCCTGGTATGGGGCCTGCGGCGCCGGCCCGGCTACCCGCGTTGGGTGCTGGGCGGTGGCTCGCTGCTGATTGCCCTGCTGGCCCTGGTCTGGCTGCTGGAGCGTGTGTTTGATTTGCAGTTGCTGGGGCGCTAAGCCTGCAGCTGCTGAGCCAGTTCACCCAGCAAGCGCAGGCCTTGCGCGCGCTGCGCGTCCAGCGGGTGTGCGGCGCTCAGGCGCAGGCAATGGTCGAACTGGGTGCCCATGCTGAACACGGCGCCGGGCATGAAGTTGTATCCATGCTGGCGTGCGCGCTCCAGCAGCACGCAGGCGTTCAAGTGACCAGGTAGCTCGACCCACAGCACATAGCCGCCCGCACCCGTGCTGACGCGCGTGCCCGCGGGGAAATGTGCCCGCACGGCCTGCTCGTAGGCCTGCAGCTGCGCCGCCAGGGTGCGGCGCAGGCGGCGCAGATGGGTGTCGAAGGCCCCGCTGGCCATGAAGGCGGCAAGCACCGCGTCGCTGCTGCTGGGCAGCAACTCGCCATGCACGGCTCGCGCGGCGCGCAGCTGCAGGTGGTGGCGTGCGCTGGCGATATAGCCCAGGTTGTAGCCGGGGCCTGTGATGCAGGCCAGGCTGCCGCAATAGAGCACGCGGTCGTCGGTGTCGAAGGCCTTCACCGGCGCGGGGCGCTGTGTGCCGCGGTAGAGCTCGCCCATCATGTCGCACTCAATCAGCGGTAGCTGGTGCTGCGCCAGCAGCGCCGCCAGTGACTGCTTGGCGGCATCGTCCAGGGAGCCACCGGTCGCGCGGTAGAAGCTGGGCTCGGCCAAGCAGGCGGCAATCGCTTGCGTTTGCAGCGCGGCGGCCAGCGCCGGGACGGCCAGGCCACCGTCGTCAGCCGCGGGCAGCTCCAGCGCGCGCAGGCCCATGCTGGCGATCAGTTCCAGGGCGCGCAAGGGCGCCGGTGTGCCCAGCGCCACCAGATCGCCGGGCTGGGTGAGCAGGCGTAGGCAGAGCTGCAAGGATTCGCCCTCGCCCTGGGTGACGACGACGTCTTCGGCGCCGAACTGGCATCCCATGCGTGGCGCGCGCCGCGCCAGTTGTTCGCGCAAGGCCGTGCTGCCGTAGGCCGAGCCGGTGGCCAGCAGACCGCGCTGACTGCGCAGTTGCTGGCCCAACAGGCGTGCCAGGGTCGGCAGCGGCAGCAGTGATGCGGGCAGGCCCAGGTGGCCAAGCGACAGCAGTCCGGGCTGCGAGGCGGCCAGTTCCATCAAGCGTTTGCGGCGGCCCTCCAGTGCGATGGCCTCGGCCGCCGGCGCGCTGCGGGCCATGGGCAGCGCGGCACTGGCGAAGAAGCCGCGCCGCGGTCGCGCTTCGATCAGGCCGGCGTCTTCCAGCTCATGCAGGGCGTGCGTGACGGTGGCCAAGCTGGCTGCATGTGCGCTGCACAACTGCCGCACCGAGGGCAGCTGGCTGCCCGGCGGGTAGCAGCCTGAGCGTAGATCCTGGGCGAGCTGCAGGGCCAGGCTGCGGTAACGATGGGGGCGGAGGGTCAATGCAAGGCTCTTGGCAAGGACCGACACGATAGCAGCGTCGTGGCCTGGCCTGTATCCATCGCGACGTGCAATGCCTGACGCTGTTTCTCACGGCCCGCGCTTCCTAGACTGCGCCGCTTGCACAGACATGAGGGAGTGAACGCCGATGCTGCAGTTCTGGGGCCGCGTACAGGCTTGCGCCGTGCCGGTGCGCTTATTGATGTTGAGCGAGATGCTGGGCCTGCTGGCCAGCGCCGTGGGGCAGGTGGCGCTGGCTTGGTGGATTGCGCAGCGTGGCGGGGCGGCGGATCTGAGCCGCTATGGCGCCTTGGTGGCGGCTTGCACGCTGCTGGCCATGCCCTTGCTTTCGCCGCTGGGCGACCGCTTGCCCAAGCGCCGCCTGATACGCCTGGGCAAGCTGCTTCTGCTGCTGGATGCTCTGGCGCTGTGGCTGCTGGCCTGTAGCGACGGCTACAGCCTGGCCCTGCTGGGTGCCTGCAGCCTGCTGTCGATCCTGGCCAACGCCGCGCTGCTGCCGGCCCAGGCCAGCATCCTGCCGGAGTTGGTGCAGGCCGCGCAGTTGCCTGAGGCGATACGCCTGCGCCGCGGCTCGCAAGCCCTGGGCGGCTTGCTCGGACCGGGCCTGGGTGGCGCCGCACTGGCCCTGGGCGATGTGCGCCTTGCCCTGGGGCTGAACGTCGTGATGTTTGCGATCGCGGCCCTGGCCGGCTTTTGCCTGGCGGAGCCCAGCTACCCGTCGGCATCAGCGCCACGTGCCGGATGGTTTGTCGAGCTGCGCGCTGGCCTGCGCGCCAAATGGGGCGTGCCGCTGGATCGCTGGTGGACGCTCACGGGGGCGCTGATGATGGTGTTCCTGCTGCCCGCCACCGGCATGCTGCTGCCGCTGCGCGTGCAGGCCCTGGGTCTTTCGGCGCTCTGGTTCGGCGCCTGTGGTGCGGCCTTGTCGCTGGGGCTGCTGTTGGGCGTGGCGGGCCTGGCCGATCTGCTGATCGAGAGCCTGGACCGCGTGCGTGCGATGGCGGCCGCGCTAGCCCTGTGCGGCCTGGCCGTGGCGGGCATCGGCCTGTGCGCCTGGCCGCCGGGCCTGCCGCTGCTGTTCGCGGCCATCGGTCTGGGCATGTCGGTCACGCAGCTGGTAGGGCAGACGCACCGCACGTTGGCCATACCCGAGGCTTTTCGCGCGCGCATGGCGGCCGGCCAGCTGGCGTTGGCCCAGCTCGCAGCTGCCTTGGCGCCGCTGCTGGCCGGCGCCCTGCTGCAGCGCTGGGCGGTGGCGAGCGTCTATCTGCTGCTGGCCGCCGGCTTCGGGCTCAGCGGCTTGCTGCTCTTGCTGGTGCCCGGGCTGCGACCCTTTCTGCGCCTGGACCACGAGCGCGCACGCGGCTGGTACGGGCGGCGCTACCCGGAGGCGTTTGCGCCACCCAGTCCGTGATCCCGACTCAGCCCGCGCTGATGCGCTGCGCCAGATGCGCCAGCGCCTCTTCCACCTGGTCCACCAGCACCAGGCAGAGGTCGCCCGGTTGCAGGCGCGCCAGCGCGGTGTCGATGGCGATGAACTCGCCGCGGATCTCGTCGACGTGGCTCACGCGCTTGGCGCCTTCCAGACCCTGGCGCAACAGCGCCAGCACCTCGCCGTCCTCGCGGCCGCGCTGGCAGGCGTCCTGGAACAGCAGCACGTCGTCGAAGGCATCGCCGAGGATCTGGGTCTGGATGCGGATGTCCTCGTCGCGGCGGTCGCCGGCACCCGAGATCACCACCGAGCGCTTCTTGGCCGGCATGGCCTGCACGGCGGCAACCAGGGCGCGCATCGCATCGCCGTTGTGGCCGTAGTCGGCGATCACGGTGGCGCCGCGGTAGTCCATCACATTGAAGCGGCCGGGCGCGTTGTCGGCATCGTTGGCAAAGCTGCCGACGCCGCGGCGGATGGTGTCCCAGTCCAGCCCCACGCCCCAGGCCGCCGCCACCGAGGCCATGGCGTTCTCGACCTGGAAGCCGATGCTGCCGTGGCGGGTGATGGGGATGTCGCGCAGCGGGATGCTTTCGCGCCAGGAGCCCTGCGCGGCCACCAATTGATCGCCATCCACATAGACGCAGCGCTTGCCCTGGGCACGGTGGGTGGCCATCAGCGGGTGGTGGCGGTCGGCGGCGAAATAGATGATCTGGCCCGGGCAGACGCTGGCCATATTGGCCACCACCGGGTCGGCGGCGTTCAGCACCGCATAGCCGCTGGGTGCCACGTTCTGCACGATCACGCGCTTCACCAGGGCCAGCTCTTCCACGGTGTTGAGGAAGTTCATGCCCAGGTGGTCGCCCTCGCCGAGGTTGGTGACCACCGCCACCTGGCAGCGGTCGAAGCCCAGGCCCTCGCGCAGCACGCCGCCGCGCGCGGTCTCGAACACGGCCGCTTCGACGTCGGGGTGCATCAGCACATTGCGCGCGCTCTTGGGGCCCGAGCAATCGCCGCTGTCGATCTGGCGGCCGTCCACATAGACGCCGTCGGTATTCGTCATGCCCACGCGCAGGCCCATGGTGGCGAACAGATGGGCGATCAGGCGCGAGGTGGTGGTCTTGCCATTCGTGCCGGTGACGGCCACCACCGGGATGCGGCCGTCTTCGCTCTTCTGGCCATGGCCGTAGAGGTGGCTGATGATGGCCTCGCCGACATTGCGGCCCTTGCCATAGCTGGGCGAGAGATGCATGCGCAGGCCGGGCGCGGCATTCACCTCGACGATGCCGCCGCTCTGCTCCTCCAGCGGGCGCAGCACGCTCTCGGCCACCACGTCGACGCCGCAGACATGCAGGCCCACCACCTGGGCGGCGGCCACGGCGCGTGCCGCCACATCGGGATGCACATCGTCGGTCACATCGGTGGCGGTGCCGCCGGTGGAGAGGTTGGCGTTGTTGCGCAGGATCACGCGGCGGCCCTTCTCGGGCACGGATTCGGGGGTCAGGTCTTGCTGGACGAGGCGCGCCACGGCGATGTCGTCGAAGCGGATCTTGGTGAGCGAGGTGGCATGGCCGTCGCCGCGCTTGGGGTCGGCGTTGACCTTGTCGACCAGCTGCTTGACGGTGTGCACGCCGTCGCCGATCACATGCGGGGGATCGCGGCGCGCGGCGGCGATCAGCTTGTCGCCGATCACCAGCAGGCGGTAGTCGCTGCCGGGCAGGAACTTCTCCACCATCACCTGGCCGATCTCGTCGGCGGCCTTGTAGGCCTCATCGAGTTGCTGGCGCGTCGTCACGTTGACGGTCACGCCCTTGCCCTGGTTGCCGTCCACCGGCTTCACCACCACCGGCAGGCCGATCTCTTCGGCCACCGCCCAAGCCTCGTCGGGCGTGTCCACCGGCGCACCGATGGGCACCGGCACGCCGGCCGATTGCAGCAGGCGCTTGGAGAGATCCTTGTCCTGGGCGATCGACTCGCTCACCGCGCTGGTGGCGTCGACCTCGGCGGCCCAGATGCGGCGCTGCTTGGCGCCCCAGCCGAACTGCACCAGGCTGCCCTGGGTGAGGCGGCGGAAGGGCACGCCGCGCTTCACCGCGGCATCGACGATGGAGCCAGTGGAGGGGCCCAGGCGCACGTCTTCGTCAAGCTCGCGCAGCTTGGCCAGCACGGCCTCGCTGTCAAACGTGCCGCCGTCCATGGCGGCGCTAACCAGGCGCACGGCCTGCTCGAAGGCCAGGCGGCCCACGTCTTCCTCGCTGTACTCGACCACCACCTGGTAGGTGCCCTCTTCGGAGGTCACATGGGTGTGGCTGAAGGTCACCGGGCAGCCGGCCTGGGCCTGCAGAGCCAGGGTGGCCTGCTCCAGCACATGGGCCAGCGAGATCGCGACGCGCTGGGCGCTGGCCGGCCGCAGGGCACCGATGCTGGGGAAGAGGGCGCGCAGGCGGGCCTCGAAGCCGGCCATGTCGGTGATGGAGCGTTCGGCTTCGTTGCACATCACCACCGCCTCGATGGCGGTGTGACGGCTCCACATATTGGGGCCACGCAGGGCTCGGGTGCGAGAGACTTCCATGGTGCTCGGTCTTCTATGTGGGTTGCTTATTGGGCGAGTTCGGGCACGAAGGTGTCCAGGCCGGCCGAGATCAGTTCGGGGGAGATGTTGAGGGCCCAGGCGGTGGCCACGGCGGCCAGCAGGGTGGCCGCATCGGTGGCCTGGCCGGCGGCGGCGAAGCGCTTCATCAGGGCCTCGATATTGGCGCCCGAGGTTTCGGAGGCGCCTTGCGCCAGCACCGCGGCGCCGCCCTGCAGGAAGACCGCGCGGCCGCCCTTGTCGCGGTGGGCGGCGAGGGCGTCGCTGTCGAGCGCGTAGAACACCACCTCGCCATCGCAGAGCTCGGCCATTTCCACCAGCTGCGGGTCGGCGGCGTTCAGCACCGCAGCGCCGTCGGACAGCACCACGTCGATCTGGGTGCGCAGCACCTTGAAGAGCTGGTCGTGGGTGCGGATGTCGTGCTCGTCCAGCTGGCCCAGTGCGGCGGTGTCGGTAACCACGCCGACCTGGCAGCGGTCATAGGCCAGGCCGTCGGTGAGGATGGTGGCGGCGCTGTTCTGCACCACCACGGCGTCCACGCCGCGGTTCATCAGCAGACGGTGGGCGGCATCCCAGCGCGCGCTGGGCTTCTTCTCGACCCGGCGGGTGCCGAGGAAGAGGCCGTCGTTGCAGGCCAGGCCCACATGGCGGCCGTTCAGGTGCAGCAGCCAGGCCACCAGGCGGGTAATGTGCTGGCCGCCTGCAGAGGCGGTCACGCCGACGATGGGGATGCGGCCGTTCTCGTCCTCGGCGAAGAGGTGGTCGATGATGGCCTGACCGACCGGCTGGGGCATGCCCTCGGCGGGCTTCAGGTGCATCAGGAGGCCGGGGCCGGCGTTCACCTCGACGATGGCGCCGCCGGTTTCCGAGAGCGGCCTGGAGATGTCTTCGCTCACCAGATCGACGCCGGCGATGTCCAGCCCGATGGTGCGTGCCGCCAGCGAGACCACATGGGCCACCTCGGGGTGGACCTGGGCGGTGCAGTCGATCGCCACATTGCCGTTGCGCTGGATCAGCACGCGCTGTCCGGTCGCCGGCACGGCATCGGGGGTCAGGTCTTGACGCTGCAGGTCGAGCAGGATGACGGCATCCTCGGGCACGTCGATGCGATTCAGCGGGAAGTCTTCGGTGAGGCCACGGCGCGGGTCGGTGTTGATCTGCTGATCCACCAGTTGCACGACCGTGTGCTTGCCGTCGCCGGTGATCCAGGCCTCGTCGCCACGCGCGGCGGCCACCACCGATCCGCCCACCACCAACAGGCGGTGCTCGTTGCCGGGGATGTTGCGCTCCACCAGCACCTCGGAGCCATTGCGCTCGGCCAGCTCGAAGGCGGCGCGCACATCGGCCTCGCGTTTCAGGTCCAGGGTGACGCCGCGGCCGTGGTTGCCGTCGGAGGGCTTCACCACCACCGGCAGACCCAGGTCCTGGGCGGCTTCCCAGGCCTCGTCGGCGTTCTTCACCGCCTGGCCCTCGGGCACCGGCACGCCCACCGACTTGAGCAGGCTCTTGGTGAGGTCCTTGTCGCGCGCAATGCCTTCGGCGATCGCGCTGGTCATGTCGGTCTCGGCCGTCCAGATGCGGCGCTGGCGCGCGCCATGGCCCAGCTGCACGAGGTTGCCGTCGTTCAGGCGGATATGGGGGATGCGGCGATCCGTCGCCGCAGCGACGATCGCCGCGGTGCTGGGGCCGAGGTAGCAATCGTCCACCTTGTCGCGCACGCGGGCGACAGCGGCGCTCACGTCAAAGGCCTCGGCGTTGATGGCGGCCATCAGCAGCGCATGGCCCTCGGCCAGGGCGGCACGCGCCACCTGCTCGTCGCGGGCGCGGAACACCATGCGGTAGACGCCGGTGGCGGAGGTGCTGCGGGTCTGGCCGAAGCCGGTGGGCATGCCCGACAGGTTCAGCAACTCGATCACCACATGCTCCAGCACATGGCCCATCCAGGTGCCCTCGGTGAGGCGCTGCATGAAGCCGCCGCGCTCGCCCACGCCGCAATGGTGCTCGATCAGGGCCGGCAGCTGATGGGTGAGGCGATCGTTGAAACCCGGCAGCAGGTTGGAGGGGAAGTCCTCCAGCTTGCCCAGATCCAACCAGACTTCGAGGACCGGGCGGTAGGTCCACATATTGGGACCCCGCAAATAGTTGACGCGCAAAAGCTTGATGTCGTCGTGTCTGCTCATGGGTGAGGGGCCTGGGTCGGGGCTTTGCAAGGGCTGGGAAAAAGGCAAGGCGCAATTGTGCGCTCAACCGGGGGTGAGTTTGGCGGCGGGGGTGTTAGCGCCTGCTTCTGATACGCGCCGGTGCTGGCCAGCGTCCTTCTGAGTGAAAATCAGCGCTCAAACACAGCAACATGGCCCTCTCGGGGCGAAGTTGGCACAACACAAAATGCAGCATCACCATCCCGACGGCGCGCCGGACCAGCATCCGGAATTGGCTACCTTGCAGGCGCGTCTCACGAGAGACGAGAACGTTGTAGCCCCGCTGGAGGTTGACCTGGACGCGCAGCTGCGCTTTGCGCGCAGCTTGTTAGTGCTCACCAACAAACGCCTGCTGGCCTGGGATGCGGGCACGCGCCAATGGTCGGAATGGGCGCTGCACCCGGGCCTGGCGATGAAGATTTCGGACCATGCCGGGGTCGGTTGCCTGGAACTTGTGGATCAAACGCAACGCCTGGCCCAGTGGCGCTTCACCTTGCAGATCAATTTGCAGGCGCAGCGCTGGCAGGAGGCTTTCGAGCGCCGTGACGAGCCCGAGCGCGCCCAGGCCGAGGAGCTGGAGTTCTGCCCCAGCTGCCACGCTCCCTTGCCGCCGCCGCCCGACAACGAGGAATGCCCCACCTGCGCGCGCGAGCTGCACACGCCGCCCTCCACCTGGGTGTTGCTGCGTCTGTGGCGCTTTGCGCGGCCCTACCAGGGTCAGCTCTTGCTGGGTTTTCTGCTCATGTTGGGCGCCACCGGCGCCACCCTGGTCGGCCCCTATCTGTACCGGCCGCTGATGGACGAGGTGCTGATCCCCTTCCAGCAGGGCCACAAGATCGACCCCTGGCTGGTGGCCCTGTACCTGAGCGGCCTGCTGGGCGCGGGCCTGGTGTCCTGGATCCTGGGCTGGGCCAAGACCTATATCCTGGCGCTGGTCTCCGAGCGCATCGCCGCCGACCTGCGCACCAACACCTTCGAGCACCTGCTGAGCCTCTCGCTGGAGTACTTCAGCAACAAGCGCACCGGCGACCTGATGTCGCGCATCGGCTCCGAGACCGACCGCATCAGCGTGTTCCTCTCCCTGCATGCGCTGGACTTCATCACCGACGTGCTGATGCTGGCGATGACGGCCATCATCCTGTTCTCCATCAACCATTGGCTGGCGCTGGCCACCCTGGTGCCGCTGCCCTTCATCGCCTGGATGATCCACCTGGTGCGCGATCGCCTGCGCACCGGCTTCGAGAAGATCGACCGGGTCTGGGGCGAGGTCACCAGCGTGCTGGCCGACACCATTCCCGGCATCCGTGTGGTCAAGGCCTTTGCCCAGGAGCGGCGCGAGGCCAAGCGCTTCAAGGACGCCAACCAGAACAATCTGCAGGTCAATGACCGGCTCAACAAGACCTGGAGCCTGTTCGGCCCCACCGTCTCGCTGCTCACCGAGATGGGCCTGCTGGTGGTCTGGGCCTTCGGCATCTACCTGGTCTCCAAGCAGGACATCACGGTCGGTGTGCTGACCTCCTTCCTGGCCTATATCGGCCGCTTCTATGGCCGCATGGATTCGATGAGCCGCATCGTCTCGGTGACGCAGAAGGCCGCCGCCGGCGCCAAGCGCATCTTCGACATCCTCGACCATCAATCGAATGTGCCGGAGCCCGTCAACCCGACCAAGCTGGAGCAGGTCAGGGGCGGCATCCAGATGCAGGACATCGGTTTCCGCTACGGCAACCGCGCCGTCATCCGCGGCCTGAGCCTAGACATCCAGCCGGGCGAGATGATCGGCCTGGTGGGCCACAGCGGCTCGGGCAAGAGCACGCTGGTGAACCTGATCTGCCGCTTCTACGACGTCACCGAGGGTTCGATCAAGGTGGACGGCGTGGACCTGCGCCGCATCGGCGTGGCCGACTACCGCCAGCACATCGGCCTGGTGCTGCAGGAGCCCTTCCTGTTCTTCGGCACGATTGCCGAGAACATCGCCTACGGCAAGCCCGAGGCCACGCGCGAGGAGATCGTGGCCGCGGCGCGCGCCGCCCATGCGCATGAATTCATCCTGCGCCTGCCGCAGGGCTACGACTCGCTGGTGGGCGAGCGCGGCCAGGGCCTCTCGGGCGGCGAGCGCCAGCGCATCTCGATTGCGCGCGCGCTGCTGATCAACCCGCGCCTGCTGATCCTCGACGAAGCCACCTCCTCGGTGGACACCGAGACCGAGAAGGAGATCCAGAAGGCGCTGGACAATCTGGTGCAGGGCCGCACCACCATCGCCATTGCCCACCGCCTCTCGACGCTGCGCAAGGCCGATCGCCTGGTGGTGATGGACCGCGGCCAGGTGGTGGAAGTGGGCCCGCACGACGAGTTGATGGCCAAGCAGGGTGCCTACTGGCGCCTCTACGAGGCACAGGCGCGCCGCATGGACGAGGGCGAGCCCGAGCCTATCACCCTGCCCAACCCCAGCGCCCACACGGCGGAGGCCGCATGAGCATGACGACGACTCCCCCTTACCAGCAACTCGCCCGCAACGCCTATGGGCGCCTGGTGCTGATCGATGCCGAGGGTGTCGAGCATGTGGGCGTGAACCCGGTGCGCGCCCACCCGATCTCGGCGCCCGACGAGGGCGTCTCCCTGGTCGGGCCGGACGGCCATGAGCTGGCCTGGATTGACCGCCTCTCGGCCCTGCCCAAGGCCGAGCGCGAGCTGCTGGAGAGCGAATTCGCCGCCCGCGAGTTCACCCCCACGGTGACGCGGCTGAAAAAGGTTTCGACCTTCTCCACCCCCAGCCTCTGGACGGTGGAGACCGACCGCGGCGAGGCCAGCTTCATCCTCAAGACCGAGGAAGACATCCGCCGCCTGGGCGAGGGGCGTCTGCTCATCACCACCAGCCACGGACTGCAATTCATGGTGCAGGATCGCTTCGCGCTGGATCGTGGCTCCAAGAAGCTGCTGGAACGCTTCCTCTGATAAGTGCTTAGGTAATTCTGCAGGGGGCGCCGGACGCTGCTGAGCCCTTACAATTGACGTTTACGTAAACGTAAGTCAACCCAAGCAGGAGCCGACCCATGCAAGCAGCGGATCAGCATTACGCCCAGCGGGTGCGCGATTCCTTCGCCCTGCAGGCGGTGATGCACAAGACGCTGGGCGCGGAGTTGGGCGCGGTGGAGGCTGGCAGGGTGGTGATCACCATGGCGCACAAGCCCGAGTTGTGCCAGCAGCACGGCTTCCTGCATGCCGGCATCGTGTCCACGGCGCTGGACTCGGCCTGCGGCTATGCCGCCTACAGCCTGATGCCGGCCGATGCGGCGGTGTTGACGATCGAATTCAAGATCAATCTGCTTGCGCCGGCGCGCGGGCCGCTGTTCCGCTTCGAGGGCCAGGTGGCCAAGGCCGGTCGTACCATCAGCGTGGTCGAGGGCCGTGCCTATGGTTTCGAGGCCGGCGGCGAAGAAAAATTGGTGGCGACCATGAGCGCCACCGTGATGACGGTTCTGGGCCGCGACGGCCTCAAACATTGATTGAAAAGTAGGAGACAAACCATGAATCTGCCCGGCCTGAACTTCCAACTCGGCGAAGACATCGACGCGCTGCGCGACACCGTGCGCGCCTTTGCCGACGCCGAGATCGCCCCGCGTGCCGCGGCGATCGACCACAGCGACCAGTTCCCCATGGATCTGTGGCGCAAGATGGGCGAGCTGGGTATCCTGGGCGTGACCGTGTCCGAGGAGTACGGCGGCGCCAATATGGGCTATCTGGCGCATATGGTGGCGATGGAGGAGATCAGCCGCGGTTCGGCCTCGGTGGGCCTGTCCTACGGCGCGCACAGCAACCTCTGTGTGAACCAGATCAACCGCAACGGCAATGCGGCGCAGAAGGCCAAGTACCTGCCCAAGCTGATCAGCGGCGAGCATGTGGGCGCGCTGGCGATGAGCGAGCCGGGCGCCGGCTCCGACGTTATCAGCATGAAGCTCAAGGCCGAGGACAAGGGTGGGGTTTACCTGCTTAACGGCAACAAGATGTGGATCACCAACGGCCCCGACGCCGACACCCTGGTGGTCTACGCCAAGACCGAGCCCGAGCTGGGTGCGCGCGGCGTCACCGCCTTCCTGATCGAGAAGGGCATGAAGGGTTTCTCGATCGCGCAGAAGCTCGACAAGCTGGGCATGCGCGGCAGCCATACCGGCGAGCTGGTGTTCCAGAACGTCGAGGTGCCGGCCGAGAACGTGCTGGGTGCGGTGAACGGCGGCGCCAAGGTGCTGATGTCGGGCCTGGACTATGAGCGTGCCGTGCTCACCGGCGGCCCGCTGGGCATCATGCAAAGCGTGATGGACAACGTCATCCCCTACATCCACGACCGCAAGCAGTTCGGCCAGAGCATCGGCGAGTTCCAGCTCATCCAGGGCAAGGTGGCGGACATGTACACCGTGCTGCAGGCCGGCCGCAGCTTTGCCTACACGGTGGCCAAGAACCTCGACCTGCTGGGCAGCGAGCATGTGCGCCAGGTGCGCAAGGACTGCGCCTCGGTGATCCTCTGGACCGCCGAAAAGGCAACCTGGATGGCCGGCGAGGGCGTGCAGATCTTTGGCGGCAACGGCTATATCAACGAATACCCGCTGGGCCGCCTGTGGCGCGATGCCAAGCTGTATGAAATCGGCGCCGGCACCTCGGAGATCCGCCGCATGCTGATCGGCCGCGAGCTGTTCGCGGAGACCATGTAAGCACAGCGACCCGCCGCCACCGCGACAATGCCGCCATGAGTACTGAACTTCAAGAACTGCTGGACAGCAACAAGCATTGGGCCGCCGAGACCGAGGCGCGCGAACCCGGGTTTTTCTCGCGCCTGCTCAAGCAGCAGACGCCGCAATACCTGTGGATAGGCTGCGCCGACAGCCGCGTGCCGGCGAATGAGCTGGTGAACCTGCTGCCGGGCGAGCTGTTCGTGCACCGCAATGTTGCCAATGTGGTGGTGCACTCGGACCTCAACTGCCTCTCGGTGATGCAGTTCGCGGTGGACGCGCTGAAGGTCAAGCACATCATCGTGGTGGGCCATTCCAACTGCGGCGGCGTGCGTGCGGCCCTGTTGGACATGCGCACCGGCCTGGTGGACAACTGGCTGCGCCATGTGCAGGACGTGCGCAACCACCATCACGAATGGCTGGACAGCATCGACGCCAACCAGCGCGTCAACGCCCTGTGCGAGCTGAACGTGCTGGAGCAGGCCCGCAATGCCTGCCAGACCACGGTGGTGCAGGACGCCTGGGCGCGCGGCCAGGAGGTGGTGGTGCATGGCTGGGTCTATGGCCTGCACAACGGCCTGCTGGAGGATCTGCGCATCACGGTGGCCGCCGCGGACCAATTGGCCGCGGCCTTCCAGAAAGCCTTGAGTGCCGTCAAGGCCCGCTACGAGCGGGCCCGGATAAGCTCGGCGGACTGACCCTCAGCACAGAGCCGCGATGTTCCCCCAGAAGCTCACCGACTCGCGCGCCTTCGAGATCGCGCAGACCATGCTCGGTGGCTTCAATCGCCATTACCGCCTGTTCCGCGCCACCTCGGCCGCGGCCAAACAGCGCTTCGAGCGCGGCGACTGGCATGGCCAGCAGCGGGCCCAGCGCGAGCGCATCGAGTTCTACGACAAGCGCGTGGACGAGGGCATCGCGCTGCTGGAGGAGCGCTTCCAGGCCAGCCGGCTGGAGATGGAGGTCTGGCAGCAGGTCAAGCTGCACTACATCGGCCTGCTCACCAACCACCACCAGCCCGAGCTGGCCGAGACCTTCTTCAACTCGGTGTGCACGCGCATCCTGCACCACAGCTATTTCCACAACGATTTCATCTTTGTGCGGCCGGCCGTCTCCACCGAATACATCGAGAACGAAGAGCCCGCCGCCAAGCCCACCTTCCGCTGCTACTACCCGACGCGCGAGACCATGCACGAGACCATGGTGCGCATCGTCAACAACTTCCAGCTCGAGCGCGAGTTCGAGGATCTGGGTCGCGACGCCGACCATGTGCTGAGCGCGGTGCAGCGCGAGTTGGGCCTGTTCCGCTGGCGTACCAATTTCCAGATCCAGGTGCTCTCGTCGCTGTTCTATCGCAACAAGGGCGCCTACCTGGTGGGCAAGATCATCAACGGCTTCACCGAGACGCCGTTCGCCCTGCCGATCCTGCACAACGAGCGCGGTCTGCTGCAGATCGATGCGGCGCTGTTCGGCGAGGACGAGTTGCTGATGCTGTTCAGCTTTGCGCGTGCCTACTTCATGGTGGATATGGAGGTGCCCAGCGCCTACGTGCAGTTCCTGCGCTCGATGATGCCCCGCAAGCCGCGCGCCGAGCTCTACAGCGCGATCGGCCTGCAGAAGCACGGCAAGAACCTGTTCTACCGCGACTTCCTCTACCACCTGCGCCACAGCAGCGACAAGTTCCGCATCGCGCCCGGCATCAAGGGCATGGTGATGCTGGTGTTCGACCTGCCCAGCTACCCCTTCGTCTTCAAGCTCATCAAGGACTTCTTCCCGGCACAGAAGGAGACCTCGCGCGAGCTCATCCAGAGCAAGTACCTGCTGGTGAAGCAGCACGACCGGGTGGGCCGCATGGCCGACACGCTGGAGTACAGCAACGTCGCCTTCCCGCGCTACCGCTTCGAGGAAGAGCTGATCGCCGAGCTGAAGGCGTTCTGCCCCAGCCTGCTGGAAGAGCAGGGCGATGACCTGGTGCTCAAGCATGTCTACATCGAGCGCCGCATGGTGCCGCTCAACATCTACATCCAGGAAGCCACGCCGCAGCAGCTGGAGCATGCGGTGATCGAGTACGGCAATGCCATCAAGGACCTGGTGGCCGCCAACATCTTCCCCGGTGACATGCTGTGGAAGAACTTCGGCGTCACACGCCACGGCAAGGTCGTGTTCTACGACTACGACGAGATCGAATACCTGACCGACTGCAACTTCCGCCGTGTGCCCGCGCCGCGCAACGAGGAGGAAGAAATGTCGGGCGAGATCTGGTACCGGGTGGGGCCGCGCGACGTCTTTCCCGAAACCTTCGGCCCCTTTCTGTTGGGCCACCCGGGTGTGCGCGAGGTCTTCATGCGCCACCACGCCGATCTTCTCGACGCCGAGTTCTGGCAGGGCCACAAGCAGCGCATCCTGGCCGGCCATGTGCACGACGTCTTCCCCTATGAGGCGCACAAGCGCTTCTATGCCAGGCATGGCAAGGCACTACCGGTGCTGGCCGAGCCCGAGCATCGCGAACTGCCGATCCAGTAAGTCTTTTTTGTAGGAGAACTCTCATGTCCGACTCCATCGTCATCGTCTCCGCCGCCCGCACGCCCATCGGTGGCCTGCTGGGTGATTTCTCGGGCCTGCAGGCCTGGGAGCTGGCCGCCGTGGCCATCAAGGCCGCGGTCGAGCGTGCCGGCGTGCCCGGCGACGCCATCCAGGAAGCCTTCATCGGCAACTGCCTGATGGCCGGCCAGGGCCAGGCCCCGGCACGCCAAGCCGTGCTCAAGGCCGGCCTGCCGCAATCGGTGGGCGCGGTGACGCTGTCCAAGATGTGCGGCGCCGGCATGCGCGCCACCATGTTTGCGCACGACACCCTGAAGGCCGAGAGCGCCGACATCCTGATCGCCGGCGGCATGGAATCGATGACCAATGCGCCCCACCTGATGTTCGCGCGCAAGGGCGTGAAGTACGGCGCCGCGCAGATGTATGACCATATGGCCCTGGACGGCCTGGAAGACGCTTACGAGCGCGGCAAGGCCATGGGCGTGTTCGCCGAGCAATGCGTGGCCAAGTACGCGTTCACGCGCGAGGCGCAGGACGCCTTCGCGATCGCCTCCACCGAGCGTGCCAAGCGCGCCAACACCGACGGCAGCTTCACCTGGGAAATCGCCCCGGTGACGGTGGCCGGCCGCGCCGGTGACACCGTGTTCGACAAGGACGAGCAGCCCTTCAAGGCCAAGCTCGACAAGATCGCCGGCCTCAAGCCCGCCTTCAAGAAGGACGGCACCATCACCGCCGCCACCTCGTCCAGCATCTCCGACGGCGCCGCCGCGATGGTGCTGATGCGCGAGAGCACCGCCGCCAAGCTGGGCCTGGCCCCGGTGGCGCGCATCGTCGGCACGGCCGTGCACGCGAATGCGCCGGAATGGTTCACCACCGCCCCGGTGGGCGCGATCCAGAAGCTGCTGGCCAAGAACGGCTGGGATGCCAAGAGCGTGGATCTGTGGGAAGTCAACGAAGCGTTTGCCGCCGTCACGATGGCGGCGATGGCCGAGTTCAAGCTGCCGCACGAGATCGTCAACGTGAACGGTGGCGCCTGCGCGCTGGGCCACCCGATCGGTGCCTCGGGCGCCCGCATCATCGTCACCCTGCTGGGCGCGCTGAAGCACCGCGGCCTGAAGCGCGGCGTGGCGGCGCTGTGCATCGGCGGCGGCGAAGCGACTGCGGTCGGCGTGGAACTGCTCTGATGAGCAAGGCCCTGGTCATCGGCGCTTCGCGGGGCATAGGCCTCGAGTTCGTGCGCCAGTACCGCGCCGCCGGTGCCCAGGTGGTGGCCACGGCCCGCAGCGAGGAGGGCCTGGCGCGCCTGCGCGAGCTGGGCGCCAGCGCGCTCCGGCTCGATGTGGCCGACACGGCCAGCGCTGCCGGCCTGGCTTGGCAGATCGACGGCCACCAGTTCGACGAGGTCGTCATCGTGGCCGGTGTCTACGGGCCGCGCATCGCCGGCCTGCAGACGCCCAGCGAGGCCGACTTTGATGCGGTGATGCACACCAATGTGCTGGGGCCCATGCGCGTGCTGCCGCAGCTGAGCGAGGCACTCGCGCCGGGCGCCAGGCTGGCCATCATCTCCTCGCGCATGGGCTCCATCGGCCTGCGCAGCAGCGGCAGCGGCTGGCTCTATCGCGCCTCCAAGGCGGCGGTGAATTCGGTGCTCAAGGACGCCTCGCTGCTGCTGCAGGACCAGGCCATCTGCATCAGCCTGCACCCCGGCTGGGTGCGCACCGAGATGGGCGGCGAAGGCGCCGACATCGATGTGGCCACCAGCGTGGCCGGCATGCGCACCGTGCTGGCCACCCTCAA
Source organism: Paucibacter sediminis (assembly GCF_030254645.1). Lineage (NCBI taxonomy): Bacteria > Pseudomonadati > Pseudomonadota > Betaproteobacteria > Burkholderiales > Sphaerotilaceae > Roseateles > Paucibacter sediminis. Next base: position 2,659,346 of record NZ_CP116346.1, read on the forward strand.
GCCCGCCCACAACGGCGGCTTTTTCAATTACGACGGCCAAGCCCTGGCCTGGTGAGACGACCCTATGCTTTTGAGTGACGACCATCGCGCGGTGCAAGACGCCGTGCGCGCCTTTGTGCAGGACCAGATTGCCCCCAAGGCAGCCGAATGGGACAAGAGCCACCATTTCCCGGCCGCCGAACTCAAGGGCCTGGCGGAGCTGGGTTGCTATGGCGTGGCCGTGCCCACCGAGTACGACGGCGCGGGCCTGGACTATCTGGCGCTTGCCATCATCCTGGAAGAGATCGGCGCCGGCGACGGCGCCACCTCCACCGTGGTGAGCGTCAACAACTGCCCGGTCTGTTCGATCCTGATGGCCTTCGCCAACGAGGAACAGAAGCAGCGCTTCCTCAAGCCCCTGGCGCGCGGTGAGATGCTGGGCGCCTTCTGCCTCACCGAGCCGCATGTGGGTTCGGAGGCGGGCGGGCTCAAGACCACCGCGGTGCGTGACGGCGATCACTATGTGCTCAACGGCGTCAAGCAGTTCATCACCAGCGGCAAGAACGGCGACGTGGCCATCGTGATGGCCGTCACCGACAAGGCCGCCGGCAAGAAGGGCATCAGCGCCTTCCTCGTGCCCACCAACACGCCCGGTTATGTGGTGGCGCGCATCGAGGACAAGATGGGCCAGCATGCCAGCGACACGGCGCAGATCCTGTTCGAGAACTGCCGCATCCCGGCCGCCAATCTGCTGGGCGAGGAGGGCCAGGGCCTGAAGATCGCGCTCTCGGGTCTGGAGGGCGGCCGCATCGGCATTGCCTCGCAGGCGGTGGGCATGGCGCGCGCGGCCTTCGAGGCGGCGCTCAAGTACAGCAAGGAGCGCAGCTCCTTCGGCCAGCCCATCTTCAACCACCAGGCGATCCAGTTCAAGCTCGCCGACATGGCCACCCAGATCGAGGCCGCGCGCCAGTTGATCTGGCATGCCGCCAGCCTCAAGGACGCCGGCCAGCCCTGTCTCAAGCAGGCGGCGATGGCCAAACTCTTTGCCACCGAGATGGCCGAGCGCGTCTGCTCGGACGCCATCCAGGTGCATGGCGGCTACGGCTATGTGAGCGACTTCCCGGTCGAGCGCATCTACCGCGATGTGCGCGTGTGCCAGATCTACGAGGGCACCTCCGAAGTGCAGAAGATCCTCATCGGCCGCGCCCTGGGCTGAAGGGCTTCAGGGGGCGGGGCCGTGGCGCTCAGTTGCTGACCATGGCCCAGCCGGTGCTCCAGTCGTCGGTGGTGGTGTTGAGCGTGTTGGCGCCGCTGTTCTGGCGCACGCAGGGGCCGATCACCCAGCTGCCTGCACCGGGCACAAAGCTGGTGCTGACGGCCGCCAGCGCGTGCACGTTCGCCGTCACCGGAATCACCTTGTAGCCGACGCCGGGTGACTGCACGGTTGTGCCGCCGCTGGACCGATAGCAGATGTCGACGCGCACGCTGTTGCTGGCGGTCGGCACGAAGGTCCATGAGCCGCTGGCGGAGATGCGCTGGCCGGCCGTCGTCGTCAAGCTGACGCTCGGCCCGATGGCGGTATAGGCCGTGTTGCTGAGCACGGTCTGCGTCGTCTGGCCGTTCCAGGCGCCGATGCTGACCACCCCCGTGGGCCCCTGCGGCCCGGTGGCGCCTACCGGGCCCTGCGCTCCGGCCTGCCCCTGCGCGCCGGTCGGCCCCGGCAGGCCCATGGGCCCCTGCGGCCCCGTCGCACCGGCCGGACCCATCGGGCCGATCGGCCCCTGGTCGGACAGCGTGATGTCCAGCCGCGCCACATGCGCCGTGGCGGTGTTCTCCTTGCTGTCGAAGAAGGCCACCGTGGCCGGTGCCGCGAGCGCGGGCGTCAGGGCCAGGCCGTAGTTGGAGCCCGGGTTGTTGACCCATTGCTTGACCAGGGCCGTGAGGTCCACGTTGATGAACTGGTTGGCCGTGGAGACCGGCACGCCGGATGCCGTCGGCGCGCCCAGCACCGGGGCCGTTGCGCTGGTCACGGTGGCCTCGCTCCAGGCCGAGAAGGCCGGCGTCACATCGATCGCGCCGGCGCTGCCAACGCGGTTGACGTAGAGCAGCAGGCGGGCCGACACCACCTTGGCCGCGGTGGTGGCGGCCGGCAGCGTCGACAGGTCGAAGCGCAGCAGGCCCAGCGCGCCCGCCCCGACGTTGAGCGTCGTCACGGCACCGAAATTGGCCGCCGGCATGGCGCTGCTGATGTGCGCGTCCGCGGCCAGCGGGGCATCGAGCGCGTGGGCGCTGAGGCTGAACAGGGCGCATGCGATCGCGGCGGCGATCGGGCTGGGCAGCGGCTTGCAGGTGGTGCTCATGACGGCTCCTGGTGAAGAAGGGCGAGGGCGGGGGTGGATCCTGCGGCTGGGCCGCGCCGGCGACGCCGCAGCGCCGCCAGCAACGCCAGGCCGGCCGCCAGCAAGGCGCCGGCGCCCGGTTCGGGCACGGCGCTGACCTCGCCATCCAGGCGCAGGTCCAGCGCCCAGTGGCCGCTGCGCTGCGTGCCGTCGACCTGGATGAAGTGCAGGCTCGGGTCGTCCGGCAGGCCCGCGTACTGCGCCGTGTAATGCGGCTGCCCGCTCATCGAGAAGCCGTCGGCCAACTGCCCGACCGGGTTGTTGCCATCCTGCGAGAGCACCAACAGGTATTGCCCGGCCGGCGCACCCGGCAGGCTGTAGCTCGCATCCCAGCAGAAGCTGATGCCGCAGGTATTGGACGAGCCGACATTGCCGCCGATCTGGCTGCCCGTGGCGTCGAACAGCGTCAGCACCGGCGCAAAGCCGCCCGGCGCGATCGTCTCACCGGCGGCGTTGCTGCCGCCCGAATAGGACAGGGTCAGCAGCTGGAGCTCGCCCGGCGCGGGCAGCAGGATGTTGAAGACCGCGAGCTGATCGTCGCTGCTGAAGCTGCCGCTGAAGGAGAAGCTGGTGGCTCGCGCCGGCCCGGCGAGCAAGGCCAGGCTCAGCAGCAGGGCGCTCATGGCGCCCATGGCCGCGGTGGCGGAAGGTCTGCGTGGCTTGTACATGGCGTCCATCTCCTCGCTGCCCCGTGCCGAGGGCGACACAGGTGGCGCAATGTGGCACTTCGCGCGCCGGCTGGATACCGCTAACTTGCATGGTGGCGGCCGGCAATGGGCGTAGAGTTGGGGCTCATCGCGGCCTTGTGCGCCGCCAGCCAGCGTAGGTCACGCCTTGCCAGAAGCCGCCTTGCCAGCATCGTCCGGGCTCGCCCGACAGCATGCGCCGATCCAGTTCTACTTCGACTTCTCCTCGCCCTATTCCTACATCGCGTCGGAGTGGATCGACGCCGTGGCGGCGCGCCATGGCCGGCGCGTGCAATGGCACGCCATCCTGCTGGGCGTGCTGTTCCAGGCGGCGGAGTTGAAACCGCCGGTCGCCTATCCGCTCAAGCGCGACTACGCGCTGCGCGACTTCGAGCGTTCGGCGCATTTCGCCGGCCTGCCCTATCGGCAGCCCGGCGCCTTCCCGATTGCCACACAGCATGCCGCCCGCGTGTTCTGGTGGCTGCACGAGAGCCAGGGGCACGATGCCGCGGTGGCCTGGGCCCATGCCGGGCTGCGCGCCTATTTCACGCGCGGCGTGGCGCTCAACGACGTGGTGGCGCTCAAGGCCCTGGCGGGCGAGAGCGGGCTGGATGCCGCTGCCGCCGAGGCGGCCTGGGGCGATGAGCGCTGGAAGCAGCGACTCAAGGCCGAGAACGAGGCCGCGCTGGCGGCCGGCGTGTTCGGCGCACCCTACTGCATCGTCGACGGCGAGCCCTTCTGGGGCCAGGACCGCCAGGCGCAGATCGAGCGCTGGCTGGCCAGCGGGCCGTTCAAGCGCGTCTGAGACGCGTCTTCGTCAGGTCCAGGGTCAGGTCTTGCCGCCGCTGCAGCCACAGCGCGCTGCCCGCGGCCAGGGCCAGCAGGGGCCAGATCAGGCCGTTGACATGGCCCCAGCCCCAGCCGTCGAAGACCCAGCCCGAGGCCATCGCAGCGATGGCGACGATGGCGGCGACCAGGAACTCGTTGGCGGCCTGGGCGCGTGTGCGGTCGGCCAGGCTGTCGTGTGCAAAGGTCTCGGCCAGCAGCGCACTGCCACCCACGAACATGAAGTTCCAGCCGGCGCCATTGAGCATCAGGGCCAGGCCGAACTGCCAGGCGCTCTGGCCGCTCAAGGCCACCAGGCTGCCACCGGCCATGGCCGCGCTGCCCAGCCACAGCGCCCGCGTCACACCCCAGCGGGCGATCAATCGGCCGCTGAAGAAGCCGGGCGCGTACATGCTCATCAAATGCCACTGGATCACGCCGGCGGCCACCGTCACCGGCAGGCCGCAGCCCACCACCGCCAAAGGCGTTGCCGTCATCACGAACATCATGCTGGCGGCACCCACGGCGCAGCCGCATGCCGCCACCAGAAAGGCCGGGCGGTGCAGCAGTTGCAGCAGCGGTGTGGGCGCGCCCGCGGCGAGCACCGGGGCCGCCGTGCCGCCGCGCAGCCGGCTCAGCACCAGGATGGAGAGCAGGGCCAGCGCCACCACCGCGAGATACGAGCCGGCAAAGCTGTGGCCCGGCACCGCCTCGCGTGCCAGCGCCGCCAGGGTGGGGCCCAGCACGGCCGCCAGCACGCCGCCGCCGGTCACCCAGCCGATGGCCTGGGCCTTGAAGGTGGCGCTTGCTGCCTCGGTGGCCGCGAAGCGGTAGAACTGCGCGCTGGCCGCAAAAGCGCCGAGCGCCAGATTCGCGGTGCAGAACAGCAGGAAGTCATTGCGCACGATGGCCCAACTGGCCAGGGCACCGCCGCAGGCGCCGGCCAGGGCCCCCAGCTGGAACACGCGCGGCCGGCCCCAGCGCCGAGCCAGCAGCGAGACCGGGACGGTGCTCAGCGCCGTGGCCACCGTCACCAGCGCATAGGGCAGGGTGGCCAGCGCGCGGCTCGGTGCCAGCATGCTGCCCACCAGGCCGGTGAGCGTGAGGCCGATGGCCGAGGCGCACACGAACAGGGCCTGGCACAGCACCAGCAGGGCGACGCGGCGCTCGCTGGCTTGCAACAGGGTGAAGCGGAAGGCGTTGGGGGTTTTCATGCGCCCAGCTTAGTTGGGGCTATGCTGGCAGAACTGACGCAATGACCGCAAAAACTGCCATGCCAGAGAAAACCAAGACGGTGCTGCTGGTGGCCTACGAGGGCTGCCAGTCGCTGGACGTGACCGGGCCCTGGGAGGTCTTCAGCAAGGCCAATCAATTTGCCCAGGTGGCCGGGCAGGCAGCGCCGCCCTATCTCGTCGTGCTGGCTTCGCCCGAGGGTGGCATGGTGCGCTGCAATTCCGGCCTGCAGCTGGGCCCCAGCACCGCGCTGGCGGCGCTACGCGGCCCGCTCGACACCGTGCTGGTGGTGGGCGGCAACGATGGTGATCTGGAGGGGCGCGATTGGGCCGCCAGCCTGCTGCCCTGGCTGCGCAAAAAGGCGCCGCAGGTGCGGCGCATGGGCAGTGTCTGCACGGGGGCGTTTGCGCTCGCGGCGGCGGGGCTCTTCGACGAGCGCCGCGTCACCACGCACTGGCGGTTCTGCGAGCAGCTGGCGCGCATGTACCCGCGCCTGCGCCTGGAGCCCGACGCGATCTTCGTGGCCGACCCGCCCTTCTACAGCTCGGCCGGCATCTCGGCCGGCATCGACCTGGCCCTGGCCCTGGTGGAGGCCGATCTGGGCCAGCCGATCGCGCTCGCGGTGGCGCGCCATCTGGTGCTTTATCTGCGCCGCCCGGGCGGCCAGTCACAGTACTCTGCCGGCCTGCAGGCCCAGGCGCAGGCCGGCGGCGACCGCCTGGCCGACTTGCTGCTGTGGATGGTGGAGCACCCCGAGCGCGACCTCAGCGTGGCGGCCCTGGCCGAACGCGCCAGCATGAGCGAGCGCCATTTCGCGCGCCTCTTTCTGGCCGAGACCGGCCAGACCCCGGCGCGCTTTGTCGAGGCCTTGCGGCTGGAGCGCGCCAAAACCCATCTGGAGCGCAGCGTCTGGCCGCTCGAGCGCGTCGCGCAAAAAGCCGGCTTCGGCTCGGTGGACAGCCTGCAGCGCAGCCTGCGCCGGCATGCGGGTATCACGCCGGAGCAGTATCGGCAGCGGTTCTCGAGGCAGGGGGCTTAGAGCTCCGCCACGCCCTTCACGCGCTGCGGCATCGCCACCACCTGCGCCACCGGTTCGGCCGCGCGGCCATGGAAGCGATCCAGCAGGTCCTTCCACTGCGCGCGCACTGTCACCACATTGGCCAGCTTGACATGGCCGTAGCCGCGGATGGTCTCGGGCAGGCGGGCCAGCTTGACGGCCAGCTCCAGCTTGTCCGCGCTGAGGTGCTTGAGCAGTTCGTCGACCAGGGCCTCGTAGTCGGCAATCAGCTGGCGCTCCATGCGGCGCTCCTCGGTCTTGCCGAAGAGGTCCAGCATGCCGCCGCGCAAGCCCTTCAGCTTGGCCAGCACCTGGAAGGCCTTGAAGGTCCAGCTGCCCAGTTCCAGCTTCTTGGCCTTGCCATCGGGGCCAGGTTTTGACAGCAGGGGTGGGGCCATGTGGAAGGACAGCGAATCCCAGTTCTCGAACTGTTCCTTCATCGCCTTCTCGAACTTGCCATCGGTGTAGAGGCGCGCCACCTCGTACTCGTCCTTGATGGCCAGCAGCTTGGCGTAGTAGCGTGCCACCGCCTTGCTGAGGCGTTCGGCCTTGCCGGCTTCGCCCAGTTCGGCTTCGGCCTTGCGCACGCGTTCCACCAGGCGCAGGTAGCGCTCGGCATAGGCGCGGTCCTGGTAGTCGCTGAGGAAGGCGGCGCGGCGTGCGATCAGGCCGTCCTCGCCGTCGAGCTTGTCGAAGTTCAGCACCTGCACCAGGCCCTGCGGTGTGCCGGCCAGGCGACGCAAGGCCTCGGGCGCGGCGATGGCCAGGCGGCCCAGCGCGAAGGCGGTCTTGTTGCCCTCCACGGCCACGCCATTGAGCTCGATGGCGCGCATCAGCGCGGCCTCGCTCAGGGGGATCAGGCCACGCTGCCAGCAGGCTCCCAGCATGATGATGTTGCTGGGCATGGTGTCGCCCATCAGCTGCTGGGCAATCGCCTGGGCATCCACGGTGGCGAGCAGCTCGGCCTGGCCGCCCACCGCATGCTGCATCTTGGCCAAGAGGCCGCCGGCATGCAGGCTGGCATCGGGGTTGCGCACAAAGCCGGCCGTGGGCAGCTCATGCGTGTTGGCCAGGATCACGGTGCGGCCGGGCTTGACGGTGCCCAGCGCGTCGGGCGAGGCGCCCACCACCATATCGCAGGCCAAGAGCACATCGGCCTGCTGGGTGTCGATGCGCACCTGGTTGAGCAGGTCCTGCGTCGGCGCCACGCGCACGAAGGACAGCACCGAGCCGCCCTTTTGCGCAAAGCCCATGAAGTCCAGCACCGAGGCCTGCTTGCCTTCCAGATGGGCCGCCATCGAGACGAGTGCGCCCACCGTCACCACGCCGGTGCCGCCCACGCCGGTCACCAGCAGGTCGAAGGGGCCGGTCCAGTCCCAGGCCGCGGGGCTGCCGATGGCGGCGAGTTCGCGTGCCAGGTCTTGCGGGCTGTAGCTGGCGCCGGCGCGCTTCTTCAGCTGGGCACCATGGACCGAGACGAAGCTGGGGCAGAAGCCGTTGACGCAGGAGAAATCCTTGTTGCACGAGCTCTGCTCGATGGCACGCTTGCGGCCCCAGTCGGTCTCTACCGGCACCACCGAGAGGCAGTTGCTGGCCTGGCCGCAATCGCCGCAGCCCTCGCACACCGCCTCGTTGATGAAGATGCGCTTGGGCGGGTCGTAGAACTCCTTCTTCTTCCGCCGGCGGCGCTTCTCGGCGGCGCAGGTCTGGTCGTAGATCAGCACCGTCACGCCCTCGATCTCGCGCAGCTCGCGCTGCACCTGGTCGAGCTCGCTGCGGTCGTGGAAGGTGGTGCCGGCCGGGAAGAGACCATGGTGGCCGTCGTACTTGCCAATCTCGTCGGAGAGCACCACCAGGCGCTTCACGCCCTCGGCCTCCACCTGGCGCGCGATCTGCGGCACGCTGGTCGAGCCGTCCACCGGCTGGCCGCCGGTCATTGCCACGGCGTCGTTGTAGAGGATCTTGTAGGTGATATTGGTCTTGGCGGCGATGGCCTGGCGGATCGCCAGATAACCGCTGTGGTAGTAGGTGCCGTCGCCGAGGTTCTGGAACACATGCTTCTCGGTGGTGAAGCGGCTGTGCGCGGCCCAGTCCACGCCCTCGGCGCCCATCTGGATCAGGCCCGAGGTGCCGCGCTCCATCCAGCTGGCCATGAAGTGGCAGCCGATGCCGGCCAGGGCGCGCGAGCCCTCGGGCAGCTTGGTGGAGGTGTTGTGCGGGCAGCCCGAGCAGAAATAGGGCTGGCGGCGCACGCCATCGGCCTCGTTGCTGAGCAGGCAGGGGGTGAGGAAGTCCACCACCAGATGGCGGCGGTCCAGCGCCGGATTCAGGCGGGCCAGCCAGTCGGCCACCGTGTTCATGATGCGCGAGGGGCGCAGTTCGCCAAGTGCCGAGAGCACGGCGGCGCCATGTTCATCGGTCTTGCCGATCACGCGCGGGCGCTGGGCGTCGGGCAGGTGGTAAAGCAGCTCCTTGATCTGGCGCTCCACCACCGGGCCTTTCTCCTCGATCACCAGCATGTCGGTGAGCCCCTGGGCGAACTCGGCCATGCGGCTGGTCTCCAGCGGAAACACCAGGCCCACCTTGTAGACGCGCACGCCGGCCGCGGCCAGCGCATTCGGGTCCAGATCGAGGCGGCGCAGCACCTCCATGAAGTCGTAATGCGCCTTGCCGACGGTGACGATGCCCAGCGTGGCGCGCGGGCTCACCACGATGTGCTTGTCGATGCTGTTGAGCTTGGCGAAGGCGCGCACCGCGTCGAGCTTGTGCGCCAGCCGGGTCTCCAGCTCCAGCGAGGGCAGGTCCACCGTGCGGATGTGCAGGTTGGTGGGGGGCACGTGGTCGACCGGCAGCTCGAAGTCCAGCGGCACGCTGTCCAGGTCCACCGTCATGCCCGACTCCACCACCTCGGAGATCGCCTTGAAGCCGACCCAGGCGCCGGAGAAGCGGCTCAGCGCCCAGCCGTAGAGGCCGAACTCCAGGTACTCGGCCACATTGGCAGGGTGCACGATGGGCATGCTCCAGGCCTGCAGGGCCTGGTCGCTCTGGTGCGGCGTGGAGGAGGAGACGCAGCCATGGTCGTCGCCGCACACCACCAGCACGCCACCCTGGGTGGACGTGCCATAGACATTGCCATGCTTGAGCGCATCGCCCGAGCGGTCCACGCCCGGGCCCTTGCCGTACCACATGGCAAACACGCCGTCGACGGTGCGCTTGGGATCCAGCGCCACGCGCTGCACGCCCAGGCAGGCGGTGGCGGCCAGGTCTTCGTTGATGGCGGGCAGGAAGTTGATCTGCGCCGCGTCTAGGAACTTCTTGGCCTTCCAGAGTTGCTGGTCCACCATGCCCAGCGGCGAGCCGCGGTAGCCGGAGACGAAACCGGCCGTCTTCAGCCCGGCGCGCTCGTCCAGTGCCTTTTGCGCCAGCAGCAGGCGTACCAGGGCCTGGGTGCCGGTGAGGAAGACCTGGCCCGAGCGCGCGCCCAGGTTGTCGGAGAGCTTGTAGTCGCGCAGCGCGGGGCTGGCTTGCTCGAGGGTGGACATGGGCCGGTCTCCTGATGTTCTGTTCAGGGGGCAGATTCTTGGTCAGGCAGCCGAGAGTTTGTTACTTGCATCGCTACTGTCAAGGCTGCTGATGAGAGAATTCCTCTCAAAGGTGGTTGAAATGGAAAACGAACGTTTTGATCGGGCCACGCGCCTCATCCTTGAGGCCCTGCAGGCCGACGGGCGCCAGAGCACCCAGCAGCTGGCCGACAAGGTCGGCCTCTCGGCCACGCCGGTGTGGCGGCGCATCAAGGAGCTGGAAGAGAGCGGGGTGATCCGCCGCCACGTGGCCCTGGTGGACCGCGAGAAGCTGGGCCTGTCGATCTGCGTGCTGGCGAACGTGAGCCTGGTGCGGCACAGCGAGGGCGCGGTGGAGCAGTTCGAGCAGCTGGTGCAGAGCAGCCGCGAAATCATCGAATGCCACGGCATCACCGGCGAGGCCGACTATGTCATCAAGGTGGTGGTGCCCGATATGAAGGCCTACGACCAGTTTCTGCAGAGCCGCATCTTCAAGGTGCCGGGCGTGGCCAGCGTGCGCAGCAACGTGGTGTTGCGCGAGGTGAAGTACGAGACCGCCCTGCCGGTTGATTGATAAAGGCGCATAGCGGTTAAAGTCCGCTCCGGTCTTGCCGAAAACCTGCGTATGGGCGGGGCCTCAATACCGCTGGTGCCTGTATCGCACCCCGGACTTCCCGCCCCGCAGCCTCCTATTTGAGGAGCTCATCATGGTCACTTCCATTCCGAGTACCAGCGCCGCGAACCCAGCCGCCGCCGCCAGCGCACCGACCCAGCGTCCTCATGCCGACGAGGCCCTGAAGCGTCAGGAAGCCGCGACCCATAACAAGCCCGTCACCGAGGATGACACCACGGTGGTGCAGATCTCCCAGCAGGGTGCCAAGCTGGCCGAGCAGGCCGTGGCCGGCCAGCCCGCCAAGACCGCCCCGGCCCAGCCCGCCGCCGAAACCGGCGCGACCGGCGCGACCGACGTGACCGGCACGGCCGCGCAGGCCAGCAGCAACAAGCCCGAGGCCGCCTTCGAGCCCGCCGATGGCAACAAGGACGGCCGCGTCACCGAGTTCGAGCAGCAGGCCTACGACTTCAAGCATCCCAAGTCCCTGGCCGAGCTGATCGCCGAGGAAAAGGCCGCCGCCGCGAATGGCCTCAGCGCCGGACTCAAGGCCTACGAGGAAGTGGCGCGTTCGGGCCGCAGCGCCTGAGAGCGTAAACACGCGCTGAGCGCGCCGACACCGGCGCCGATGGCGCCCATGCCGTGACATGAGCCGCCGATGTCACGTGCATAGAATGGGCCATGCCCTTGGACATGCCGACCCTCTTCCTGGTGGTGACCGTCGTGGCCTTCGTGATGGCGGGGTGGGTAGGCGTCATGGCCTGGGGGCAACGCCGCAGCGAGGCGCTGTGGTCCTGGGCCGCCGTTATGTGCGCCTTTGCCGTCAGCAATGTGCTCTACGGCTTTCGCGGCGTGATCGGTGACTTCTGGTCGGTGGTGCTGGGCAACGGCGTACTCTCGCTGGCCTTCGCGCTCATGCTGCTGTCGCTGTGGCGCTTCCAGGGCATCCGGCCCAGGCCGCTGCTGATGGGTTTGCCGGTGCTGCTGGCGCTGGGCCTGTATGCCTTGTTCATCGATGCCTACCGGATCCGCGTGATCGTGGGTGGCACGCTGTTCCCCGCGCAGCTGGGTCTGGTGCTGCAGGTCTTGCTGAGTCGTCGCCGGCCCGTGCTGGGGCGCGGGCGCTGGATGCTGGTGACGGGTGCGGCGGTGCTGGGCACCATCCTGCTGTTGCGCGCCCTGGGCATGCTGCTGGGCTGGCTGGATGCCGGCGATGCGCTGGCCAACTACCGCTGGCAGGCCATGCTGGTGCTGGTCGCGATGGTGGCGGTGCTGAGCTTCGGCCTGGGCTTTGTCTACATGAATCTCGAGCGTGCCGAGCGGCGCAGCTTCGAACTCGCGATGCGCGATGTGCTCACCGGGCTGGCGAACCGGCGCGCCATCCTGGACCTGCTGCGCAGCAGCGTGGCGCGGGCGCGGCGCCAGGGGCAATGGCTCTCGGTGCTGATGGTGGACATCGATCACTTCAAGGCCGTCAACGACAACCACGGCCACCAGGCTGGCGACGCGGTGCTGCGCCAGGTGGCGCAGACCCTGGCCAGCCGGCTGCGCGCGCAGGACCAGATCGGCCGCTTCGGCGGCGAGGAATTCCTCGTGCTGCTGCCCGACACGCAGGCCGAGGGCGCCCGCGTGCTGGCCGATGCGCTGCGTCAGGCGGTGCAGCACACCTTCACCCCATGGGGCGGCCAGCAGATCGCCGTCACCATCAGCGTCGGTGTCTGTGGCCATCCGCTGAGCGAGGCGGACAGCCCGGAGTCGCTCATCGCGGCGGCCGACCGCGCCATGTACCAGGCCAAGCGCCTGGGCCGCAACCGCGTGGAGCAGGTGGGCGAAGAAAGCGAGGCGGGCTGATGTTCACGGTCTACGGCCTCAATGGGCGCGTCTACAGCGGCAGCCTGGATGGCGTGCGCGAGCTGGCGCCGGTGCAGGCGGTAGCGCGGGTGCGCGCGGCGGCGGCGATCGGGCGCAACGAGCAGGCCTTGCTGCCCTCCATCGTGCGCGGCCTGCCGGTGCCCGGCAACGACTACGGCCGGCTTGGTCGCGGCGGCGAGCGCGCGCCGCGCCAGGCCCTGGCCGCCTATGCCCAGACCCAGCAGGGGCAGGCCGAGCGCCAGGCCCTCAGCCTGGTGCAGGAATTGATGAGCCGGGAGGTGCTGTCGGTGCCGGTGGGGGCGAGCGTGGCCGAGGCCTGGAGCCTGCTGGCCCAGCGCGGCTATGGGCAGGCGCCGGTGCTGGATGCGCGCCAGCGGCTGGTGGGGCTGATTTCGCGCGCCGATCTGCTGCCGCTGCGCGCCTTCGACACCCCCGAGGTGTTCGAGCCGCAGCTGTGGAAGGATCGTCTCGCGCTGCCGGTGGCGGCGCTGATGTGGACGCCCATCCCCAGCGCCCATCTCGACACGCCCTTGCGCGAGGTGGCGCAGCTGCTGCTGGACCTGCGCCTGCCGGGCCTGCCGGTGGTGGGCGAGGGCGGCGGCGTGGAGGGCTTTCTGTCGCGCAGCGATCTGCTGCGCGCCATCACGCGCCAGCCGCCGCTGGACCTGTGGAGCTGAGCCGGTCGCCCGCCATATAAGGCATAAACCTTGCTTTCAAGCGCGATTTCCCTTACATTAGGGCGCTGCCGCTGCGGACATTCTGTGTTGCAGCGGTTTTGTTTTGCGCGCTTCACTCTGGTTGTGCCCGGATGGACAGCGTCTTATCACCCAGCCCAGCCTGCAGATCGCGGGTACAGGGCGATACCGGAGTTACACCATGGCCAAAGAAGAACTGATTGAAATGCAAGGCATGGTGGACGAGGTCCTGCCGGACACGCGTTTCCGCGTCACCCTGGACAACGGCCACCAACTGGTTGCCTACACCGCCGGCAAGATGAAGAAGCACCACATCCGCATCCTCGCGGGTGACAAGGTGTCGCTGGAACTCTCGCCCTACGACCTCAGCAAGGGCCGCATCACCTTCCGTCACATCGAGCGTTCGGGTGGCGGCGGTGCGCCGCGTCCGCAGCGTCGCTGATCGCTTTGATCTTTACTGCCAGCTGAGCGGATTGAGCCGGTAATAGCGGCTCAGCTCAGCGTACAGCGCGGGATGCCAGCCGGCCAGCTCGGCCGGCCGCTCGAAGAAGACCTCGCTGGCCACAGCGAAGAACTCGGCCGGATCGGTGGCGCCATAGTCGCTCATCAGGCTCGGGACCCCGGCCTCGGCGCGTGCGCGCAAGGCATCAAACTCCCCCTGCATCACCGCCGACCAGCGCGCATAGGCCGCCTTGCTGGCCAGCAGGGGTGCGCCATTGGCATGGCCTTTTTCCTGGTCCAGCTGGTGGGCGAATTCGTGGATCACCACGTTCTGCCCGTCGCCCGGCTCGGCCGCGCCGGCCACCACATCCTGCCAGGACAGCACCACCTGCCCCTGGCTCCATGATTCCCCCGACAGCACCTGGCGCTGCTCCATCTGCACGCCCGCGGCACCGGTGTGCACCCGCTGCACCGCAAAGGCGCCTGGATAGACCAGGATCTGCGAGAGCCGCGGGTAGAAGCCGCGCTCGGCCCCCAGCAGCGGCAGGCACGCCTGGGCCGCGATGGTGACGCGCACCTCGTCGCTGATGACGAAGCCGGCGCAGCCGATGAACTGCTTCTCGGCCAGAAAGACCTGCATCAGCCCCTTGAGCCTGAGCTGCAGATCGGCCGGCAGGCGCTGCACATAGGGCACGCGCCGACGCAGGATGCGCCGCCAGGCGGCGGGAAAGCTCTGCCGTGCCAGGCGGGCGCGGCGGCGGGCCTGCCAGCGCGGCGCCAGCACGATGCCGGCAATCAGCAGCATGGCCAGCATGAATACCAGGAACAAGGCCATGCGCTTGCCTTTCGTTGAGGTCAGGTGGGGCAGATGTGCGCACAGCGCCGTAATTCAAGCCCAGCCCCCTCGCCCAAGGGATGCCTTTGTGCGGCCAGCAAACGCACAATCAGTTACACGGGCCATCCAGACCGCGTCGGCGTCAGCGCCGACCCGTACCACCGTGCCGGATCGTGGTGCGTCAGCGGCTCAAGACTTGCGTCGGAATCATTCGTTTGAATATCGTTCTCGTTGATGACAATCCGGTCAATCTGGCCCTGCTGGGCGAGCTGGTCAAGCAGCTCGATGCGGGTCAGGCGCATGCCTTCAGCGATGCCGACGCCGCCCTGCAGTGGTGCCTGCAGCAGGACCCCGATCTCGTCATCGTCGACTACATGATGCCCGGCCTGAATGGCCTGGAATTCATCAAGCGGCTGCGCGCCGAATCCTCGCGCGCCGACGTGCCGCTCCTGATGGTGACCGCCAACGCCGAGGTGCAGGTGCGCTACGACGCGCTGCAGTCGGGCGCCAACGACTTTCTCACCAAGCCGCTGGACCCGGTCGAGTTCCTGGCCCGCTCGCGCAATATGCTGGCGCTGCGGCGCGGCCAGCTGGCCCTGGCGATGCGCGCGAGCTGGCTGGCCGAGGAGGTGCGGCGTGCCACGCAGGAGATCGTCGAGCGCGAGCGCGACACCATCTTCCGCCTCTCGCGCGCCGCCGAATACCGCGACCCCGACACCGGCAGCCATGTGATGCGCATGGCGCATTACTCCAAGCTGATCGCGCGCCGCCTGGGCCTCACCAGCGACGACCAGGACATCTTGTTCCGCGCCGCGCCCATGCACGACATCGGCAAGGTGGGCATCCCCGACCAGGTGCTGCTCAAGCCCGGCCGGCTCGATCAGCCCGAGCTCGAGGTGATGCGCGACCATGCCCGCATCGGCCACGAGATCCTGCAGGGCAGCCCCTCGCCGGTGCTGCAGCAGGCCGCGGTGGTGGCGCTGAGCCACCACGAGAAGTTCGACGGCAGCGGCTACCCCCATGGCCTGGCGGGCAAGAAGATCCCGCTGCAGGGCCGCATCGTCGCGGTGGCCGATGTCTTCGATGCCCTCACCACCGAGCGCCCCTACAAGCGCCCCTGGAGCCTGGAGAAGGCGCGCGGCTATCTGGAGGAATCCTCCGGCTCGCATTTCGATCCGGACTGCGTGGATGCCTTCCTGGGTGCCTGGGACGAGGTGCTGGCGATCCACGAACGCTTCCAGCCTGTCGCCCAGGTGTAAGCGCGGCAGGGGGCAGGGCTGCTAGTCTGGCGGCCATGCGTCCTCTTCAGCCCTGGCAGGTCTCCGTCGCCGGCATTTGCTCCCTGGTGCTTTGCATCGGCCTGGCGCGCTTTGCCTACACCCCCTTGCTGCCGCTGATGCAGGCCCAGGCCGGCCTCAGCGATGCCGCGGCCGGCGGCCTGGCGGCTTTCAACTACATGGGCTATATGGCCGGCGCGCTGCTGGCCTCCTGGATGGACGATGCGCGCTGGCGCCACCGCCTCTTCAGCGCCGGCCTGCCGCTGGCCATCCTCAGCGCCGTGGCGATGGCCTGGACGCAGCAATGGTGGGCCTGGGCCTTGCTGCGCTTTCTGGGCGGCCTGAGCGGCGCGGCCGGCATGCTGCTGGGTACCGGCCTGGTGCTGAACTGGCTGATGCGTGCCGGCCACCGGCCCGAACTGGGCGTGCACTTCATCGGCCTGGGCCTGGGCATCGTGGTGTCGGCCCTGGGGGCGATGTTGCTGTCGGCCCTGCAGCTCGATTGGGCGCAGCAATGGTGGGGCATGAGCCTGCTGTGCCTGCCCTTTCTGTGGCCGGCCTGGCGCTGGCGGCCACCGGTGCCGCCGGCCGCGCCGGCCCACCAGGCCGCCACGGCCGCGCCACCACGGCGTTGGGCCCTGCTGATGATGGCCATGTATTTCTGCGCCGGCTGGGGCTTTGTGATCAGCGCCACCTTCACCGTCGCCATCGTCGAGCGCCAGCCGCTGCTGGCCGGGCGCGGGCCGCTCGCCTGGCTGCTGGTGGGCCTGGCCGCGGTGCCCGCGGTGTTCCTGTGGGACCGCGTCGCGCGGCGCATCTCCGAATTGCCGGCCCTGTTGCTGGCGCTGGGCCTGCAGGTGATCTCGGTGCTGCTGCCCGCGCTCTCCGACGGCCTGCCCGCCGCCCTGGCCGGTGCCTTGCTCTACGGTGCCACCTTCATCGGCATCGTCAGCCTCACGCTCGCAGTGGTGGGGCGCCGCGCGCCGGCCAACCCCGGCAAGGCGATGGCGAGGTTGACGCTCAGCTACGGGGTGGCGCAGATCAGCGCGCCGGCGCTCAGCGGCCTGATGGTGCAGGCCAGCGGCAGCTTCAAGACCCCGCTGCTCCTGACGGCCGCGGTGCTGCTGCTGGGCATGGCGCTGCTGGGGGCCTTGCTGCGCGACTGAGCGCTGCCTAGGTTCTACTGCTCCGCGAAGCGCTCCCCGCGCTCGGCCATCTCCACCAGGATCTGCGCCGGCGCAAAACGCTCGCCATGGGCCGCGGCCAGTGCGCGCGCGCGGGCGACAAAGGCGGGCAGCCCATAGGCGTTGATGAATTGCAGCGCACCGCCCTGGAAGGGCGCAAAGCCCCAGCCGAAGATGGAGCCGATATTGGCGTCGGCCACCGAACGCAACACGCCCTCCTGCAGGCAGCGCGCGGCCTCGTTGGCCTGGGCAAACATCAGCCGGTCGATGAGTTCGCGCTGGGCGGGCTGCTGCGCGGCCACGGGGTGGAGCTGGGCGAGTCCGGGCCAGAGCTGCTTGTCTCCGTCGGCCCAGTCGTAAAAGCCCTTGCCGACCTTCTTGCCCACGCGCCCCAGCTCGCACAGCTGGCGCAGCACCGCTTCGCCCGGATGCTCGTGGTAGGGCTTGCCCTCGGCCGCCAGATCCTTGCGGGTCTGGTCGGCCACATGCACGCCCAGGCTCAGGCTGACCTCGTCCTGCAGCGCCAGCGGCGGCATCGGCATGCCGGCCTGCAGACCGGCCGCCTCGATGGAGCGCGGATGCACGCCCTCCTTGAGCAGGGCGATGCCCTCCATCACATAGGTGGCGAACACGCGGCTGGTGTAGAAGCCGCGCGAGTCGTTCACCACGATGGGGGTCTTGGCGATCTGCTGCACATAGTCGAAGCCGCGCGCCAGCGTCTCCGGCGAGGTCTCCTTGCCGACGATGATTTCCACCAGCGGCATCTTGTCCACCGGCGAGAAGAAATGCAGGCCCAGGAACTGCGCCGGCCGCACGCTGGCCTGGGCCAGGCCAGTGATGGGCAGGGTGGAGGTGTTGGAGGCGAACACGGCGCCGCTGCCGATCACGGCCTCGGCCTTGCGCGTTACATCGGCCTTGATGGCGCGGTCCTCGAACACCGCCTCGATCACCAGATCGCAGCCGGCCAGGTCCTGGTAGTCGGTGGTCGGCTGGATCAGCGCCAGCAGCGCCTCGCGCTGCTCGGCCGTGCTGCGGCCCTTCTTCACCGCCTTGTCCAGCAGCTCCTGCGCATAGCGCTTGCCCTTCTCGGCGGCCTCCTGCGTGCTGTCCAGCAGCAGCACCTGCATGCCGGCCTTGGCCGAGACATAGGCAATACCCGAGCCCATCATGCCCGCGCCCAGGATGCCCAGCTTCTTCACCTTGTTCACGGGCACGCCGGCGGGCCTGGACGCGCCCTTCTTGATCGCGTTCAGCTGGTACCAGAGCGTACCGATCATGTTCTTCGAGGCCTGGCTGGTCACGCAGGCGGCAAAGTAGCGCGACTCGATCTCCAGCGCGCGGTCGATGTCGGTGAGCCCGCCCTCGAACACGCTGGACATGATGTGGGTCAGCGCCGGGTAGTTGCCGTAGCTCTTGGCCGAGGCCATCGAGGGCGCGATCGAGAACAGCTGGGCGGTGGCGGGCGAGCGCGAGTCGCCGCCCGGATAACGGAACTTGGGCGCGTCCCAGGGCTGCACCGGCTTCTTGTTGACCGCGATCCAGGCGCGTGCCTTGGCCAGGGCCTCGTCGCGGCTGGCGGCGAGTTCGTTCACCAGGCCGCTGGCGAGGGCTTGGGGCGCGCGCACCTCGCTGCCTTCGCCCATCCACTGCAGGGCCTGCTGCATGCCCACCAGGCGCGGCAGGCGCTGCGTGCCGCCGCCGCCCGGCAGCAGGCCCAGCTTTACCTCGGGCAGGCCCAGCTTGGCCTTGCCGTCATCGATGACGATGCGCCAATGGCAGCCCATCGCGATCTCCAGCCCGCCGCCCAGGCACATGCCGTTGATGACAGCCACCACCGGCTTGCCGCAGCGCTCCAGCCGGCGTATGAAGCCCTTGAGCTGCATCGACGCGTCGAAGGCCTCCTGCGCGTTTGTGAGCGCGCGCAGCCGGTCGACATCGGCGCCGGCCAGGAAGTCGCGCTTGCCCGAGGCCAGGATCAGACCGGTGACCGAGGCGTCCTGTTCCAGCAGATCGGCCAGACCCGCCAGCGGCTGGGCCAGTGCCTCGTTCAGCACATTCATCGAATGGCCGGGCAGGTCCATGGTGGCCAGCACCACGCCGTCGTCGCCCTTTTCAATGCGCAAGGCTGTCGTCATGATGTTCAAACCCTCTCGATGATGGTGGCGATGCCCATGCCGCCGCCCACACACAGGGTGGCGCAGCCGGTGCTGAGGTTGCGGCTTTCGAGCTCGTCTAGCAGGGTGCCGAGGATGATGCAGCCGGTGGCGCCCAGCGGGTGGCCCATGGCGATCGAACCGCCGTTCACGTTCACACGCTCCAGCGAGACGCCCAGGTCGCGCGCCGTCTTCATCGGCACCACCGCAAAGGCCTCGTTGATTTCCCACAAGTCGATGTCGGCGGCCTGCATGCCGGCCTGCTTGAGCGCCTTGCGGCAGGCGGGCGTGGGCCCGGTGAGCATGATGGTGGGCTCGGAGCCGATCACCGCGGCAGCGCGTATGCGCGCGCGCGGCTTCAGCCCGGCGGCCGCACCGCCGGCCTGGCTGCCCACCAGCATCAGCGCGGCGCCATCGACGATGCCCGAGGAATTGCCGGCGTGGTGGATATGCGGGATGCGCTCCAGCGTGGTGTATTTGCGCAGCGCGGTGGCGTCGAAACCCATCTGCCCCATCATGGCGAAGGAGGGGTCCAGCTTGGCCAGGGTCTCCAGCGTGGTGGCCGGGCGTATGGTCTCGTCGTGCTCCAGCAGGGTGAGGCCGGCGATGTCGCGCACCGGCACGATGGAGCGCGCGAAGTGCCCGGCCGCACGCGCCGCCGCGGCGCGCTGGTGCGACTGCACCGCGAAGGCGTCCACATCGGCGCGGCGAAATCCTTCCAGCGCCGCGATCAGATCGGCGCTGATGCCCTGCGGGATGAAGCCCAGGGCCTCATTGACGCGCGGGTCCATGAACCAGGCGCCGCCATCGCTGCCCATGGTCCAGCGGCTCATCGATTCCACGCCGCCCGCCACCACCAGCTGCTCGAAGCCGCTTGCCACCTTGGCGGCGGCGAGGTTGATGCTTTCCAGCCCCGAGGCGCAGAAGCGCGACTGCGTCACGCCGG
Organism: Paucibacter sediminis; assembly: GCF_030254645.1. Taxonomy (NCBI): domain Bacteria; kingdom Pseudomonadati; phylum Pseudomonadota; class Betaproteobacteria; order Burkholderiales; family Sphaerotilaceae; genus Roseateles; species Paucibacter sediminis. The sequence continues at coordinate 2,679,098 of NZ_CP116346.1, forward strand.
CCACGCTCTCGGCCCAGCCGGCGTCCAGCACCGCGGTGCGCGCGATGTCGGCGCCCTGCTCGCCCACCGGGGTCACGCAGCCCAGCACCACATCGTCCACCAGGGCGGTGTCCAGATGCTGGCGCTGCTGCAGGGCCTGCAGCAGGCCGCGCAGCAGCCACACCGGGCTCACCTGGTGCAGGCGGCCATCCTTCTTGCCCTTGCCGCGCGGGGTGCGTACATGATCAAACAGGTATGCGTCGAACATTGTTGTCTCCTGGCGCCACTCACATGAAGCGGGACGCGAGCTCTTTCATGATCTCGTTGGTGCCGCCATAGATGCGCGCCACGCGGGCGTCGGCGTACAGCTCGGCGATCGGGTACTCCATCATGTAGCCATAGCCGCCGAAAAGCTGCAGGCATTCGTCCATCACCTTGCAGGCCAGGTCGGTGCTCCAGGCCTTGGCCAGGGCGGCGCGCGCGGCGTCGAGCTCGCCCTTCAGATGCGCGTCCATGCAGGCGTCCACAAAGGCGCGCGCGGCCAACACCTGGCTCTGCACCTCGGCCAGCTTGAAGCGGGTGTTCTGGAAGTCCCAGACCGATTTGCCGAAGGCCTTGCGCTCCTTGGTATAGGCCAGGGTCTCGCTGAGCGCGCGCTCCATCGCGCCGACGGCGGTCACCGCGATGATGAGGCGCTCCTGCGGCAGCTCCTGCATCAGCTGGATGAAGCCCTGGCCCTCGCCCTCGCCGGGCGCGGCATGGGCGCCGCCCAACAGATTGGCCACCGGCACGCGCACCTCGTCGAAGAACAGCTCCGAGGTGTCCTGCGCCTTCATGCCGATCTTGTCGAGGTTGCGGCCGCGGCGGTAGCCGGGCACCAGGCTGCCATCTTCGTTTTCCACCTCAACCACCAGCAGCGAGATGCCCTTGGCCGCGGCGCTCTTGTCGGTCTTGCAGACCACCACCACCAGATTGGCGTTCTGGCCATTCGTGATGAAGACCTTCTGGCCCGACAGCACGTACTCATCGCCTTCGCGGCGCGCCACCGTGCGCACGCTCTGCAGGTCGGATCCGGTGCCGGGTTCGGTCATCGCGATCGCGCCGACCAGTTCGCCGCGGGCCATGCGCGGCAACCAGCGTGCTTTTTGCTCCTCGTTGCCGTAATGCAGGATGTAGGGGCCGACGATGGCCGAGTGCAGGCCGCCGCCGAAGCCGCTCAGATTCGCCTTGGCCTGTTCCAGCAGGATCACCGCCTCGTGGCCGAAGTCGCCACCGCCGCCGCCATAGGCCTCGGGGATGCCGGTGCACAGCAGGCCGTTGGCGCCCGCTTCCAGCCAGGTGTCGCGGCCCATCATGCCGCCCTCGCGCCATTCGGCCGCGCGCGGCACCCAGCGCTCCTTGAAGAAGCGCGCCACGCTGTCCTGCAGCATGCGGTGCTCGTCGTTCATCCAGCTGGAGGGGAAGAGGGGCAGACTCATGTCGATTTCTCCGCGGTGAGCTGGGCGCGCACCGTCTCGTTGATCAGGCGCAGCTCGGCCAGGGTGGCGTCGATGTGCGCGCGCTTTTGCTCCAGCTCGGCAATCGCCGCGCCGGTGCGCTCCAGCGTCCACTGCAATTGCTTGGCGCGGCCCTCGCCATGCGAACCATAGAGGTCCAGGTAATGCTTGATCTCCTCCAGCGAGGAGCCGATGGCCTTGGCGCGCAGGATGATCTTCAGCCGTGCGCGGTCGCGCTGGGTGTAGACGCGCGCGCCATTGACGCGCCGCGGCGCCAGCAGGCCCTTGTCTTCGTAGAAGCGTATCGCCCGCGGCGTCAGCTCGAACTCGTCGCAGAGCTGGGTGATGCCGTAGAGCTGCTCCTGCGGTGCGCTGTTGCTGCTTTCCAGCATCTCCAGCGCGGCGGCCTTGGCGCGCGAATTCATCATCAGCGCGGGCCTCAGCCGACCACGCGCTGCAGCTTCATCGCCACGCCCATGTCGCCGCTGACCTTGATCTTGCCCATCATGAAGGCATTCATGGGGTTGAGCTCGCCGCTCAGCAGGGCGATCAGGTTCTCGCGCGTGATGGCCACGGTGCAGTCGGCCTCGCGATCCTCGTTGCTGACGCTGTTGGGGATGCTCTTGCCGTCGATCACGGCCACGCCATCGGCGCCCAGGTCGAACTTGAGGACGGCGTTGAGGCCGCTCTCGGCGCCTACTTTGCCGCGCAGGGCTTCGGTGATGGCTTGCAGATCCATGGTCAAGACTCCGGGTCGGATTGGGATGTTCAGCATGCTAGGCCGATTGCCTGCCGTTCGCCTGATGGTAATCACCAATATGAAAGCAGGGTGACGTTAACGGAAGCTGTCGGTCATTCGCGTGATGAGCAACGGATGGTGAGGCAGCGGCATGAGTCAGGCAGATGGAACGGGGGCGGGGCGCTACGACAGCGTGTTCCGTCCGGGCTTGTTCAAGGGGCAGCGCATCTGGGTCACCGGTGCCGGCTCGGGCATCGGCCGCTGCACCGCCCATGAGCTGGCGGCGCTGGGGGCCACCGTGATCCTCTCGGGCCGCAGCGCCGACAAGCTCGAGCGCGTGGCGGCAGAGATACGCGAGGACGGCGGCCAATGCGACTGGCGCGCCTTCGACATCCGCGAGGAGGAGGCCGTCAAGGCCAACATCGCCGCGGTGCTGGCGCAGCATGGCCCGGTCACCGGCCTGGTGAACAACGCCGGCGGCCAGTTCCCCGCGCCGCTGATGGCCATCTCCAAGCGCGGTTTCGAGGCCGTGGTGGGCAACAACCTCACCGGCGGCTTTCTGATGATGCGCGAACTTTTCAACCAGAGCCTGCAGCAGCATGGCGGCGCGGTGGTCAATATGACGGCGGACTTCCGCAACGGCATGCCCGGCATGGCGCACAGCGGCGCGGCGCGCGCGGGCATGAGCAACCTCACCATGAGCGCCGCCTTCGAGTGGGCCCATGCCGGCGTGCGCGTCAACGCGGTGGCGCCCGGCTGGGTGGCCTCCAGCGGCATGGACAGCTATGGGCCGGCGATCCAGCTGCTGATACGCCAGCTCAAGAACCATGTGCCGCTGCGCCGCCTGGCCAGCGAGGCCGAGATCTCGGCGGCCATCGTGTTCCTGCTCTCGCCGGCCGCCGCCTTCATCACCGGCGTGACCTTGCAGATCGATGGCGCGGCCTCGCTGGGCAATCCGATGTTCCCGAATCTGGACCATGCCGGCACCACACCGTTCAACGGCTTCCACCGTGCCGCCACCCCCGAGGTGCTGAAGTGAGCGTGCTCGCGAGCCGCCTCAATCCCAAGTCCAAGGCCTTCGCCGCCAATGCCGAGGCCATGCAGGCCAAGCTGGCCGAGCTGCGCGCGCTGGAGGCCAAGGTGATCGCCGAATCGGCGTCCAAGCGCGACAAGTTCGAGGCGCGGGGTCAGCTCCTGCCGCGCGAGCGCGTGGCGCGCCTGCTGGACCGGGGCTCGGGCTTTCTGGAGCTCTCGTCGCTGGCGGGCTTGGGGCTGCACGACGACGACGGCAAGAAGAGCGTGCTGGGCGGCGGCTCCATCGTCGGCATCGGCGTGGTGGCCGGCAAGCGCGTGCTGATCTCGGCCAGCGACAGCGCCATCAAGGGCGGCACCGTCGCGCCGATGGGCCTGAAGAAGGCCTTGCGCGCCCAGGAGATCGCGCGCGAGAACAAGCTGCCGCTGATCTATCTGGTGGAGAGCGGCGGCGCCAACCTGATGTACCAGAGCGAGATGTTCGTGGAGGGCGGGCGCAGCTTTGCCAACCAGGCGCGGCTCTCGGCCGCCGGCATTCCGCAGATCGCGGTGGTGCATGGCTCGTCCACCGCGGGCGGCGCCTATCTGCCGGGCCTGGCGGACTATGTGGTGCTGGTGCGCGAGCGCTCCAGCATCTACCTGGCCGGCCCGCCGCTGGTGAAGGCCGCCATCGGCGAAGACGCCACCGACGAGGAGCTGGGCGGCAGCGAGCTGCATGCCAGCGTCACCGGCCTGGGCGAGTACCTCACCGAGAACGACGCCCATGCGCTGGCGCTGACGCGCGAGCTGATGGACAAGCTCAACTGGCCCAGCGTGCCGGTGCAGGCTCCCGGCCCCGCGCCCTTGCATGACGCCGACGAGCTGCTGGGCGTGGTGCCGGCCGACGAGCGCGAGCCCTACGATGCGCGCGAGGTGATCGCGCGCATCGTCGACGGCTCGGACTTCCTCGAGTTCAAGGCCGCGTACGGCAGCGAGACCCTGTGCGGCCATGCCCGCATCGAGGGCCAGCTGGTGGGCATCCTGGCCAACAACGGGGCGATCCAGCCGCAGGGTTCCACCAAGGCGGCGCAGTTCATCCAGCTCTGCGACCAGAGCGGTACGCCGCTGGTGTTTCTGCAGAACACCACCGGCTATATGGTGGGCCGCGAGGCCGAGCGCCAGGGCGCCATCAAGCATGGTTCCAAGATGATCCAGGCGGTGGCGAATGCGCGCGTGCCGAAGTTCACTTTTCTGTTGGGCGGCTCGTTCGGCGCCGGCAACTACGGCATGTGCGGGCGCGGCTTCGACCCGCGCTTCATCTTCAGCTGGCCCAGCGCGCGCACCTCGGTGATGGGCGGGGCCCAGGCCGCCAAGGTGATGGACATCATCAACCGCGCCAAGCTCGAGCGCATGGGCGCGCCGGTCAACGACGAAGCCCTGGCCGCCATGAGCGACCAGCTGCGCCAGCGCATCGAGCGCGAATCCAGCGTGCTCTTTGGTACCGCACGCTTGTGGGACGACGGCGTGATCGACCCGCGCGACACGCGCCGCGTGCTGGCCCTGGGCCTGGCGCTGGCACGCGAGGCCGAGGCGCACCCCCTGCGGCCAAACGCCTTTGGCGTGGCCCGATTCTGAACAACAGAGGAGACCCGAGATGCAATTCAGCGCAGAACACCGTGCCCTGTCCGACACGGTCACGAAGTTTGTCGAGAAGGAGCTCAACCCCCATGTGCCCGCGTGGGAGAAGGCCGAGCAGTTCCCGGCCCACGAGGTCTTCAAGAAGCTGGGCAATCTGGGCCTGCTGGGCCTGAAATATCCCGAGGAATTCGGCGGTGCGGGCCTGGACTTCAGCTACTCGATGGTGATGGCCGAGGCCTTGGGCACCTGCTACTGCGCCGGCGTGCCCATGGGCATCGGGGTGCACACCGATATGTGCACCCCGGCGCTGGCGCGCTTCGGCTCGGACGAGCTGCGGCGCGAGTTCCTCGCGCCCTCGATCGCCGGCGATCTGGTCGGTTGCCTGGGCGTCTCCGAGGCCGGCGGCGGCTCGGACGTGGCCGCCATCAAGACCAGCGCGAAGAAGGACGGCGGCGACTATGTGATCAACGGCAGCAAGATGTGGATCACCAACGGCATGCAGGCCGATTGGTGCTGCCTGCTGGTCAACACCAGCGATGGCCCGGTGCACAAGAACAAGAGCCTGATCGTCGTGCCCATGGACCTGCCGGGCATCACGCGCCAGAAGATCCACAAGATCGGCATGGACGCCTCCGACACCGCCCAGCTCTTCTTCGACAACGTGCGTGTGCCGCAGCGCAACCTGATCGGCCAGGAGGGCATGGGCTTCATGTTCCAGATGATGCAGTTCCAGGAGGAGCGGCTCTGGGGCGCGGCCAGCTCGCTGAAGAACCTGGACCGGCTGATCGACCTGACGATCGGCTACACGCGCGAACGCAAGGCCTTCGGCAAGTCCATCCTCGACAACCAGGTGGTGCATTTCCGCCTGGCCGAACTGCGCACCGAGGTGGAGGCGCTGCGCGCGCTCACCTACGCGGCGGTGGATCAATATGTGGCGGGCAAGGACGTCACCAAGCTGGCCTCGATGGCCAAGCTCAAATGCGGCCGCCTGATCCGCGAGGTGTCCGATTCCTGCCTGCAGTACTGGGGCGGCATGGGCTTCACCTGGGACAACCCCATCAGCCAGTCCTACCGCGATGGCCGCCTGGTCTCGATCGGCGGCGGCGCCGACGAGGTGATGCTGTCCATCATCTGCAAGCTCGAAGGCACGCTGCCGAAGGGCTGAGCGATATGGCCGATTACCAGACCCTGCTGCTGCGCCATGAGGGCGGCGTGCTGCACCTGACGCTGAATCGCCCCGAGCTGCGCAACGCGCTCTCGATGGCCATGGTGGCCGAGCTGCGCGCCGCGCTCGCGGCAGCCGAGGCCGATGCCACGGTGCGCGTGATCGTGCTGCGCGGTGCGGGCGGGCATTTCTGCGCCGGCGGCGATCTCAAGGACATGGCCGGCGCGCGCATGCGCCTGGCCGACGAAGGCCCGTCCGTGCTGGCCGAGATGAACGCCGCCTTCGGCCATCTCTGCGGCGCCTTCGCGGCCAGCAGGCTGGCCATCGTGGCGCTGCTGGAGGGCGTGGTGATGGGCGGCGGCTTCGGCCTGGCCTGCGTGGCCGACGTGGCCCTGGGCGGCGAGACGGTGAGCTTCCGCCTGCCCGAGACCTCGCTGGGCGTGGTGCCGGCACAGATCGCGCCCTTCCTGGTGGAGCGCCTGGGCTACTCGCAGGCCCGCCGCCTCGCCGTCACCGGCGGCAAGCTCGATGGGCGCGCGGCCCTGGCCCTGGGCCTGCTGCACGAGCTGCACGGCGTTGGCGCCGAGCTGGATGCGGCCCTGCAGCGCGTGCTGGGCGAGATCCTGCAATGCGCACCGGCCGCGCTGGCCGCCACCAAGCAGCTGATGGCGCGCGCGCGCCTGCATGCGCCGGCCAGCCTGGTGGACGAGGCGGCCGAGGCCTTCACCCGCGCGGCGCTGGGGCCCGAGGGCATGGAGGGCGTGAGCGCCTTTCTCGAGAAACGCAAGCCGGCATGGGCTCCCGTATGAGCAGCAGTTTCAGCAAGATCCTCATCGCCAACCGCGGCGGTCGCGCCGCAGGCGCGGGGGAGCGCTCATATGCGCAGCATGTGAGCGAACACCAAATCGCCTGGCTCGCGCAGCGAGCGGCGATTGAGCCGCGGAGCAGCCATGTTTAGCAAGATTCTTGTCGCCAACCGCGGCGAAATCGCCTGCCGGGTGATGCGCACGGCGCGCACGCTGGGCTATCGCAGCGTGGCCGTCTACACCGAGCCGGACGCGGGCTCGCCCCATGTGGCGCAGGCCGACGAGGCCCTGCAGATCGGTTCCTATCTGGACATCGCGGCGATGCTGGAGGCCGCGCGCCGCACCGGCGCCGACGCCATCCATCCCGGCTACGGTTTTCTCTCCGAGCGCGCCGACTTTGCCCAGGCCTGCGCGGATGCGGGCCTGGTGTTCATCGGCCCGCCGGCGGCCAGCATCGCGGCCATGGGTAGCAAGTCGGCGGCCAAGCGGCGCATGCTGGCGGCCGGCGTGCCCTGCGTGCCCGGCTATCTGGGCGAGCAGCAGGACGAGGCCACGCTCAGCGCCGAGGCGATGAAGCTGGGTTACCCGCTGCTGGTGAAGGCCGTGGCCGGCGGCGGCGGGCGCGGCATGCGGGTGGTGCACCGGGCCGCCGAACTGGCGGGCGCCATCGCGAGCGCGCGCCGCGAGGCCGAGAGCGCCTTTGGCGACGGCACGCTGATGCTGGAGCGCCTCATCACCGAAGGCCGCCACATCGAGATCCAGGTGTTTGCCGATGCCCGAGGGGCTTGCATCCACCTCGGCGAGCGCGACTGCACCGCGCAGCGCCGCCGCCAGAAGGTCATCGAGGAGTCGCCCTCGCCGCTGGTGAGCCCGGCGATGCGCGCCGCCATGGGAGCCGATGCGGTGGCGGCCGCGCAGGCGGTGGGCTATGTGGGCGCGGGCACGGTCGAGTTCATCGTCGATGCCGAACTGAAGCACTACTTCCTGGAGATGAACACGCGGCTGCAGGTCGAGCACCCGGTGACCGAATGCGTCACCGGCCTGGACCTGGTGGAATGGCAGCTGCGTATCGCCGCCGGCGAGCCCCTGCCGCTCGCCCAGCAGGACGTGCAGTTCCAGGGGCATGCCATCGAGGCGCGGCTCTATGTGGAGAACCCCTACGAGGGCTTCCGGCCGCAGACCGGCCGCATCGCCTGGTGGCGGCCCGAGCTGGCGCTGCGCCCCGGGGTGCGCATCGACGCCGGCGTGGCCGAGGGCGGCGAGGTCGGGCCGCACTACGACGCCATGGTGGCCAAGTTCATCGCCCATGGGCGCGACCGCGCCGACGCGATCCGGCGCCTGCGCGCGGCGCTCGCCGATGCGCCCCTGCTGGGCATCGCCAACAACGCCTGCTTCCTGGCCGAGCTGCTGGACCACCCGGACTTCCGCCAGGCGCGCCTGCACACCGCCTCGCTGGACGGCTGGCATTTGCCTGCCCCCGAGCCCAGCGAGTCGGATTGGCTGATCGCCGCGGCCTTGGTCTTGATGGTGCCGACGCCCGCCGCGCCGCGGCCCGCCAGCGTGGCGAGTTTCGATCTCAGCCTGCAGCAGGGAGAGCAGCGCCGCCAATGGCGCGCAACGGTCGGCGGCCACCAGTTGCGCCTGCAAGCCGGTGAACAAGTGCATGAACTCAGTCTGCTGGGCCAGGACGCCGCGGGGCGCTGGCGCATCAGTCTGGACGGCTTGCAGCGCAGCGTGATTGCCTTGCGCGACGAGCAGGCCGGCAGCCTGGAGCTCGCCGCTGGCGCCGCGGTGTTCCGTTTCCACGAGCCCTCGGCCTTCCCTGAAGCTCGGGATCTCAACAACCCCGCCCATGCCCGCGCCCCGGTGGCCGGCCTGGTGGCGCAGGTGCTGGTGGCCGAGGGCGACAGCGTCGCCGAGGGTCAGGCCTTGCTCAGCGTCGAGGCCATGAAGATGGAGATGTGGCTCACCGCCGGGCGCGCCGGGCGCGTCAAGACCCTGCATGTGGGCCCGCGCGAATCGGTCGCGGCCGGCGCCCTGCTCGTTGAACTCGAGGACAACTGAATGGACAACAAAGCCATCCTGACCTGCGCGCTCACCGGCGTGCTCACCAACCCCAGGCAGCACCCGGTGCCGGTGACGCCGGCGCAGATGGCCAGTGAGGCGCGCGACGCCTTCAACGCCGGTGCCTCGGTGATGCATGTGCATCTGCGCATGCAGGAGGAGGGCTTGAGCCATCTGCCCAGCTGGGACCCGGAGGTGGCCGACAGCGTCGTCTCGGCCATCCGTGCCGCCTGCCCCGGCGTCATCATCAACCTCACCACGGGGGTGATCGGCCCCGATATCGCCGGCCCGGCGGCCTGCATACGCCGCGTGCGCCCCGAGATCGCCGCCTGCAATGCCGGCAGCCTCAACTACCTCAAGCTCAAGGACGATGGCACTTGGGCCTGGCCGCCGATGGTGTTCGACAACCCGGTGGCCAAGGTGCAGGCCTTTCTTGACGTGATGGCCGAATGCGGCGCGCATCCCGAGTTCGAGTGCTTCGATGTCGGCATCGTGCGCGCGGTGGGCATGTACCTGAAGGCCGGCATGTACCGCGGCACGCCCGACCTCAACTTCGTCATGGGCGTGGCCTCGGGCATGCCCTGCGACGCCGATCTGTTATCCCTGCTGCCGCGCTATCTGCCGCCCGGTGCGCTCTGGCAGACCACCCTGATCGGCCGCAGCGAGATCTGGCCGGTGCACCAGAAGACCGCCGAGCTGGGCGGCATGCTGCGCACCGGCCTGGAAGACACCTTCTACCTGCCGGACGGCGAGCGCGCCAGCGGCAATGGCGTGCTGATCCAGGCGCTGGCGCAATGCGCCGAGCGCGCCGGCCGCGCGGTGGCCAGCCCGGCTGAGGCGCGGGTGCTGCTGGGCCTGGGCTGAACGCTCAGCAGCGGAAGCCCGCCACCAGCCCCTGCAGGCGCTCGGCCCGTTCGCGCAGGCCCTCGGCCGCCGCCGCCGATTGCTCCACCAGGGCGGCGTTGCGCTGCGTCAGCTCGTCCAGCTGCGCCACCGCGCTGCTGACCTCGCCGAGCTCCTGGCTTTGCTGCTGGGCCGAGGCGCTGATGCCGGCGATGGTGGCGCTGACGCTGCGCACCGATTGCACGATGTCCTGCATGGTCTGGCCCGCATCCACCACCAGGGCGGTGCCGCTGCCCACCTTGTGCACCGAGGCGCCGATCAGCTGCTTGATCTCCTTGGCGGCCTCGGCCGAGCGCGTCGCCAGGCTGCGCACCTCGGCCGCCACCACCGCGAAGCCGCGGCCCTGCTCGCCGGCGCGTGCCGCCTCCACGGCGGCGTTCAGGGCGAGGATATTGGTTTGGAACGCCAGGCCGTCGATCACGCCGACGATGTCGCCGATGCGCTTGGAGCTGGCCTGGATCTCGTCCATGGTCTGCACCACCTGGGCCACCACCTCGCCGCCGCGCGTGGCCACCCGGCTGGCGTCGCTGGCCAGCGCGCGGGCCGTTTGCGCATCGGCAGCGCTGCGCTGCACCTTGTCGCTCAGCAGGGCCATGCAGGCGCTGGTCTGCTGCAGGCTGGAGGCGCTGTGCTCGCTGCGTTCGCTCAGGTCCTGGTTGCCGCTGGCAATGTCCTGCGAGGCGGCATGCAGGCCGGCGGTGGTGTCGCGCACCTCGCCCACCAGGCCGGCCAGGCTTTGCTGCATGCGCGCCAGCGCCAGCAGCATCTGCGCGGCCTCGTCGTCGCCCTGCGGCACGATCGCCACGCTGAGGTCGCCGGCGGCAATGCGTTCGGCGGCGGCGCGCGCGGCGCCGATGGCGCGCACCACCGAGCGGGTGGTGAGCAGCAGCACCGCCAGGCACAGCGCCAGGCAGACGCTCAGCCCCAGCGTCAGCACCCAGCGCGTGTGGCGGGCGCGCGCCTCCAGCGCCGCGCGCGCCTCGTCGGCCTGGGCCGCGCTGACGCGCACCAGGGTCTGCAGCGCGGCCTGGGCGCGCTGCACCGCGGGCAGCACCGGCTGCATGGCGCGGTTGCCCTCGGCCGGGGTGAGCAGGCGCTCCTCCAGCACTTCCTTCATCACCGGCTCGAAACCGCTGCGGTAGCCGCGCAGGCCGGCCTCCAGCTCGGCCAGCGCGGCACCGCTTTCCGCGTCGGGCCGCAGCGCGCGCAGGCTGGCGAGCAGGCCCTCGGCCTCGCGCCAGCTGGCCCGCCACAGCTGCTCATGGCGCTGCGCCTCGCTGAGCAGCTCGTAGCTGATCAGCATGTTCTTCTCGTGCATGAAGAGCGTGCCGAGCGCGGCCTTGAGTTCGCCGGCCTGGCGCGCCTGCACCTGGGGGCGGGTGAAGAAGGCTTCGGTGGCCTGCTCGCTGGCGCGCAGGCTCAGCTGCGCATAGAGCGCCAGGCCGGCCATGCACAGGCCCACGAAGGCGGCGGCCAGGATGAGGCGCTTGCGGATGCTGAGGCTGGGCATGGTGGTGAGGTCGGCAAATTGAATGAACATGCCGGCACCATGCCGCGCCACTGTGTGAGCCTCATGACAAACCCCAGGGTCTGCCCCGGGATGTGACTTATTGCTCGTCTTCCGCCACCGGACCACCGCGTTGCGGCGTCTTGGTCTTGCGCTTGCGCGCGGCAATCTTTTCCAGGCGCTGCTGGTCGGCCAGTGCCGCGGCGGCCGCCCAGGCGGCGAACTGCTCCGGCGTCTCCAGCGTGATGCGGCCCAGCAGGCCCTGGCGGAATTCGTAGATCAGCACCTCGGCGGCCTTTTGCAGGCTGACGCGCCCGCCGCCCAGCATGGCGCCGCGCTTGCGGCCAATCGCGGTGAGCAGGCCCTCGTCGTCCAGTTCGCCGCCGTCGACGCTGCTGGCGAGCTTGTAGCGCTCCTCCACCCGGCCGGCGTATTCGGCGCGCAGATAGTGCAGCAGTTCCAGCGCCACCTCGGCCTCGTCAAAGGCATTGCGGCCCACCGCACCGCTGGCGGCGAGGTTGTAGCCGGCCTGCTCGATGCTGATGCGGGGCCACAGCATGCCGGGGGTGTCGAACAGGTAGACGTCCTGGTCCAGCACGATCTTCTGCTCCACCTTGGTGATGCCGGGCTCGTCGCCGGTCTTGGCCGAGCGCTTGCCCACCAGGGTGTTGATGAGGGTGGACTTGCCCACATTGGGGATGCCGCAGATCAGCACGCGCAGCGGCTTGGCCATGCCGCCGCGGTTCGGCGCCAGCTCGCGGCAGGCGGCCACCAGCGCCTTGGCGGGCGCCACCATGGCGGTGTCCAGCGCGATCGCGCGGGTGGCGGGCAGGGCGTTGTAATGGGCCAGCCACAAGGCGGTGCGCGCCGGGTCGGCGAGGTCCTGCTTGTTGAGCAGCTTGAGGGTGGGTTTGCTGTCGGTCAGCTCGGCCAGCAGGGGGTTGGCGCTGGCGCCCGGGCAGCGCGCGTCGAGCAGCTCGATCACCACGTCGATGCCGCCCTTCATGCGCTCCTTGATCGCATTCCGGGTCGTGTTCATATGCCCGGGGAACCATTGAATCGCCATCTCGTCTGTGCTCGCTGTGCTGCTGCTATCGAAGTCCGCATTGTCCCGGACTTGGGCGCCCGGGCTCAGGAAAAGCGTTCGGGCGCGGCCAGGCGCGCATCCAGCGGCTGTTCGGGCGCGCTCAGCGGCAGTTGCAGCACGAAGCAGCAGCCGCCGCCGGGGGCGGCCTCGACCTGGATCTCGCCGCCGAACAGGCTCTTCACGATGTTGTAGCTGATCGACAGCCCCAGGCCGCTGCCGCCCTGGCCCAGCTTGGTGGTGAAGAAGGGCTCGAAGATGCGGTGCAGGTGCTCGGCACTGATGCCGCGGCCGTTGTCGCTGAAGCGCAGCTCCACCCAGCCGGGCCGGGCCGGCGCGGCCGTCAGCAGCATGCGGCCGCGGCTGCGGCCTTCGAAGGCATGCAGCAGCGCGTTGTTGATCAGGTTGGTGAGCACCTGGCCGAAGGGGCCGGGGTAGGCGTCCATGCGGATGCCCTCGGGGATCTCCAGCGCAATCGCATGGCCGCTCTTGCGGATCGCGCCCATCATGGTGGCGACGATGTCCTGGCTGGTGTGCGCGAGGTCGAACACGCGGCGCTGCTCGGTGGTGCGGTCGGCCGCCACCTGCTTGAAGCTGGCGACCAGGGCCGCGGCGGTGCTGAGGCCGCGCGCGATCAGCTGCGAGGCCGAGCTGGCATCGGCCAGATAGCTCATCAGGGCCGAGCGCCGCAGGCTGTTGTCCTGCGCGGCCTGGGTGACTTCCTCGCTGCGCTGCTGCAGGGTGGAGGCCATCAGCAGGCTGTTGCCGATCGGCGTGTTGAGCTCATGCGCCACGCCGGCCACCAGGGCGCCCAGCGCCGCCAGCTTCTCCTGTGCCACCAGCTGGGCCTGGGCATCCTTCAGGTGCCGGTAGGCGCTGGCGTTGTCCAGCGCGATCGCGGTATAGGCGCACAGGCTGCGGAAGATCAGCCACTCGTGTTCGGCATAGGCATTGGCATGCGGGGACTGCAGCGTCATCACGCCCAGCACGCGCTCGCCCACCATCAGCGGCGCGAACAGGGCGCTGAGGGTGCGCATGGTGCCGGGCACCTGGCTGGGGTCGCTGCCGTCGGCGGCCAGGTGCACCGACAGCTCGCGCCGCTCGCGCACGCAGCGCGCCGAGTTGGAATGCGGGTCGTTCAGCGCGACGCGCTCGCTGGGCAGGCGCTGGCCGTTTTCCATGTCGAACACCGAGGTCAGGGCCAGGCCGTCGGCATCCATCAGGTAGACGCAGAAACCCGCGGCATCGAGCAGGGCGTGCACATGGCGGTGCAGGGTCAGGAACACCGATTCGGCATCCAGGTGGGCGGTGATCTCCTGGCCGATCGCGCCGAGCCGCTCCAGCGTCACGCTGGTGCGCTGCAGCAGGGCGGCGCGCTTGGCCTCGGCCTCGGCCATCTGCTTGTGGTGGGCCGCCTCGGCACGCGCGTTCTCGGTCATGTGGCGCAGCTGCAGGGCCATCAGGCGCTGGTGGGCCACCTGGCTGTGCAGGCGCTCGCGCGTGGCCACCGATTGTTCGGAGGCGGCGTAGGCCTCGGCATGGCGGCCGGCCTGCGCATAGGCCTGGCCCAGGTCGCTGAGCAGATCGGCCGAGGCCTGGTAGCCGGCGATGCGGCCGGCCACCTGCAGGGCCTGCTCCAGATGCTCGAGCGCGCTGGTCTCGGGCTGCCGGCCCTGCCGCGCCAGCTGGCCGCTGATCGCCGCCAGCACCTGGCGGGCCTCCACCTGCTGGTCGTCCAGGCCGGCCTTCACCGCCTGCTGCAAGGCCTCCTGCGCGACCCGCCCGGCGGCCTCGAGCTGGCCCAGCTGCAGCAGGGCCTTGGCCTTGCCGCACTGCATTTCGAGCTGCAGGTCGCCGCCCTGCGGGCCGCTGGAGCGCTGCTCCAGCATCAGATAGCAGTCCAGCGCCTGCTGGTAGGCGCCGCGGTCCAGCGCCAGATCGGCGCGGTACTTCAACGCCACGGCGTAGTTGCGCGAGGCCTCCAGCGGCTTGAGCGTCTGCAGCGCTTCTTCCAGCAGGGCCTCGGCCAGATCCAGGCGCTGCAGGCGGCGCAGCGTCTCGCCCATCTGGCTCAGGCAGGCACCGACGCTGGCGGGCCAGCCGGTGGGGCGCGCCAGCTCGAGGGCGCGCTGCACCCACTCGAGCGCGGTGTCGTGGTCGTTCAGGCTGGTGAAGGCGTTGCCGATATTGCCGGCCGCGGTGATGGCGTTGTGCAGCTGGCCGCTCTTGAGGGCCGCCTCGAAGCCGCGGTTGAAATGCTGGATTGCACCGGCATAGTCGCTGGCGCGGTAGGCGCAGCTGCCGAAGAACAGGTGCACGCCCGCGGCGGCCGGCGCGCGCAGCCCGGGCAGCAGGGCGGTGAAGCGTTCGGACCAGCGCTGCTCGGCGGCGCGCAGTTCGCGGAAGGACTGGTAGCGCCCCAGCGTGGCTTCCAGGATGAGCTGGCGTTCCTCGTCGCCAGCGGCCTGGGCCAGCACGATGCCCTGCTCGAGCACGGCATCGCGCGCCTGCGTCTGGCCCTGGTTGGCCAGCACCAGGGCCTGCACCCAGCAGCCATCGACCATGCCGCAGCGATCGCCCTGCTTGTTGAACTCGCTCGTCGCGGCCTGCGCCTCAAGCAAGGCGGCCGGCAGCTCGGCCTGCAGGCGCAGGCATTCGGCCTGCAGCAGGCGCAGCCGCGGCTGCAAGCCGGCGCGCTCGGCGGCATGCTCGGGGGCGGCGGCGAGCCGGTGCGCGATGTCATCGGCCAGCTGGCGCGCGCGCGCGGTGTCGCGTTCGCGCAGCTGCCAAGCCAGGATCAGCTCGGTGCGCAGGGCCGCGCCCTTGGGCGCCTGCTCCAGCATGGCCTGGAGGCGGGCGACTTCGTCGTCCGGCTCGAACAGGCGCACGCGGCTGGGATCCATGGCTGATACGCAGGAGTGGAGCACGCATGATGCGGCCAAAGCGCTGCGCTGCGTCGATCAGCCCGCCCGCCCGCTGCCGGCGGCGGGCGCGGTTGTGGCTTATTTCATGATTGCGCGCGGCGTCGCCCGGGAGTCACTCAGGCGGCGCGCTGCAAGCCCGCCTTGGCGGCACGCCGCAGGGCCACCGCGTCGGGCGCGGCGCGCTGCTCGTGGCCGCGCAGCCTGAACACGCTGACCGAATCCTCCACCGCCTGGGCCTGTTCGTTCAGGCCCATGGCCGAGGCCGACACCTCCTCCACCAGCGCGGCGTTCTGCTGCGTCAGCGTGTCGAGCTGGGCCACCGCGCTGTTGATCTGCTCCACGCCCAGCATCTGCTCGCCCATGCCATGGCTGATGCGGCTGATCAGCTGGTGCATATCGTCCACCGCATGCTGCATCTCGCCCATCGCCTGCTGGGCCTGCTGGACCTGCTGGCCACCCTCGGCGACGCGCTCGCTGGACTCGGCGATCAGGCCGCGTACCTCGCGGGCGGCGGTGCTGGTGCGCTGGGCCAGCGCGCGCACCTCGGACGCCACCACCGCAAAGCCACGCCCCTGCTCGCCGGCGCGTGCGGCTTCCACCGCGGCATTGAGCGCCAGGATATTGGTCTGGAAGGCGATGCTGTCGACCACCTGGATGATGTCGGCGATGCGCGCCGAGGCCGAGCTGATGCTCTCCATGCTGCGCGCCACCGCGGCCACCGCCTGGTTGCTGTTGCTGCTCACCGCCAGCGCGGCGGCGGCATGCCGGGCCGCGCTCTGCGCCATCTCGGTGCTGGCGCGTATGGTGCTGGTGATCTGCTCCATCGACGAGGCGGTCTGCTGCAGATTGCTGGCCTGCGTCTCGGTGCGCGCCGACAGATCGGCATTGCCCTCGGAGATCGCCTGCGTGCCATGGTGCAGCTCGGTCACGCCGACGCGCGCGTCGCGCACGATGGACATCAGGTTCACGTTCAGCTGGGCCAGCGCGCGCGCGATCTGGCCCACTTCGTCGCGGCGTTGCTCGCTGAGGCTCTGGGTCAGGTCGCCCGCGGCCATGCGGTTGGCAAAGCTCACCAGCTTGCGCAGCGGTGCGATCGCCAGGCCGGCCAGATAGCTGCCGCCCAGCCAGGCGCACAGCGCCGCGACGGCGAGGCCCCAGAGCCAGCGCGGTGCACCGGGCAGCGGCAGGCTGGCCAGGCCGAAGCCCAGCAGGGCCGGCAGCGCCATCAGCAGGCGCATGCGGCCCGCCAGGCCCGGCTGCAGGCGGCGGCGCAGCTGCCCCAGCGAGGTCATGTTCACCAGCAGACCTTCGTGCAGGCCCTGCGTGAGCCGGCCCTGGGCGGCCTGCGCCCGCATGCCGGCATAGAGCTGCTCGGCCGCCGCGGTGGCCGCGGCGCTGGCCTCGGTGCGCACCGACATATAGCCGTTGGGCCGGCCGCGTTCGTCCAGCAGCGGCGTGACGTTGGCCTGCACCCAGTAGTAGTCGCCGTTCTTGCGGCGGTTCTTCACCAGTGCCGACCAGGGCTGGCCGCCCTGGATGGTGGCCCACATGTCGCGGAAGGCCTCGCTGGGCATGTCCGGGTGGCGTATCAGGTTGTGGGGCTGACCCAGCAGTTCCTCGCGCGTATAGCCGCTGACCTCGATGAAGGCCTCGTTGCAATACAGGATGCGGCCCTGCAGGTCCGTGGTCGAGACCAGCGTCTCGCCCTTGGGGAAGGGATATTCCCGCTGGCTTACCGGCGTGTTGACTCTCATGACACCTCCGCTTGTGCCGCCGATCCGTCCCTGTGGGGTCGATGGCTGTCCTTGCGATGGCGGGGCGCTCTGATGGCACCGTGTCCGCTACATCGACTCTAGCAAGCGAGGCCTGGCGTGTCAGTGCATTCCTTGATTTAGGTCATGCAGATGGATGAAATGCAGAAGGCCCTGCGGAGCAGGGCCTTTCGTGGGCCTGAGTCAGGCTTCGCACATGCCGCAGGGCATGTGCGAAGTCCTGACTCAGTCCTCGTTCTTGAACACCAGCTTGACCTCGTGGGTCTGCTTCTCGCCCGAGGCTTCGAAGCGCCAGTCCATCAGCGCGGCGGTGACGGCCTTGTCGAACACCTTGCGGGGCTCGGCCTCGATGATGTCCACGGAAGAGACCTTGCCATCCGGCTCGATCGCCATCTTGGCCTTCACGGTGCCGGTGGTGATCGACTTGCGCGAGGCCTCGGCGGGGAATTCGGGCGGCACCTTCTTGACGATCTTCGGCACCGCGGCATGGGCGCTGATGGCCAGGGCCAGCAGGGCGCAGCAGGCGGCGGCGGAACGGGTCAAGGTGTGGAAGGCTTTCATATCGGTTCTCTTCGTTACGGCAGGGAAAGGAT
Organism: Paucibacter sediminis; assembly: GCF_030254645.1. Classification (NCBI taxonomy): domain Bacteria; kingdom Pseudomonadati; phylum Pseudomonadota; class Betaproteobacteria; order Burkholderiales; family Sphaerotilaceae; genus Roseateles; species Paucibacter sediminis. The sequence continues at coordinate 2,696,779 of NZ_CP116346.1, forward strand.
CTGGCCTGTTTCAGGCGGTGGTGGCGCGGAAGAAGCCCACCGCCTCGAGCAGGCGCGAGGAGCTGTTCTTGAGCGCGTCGGTGGAGCGCGAGAGGTCGTCCACCAGGGTGGTGTTCTGCTGCGTGGTGCGGTCCAGCTCGTTCATGGCCTGGTTCACCACGCCCACGCCGCTGGCCTGCTCCTGGGCCGAATGCGAGATCTCCTCGATCAGCTGGCCCATGTTGTTGACCTCGTCGACCACGCTGCGGATGGTGATGCCGGCGTTGTTGACCAGCGCCGTGCCGTTCTCCACCTTCACCGAGGATTCCTGGATCAGCACCTTGATCTCCTTGGCGGCGGCGGCCGAGCGCGAGGCCAGCGCGCGCACCTCGGAGGCCACCACGGCGAAGCCGCGGCCATGCTCGCCGGCGCGCGCCGCTTCCACCGCTGCGTTCAGCGCCAGGATGTTGGTCTGGAAGGCGATGCCGTCGATCACGCCGATGATGTCGCCGATCTTGCGCGAGCTGCTGCTGATCTCTTCCATCGTGGCCACCACCTGCGAGACCACCTGGCCACCGGCCGAGGCGGACTGGCGCGCCTTGGTGGCGATGCCGGCGGCCTTGCGGGTGAGTTCGCTGGCGCCGTGCAGATTGGAGGCAATCTGCTCCACCGAGGCGGCGGTGTTCTGCAGGCTGGCGGCCGAGCGCGCGGTGCGGTCGGAGAGGTCGACATTGCTGCCGGCGATCTCGCTGGAGTTCTGTGCCACCTCGCCGGCGGCCGAGCTGACGCTGCTGACCACGCCCGAGAGTGCCAGCTGCATGTCGCGCATGGCGTGCAGCATCTGGCTGAGTTCGTCCTGGCCGTCGGCCTCGATGTGCTGCGACAGATCGCCCGCGCTGATGGCCTGGGCCACGTCCTTGGCCTGGCGCGCCGGCACCACGATGGAGCGCGCGATGGTGATGCCACCGCCGCCGCCGATCAGCACCGCCAGCACCACCAGCACGGCGGTCACGATGACGGAGTTGCCGGCGATCTCGGCACCCGACTTGGCCAGATCGCTGGCGCTTTCGAACTGCAGATCGACCAGGCCCTTGAGGCCGTCCTGGTAGGCCTGCTGGGCGGGGCGCACGTCGGTGATCAGGCTTTCGCGCGCCTCATCGGGCGAGGCGTCCTTCTGCACCTTCTGGAACCTGGCCACGGCGGCGAAGAACTTGCCCTGGCGCTCGCGCACCTGGCCCATCAAGTCCTTCTCCTTGGCGCCGTCCAGCGTGGCTTCCAGGCCGGCGAGCTGCTTCTCGCTGTCCTGCAGCGCGGCTTCGATGGCGGCGTTCTGCTTCTTGATCTGGCGCGCTTCGTCCAGCAGCAGCAGGTCGCGGGCGGCGCGTGCCACCACGTTGACATTGCCTTCCAGTGCATTGGCGCTGGCGATCTTCACCAGGCTGGAATTGGCGGTGCGGTCGAGATCCTTGGACAGGCGGTTGGCACTGTAGGCGCCGTAGCTGCCGATCGCGATCAGCAGCAGGATCAGCAGGGTGTAGCTCAGCGCCAGGCGTTGCCCGATGCGCAGTTGGGACAGAAGCTTCATCAGAAGTTCCCTCAGGTCGGAGTCTTGTAGGTTCGCTGCAGGCGATCAGCCTGCAGCCGGTTGTCGGAGCCCTTGTGCGGCTGCTGGATACGGGTAAACACGGGAGGGAATCTGGCGCTGTGACATCTGTCGCGGAATCTTCGGCCGTGTGCGAAACGGGTTGCATGACGGCTGTTGTGAGCGCCCTTGCGGCCGCCTCAACAGCAGCCCGGAGTGTGCCGGCGCGCGCCGCGCCGTGACACATTGCAACAATTCGGCGCCGTGACGTTTTCCGCGCTCGGCCGGGCCTTGATCCCCCGTTCGGGGGCTTGCTTGATCGCGTCTAAGGGTTAACGCGTGGCCTTGTGCTGCAGCACCTGCAGGGCCTGCACGGCGCCTGCCTGGTTGCCCCAGGCCTGGCGGATATAGCTGGCGATCGCGGCCAGCTCGGCCTCGTTCAACTGGCCCGCAAAGGGCGGCATGCCGTAGGGGCGCGGATGGCCCGGCGTGGCGGGCGCGAAGCCGCCCTGCAGCATCACGCGCAGCAGGTTGGTGGGCGGCTCCATCAGCACGGTGCGATTGCCGCGCAGCGCCGGATAGGCGCCGGGGCGGCCCTCGCCATCGCGGCCATGGCAGCTGGCGCAATGGTCGAGGTAGGCGCTTCGCCCTTGCGCGCGCAGCGCGGGCGCGGCGGCCTGGGCTTGCGGCCGCGGCCGTGCCTGCGGCGGCAGGGATTGCAGATAGCGCGCCATCGCGCGCAGATCCGGCTCGCTGAGGTGGCGGGTGCTGCCCAGCACCACCTCGGCCATCGGCCCGAGGGCGCTGCCGGGCGCGGCCGTGCCGGTCTTCAGCCATTGCATCAGATCGGCCTCGGCCCAGCCGGCCACGCCGGCCTCGCGCCGGTCGTGCAGCGAGGGCGCGTACCAGCCCATGCCGGGCAGGGCGGCACCGCTGAAGTCCGCGGGGCCAGGTCTTGCTCCCAGCGCATTGCGCGGGCCGTGGCAGGCGCTGCAATGCGCCAGGCCCTGGCTCAGATAGGCGCCGCGGTTCCAGGCTGGATCGCGGCCAGGCTCGGGGCGATATTCGCCGGGGCGGAAGAAGAGCGCGCGCCAGACCCACAGCGCGGCCTGCGTGTTGTAGGGGAAGCGCAGCCCATGGGCGCGCGCCGGCGCCACCACCGCCGGCAGGCTGCGCAGATAGGCGTGGATGGCGTCGCTGTCGGCGCGGCTCAGCAGGGTGTAGTTGTCGTAGGGAAAGGCGGGGCTGAGCAGGCGCCCATCCCGGCTGCGGCCATGGTGCAGGGCGTTCCAGAAATCCTCGGCGCTCCAGCGGCCCAGGCCGGTGGCGGGGTCGGGGGTCAGGTTGGGGGCGAACACGCTGCCAAAGGGCGTGGGGATGGCGCGCCCGCCCGCATAGGCTTGGCCGCCGGCCTGGGTGTGGCAGCCCATGCAGTTGCCCACGCGCGCCAGGTAGGCGCCCTGCTCGATCTGTGCCGTGTCGGGCGCGGCACCGGCCAGGCCGGCCAGCAGGCACAGCGCCAGCGCGGCGAGCGCATGGCGCCAGCTCATGGCAAGCCTCCGCAGCGCATCGGCGCGGGCTTGGGCGGGCTGGGCGCCGGCTTGGCACCCACGGGCACGGTCTGGCCGGCCAGCCAATGCGAGATGGCGTTGATCTCCTCGGGGTGCAGGCGCTTGGCGATCTCCGCCATGCAGTCGGGCGCGGCGGCGCGGCGCTGGCCGGCCCGCCAGGCGCCGAGCTGGCCGTTCAGGTAGTCGCGCGGCAGGCCCAGCAGGCCGGGGATGCGCGCCTGGGCGCCCAGCAGCGCCTCGCCATGGCAGGCGCTGCAGGCGGGCAGGCCGCGGCTCGCGTCGCCCTGGCGCACCAGGGCCTGGCCGCGTGCCAGGTCTTGCGCCGGCAGAGCGGCGGGCTGGGCCGCCGCATAGGGCAGCTCCAGCTGCGCGAAGTGCTGCGCGATCTCCTGCAGATAGGCGTCGCTGAGCGGCGCGAGCAGCTCGCGCATCGGGCCGTAATGGCGACGGCCGTCGCGGAAGGCCAGCAGCTGCTGGTAAAGATAGCCGGCCGGCTTGCCGGCGATGCGCGGGTAGTAGCCGTCCGGCGCGGCGCGCCCCTCTTTGCCATGGCAGAGGGTGCAGGCCTGCATGCGCTGGGCCATGCTGTCTTCGAACGGCGCTTGGGCGCCGGCCAGCGGCGGCAGCAGGGCCAGCAGCCAGAGCAGAATCAGTCGGGGCATGGGCCGGCATCTTGCCAGCCGGCGGCCGGCCCGCACAGGATCAGTGCCGGCCCGGCGCGACCGGATCAGGGCGCCAGCTGGGCCTTGGCCAGCGCGCCCAGGCGCGCGATGCCGGCCGCCATGCGCGCATCCCAGGGGTGGCCGCTGTTCAGGCGCAGGCAATGACGGAACTCGGCGCGCGCCGAGAAGATCGGCCCCGGCGCCGTGCTGATGCCTTCGGCCAGCAGCTGGCGTTGCAGCAGCAGCGCGTCGCAGGCCGCGGGCAGTTCCACCCAGATGAAGTAGCCGCCGCGGGGCCGGGTCATGCGCGCGCCCGCCGGCAGCTGCGCTTGCAGCGCGGCCAGCATGGCCTGCTGCTGGCTGGCCAGCGCGGCGCGCAGGCGGCGCAGATGCGCATCGTAGGCGCCGCCCTGCAGGTACTCGTTCAGGCCGGCCTGGGCCGGCAGCGAAACGCCCAGGCTGCTCATCAGCTTGAGGCGCTGCAGCTGGCGCAGATAGGGCCCGGGCGCGGCCCAGCCGACCCGGTAGCCCGGCGCCAGGCATTTGGAGAAGGAACCGCAATGCAAGACCTGACCCTGCGGCGCATAGGCCTTGGCGGGCAGCGCGGCGTCGGGGCCGTGGTGCAGCTCGGCATAGACATCGTCCTCGATCAACGGGATGCCCGCGCCGGCCAGCAGCGCCACCAGGGCGCGCTTCTTGTCGGCCGGCATCAGGCTGCCGAGCGGGTTCTGGAAACTCGTCATCAGCCAGCAGGCCTTGGGGCGGTGCTCGGCGATGAGCGCGGCCATGGCATCCAGATCGGCACCCTCGCCGGCATGGGTGGGCACCTCGATGGCGCGCAGGCCCAGGCGCTCGAGCGCCTGCAGCGCGGCGTAGAAGCCGGGCGCTTCGATCAGCACCGCATCGCCCGGCCGCGTCAGCACCTGCAGGCACAGGTTGAGGGCTTCCAGCGCGCCATTCGTCAGCACGATCTCGTCCGGCGCCATGCTGATGCCCAGGCGCAGATAGCGCAGCGCGATCTGGCGCCGCAGCCCCTCGTGACCGAGCGGCAGCTCGGCGGTGATCTGGGCCGGCTCGAGCTTGCGCATGCCGGCCTGCAGGGCGCGCCGCAGCGGCTCGAGCGGGAACAGCGTGGCCGCCGGGAAGGCCGAGCCCAGCGGCAGCAGCGCGGCGGCGCTGGAGGCGCCCAGCACCTCGAACACCAGCTCGCTCACCGCCACCGGCCCGGGCTGCGCCGAGGGCTGCGAGGTGCGTGGGCTGGCGCCAAGCGGCAGCGCGTTGACGAAATAGCCCGAGCGCGGCGCGGCGCTGACGAGGCCACGCGACTCCAGCAGGTAATAGGCCTGGAACACCGTGGCCGGGCTCAGATGCCGGGTCTGGCAGGTCTGGCGCACCGAGGGCAGGCGATCGCCGGCGCGCAGCGCGCCGCTGTGTATCAGCGCGCCGAGCTCGTCGGCCAGGGCCAGGTAGCGCGGGCCGGTGCTCACGCCCTGGCGGCGCGGTTGCCGAAGATGGCCGAGCCCACGCGCACGATGGTGGCGCCCTCGGCGATGGCGGCTTCGAGGTCGGCGCTCATGCCCATGCTCAGCGTGTCGAGGGTCAGGCCTTGCCGATTCAGCTCGGCCAGGGCCTGGGCCAGGGCGCGATGCGGCTGGCGCTGCGCCTCGAAATCGCCCGCGGGTTCGGGTATGGCCATCAGGCCGCGCAGCCGCAGGCGCGGCAGTGCCGCCACCTGCGCGGCCAGTGCCGGCAGCTCGGCCAGGCTGATGCCGCTCTTGCTGGCCTCGGCGCTGATGTTCACCTGTAGGCAGATCTGCAGCGGCGCCAGCCCGGCCGGGCGTTGCTCGGACAGGCGCTGCGCGATCTTGAGCCGATCGACGCTGTGCACCCAGTCGAAGGCCTCGGCCACCACGCGCGTCTTGTTGCTTTGCAGCGGCCCGATCAGATGCCACTCGAGCGCGCCGCGCAGGTCGGCGAGTTCGGCGATCTTGTCGAGCCCCTCCTGCACATAGTTCTCACCGAAGCAGCGCTCGCCGGCCGCATGGGCGGCACGCACGGCGTCGCCTGGAAACGTCTTGCTGACGGTGAGCAATGTGACGCTTTGCACGGGGCGATGGGCGGCCTCGCAGGCCCTGGCAATGCGCTGGTGCAGTTCTTGTATGTTCTCGGAGATCGTCGCCATAATGGCCCACGCTTTCTGCCCCAATCATGGACATTACCCAACTGCTGGCATTCTCGGTCAAGAACAAGGCCTCCGACCTGCACCTCTCGGCCGGCCTGCCGCCGATGATCCGCGTGCACGGTGATGTGCGTCGCATCAATGTCGAGCCGCTCGAGCACCGCCAGGTGCACGACATGGTGTACGACATCATGAATGACTCGCAGCGCAAGGCCTATGAGGAAACGCTGGAGGTCGACTTCTCCTTCGAGATCCAGGGCCTGGCGCGCTTTCGCGTCAATGCCTTCAACCAGAACCGCGGCGCCGGTGCGGTGTTCCGTACCATCCCGTCCAAGATCCTCACGCTGGAGCAGCTCAACTGCCCCAAGGTGTTTGCCGATCTGGCACTCAAGCCGCGCGGCCTGGTGCTGGTGACCGGGCCCACCGGTTCGGGCAAGTCCACCACGCTGGCGGCGATGGTGAACCACCTGAACGAGAGCGAGTACGGCCACGTGCTGACGATCGAGGACCCGATCGAGTTCGTGCACGAATCAAAGAAGTGCTTGGTCAACCAGCGCGAGGTCGGCCCGCACACGCTGAGCTTCGCCAACGCGCTACGCTCGGCACTGCGCGAGGACCCGGATGCGGTGCTGGTGGGTGAAATGCGCGACCTCGAAACCATCCGCCTGGCGCTCACCGCGGCCGAGACCGGCCACTTGGTGTTCGGCACCCTGCACACCAGTTCGGCCGCCAAGACGGTGGACCGTATCGTCGACGTGTTCCCCGCGGCCGAGAAGGAAATGGTGCGCGCGATGGTGTCGGAATCGCTGGTGGCGGTGATCTCGCAAAGCCTGTGCAAGCTCAAGGACGGCAGCGGCCGCGTGGCGGCGCACGAGATCATGCTGGGCACTTCGGCGATCCGCAACCTGATCCGCGAGAACAAGGTCGCACAGATGTACTCGGCCATCCAGACCGGCAACCAGCAGGGCATGCAGACGCTGGACCAGAATCTCACCGACCTGGTGCGGCGCAATGTGATCGCGCCCGCCGAGGCGCGCGCAAAAGCGAAGTTCCCCGAGAACTTCCCGGGCTGAGGCCCGGGAAGTTCGACGTCACTCATATGGCATCAGCCATGTGGGTGACGGCAAAATTTTCCAGCAAGCCCGAACTGAAGGACCCGTATGGAACGCGATCAGGCGTCAAAGTTCATCAATGATCTGCTGCGCCTGATGGTGTCGCGCAAGGGCTCGGATCTGTTCCTCACCGCCGACTTCCCGCCCGCCATCAAGGTGGATGGCAAGGTCACCAAGGTCTCGCCGCAGCCGCTCACCGGCCAGCACACCCTGCAGCTGGCGCGTTCCATCATGAACGACAAGCAGGCGGCCGAGTTCGAGCGCACCAAGGAATGCAATTTCGCCATCTCGCCGCAGGGCGTGGGGCGCTTCCGCTGCAATGCCTTCATGCAGCAGGGCCATGTGGGCCTGGTGCTGCGCACCATCCCGGCCTCGCTGCCGACCATCGCCTCGCTGGAGCTGCCGCCCATCCTCAACGAGGTGGTGCAGACCAAGCGCGGCCTGGTGATCGTGGTGGGCGCCACCGGCTCGGGCAAGAGCACCACGCTGGCGGCGATGATCGACCATCGCAACGAGAGCACCTACGGCCACATCATCACGATCGAGGACCCGGTCGAGTTCGTGCATCCGCACAAGAACTGCATCGTCACCCAGCGCGAGGTGGGCATCGACACCGACAATTGGGAGATGGCGCTGAAAAACACGCTGCGGCAGGCGCCCGACGTGATCCTGATGGGCGAGATCCGCGACCGCGAGACCATGGAGCATGCGGTGGCCTTTGCCGAGACCGGCCACCTCTGCATGGCCACCCTGCACGCCAACAGCGCCAACCAGGCGCTCGACCGCATCATCAACTTCTTCCCCGAGGAGCGGCGCGCCCAGCTGCTGATGGACCTGTCGCTGAATCTGCGCTCCATCATCTCGCAGCGCCTGCTGCCGCGCCGCGAGGGCAAGGGCCGCGTCGCCGCGGTGGAGATCCTGCTCAACACGCCGCTGATCTCCGACCTGATCTTCAAGGGCGAGGTGGGTGAGATCAAGGAGATCATGAAGCGCTCGCGCGAGCAGGGCATGCAGACCTTTGACCAGGCCCTGTTCGATCTCTACGAGTTCGGCCGCGTCAACTACGAAGACGCGCTGCGCAACGCCGACTCGGTGAACGATCTGCGCCTGCAGATCAAGCTGAACAGCGAACGCGCGCGCAGCGGCGACCTCTCATCCGGCACCGAGCACCTGACGATCGTTTAGAGTTGGGTGCATGAACGCACCCACTCGCAACTACGACCCCATCCCGCCGCGCAAGGTGGCGTTTCTCGGCCTCGGCGTGATGGGTTATCCCATGGCCGGCCACCTGGCACGCGCCGGCCATCGCGTCACGGTCTACAACCGCACGCCGGCCAAGGCCGAGGCCTGGGTGAAGGAATATGGCGGCGCGAGCGCGGCCACGCCCGCGGCAGCGGCGGCCGGCGCCGAGTTCGTGTTTGCCTGCGTCGGCAACGACGACGATCTGCGCTCGGTGGTGCTGGGTGAGCAGGGCGCTTTCGCTGGCATGGCGGCCGGCGCCATCTTTGTGGATCACACCACCGCCTCGGCCGAGGTGGCGCGCGAGCTGCACGCCGCCGCGCGCGCCAGTGGCCTGCAGTTCGTGGATGCGCCCGTGTCGGGCGGCCAGGCGGGCGCGGTGAATGGCGCCCTCACCGTGATGTGCGGCGGCGATGCCGCAGCCTTCGCGGCGGCCCAGTCGGTGGCGCTGGCGTTTGCGCGCGCGGTCACCCTGGTGGGTGCACCGGGCGCCGGCCAGCTCGCCAAGATGGTGAACCAGATCTGCATCGCCGGGCTGGTGCAAGGCCTCGCCGAGGCGATCGCCTTCGGTCAGAAGGCGGGCCTGGACATGAAGCAGGTGCTGGACGTGATCGGCAAGGGCGCGGCGCAGAGCTGGCAGATGGACAACCGCGGCAAGACCATGGTGGACGACCAGTTCAACTTCGGCTTCGCGGTGGACTGGATGCGCAAGGATCTAGGCCTGGTGCTGGACGAGGCGCGCCGCAACGGTGCGCGCCTGCCGGTCACCGCGGTGGTGGACCAGTTCTACGCCGATGTGCAGGCCCTGGGCGGCGGGCGCTGGGATACCTCCAGCCTGATCAAGCGGCTGAAGTAAGGCTTACTTGGTCGGTGCGGGCTTGGGCGTGATGCGCGCAAGCTCTTCCTCGCTGATGATCTCGAAGGCGCGCACCACCTTCTGCACGCCGCTGACGCCGCGCGCCACTTCGCTGGCGCGATGCGCCTCGCGCTCGGTGACGCGACCCATCAGGTAGACATTGCCGCGCTCCACCACGGTGTAGAAGGCGTTGGACATCAGGTCGCGTGCATCCAGCAGGCTGGCCTTGACCTTGCCGGCGATGAAGACATCGTTGGAGCGGCTGGAGATCGAACTCAGCATGCCCACACCCACCTCGTTGAGCACGCGGTTGACGTTCTCCACCTGGGCGGCGATCTGCTCGGCGCGCGCGCGGTCTTCGTCGTTGCGGGTCTCGCCCGTCAACAGCACCATGCGGTTGTAGCTGTTGACGCTGATGTGCACGCGATCGCCCAGCTGCTCGCGCAGGCGGGCGCCGACCTTGAACTCGATGCCCTCGTCTTCCACCTGCGTGCCCGAGGTGCGGCGGTCGGTGGCCATCAGCGCACCGCCCACCATCGCACCGCCCACCACCAGGGGGGCACAGGCGCTGCCCAGCAGGGCGGCGGCGAGCGTGGCAAGCAGGGCCAGGCGGCGGGTGGGGCTGGAGTTCGACGGGGTCATGGGCGGCTCTGGTAGGTGGTGGGGGCGCGGCTCATTCGCCGGCGCCCAGAAGTTGCAGATCGACGGCGTCGCACAGGCAATGCGCCAGCAGGCGATGCGCCTCGGCCACGCGGGCCTGGCGGCTGTGCGGCACCTTCAGCTGCACATCGGTGTCGAGCAGCAGGCCGCGGATTTCCTCGTCCTGGCTGCCGGTGAGGGCGATCACGCTCATGTCCTGCGCATGCGCCGCGTCCAGCAGCGGCTTGAGCGCATGGGCGTTGGCGGCCTGGGCCTCGAACAGCAGCAGCAGGTCGCCGGGATGGCCCAGGGTCTGGATCTGGCGCGTCAGCGCGGCGGCGCTGTCGGGGGTGCTGGTGCCCAGCTGCGCCTGGGCATCGAGGCTCCAGGCGGCCAGCCCGGGTCGGTCTTGTTCGAAGCGGCCCACCAACAGGGCCGCCAGGTAGCTGGCATCCAGCGCCGAGGCGCCGAGGCCGCAGCACAGCACGCGACCGCCGCCGGTGATGCCGTCCACCAGCATTTGCGCCGCGGTGGCGACGGGGCGGGACAGCGCCTCGGCCACTTGGTAGAGCAGGTCGGCGCTTTCGAAGAATTGTTGCTGTATGCGTTGTTCAAGCATGTGGCGGCATCATAAGCGAGCAAGCAGGGTCTACCCTTGCTCGGCGTCGAAGGCGGCAGGTAACCAAGTGATGGTCTCGCCGTCCAGCGCCAGCACGTCGAAACGGCAGGGTGGCGGCGTGGCCTGGCGCAGCAGGTAATGCCGGGCCGCGAACACGATGCGCCGCTGCTTGGTGCCGGTGACGCTGGCCGCCGCGCCGCCATGGCTGGTGCTGGCGCGTGCCCGCACCTCCACGAACACCAGCGTGCCATCGCGGTCCAGCATGATCAGGTCGACCTCGCCGCCGCGCGCATGCGGCCCGCGCGCCACCCGATAATTGCGCCTCACCAGCCTCAAGCCCTGTTGCTGGAGGTAATGCAGGGCGCGGTCTTCGGCCGCATCGCCCTGCGCTTTCGTGGAGCTCCACTTGAACATAGACGCCTCCCTGCTGATGCAGGCCGCCGCTGCGGCGGCTGGCATGCAGCAGTATCCCGCCGCCACGCTGTATGTGGTGGCCACGCCCATCGGCAATCTGGCGGATATGTCCTTCCGTGCCGCCCATGTGCTGGGGCTGGTGGATGCGGTGGCCTGCGAGGACACGCGCGTCAGCGCCGGCCTGATGCGGCATCTGGGCCTGCACAAGCCCTTGATCGCGGTGCACCAGCACAACGAACATGAGGGCGCGGCCCAGGTGGTGGCGCGCCTGCAGCGCGGCGAGCGGCTGGCCTATATCAGCGATGCCGGCACACCGGCGGTCTCGGACCCCGGCGCGGTGCTGGTGGCGGCGGTGGCCGCCGCCGGCCTGCGCGTGCTGCCCATTCCCGGTGCCAGCAGCGTGGTGACGGCGTTGAGCGCCAGCGGCGATGCGGCCTCGGCCGGATTCCGCTTTGTCGGCTTCCTGCCCACCAAGGCGCAGGAGCGCCGCAGCGCGGCCCAGGCGCTGGCGGGTCAGCCCTACAGCCAGGTGCTGTTCGAGGCGCCGCACCGCATCAGGGCGGTGGTCGATCTGCTGGCCGAACTCTGCCCCGGGCAAGACCTGACCCTGTGCCGCGAGCTCACCAAGCAGTTTGAGACGGTGCACACGGCCAAGGCCGGCGAGATGCCGGCCTGGCTGGCGGCGGATGTGCAGCGCGAGCGCGGCGAATTCGTGCTGGTGTTGCATGCGGCGGCGGTGGTGGTAGCCGGCGATGCCGAGCTGCCCGAGCTGGCCTTGCGCGCGCTGGCGCTGCTGAGCGCCGAGCTGCCGCTCAAGCAGGCCGTGGGCCTGGCGGCGGAGCTCAGCGGTGCCTCGCGCAACCGGCTCTATGAGCGGGCCCTCGAGATCAAGAAGGCCCGCGAAGCTTGACGAGGACGGGCTGAGCCTTAGTTCGGCGCGCTGGCGGCCTTGGCATTGTGCTTGGCGTGGCGGATGTCGTGGCCGGCCGCAAGCTGCATGCGATGCAGCTTGCGGCGCTCATGCTTGGTGACAACGCCATCGGCCTTGGCCTTGGCTTCGGTCTGGTTGATGGCGGCCTGCTCGCGTTCCAGGCGCTGGGTTTCCTTGGCCGTCAGCGAGCCGGAGGCGGCGCCCTGGGCAATGCGGCCCTGCTGATGGGCCTCGCGCTGGTCCACGCGCGGCGTGTTCTGGGCCTGGCTGAGGCCGGCCAGTGCGGACAGTGCAAGCAGGGTGGCGATGCGGATGCTGATGTTCATCTGGGTGCTCCTGGTGAAGGGTGCACAGACAACGCCCGGCGCTTGGGCGGCGCCGACGCCCGCTCTGTAAAGAAGCGTGAAACTCAGGCCGGCGCCAGCTCGGCATTGCGCAGCAATCCGCCCTGGCCCAGCTCGCGCAGGCTCAGGCGCAGGGCCAGCCCGAGCGCGGTCCGCGGCGGCGTGCCGATGAGCTGGCGCAGCTCGCCGTCATCCAGCGCGTGCGGGCGCTGCCAGAGATAGCGCATTTCCAGCAGCGCGCGCCAGCTCGGCAGCAGCGGTGCGGCCAGGCGGATCAAGCCCCAGGGCAGGGTGCCTGCCTCGATGGGGCGGGCGCAGATGCTTTGCATCGCCTCCAGCAAGACCTGACCCTCGATCGCATGGCCAGCGAAGTGGAGGCGGCGATGGCCCCTCAATTGCTCGCGCTGCGCGGCCAGCCGCACGAAGCAGCGCGCCAGATCGGGCAGATAGGCCCAGGCGTGCTGCACATCCAGCGGCCCGGGGTAGACGAGCTTGCCGCGCTGGAGCCGGCTGGCGATGGCCAGATCGAACCAGGAGCCGCCCTGGGCGCCGCCGAAGAAGTCGCCGGCGCGCAGCACCACCGAGTCCAGCCCCTGGCCCGCCGCCGCGGCCATGCCGGCCTCGATGGCGATGCGGATGCGCGCCTTGCTGGTGTTGCCAACCTCGGGCGTGTCCACCCGCAGCAGCGCAGGTAGCTCGTTGCCGAAGTTGTAGACATTGCCCGGCAGCATCAGCAGCGCGCCCAGGCGCAGGGCCAGGTCTTGCGCGGCCCGGGCCAGCGGCAGGGCCAGGCGCTCCCACTCGGTGTAGGGTGGGTTCAGGGCATTGATCACCACGCTGGCGCCCTGTGCCGCGTGCAGCAGCTGTGCCGATGCCAGCGCGTCGCCCTCGAGCCATGCCACGCCAGGGGAGGCCGCCAGGGCGGCCGGCAAGGGCTTGCGGCTTTGCGCCAGGGTGCGCCAACCGGCATTGGCAAAGGCATGGGTGAGCTGCTGGCCGAGCCGGCCGGTGGCGCCAAGGATCAGAACGGTCTGCTGCATGGGGCCTCGCTGAGGTGGACCTTGATGGGCGAAGTCTGCGGCGATGCCTGGCTAT